>CAYSCX010000162.1:0-1511 GCA_964429575.1 uncultured Binatia bacterium (SeqCode) | reverse complement strand
CCGCCCGATGCGAATAAAGCTCACCCTGGAATACGACGGCACCAGCTATTCGGGCTGGCAGTGGCAGGCCGGGCAGGACTCAATCCAGGCCCGTATCGAGGCAGCGCTCCAACAGCTCTTCGGCGAGAAGGTCCGGCTTTACGGGGCGGGTCGCACCGATGCCGGCGTTCATGCGCTTGGCCAGGTCGCGGCTTTCTCCGTGCCGCCTCGCTTCGAAGTCGGCGAGGTGCATCGCGCGCTCAACGCCCTGCTGCCGCCGGACATCGTAGTCCGCGACGCGGTTGAGGTCGGCGAAGATTTCGATCCACGGCGCGCCGCTCGATGCCGGGTCTATGAGTATCGCGTCCTCAACCAGAATTTCGCTTCGCCGTTCGATTATCGCTATTGCTGGCTTATCCGCGGATCGCTCGAACAGGATGCGATGGCGGCGGCGGCGCGGCGCTTCATCGGCGAGCATGATTTTGCCGCCTTTCGCAGCGTGGGTTCCGAGGTGACGACCACCGTGCGCCATATCTACCACAGCGCGTGGAGGCGCGAGGGCGCACAACTCATCTATCGGGTCGAGGGCAGCAGTTTCCTGCGTCACATGGTCCGCACGATGGTTGCGACGATGGTCGAGGTCGGGCGGGGCAAACTTGCGAGCGACGTCGTGCCGCGGCTGCTTGCGGGCGGGGACCGCGCTCAGGCTCCGGCCGCCGCTCCGGCGCGTGGGTTATTCCTGATCGAAGTTCGCTACTGATCCCGTTTGATGCGCTAAATCGGACCAAGCCCGGAACGCTCGGTCGCAACCCGCTGTGCGCCAAGGAGTGCGCGTTGGGGTTGTTCAAAACCCAGCGTCCTGTCGATAGAAAATGACCATCGACTCTTGAAAAATCCTTTTTACTGGTTCACTCTTGGTAATATCCCGCGTTGGGATGCAAGGAGGAGGATGATGACGCAAGCGCAGGTGGCAACCCACCTTTCGGACAAAGTCGGGATTACCAAGAAGCAGGCGAAGAGCGCAATTGAGAGTCTCACCGACCTGGTGGTGAAGGAACTCAAGCGTGAAGGCTCGCTGCGATTGGCCGGCCTCGGGATCTTCCGCAAGCGCGCACGCGCCTGCGCTTCACGCCGGCCAAGGCGCTGAAGGACGCGGTTCTCGGCACGCGCTAGATCTCTCGCGCCGTGCACCCAGACGGGGTGCTGTTTCGTACCCATCCGGGTTTTTGTCTTGGAGTCATGCTCCGGGCGTCAGAGGTATTGTTGCCGTTGACGCCCGAAGCTTAAGGCGGCTGAACGCCAGGCCGCGCGCGACCCGGAACTGAAGCAGATTTATCGCTTCTTGTCGGAAGGCTCGAGGCCGGAGCGCCCGTGCGGCGATGGCGTCGAGCTTCGCTTGGCAGACCTGACCTGTTCGAGGAACTGGCGGATACGGCCTTCGTAACCTCGTTCCGTCGGCGCGTAGTAACGGCGATCTTTCAGAACATCGGGCATGTAATTCTGCTCTACCGCCGCGCCCGCGTAATCGTGGG
>CAYSCX010000161.1:0-1533 GCA_964429575.1 uncultured Binatia bacterium (SeqCode) | reverse complement strand
TCAAGAGATGATGGGCGCGTTTAACGCGGAGCGCGCCGCCGCACATCGCAACTTCTTCCGCGGTAAGCGCGCATGAAGGCTTCGTACGCGCTCAACGGATCCAGAGCGGTTACGCCGATGCAGCCGCGCTCCGGCCAGAACGCCGGCCTGGAGAACGAAGGCATCGCAGGACTCGAGGAAGTGAGCAGCGCGGTTGACGGCGTGAGCGGGCGGGCGGGTTTGATGCCGGAGGCGAGCGCTGGGTTCGTCTCGAGCCCATACGTGGAGCGCCTCACGCAGCGCGCATTGACCTACCTGGGGATCGGCTACCCGGTTCATCTGGCTGGGTTCGCGGGCACCGGCAAGACCACCATCGCCTTCCACATTGCGGCCCAGATCGGCCGTCCGGTCATCCTCATCCATGGTGACGACGAGTTCGCCGGTTCGGATCTGATCGGCAGGGACGTCGGCTACCGCAAGTCGAAGTTCATCGACAACTACATCCACTCGGTGCTCCGGGCTGAAGAGAACATGCGCGTGCTGTGGATGGAAAACCGGCTTACCACCGCCTGCCGCGACGGCTACACGCTCATCTACGACGAGTTCAACCGCTCGCGGCCCGAGGCGAATAACGTGCTGTTGAGCGTGCTGGAGGAGAAGATGCTGAGCGTGCCGGCGCTGGGCAAAGTGCAGGGCGGCTATCTGGAGGTCCATCCAGAGTTCCGGGCGATCTTTACCTCCAACCCTGAAGAGTACGCTGGAGCCCACAGCACGCCCGATGCGCTGCTGGATCGGCTGATCACCATGGACCTCGGGCACTATGACCGTGAGACCGAGATCAGGATCGCGATGGCGCGGTCGGGAATTACGCAGCGCGACTCGGAGATCGTCGTCGACGTGGTGCGAGAGCTGCGCGAGGTCGGCGTGAACAACCATCGGCCCACGGTCCGCGCGTGCATCGCCATCGCCAGCATTCTCGCCCATCGCGGCGCTCACGCGCGCCTCGACGATGAAGCTTTCCAATGGGCCTGCCGCGACGTGCTCAACGTTGAGACCGCCAAGGTGAAACGGGGCGGCGAGTCTCTGATGCCGCACAAGATCGACGAGGCAATGCGCCAGGTGTGCGGGCGAAGCGGCAAGCGCGTGAAAAAGCCGGCAGCGAGGTAACGGCAATGCAGGTACGACACGGGCATTTGCGAGGACTCGCCGATCTGCGGACGCTGACCGGGCTCAAGGCCCAGGAGGTCGCCCCGCACGCCGTCTACATGAAGATCGGCTCGCTCGAGCTCGAGAAGTTGCGTCTGGGCCGGGTCAGAAAGAGCGCGCTGACACACATCGTCGGGATCGACGCGCGCTTCGAGGACATCCGCGCGGAAAAGGCCAAGCTGCTGGCGGCGATGGCCGCCGCATCGGCAGCCGCGCCACAAGCTTCGCAGACCGCCCGGCGCGCCAGGGGTTTCACGACGCACCGAAGCAGTGGACTTTCGCTGAGGTACTAAGAGTCAAATGAAAATCAATTGCCTATCGTGCGGCCATAACATCGACCTCGACGAC
>CAYSCX010000160.1:0-1558 GCA_964429575.1 uncultured Binatia bacterium (SeqCode) | reverse complement strand
TTTCCGACACGACGACGTCCGTTCTGCCAAGACAACCGCAGCGCGCGGATAGCGCATCGTTGACGCGCGTGAAACTGTCCGGATTGCGGGTCGCAGCCGTAAGCTCGGTTGCCGCGACCCACAAGACAACGCGCTCGGGCGTGATGACCGCACGCGGCGCGCCGGCATCCTTGACGGTCTCGGCAACCCACGCGGCGAAAGCGCGGTCGTTCATCTTGCGCTCTGCGCGAAATGCGCTCGTGACCTTCGACGTCGCCGACGCGATCTGCCGCTTCGGCAGATTTCGCGCCGCCGAATCCTGCTCCTCGATTAGCGTCCAAATCGCCGCGGTCCACTCATCGACCAATCGCTGGTCCGCGCCCGGAGTCGAACGGTACGAAAGCACCGCGCGCTCGGCGCGCGCTACGTCCCGGTCTTGCAGTGCGTTATTGACGGCATCGGAATAATCGCCTCGGAGTGTGTCGTCGACGCGGGCGAGCAGCGATCCGCTGCGGCTCCCCTGGATGTTCGCGGCCGCCGCACAGGTGCTCCATTGCGACGAAAGCGGAACCGCGGGCCGCCCAATCATAAAATCGACCAGGCAAAGGTCGTCACCAAGCTCAAGCCGTTCTGAACTGGTGAGGTCGGCGCTTTGAGCCGCGCGCAACTGCGCGCGAGCCGCTGGATAGTCCCCGCGCGCGATCGACGAACGAGCATCGGCTAGCGGACTCGCCGCACATCCTGCCATGACCGCAATGAGCGTCATCATTGTGGCGCCCAATGCGGCAAAACTCGGCACTCGCTGAGATCGTAGCGCGATCGACGCGCGTCGGCGTGTGAAACTGGCTTCGCGCGCTATCGTCACCGCAAGCTGGCCTTGCTTTGCGTGAGTCACTCGAACGGCTCGATCAAAAGGTCCGTCGCGTCGATCATTTCACAAAGCTTCGGCAAAAGCGCAAGCACACGTTCGTCTCACCGGCGTGTCGCAAGGCGAAACGCGTGTCTCTGCTTGAAACAGTTTGTGCATCGTCCGCGCGACCAACGCCGATGCGCACGCGCCATCATCCCGCCGGCGAAGCTGGCATGAAGCCTGCACACCTTGGCTTCAGTACTACTACGCGACGCCGAGGAGATTAGCGTAAGCATGGCACCGAAAACGATTGCTGACCACATCCGAGATAGCGCGCCCGAATCGCAAGTCTCCCGACGAGCGTCGCGATTATTCACTCGGCGACCAGGTCGTGGCCAAAGCTCGATCCTCCTCGCGATCCTTCTTCCTTCGCTGGTAGGCGCAATTGCGCTTGGGGTGGATATCAGCGTCTTCCACTTCAACTGGGCGAAGCTCCAACGCGCGGCCGACGCGGCGGCGCTGGCGGGAGCCGCACACTTGCCGGACAACACCGCGGCGGCCACATCAGCTGCGAACAACTACGCAACGCTCAATAGTATCGCAGGCTCGGAGATCGTCCTTAACGAGATCGCTGCCGATAATCTATCTATGACCGTCGAATTCTCGCGCAACGTTCCGTACTACTTTGCCAAAGTCCTGGGACTTTCGAGCGGCCAGGTAGTAGCGCGT
>CAYSCX010000159.1:0-1578 GCA_964429575.1 uncultured Binatia bacterium (SeqCode) | reverse complement strand
GAAGTTGCGATCGTGCATCACGGTCTGCACGGCGGGTTGAGTCTGTGCGTCGGCGAAAAGATCGTGGCCGGTGTTCGGGTTGCGGTCGAAGCGCGGAAAGTTGCTCGAGCTGACTTCGACGCGGATGCGATGGCCCGCCTTGAACACGTTGGCGGTTGACCAGAGATCGATGGTGAACTCGGCGGGCTTGCCGGGCTCGAGGAGCTTCGCCGTCGTACGCGACTCGCGCCAGCGCGCGCGGATGATTCCGTCGGTCAGGTTACGCGCCATCCCGCACGGACCGACATCGACGAGCTTCGCCGTGAAATCGGTGTCGGGCGCTGAAGATGACGCGTAGAGCTTCAGCGTGATCGGGCCGGTGACTTCGAGGTCCTCGGCGAGCGGCTCGGTGGAGTACACCAGCACGTCGGCGCGATGTTCGACGGAGGCTTGGTCGAATGCGCCGCCTTGCAACGCACCGGGGTAACAGCAGAGTCCGCCGCCGACGGTCGGCACCGGATCGAGAGGATTGTAGAGGAAATGGTCGGGCGGCTCGTCGGCGGGCGAGCCGGTCGAGAGCGCGCCGTCGCCGTACATCGAATTGGCGCGGCCGCGACTATGAAGATAGTAGCGGCGAAAGTCGGTGCCGGGCAGCGGCCAATCTTCTTCATCGCGCCACTGGTTGGCGCCCATCACAAAGATGCGAACCGACGCCGATGAATCGGGCCGGTCGCCGACGCCCTTCAACCAATGATCGAACCAGCGGAGTTGCATCCCGTCGAGGTCCACGCTGATCGGACTGGCGCGGAGACCGAAATCGACCGAGCCGACCAGGTTCGCCAGCGGCAGAGAGTGGCTCCACGGGCCGACGACAAGGCGCTGGCCGCGTCGCGCGGAATCGTTAGCGCCGCGCGATTTCATACCGAGGTAGTTGCGCACGGTGCCGCCCTGAAAGATGTCGTACCAGCCGCCGATATTGAGCGCGGGCACGGTGATGTTCGCGTGATGCTCCTCGATGGAGAGTTTGCGCCAGTAATCGTCGTAGGACGGGTGCGCCAGCCAGTCGAAGAAGTACGGCGCGCCCGCGCGGAACATCGGGAACTCGCGAAGCGGCAAGGTCTCCATGTGCTTGCGCATCACGTCGATGCCGCCGATGACGCGGCCGAGTTCTTCAGCGGCGGCGGGATTTTTCGCGCGCTCGCGCATCAGATTCTCCGGCGCGAGTCCGGCCATGATCCAACTGACCGCGAAAAACAGTTCGAGCGCGCCGCCCTGGTAGCACCAACCGTCGTGGTAGTCGCTGGCGGTGATCGACGGCGCCATAGCCTTGAGGCTTGGCGGGGCGAGAGTCGCGGCGAGCCACTGGGTCGCGCCCATGTATGACGCGCCGAAGGTACCGACTCGGGCGTTGGCCCACGGCTGGCGCGCGGCCCACTCGATGGTGTCGAAGCCGTCGCGCGGCTCATCGGTGAAACAGTTGAAGGCGCCGTCGGATGCGAAACGCCCGCGGCAATCCTGGATGAGCACATTGTAGCCGGCGCCGGCGGCGCGCAGGACGTCCATCGTGAGCGCGTACACCATGGGCATCGACTTGTTGTA
>CAYSCX010000158.1:0-1699 GCA_964429575.1 uncultured Binatia bacterium (SeqCode) | reverse complement strand
TCGATTGGCCCGAGCCGATCAAGCTGATGCAGCGCAACTGGATCGGCCGCAGCGAAGGCGCCGAGCTTGCCTTCCCGGTGGTCGGACATCCCGGCAAGCAGATCCGCTTCTTCACCACGCGCCCCGACACCGTGTTCGGCGTCTCATTCATGGTGCTCGCTCCCGAACATCCGCTCGTCGCCGAGATCACAAGCTCCGCGCAACGCGCCGCCGTCGAGTCGTACGGCGCCGACGCGCGCCGGCAGACCGAAATCGAGCGCCTGTCCACGGTCAAGGAGAAGACCGGAGTCTTCTCCGGCGCATTTGCGCGAAACGTCTTTACTGAAAAAGAAATTCCGATCTGGATCGCCGACTACGTGCTGATGGGCTACGGCACCGGCGCGATCATGGGCGCACCCGGGCAGGACCAGCGCGACTTCGAGTTCGCAACGAAGTATCGCATCGAAATCCCTCGCGTCACCGCGCCCGCCGACGGCTCCGCGCCGCCCGCCGATCGCGCATTCACCGATCCCGGCGTCACCATCAATTCCGGCTTCATCACCGCGATGCAGACCGACAAGGCCATCGAGGCAATCTGCAAGTACGCCTCCGACAACGAGATTGGCCGCAGCAAGGTCACCTACCGGATGCGCGACTGGCTCATCTCGCGCCAGCGCTACTGGGGCGCGCCGATCCCGATGGTGTACTGCAAGCGCGACTGCGGCATCGTCGCGGTTCCCGACGATCAGTTGCCGGTGCGGCTGCCCGACCTGGACAAGTACGAGCCGTCGGGCACCGGACGCTCGCCGCTCGCCAACGTGCCGGAGTTCGTCAACACGACTTGCCCCAAATGCGGCGGCCCCGCCGAACGCGAGACCGACACGCTCGACGGCTTTGCGTGCTCGTCATGGTACTTCCTGCGCTTCGCGTCACCGCATTACGACAAGGCGCCGTTCGAACCCAAGGCGGCCGACTACTGGTTGCCGGTCGATCTCTACGTCGGCGGCGCGGAGCACGCAGTGATGCACCTGCTCTACGCGCGCATGTGGACCAAGGTGATGTTCGACGCGGGCCTCATCAAGTTCACCGAGCCGTTCACTGCGCTGCGCAACCAGGGCGTGGTGTGGGCCTCCGACGGCCAGCGCATGTCGAAGTCCAAGGGCAACGTGGTCACGCCCGATGCGATGATCGAAAAGTACGGCGCCGACGCGCTCCGGCTCTGGGAGCTGTTCATGTCGCCGTTCGATGAGTCCACCAATTGGAACGAAAGCGGCGTCGCCGCCACCGCGCGCTACCTGGGCCGCGTGTGGACTCTGGTGCGCCGCTACGTCGAGGCCGGCGCGCCCACCGGCAACCCCGGCGAGAAAACTCTCAAGGTTGCGCACAAGACGATTCGCACCGTTACCGAACACGTCGAACGGATGCGCTTCAACACCGCGCTCGCGGCGCTGATGGAGGAACTCAATCACCTCCAGCACCTGAAAGCCGAAGAGCTCGGACGCTTCGCCGTCGATACATACGTCCTGCTGCTCGCGCCGATGGCGCCGCACGTATGCGAGGAGTTCTGGCGCGCGCTCGGCCATTCGCGCTCGGTGCATCTGGAGTCATGGCCGACGTTTGATCCTGCGCTGACCCGCGACGAAACAGTGACTGTCGTCGTGCAGATCAATGGCAAGGTGCGCGAGCGTCTCGAAGTCGAAGTCGGCGCCGCCGAGGACAA
>CAYSCX010000157.1:0-1783 GCA_964429575.1 uncultured Binatia bacterium (SeqCode) | reverse complement strand
GGAAAGTTGAGAGCGAAAAACGTAATCCCGAACTTCTCAATTCGTTCCCGCACCTCGTGCTTCACTTCATCGACCGTCCCCGCCAGCACCATCGGCGACTGCCGCGCCGCCTCGACGTCGCCGACCCCCATCGTCTGCGCGACCATCTTCACCATCGTGTCCGCTTGGCTCTTCTCTTTCGCAGTGACCACGAAACTCATTCCCGACAATTCGACCGCATCCGGCGCGCGGCCCGCTGCCTTCACATATTCCTTGATCATTGCGATCCGTGCGGCCATCACGCCCTTGTCGAATTTGAGCGCCTCATTCAAATTCACTGTGCCGTGGTACACCGGTGGAATCACATTGATGATGTCCGCCTCCTCCGCCGCAATCTTGAGCAACTTCTTCCCGCCCCCGCCGACCAGGATCGGGGGATATGGCTTCTGGAGCGGCTTTGGGTTGTTGTGCGCCTTCTCGACCGAGAAGAAACGGCCGTGATAGGTCGGCTCCTCCTGCGTGAACATCGCCTTCAAGAGCCGAATGCCGTCCTGCAGCCGATCGAGCCGCTCCGAGTTCGACGGGTACGGGTAGTCGTATGCGACATACTCGTCCTTAAACCATCCCGCGCCGACCCCCGCGATGAGCCTCCCGCCCGAAATGTTGTCGAGCGTCGCCATCATCTTCGCCAGCAGCGCCGGGTTGCGATACGACATCGACGTCACCAGCGGCAGCAGCCTGATCCTCTTCGTCGCCGACGCGATCGCGCTCAGCGTCGTGTAGCACTCGTAGTATGGCGTCGCCGGTGTATTCGCGACCACCGATGCGCCCGAATAGAAATGGTCCGCCAGCGAGACCGCGTAGTAGCCGAGCGACTCCGCCAACTCCGCCCGTGCTCTCGCGGCCTGGTAGTCATTTTGTGGCAGGGCAACGCTGAATTTCACAGCTCGCATCGTCGAAGCTCCTCTACTCGCCGCTGCGGCGGCGCGTGCGAACCGAGCGTGCGCGACGGCGCCAAATCGCGTGGTCGTAGCGCGCCGGCTGCGATCCGGCTACGCGCGTTTCTTGCGCGCAGCCTTCGGCGCCGTCCTGGTCTCCGATTTCACCGCGTTGGGCAGCGTGATGCCGAGGCTTCGCCACATGTACCAGGTCGCCGCGCTGCGGTACGGCCGCCAGCGCTCGCCGAGTTGCTCGAGCCGCTTGCGCTTGGGCCGCTTGCGAAGCCCGTAGTGCTTCATCACCGCGTTCTGCACGCCCAGGTCATCGACCGGAAACACGTCAGGCCGCGCGAGGTTGAACATCAGGAACATCTCGGCGGTCCACCGCCCGATTCCCTTGACGCGCGTCAGCTCGACGATGACCGCATCATCGTCCATTCGCGCCATCCGCCGGAAGTTGAGCGCCCCGTTTTCGAAGTGCGCCGCGAGGTCCTTCAGATACCCCATCTTCTGCCGCGACACGCCCGCCTTGCGCATCACCGCGTCGGGCGTCTTGAGCACCTGCGCCGGCGCGGGGAACTTTCCGTCGCCGTAAATCGCGATGAAGCGGTTCAGAATCGCAAGCGCCGCTGCGCCCGCGAGTTGCTGGAACATGATCGCGCGCACCAGCGCCTCGAACGGATTCGCGCGCCGCACAATCCGCACCGGCGGTACCCGCTTGATGATCCGCGCCAGCGCCGGATCGACCTTGGAAAGGTGGCGGCGCGCAGCATGCGCCCACGGTGCGATTTCCTGTCGTGCCGGCATTTTTCGGGTGCGCTGAATCTGCCATGCCTGCTAATCTCATTCAAACCCCCGCGCCGCAT
>CAYSCX010000156.1:0-1798 GCA_964429575.1 uncultured Binatia bacterium (SeqCode) | reverse complement strand
AAGTGCAAGCTGTCGGCGAGGGAGAAACGATCCAGGGCGGCGTGAAGTACCGGGTCTCGGCGGTGCGCTGACAGGAGCGCTCAATCCTCCGGCGCCAGACCGCCGGAATCTTCTTCCATCGGTTGACCGGGCAAGCCCTCGGGCATCTCCAGCGGCACGCCATCGATGGGCGGCCCGATGTCCGTCGGCGCGACCTCCTGCGGATTGATTGCGCCTTGGTCGAACTGCCCGCCGCCGAAGCCCGGGGGGAGATTCAAGTTCGGCGGGTTGAGATCCGGCGCGCCGGCGTCGTAGGGCGCGATCATTCCCGGCGCGTCGTCCGCATCGGCGCCATACGGACCCTCGGCGGTCGCGCGGCGCGCTCCCATCAGCACAGCAAGCGCGGCGGCAATCGCGACGATCGCAATGAGCGCGTGCGTCCGGGTTTGTCGATGGCGTTGCATGGACCACTCATTGCCTATCAGGACGCCGTGACCCGCGAAAGTGTTCAGCGCGCCGGACGCGAGTCACCCGTCGAGTCTTTTTCGCAAGATGTCGTTGACCACCTTCGGGTTAGCCTTGCCGCCCATCGACTTCATCACCTTGCCGACGAAGAACCCGAACAGACCCTGCTCGCCCGCGCGATACTGCGCGACATTTTCCGCCTCAGCCACGAGCACGCGGTCACACGCCTCGGTGATCGCCACTTCATCTGAGACTTGCGTAGCGGCGAGAAGCGCTACGAGTCCCCGGAAAAGGCGCGGTCGCCGAAGACCGACACGTCGAGCATCATCGCGCGAAAACTCTCGGAACCCGCCGCGCGCCCCGCATCTCGCCTCACGAACTCATCAATTCGCGACTGCTGCCTCGGCGATACTGACAGCGCTGTTCGCATCGCCTCTCTCGCCCGGTCTTCCAGGAAATCGCCGAAAGCGTCCGGAACGTGCAGATCTCGCACCTCAAGCGTGCCTTTGCGCACATGAATTTTTGATCCTTTCCACTCACTCCGCCGGGGTTCGTGGATAAAGCCCACATGCAACATCCCGCAGAGGTTGGTGTACGCCAGCGCCGAGACTGGGCTGAATGCAAGTGTCGAATCGACGGTCCGCAGGAGGTATCGGTTCATGTTCGCCGGATGATCTCCGCCGCTAGGCAACGCCACGCCCGCCGCTGGTATCGGAATAAGGTGTTGCTCATTTCGAGCGGGATGGTCGGCTTGCCCCAAGAGGAATGCCCGCCAAACCTGCTTCGCACATGACATCCAAGCGGCCACGGACTTCGGAAATGCCTCGAGTCCATACGTCCATTCGAATGACGCCACCACCCTCCAAGAAAGCGACACGCAAAACTTCGCGAGCCAAGGGCCATATTCAACGCGCGTTCCGATGCCCGATCGGAACGGAAGGAACAGACGCTCGCAATATTCTCTTTCCCACGCACCGAATCTTCCCTCACAATCCGCGCACAATAGTTTGATCGTTGTACCGCCCTTACGGCGGACGTTGGGCCGCGTCGAGAACCGAATCGCACCGGTCGCTGAAGTGTCCAGAAAGTAGCGATGGACAAACTTCGGGACGATGTGGCTCTCACAAAGATCCGTAACCACTTCACAGAGAGCGCAACGAGAACCGAGCTCAGTTTTCACGACTGGAATCTTGTTAGACAATCGCCACCTCAAGCACTGAGCTTACGCCTCAGAATCGCGTTGACCACCTTCGGGTTGGCCTTTCCGCCCATCGATTTCATAACCCTCCCCACGAAAAAGCCGAACAGACCCTGCTTGCCCGCGCGATACTGAGCGACATTGTCTGACTCCGCG
>CAYSCX010000155.1:0-1818 GCA_964429575.1 uncultured Binatia bacterium (SeqCode) | reverse complement strand
AAAGCGTTGGGCGAGATGGGCGAGGCGATGGCCGCGATGGGCCGCCGCTAGATTCGCTGCACTCGCAAGACTAACGCGGGGGCGCGCATGTAGTGCGCGCCCGCGCGCGTCGTTGGGCACAAGACTTGGCCTCGGGACGTGTTCAATCGATAGGCGAGTTAGCGAAGCGAGAGGGCATCGATCGGCGATCGGTTCGCCGACTGCTTCGGCTTGGGTTCCTGTCACCAAGAATTGTCGAGGCGATCGTGGACGGCTGCCAGCCGCCCGACCTCACGATAATCGGTCTTACCCGCCGGGTCGATCTCCCGCCGCTCTGGAGCGCGCAGGAACAGGCATTAGGTCTCCGCTGATTCTATCGAAGCTCCCAACCGTAACCTCACGAGTGCGACTTCGTACGAGCAGATTCCGAGAGACGCGAGTCTCCATGCCGCCGCCGAGACCGACGCGCGCAGTGCGCGGCTCGGCATCTGGTCGCTGCCGCCTCCGCGGGTGACGCCGGCGCCGTTGCTGCGGTAGGTTCTCGCTACCTCAGACTCGCGACCTATATGCACCGAGAGAACAGCCCCAAGTTTAGCCCAAGTCTTCTCTGCGCCCGCCTGCATAAATTTTGACTACCCGCCCAAGGCGACCGAGAAGGTCGTCGGCAGGCAGGAACCGAGCTCACGATCGAGTAGGGCGGCGGTGGCTTCGGGTTGGTCCGTCGATGGGAGGTGGCCGGCGTCGCGAATCACCTCAAAGCGTGCGCCGGGCACCAGCCGGACGGCCACCTGTGCCTCTTCGCACGTCATGAACGCGTCGCGCTCGCCCCACAAAAAGGTCGTGGGGACGCGGACCTTCGGTAGCTCGTCGCGCGTAACATAGTGAGGCCTGAAGCCGCGCACGGTGAGCGCCGCGCGGTAGAGCCGACCGATACCGCGCCCGTGTCGACGGGAGTGTAGGGTCTCCAACTCGACGAGTTCGTCGGGCATGCGGTCGATGTGCGCGACGATGAGTTTCGAGAAGAAAATGCGCGTGTTCTTGACGTTTGGCCGCCCGAGAGTGGCACCCAGGAGCCTGCCGAGAATCGGCGTGACCATGAGACGCATCATCCAGGGAAGCCTCCGGTCCAGGAGTCCTGGGGAGAAGCTTAGGTGGATGAGCTTCGAGACGCGCTCGGGGCGCGCGAGAGCAAAGTTCAGCGCCATGAACCCGCCGTAGGAGTTGCCGATCAGAGCGGCGCGTTGCACTCCGAGCTCGTCCAGGAGCGCCTCGACGAAGGCGACGTTTGCCGTCCGTAGGTCGCGGTTGCGGTAGTCGAACTCGTCGGAGAGGCCGTGGCCGGGCCTATCGGGCATGATGACTCGGAATTTCTTTGCGAGATGACCCGCGACGGGAATGTGCTCGGCCGCGATCCCGCCGCCGCCGTGCAAAAACACGATGGGCTCGCCGGCGCCGGCTTCAAGGACGTGGATGCGCGTCGAGAGCTTCTCCAAATTGAGGAAGCGTGATTGGGCGATGAGCCCGTACCGGTCGAGGAGTTTGGCCTGCAGTTGTCTGTAGGACTCAACGTAGCGCTCGTTGTTGACCATACGGAACGAGTAGCACGGAGCAAGACCGTCAGGGCATCCCTCAGAACAGTTCAAGTTCAACCGCCGCTTCTCGGGCGGGACTTCGGCGCCTCCGTCCCGGTCAGCACACATCGCTCTGTCGCGACGATGTTGGAAGGAGAGCGCGCGCTAGTAGAGGCGATACTCAGGCGGAGCGCGCGCGGCTGCGCCGGTCGCCGCGACTGTCCAGCTAGCGCCATGCGGACGGACCTAGGCAAATCGAGCCGAGAGA
>CAYSCX010000154.1:0-1824 GCA_964429575.1 uncultured Binatia bacterium (SeqCode) | reverse complement strand
GGGCGCGTGGGCGTAGCGGAGAAGTTCTCATTCGTGCTGGTGCGGCCGCGTTCGGCGGGCAACATCGGCGCGGCGGCCCGCGCGCTCAAGAACATGGGCTTCGCGGACTTGAGGCTGGCGGGCCCGGTCGCATCGAATCCTCGAATGGCGCGTGCGATGGCGGTGCACGCGCGCGACGTGCTGGATGGCGCGCGGCGATTCGCGACTCTCGCCGATGCGATCGGCGACTGCTCGGTCGCGGTCGGCACGACTTGCCGCAGCGGACCGTATCGCAACGACGCGCGCTCGATTCGGAGCGAGGCGGCAGCGCTGGTGACGCTCGCGGCGAGCAATCGCATCGCGGTGATTTTCGGCACCGAGGACCGCGGGCTCACCAATCGCGAGCTGAAGCTGTGCCAGCGGCTGGTTACGATTCCCGCCGCGGCGGAATACCGCTCACTCAATGTCGCGCAGGCAGTGATGGTGACCGCAGATGAATTGATGCTCGCGGCTGAGCCTGGGAGCGGCGTCGCAAGAGCGCCCGCCGAGTTCGCACCCTCGCGCGAGGTCGATGCGATGCTCGAGCGGATGGGCGAGGCGCTGGTCTCGATCGGATTTCTCCCCGCCGACAATCCCGACCACATCATGTTCGCGCTACGCGCAATTCTCGGACGAAGCGGCGTGCGCGCGCGCGAATTGGACATCCTAAACGGTATCGCCCGGCAGATGCGGTGGGTCGCCGAAGGCGGAAGCGCAACGCTGGATGCGAAGCGCCGGGCGGGAGAGAAGCTGCGGTGAGGGTCGCGAGCCGCTACCTACCTAACCCCTAACCCCTTCCCTAAAGGGAAGGGGAACCGGACCGCGGCGAGAGAGGCGACTGCCAAGCGCAGGAAGTCGAAGGTTGGCTGGAGGATCGTTCCCGTTGGTCGGGTTGGTGGTCGCGAGCCGCGACGACCTAACCCCTGACCCCTTCCCTAAAGGGAAGGGGAACCCGGAGAAGGGAAAATGGGCGCATCGCGATGCGCCGCTGCAAAGACACGGACAGGTGAAGAGTGTTCGCTGGTGCGCGTGGAAATGATTGGCGATAATCGGAAACGCGGGGCGAATTTTGCCCGCTCGCGATGGCACGAATTATCGATTTCGCCGAAGTGCGCGCGGCGCGTGATCGAGCGCGCGCGCACGCCCCGGATCGTGCGCAACTCGAGCAGGCGGTCGCCGTCCTCAGACAAAGCCTCGCCGAGACCGCCGCGCAACTCGCCGACGCGCCCGCTGACGCGCAGCCGGAGCTGTTGCAGCGCGTCGAACGGTTGGTCGCGTTGGTCAAATATGGGATGCGCATGCTCGGCGAATCCGGCGACGGCGCGCCGAACGACCGTCGCACCGCCGAATCGCGCTGAGCGCTCCGCGGCGGCGAGATGAGCGACGAAATCAATCTACGAATAACCGGCGTTGAGCCTGCCTATGAAATTGCGGGCGTGCGCAAGCTCGCGCTGCAAACGACTCGCGGCGCCATCCCAGTGGTGTTTCATCCCGCGCCGGAGGCGCGGCGCGCGGCGCTTTGCGTGAGCGGCGCGATTGGCGGTTACGACGGCCCGTCGCTGCTGTACGCGCGGCTCGGACGTGAGCTAGCGCGCGAGGGCGTGTCTGTCGCGCGCATCGATTACCGCGCGCCGAACGAATTCGGTGAGTGTCTGCTCGACACGCTCGCAGCGCTGAGTTTCCTGCGCGGCACCGAGCACCAGCGGGTCGCGTTGATGGGCCATTCTTTCGGGGGCGCGGTCGCGATCAATGCGGGCACCTTGAGTCCCGCGGTCGCAACCGTGATTGCACTCTCGAGCCAGCTTG
>CAYSCX010000153.1:0-1929 GCA_964429575.1 uncultured Binatia bacterium (SeqCode) | reverse complement strand
GCAAAGCAGTCGTAGCTATTGTTCGATTAGTTACGCTTTGACTAGCCTACAAACGCAATCCGAGTGGATTCGCTCGATTCGGCAAACGATCGATGGCCCGGTTGGCGAGTCCGCGCGGGAGTTCTCAGAACGCAGCCCAGGTACGAAAGCCAATCATGCCCCAGTGGGCCAGATACCACGCGATACCGCAGGCGCCTATCGAAACGAGCAGCGAATGGAACCGCGCGGTGCGATTCATCCCCCACCGAAACGACCTGACAGCGAGGACCAGAGCCAGTATCGATAGGACAGCGAAGGCGATAGATGCGACGAACGTCGTGATGGTGATCGCGTTCGGCCGCGCCATCACGATCGGGCTCGCATTCATCGGTAGTGCGAGAAAGAGCGATAATGCGATCGTCGCCAGCAGCGGAACTAGCCGGACTGACAAGTGCTTGACGCCCCTCATGCGCCCGAGCACCTTGCGCGGAATCCAAATGACCGCAAACAACACGGAACTCAGCATCAGCGTCACCGCACCGAGCGACAGCGCGAGCCGTGTCATCGGCCAGACGGGGCTCCTTTTCACGAACGCCATCGGCATCGGCACATATGGTGGAAAGGCTGCGGCGAACACTTCCTCTCCTTCAGCATTGGCAGTGAAGACTGCGCTGGGGAACGGCGCACGCGAGACGCGGAAGAGGTTCTTGCCCGCGGGAAGCAGCTGATACTCACTGCCGAAGAGATTTCGGCCGATCAGTTTGCCGTCGTGCACACGAACAATCTGCGGGCGCGCGAGCAAGTCCGCGAACTTCAGAACCTCCTGGCGGGGCGACGCAACTTCGTAGAAGCCCTCGAATCGTTGGGCTGCTCCGTCGAGTTTCTCGACCCGCGGTTTCTGCTCCTGTGCGCCGCGCGTCAAGTAGCGGAAGAGCAGTGAATCGATGCTCTCCATCGCACCACCGCTGGTATTGTTGATTGAGAAGAAATAGCCGACGCCTTGATCCGGGATGTAGGCGTAGCGCGATAAGAATCCATCGATGCCGCCGTCGTGACCGTGGGTCACGAATCGCCGCCCGAAGCCCGCGTAGTTGCCGAGCCCATAGCCGTTCACCAGACCGCTGCGCGCTGCGAGCGAAGTTTTGGGGACTTCCATGCGCGCGATCGATTCCTCGCTTACGATACGCACCCCATCGAGCTGGCCGCGCCCGAGCATCATGCGCACGAAGCGCGCCATGTCGGCGGGCGTCGATTTCAGGCCGCCCGACGGCCTCAAGTACGTCGGATGGTACGGTACCGGCGCAGGCGGGTTGCCTGCATAGCCCTGCGCGAGCGCGGCCGCCATCTCATCGTTGAGCACTATGTCGGAACCATTCATGCCGAGCGGCTTCAGGATCGCTCGCGCGACGTGTGACGTGAAATCTTCGCCCGCAACTCTCTCGACGATATACCCGGCGAAACCATAGCCGGGGTTCGAGTACGACACATAGGTGCCGGGCCTCCAGCGCACCCGCTGCGGTTCGGGGAAACGCTGCAGCGTCAGTTTCAGCGGCGTTTCGGGCGGCGCGTCAAAATCGTAGAACTCCGCGAGCGAGAAGTCATTGAACCCGGCCGTGTGTTCGAGGAGGTGCACGACCCGAACCGGATCAGTCGCGTCCCAGCGATTCTCCACGGGTATTTCGGGCGCGATGTCGGCCACCTTGGCGTTCAGGTCGAGCTGCCCTTCCTCCTGCAAGCGGAGCGCGCACAGTGCCACGAAACTCTTGGTGATCGAGGCGACGCGGAACGCGGTGTCCGATCCAACGTCGCGCCCGGTTGCGATATCGGCCTTCCCAACTCCGCCCGCGAACAAGACTTGATCCTTGTTGACCAATGCGAGCCCGACGCCGGGAACTCCGTTGCGTTCGAGCACCTTGCCGATCTCGGCCTTGAGCTCGTCGATGTCCTTGG
>CAYSCX010000152.1:0-1960 GCA_964429575.1 uncultured Binatia bacterium (SeqCode) | reverse complement strand
CAGCGCGGCAGCGACTGGTCGCCGCGTTGGTGGCGGGCGGGTGACAGCGGCCTGGTTGTGCCGATCATGATCGCGAACGGGCGCCGCATCGATCAGCGCACCACCATGTCGCAGCAGGGCGGGATCGGATGGTTCGAGCGCCACCTCGAGCTCAACTCGTTCGATCCCGTCAAGTTCGACGGGACTGACCCAGCTGCGTTCGCGTGGGCGATCTTCGAAATCGAATCACGTCTCGCCGCGGCAGCGCGCGCGGTCGAGGAGGGTGGCGAGCCCTACCCGGTGCGCATGCCGTACGGCATAGCGGTGTCGATGAAGGGCGCGGGCTTCTACGGCGCCGGCACCAACCTCGCGCACAACCTGCCGTTGGGCGCCAATCCGCATCGCGACGCCGGCGCCGCGCGCAATTTCAACCAGAGCGCGCGACAGCTGCGAGTTGCGCCCGATGCGCTCAAGACGAGCGCGGCGCTGCTGCAGTGCCACGACCGCTCGCACCGCCCGCGCGAGCGCGACCATGCGCTCGCTCATCGCGACGTACCCGTGCTCGCCCTGCCGCGCATTCCGTATCTCCGCGTACAGTCGCGCAAGCCGCAACAGTGGCAGCTCGCGAGCTCGATGGCCGCCATCGACGAGAGCTTCGCCGAGATCTGCCGCGCGAACCCGCACCGGCGCCCGCGTGTCGGCAACCCCGACGAAATGAAGTCGAACCGGATGCTGAAGACGCTCGAGCTGCTCAAGTTCCGCGTCACCGATCCCGAGCCCGGAATCCCCGAGTGGATCGACGGCGCGGTGATCACCGCGCTCAACGAGGAGGCGGTCATCGCGGCAGCGCTCGCGAACAAGGGCGGTCTGAACATCGTGGTCACCTATGAGGCATTCGCGCCCAAGATGCTCGGTACGATGCGCCAGGAGATCACGTTCGCCGCGCATATGAAGGAGGCCGGACGCCCCGCGGGCTGGATCTCAGTGCCGGTCGTGCTCACATCGCACACCTACGAGAACGGCAAGAACGAAATCTCGCACCAGGATCCGATCATGGCCGAGGCGCTGATGGCGGAGATGGCCGACATGTCGCGGG
The DNA here is from genome assembly GCA_964429575.1 of uncultured Binatia bacterium (SeqCode). Lineage (GTDB taxonomy): Bacteria > Desulfobacterota > Binatia > Binatales > Binataceae > CAYSCX01. The sequence goes on along the minus strand of CAYSCX010000152.1, from coordinate 885 downwards.
TCGTGTTCCCCGCCGACTACAACAGCGCGCTTGCGGTGATGAGCGAAATTTTCAACTCGCGCGGCCAGCTGTGGGGCGTGGTCGCGGCCAAGCGCGACGTGCCGGTGTACTTCGACGAGGATGAATGCCGGGCGCTCTGCCGCAACGGCGCGATCGAGTTGTCGTGGCTCGGCTATGAGCGGAAACGTTCGCGTTTAATTCTGACCGCGATCGGAGCCTACCAGCTAATTGAAGCGCACAAGGCGTCGGAGCGGCTGAGCGCGCGCGGCATGCCGCATCGCGTCGTCTATATGCTCGAGCCCGGGCGCTTCCGCGAACCACGCTGGCAGGGCGAGCGCGATCATCTGGCGCACGCGGAGTTTGTGCGCGAGCTCTACCCGGCCTCCGTCGAGCCGCGCGTCTTCCTGGTGCATACGCGGCCGGAGCCGATGATCGGCGCACTGCGCCCGCTCGACACCGGACCGCACAGGACCGTGACGCTCGGGTTTATCAACCGGGGCGGCACACTCGATACCAACGGCATGCTCTTCGTGAACCGAACTACGTGGGCGCACGCGCTCGATGCGGTCGCAAAGGTCGCGGACGTCCCGCGCGAAGAGCTGCTGACCGATGATGAATGTGAGGCGCTCGACCGAAAACGCAGTCCGCAAGGGGTGCTGTTCCCGGCGCCGTAGCAGGAGGCACTTCGACTCGTTCGAATGCTCAGCGCCGGCGCGCTATAAGGCGCTCATCACCGTCACACGGAGCCTTCGATGAGTCTCGTCAAGTACGAAGCCACGCCACCGCTCGCGATCGTCACCATCAACCGGCCCGAGGCGCGCAACGCCGTTGACAGGCCTACCGCTGCCGCGCTCGCTCAGGCGTTCCGGCGATTCGAAGCGGATG
>CAYSCX010000151.1:0-1973 GCA_964429575.1 uncultured Binatia bacterium (SeqCode) | reverse complement strand
GCGCCCATGTTGATGTACCAGCACTCGCGCTCAGGCACCTCTTTACCGGGCAGGTAGCAGTGGCTCGAGCTTCCGCCCTGCAAATCAAAGGCGCCAGCCGCAACGACGAAGCTCCGTTTGAACGGATAGATCGCGATGCGCGCGTCGGGAACTACGCGGTCACGATGCGTGAGCCAGTAGGTGAAGTTCTGGAAGAGCTCGCCGCGGCGGTCATAGGCGTCGATGTACGGGTTGAACCAGATCTCGGAGTCGTTGTAGACGACGCGTTTGCCCTGCACGGGGTTGACTTTGCTCCAGTCCGGATTGGCTTCGACTATGTAAAGGGGCCTCATCTCCCAATCCTCGGGACAGGTGCTGGCGCCGCCATCGGTGGGGCAGGTGACCGCCGGAACGGTCTTGGCGTTGACGCACGCGAGCATCCGTTTCTCACCGAGGAACTTGTAGTTGTACCACTGAATTTTCGGCTGGAAGCCGCCATAGTGGTCGGGGTTCCAGGCGCTCGCCGGCGTGGTCGCGATGCTCAGGGCGGACTCGCTGAGCCGCCGAACGCGGCGTGAGCCGACGCCGTATGACCACGAGTCGTCGGGCCTGGTCGGATTCGCGTATTGGTATTTGATGACTCCCGCTCCGCGTGCGACTGTGGGAGCGAGTACGGGATAAAGAGCGAAGAGGTAGTATGCGCCGCTCTCCTTGAAGGTCGGGTCGATCGGCATGGGTTCGACCTCGACGCGGCCGACGAGGCTGTAACCTGCGTAGTGGCCGACCTGGTAGTACGAGATTTGGAACTGCTCTTTGCCGGGCCGCATGTACTGCTGATAGCAGTCGAAGAAGCGGAGGTCATAGTCGTCGGTGGCAATGGGCCGAAATCGAGCGTTCCACATGATCTTGACCGCGACGTCAGGGTCGTTCGCATCGAGAAGCGGGAACGGCTGGCCGGCGACGTAGCCGACTATCGTTTTCCTATCCTCGGCCAGGCGAACCTGGCCCGAATACTTCTCGGTCGCCTCCTTGTATGGCGGCGGCCACTCGATGCGCTCGCTCGCGACGATCCTCATCGTCATGCCGTAGCGGACCCTCGCCAGGACACCCGGTGAGACGAGGTCCTTCACCTTGTCCGCGTTCTCGGGCGTGATGAAGTCGCCCACTTTGACTTGCGCGTTGGCTCCCGTGCCGTAACTGAGCGCGCAGAGCAGCGTCGCAATACCGATTAAGCATCCCAACCGAATCGATCTCATGTGCCCTCCTCCCCAAGAAGGTTCGCAGTCAATGCGCCTACTCTCGTCCATGATCAACGCTAACGCAATAGTAAAAATTCGCGCGATCCGCAAGCGCCTGCAAACGGCATTGTGGACACAGCGCGGGGGTGTCACGCGATAGATTGGCGCGCGAATGCTCGCGAATTTACACCGAACGACCGTTAGGTAGCGAGCGCCCGGCTCGAGCCTGTTAAGCTACGCTTTTATCTGGCCGAAGCGCTCATAATGCACGACCTCGCTGCGCGGCTTGAGCGGACGCGCCTGCGCGGGGTTCGCCGGGTCGGGATAACCGAACGGAAGAACCGTCAGAATCGTCCAACCCTGCGGCACGCCGAGCATGGCGGCGATCTGTTGCGCGTCGAAGTTGCCGACCCAGCAGGTACCGAGTCCCAGCGCCCATGCCGCGTCGGCCATATTTTGCACCGCGTGAGCGCAATCGATGTCAGCCCAGCGCGAATTCGCGACATCCTTGAGGACGACGATCGCGGCGGGAGAGGTCGAGATGAATCGTCCGGTGGAGCAGAGTTCTCCGATTTCTTTGAGACGCCCGCGATCCTGCACCACGATGAACTGCCAAGGCTGCAGGTTGCGCGCGCTCATCGCGTGACGGCCGGCGTCGATGATACGCCGCAGCTTGTCCGGTTCGACCGGCCGATCCGCAAACGCTCTGATGACCTTTCTGCCTGCGATCGCTTCAAGCGCATCCATCGGGTGATT
>CAYSCX010000150.1:0-1976 GCA_964429575.1 uncultured Binatia bacterium (SeqCode) | reverse complement strand
CCGCCTCACCCGCCGCGCCGGCGACCCCGCCCTCGTAATGCCCCGCCGCGCCGCAGTTCGGATCCATCTTTAACTGATGAAACGAAGATACAAGGTCGCTCGCGACGCGACCGTGCGCGGCTGGGTACCCGTCCCGACCAACGGGAGCGGCTGCTCGCCGATGCCTCACTTCATGCTATTGGGAGTCGCGGCTCGCGACCGGCGGGTGAGGGTGCAGTGAGCATCCCACAGCAGCCGCGCCTCTATCTCACTTCCGAGTCAACCCGACCAACGGGAGCAGCCTATCCAAAGCCATGTCACTTCAAGCCATTGGGTGTCGCGGCTCGCGACCGCGTCGGCTTCCGCGCCGCGATGCGACGCACGCCCGCGCGCCTTGGCGTCGGCCGCGCCGGGTCTTGGCAAATAGGGCTCGTGGGCAAGTGAAATCGGATCGACGGTCGTTCGCACGATCAACTAGGTGATAATAACCTCTCCATGACCTTTCGGAACGCCACACTATTACGAATCTTGGTCTCATCACCATCCGATGTTCAGGCGGAGCGCGATGCGATGGAATCGGTTGTGGATGAACTGAACATCAGCCTGGCCGACACCGGATTAAGGCTTGAACTGTTACGTTGGGAAACGCATTCCCGTCCTGAGATCGGCGCGGACCCGCAAGCAGTGCTGAACGCGCAACTGACAGATGACTACGACGTGTTCCTAGGAATCCTCTGGCATCGTTTCGGTAGTCCGACACCCCGCGCCGAGTCTGGCACGGCTGAGGAGTTTCAAAGAGCCTACGCGCGCCACCAGCATGATCCGAGTAGCTGCCTGATTTTGTTCTACTTCAAAGAGGCCGCGGTTTCGCTGAGCGAAGTGGAACCCACGCAGTTGGCCGCGGTACAGGACTTCCGCAAAAGGTTGGGAGGCCAAGGGCTGTATGCCGTTTTCAAGGGGACGGAGGAGTTCACGCGCCTAGCGCGCATCCACTTGACGAAAGTCGTGCTTGAATGGCGACGACGTCAGGAAGACGCCATGATTCGAGCGGAAAAAGCCTCCCTCGATTATATGCGCCCGGACAGTGTCAATATTTCGGAGTCTGTGGCTCTGGAGTCAGACGACGGCGCGGGATTCCTTGATCTAGTAGCACGCGGAAAGAACTGCTTCGACGAACTGACTAGGATCACGGCTCGTCTCAATCAAGGAATCCTAGATCTCAACTCACATACGGAACAGCGCCAGGCGGAGTTGCAGTCGTTGAACGAGCAACACGGCGGAGCGCCGGTCGATGAAGCGAGACGAGTCATAAATTCAGTTGCTCAGAGACTAGATTATTTCGCGGACCTAATCGCGTCCGAATTGACGCCGTTTCGCGCAGCGGCTCAAGACGGATTCGAAGCGATCAGCAGAGCAGCGCAGATGCTTTTGGAGATTGCGCCAGTTGCTACGACCGAAGTGTCAACCGTCGCCGCGACCGTTCGATTCATAAGCGCTCAAGCCGAGATTTTGCAAGATTCGCTGCGCCGCATGAAGCAGAGCATTCTCGCTCTTCCACGTATGACGTCGCCCTTGAATCACGCAAAGCGTCGATCTTCTCAGGCAATCGAGGCTCTCGAAGACGAAGTGCGGGCGACACAACTTCTCGCCTTAGAAACCGCGCAGCTGCTGGATGACCTCGTCAAAGATCGTCCGAGCTAGCGCAACTTATCGAATATGGCGTCGCAACACTCTTGCAGCGGCAGCGCGATGCACAACGCCCGCTCGGCGCAACGAGACAATTATCCGTTCCTCACAGCGCAGTGGCGGACCCCCTGATGCCTCCGAACGGCTCATCTACCCCCCGCGACCGCGTCGGCTTCCGCGCCGCGATGCGACGCACGCCCGCGCGCCTTGGCGTCGGCCGCGCGGGCCCGCGCTACACCACCGACGCGCTGCTCCACTTGCGCGCCGACCATGCGCGCGCCGTCGATGCTGTCATGACCGTGGTCGCACCC
>CAYSCX010000149.1:0-1983 GCA_964429575.1 uncultured Binatia bacterium (SeqCode) | reverse complement strand
GCGCGATCGCCTCGCCGTCGTCCAGATGCGTCACCAGCCACGCACCGCCAGTACTCCGCGCTGCTTCGGCGATTATCTCGCGCGCCTCCTCCGGCTTGAATGGGTTTATCGCGCGTCGCGGATTTTCTCCCGCGAAGTAGTAGTCGAACGGAACCCGCAGGAAGCCGTCAGGTAGAACCTCCGTCAACGAATCGGGGTCATGCCCGGCGGCCTGCGCTCTGCGCATTACATATCCCGCTTCAAAGAAGACCGGCTCGGCAGACGAGCGCGCTACAGCAACCTTGTTCGCAATGTCGCGCCATGTGGTGAACGGCGGGCGGGCAAAGATGGTCTGGCTGACAATGAGTCCGGCCACAAACATCCCTACGATCGTCGTCGTTGCGAGATTGCGAATCTTGGCGCCGGCAAAATTGAACGCCGCGGCGGCGAAAATCGCGATTCCCGCGGCCATCGGCGCGAGGTATCGAAGCTTGAACATCGGGCGCACGAGGATGGAGCCCGCGAACAATGCGATCAACGGAAGCAATACCCAGATTGCGGACCATCGCATCGGTTCCGGATTCTCGCCAGCGGGCGCGCCGGGGCGGTCGAACGACAGCGGCAGTCCGAACACCAGAACCAACCCTGCGGCCATTGCGGCGAGTCCGATTACTGCCTTGATAGCGAGTGGAAGCTCGATCGCCTGTCCGATCCACGCAAATCGCTGACCGGTCAGTGAGGCGTGAAGCTGATCGAACGAGAGCATCGCGACCGGCGCGAACAGAATCACCGTAATCAACAGCCCGAGATATCCGGCAAAGACACTCCGGCCGCGCCAATAGTCGCGCACTAGCAGTGCGGCCTCGGCTCCGAGGATGCACACCGCGCCCAGATGAGTGTAGAGCATCGCGGCGCCGAGCAACCCGAACATCACGACGCGCTGCACGCTCGGCTTCTCCTGTACCATTCGCAATGCAAGCAGGCTGGCGAGCGCCAGCGCGATGAACATCGAGTACATGCGCGCCCATCGCGCCAACACCAGCAGTACCGGGTTGAACGCCCATATCGCGGCGGCCGCCAGCGCGGTCTCGTCGTCGAAAAGTTTCGCGGCGAGACAGAAGACCAGGACAACCGAGACCAGTGCGAAGGCCGCCGAAAACGCGCGGAGCGCAACTTCGCCCGTTCCGAAGGCGCGGCAATAGTAATGAAGCATCAACGGATAGAGGCCGGGCTTGCCGGGGTCAAAGGTCACGTTCGCATCGAGGACGGCGGCAACGGTGGGGCGGCTGGCGATGTATGCGCTATACGCCTCGGCATCGTCGAGACTGGCGCGGCCAAGATCCCAGCAGTAGATGGCTCCCGAAGCGATTAGTAGAACTAGCAGATAGAGGTTGATGCGGGCCTTCTCATCCCGAAATCGACGCAACATCATCCGCCTGGGGTACCCGCTCTGCTCGTCGGCTCGCTTACAGTTCCAGCGCGCTCGCGGTGCCGACGATCGTCTTGGCGCCGTCGGCCTTCTCGCACCACACCTCGACCTCCGCGCGCGTGCGCTTGCCCTCGGGACGCCGCTCGATGATGCGGCCCTTTGCTCCGGTCGTGTCATTGCCCCACAGCACGTTCACAAGCCGCAAGTCCATGCGGCCGCCGTTGTAGAAGCCGAGTCCGAAGCGCCGCGTCATCATTTCTGACACGAGACAGACTGAGAGCATCCCCTGCACGACGATGTCCGGGAAGCCGAGTTCAATCGCCTTCGCGCGATCGGTGTGATAGTTGCGCGCAGGCCCCGAGAACGCCATACACATCTCTTCGCTGATATGTCGCATGGGCGCCTCGATCGGTTCGCCGCCGCGCTCGCCCACCTTGAAGCTCCGCTTTGCGTCCTTCTCGCGGTTGCGATCCACCACGAACCCTCCGCTCGTTTGCTCTGGAAGCAGGAAGCTCTGATGGGTGCGGCTGCGCGACGCGACGCTGCCCGCCGCGTTCGTCACAATGACTTCGTTC
>CAYSCX010000148.1:0-2014 GCA_964429575.1 uncultured Binatia bacterium (SeqCode) | reverse complement strand
TAGAGCATCTGACTTTTAATCAGAGGGTCGTTGGTTCGAGTCCAACACGGCTCACTTGATCATCGCTTGGTCGGTGCGACCAGCGGTCTTGCTCGTAACGCCTTGCTCGCCGGAGGATTCGAATCGGAACGAGGTGAGCTCGCGCGCGCAAGCATCGTGGGCACCGGCGACGGTGAAGTGGCGCAGGTTCCTGACTGTGCCGCGCTTCACACGAGGCCGTGCGCGCGACACCGTGCGCTCGGCGCCTTCTGGTCTGGGAATGCATGCGAGAATGGAGTAGCCCGGACTCGCGGTGGGCTTGTCTCCGGAGTCGGAGCGACGGGTCGGGCCAAGGGAGCAGCCCCGATTCGGTGATCAGCTAGGAAAATACAGCCGACATATCGAGGCGAACTTGCGTATCTCTTCTCGGGATAGATGGCAACCGTGAGCGAACAGGTTCGGATTGAGATTCGGTGCCCGAGTTGCGAGGCAGGCGTCATGCGCTGGCCATCCAACTCGTCCGATCAACTCAGATGCGAGCGGTGCTCCACCACGCAAGTGCTCGTCGACGGAGTCCTCGACCTTCTCCCCGATGCCGCCCGGCCTGCGAGTTTTATGCAGTCCGTGATGGAACGGGCGTCGATTGCCCGGATCTACGAAACTCATCTATGGCGGCGAAGCATATTGGTTCGCGCGGCGACCGGGCTTTCATTCGAACAGGAATACGCACTCATCTTCGAGGCCGCAGCGATCGCAGGTGGGAGGGTAGTGCTCGATCTTGCATGTGGGTCAGGACCTTACCTTCGGCGGTTTGCACTTGCTCTGCCGCGCGGCCTCGCGGTGGGTCTTGACCGGTCCCGACCGATGTTGCGCGAGGCGCGTCGACGGGCGCAACGAGAGGGGCTGACGAACCTGCTTCTCGTGCACGCGGATGCAGGTGACTTGCCGTTTGCTCCTCATCAATTCGATCTCGTCAACTGTTGCGGCGGGGTTCACCTCTTCCCTGCGGTCGACCAGGTCTTGAGAGAAGTGCGTCGCGTATTGCGCCCGGGGGGACGACTGACGCTCGCCGCATTTCGCCGCCGGCCGACTTATCTTTCGGCCCGGATCGCTGAGCGGCGAAGACGCGTGGCCGGCGTAGACGCATTCCTGCCGAGTGAGTTCGCGGCCAGGCTCGAGCGCGCCGGTTTCGGCGAGACTCGCTGCCTGTATGCGCGCAGAGCATGGTTTCTGATGGTTGCGACGAGGATTTAGAGCTCCTGTGCGACTGAGCTCTCGGCCCAGCGCTCGCCGCAAAGGGTCGAACCACCACCGCCCCCAGCTGCAAGCGCGTGCCCCGCCCGGCGAGTGACGTAACTGCATCCGCGCAAAGGCAGGAGCCTTGAGCGCGACGAACGTCGGGTATCGTGCAAGATCACTCATGATGGGGCGGTCGCTCCGACCGGAAAACCCGGACATTCGACGCTACACGTAAGTGAAGAAGCTCTCGCGCCGCTGCTAATGATGTCGATGCAGGCTCCCCGCGCGAGTAGTCAGGATTTTGTTGCCCGGCGCAGCCATCCGTCCCTCCTCAAGGCATGCAGCCGTTCGGAGTCGAGATTCGGGTTCGCCAACGATTCGGGTTCCAAAACTGCGGCGGAGCGAGCGGCGGCGCGCTTGACGAGAGCGGAGGAATCGAGGAGAGATCGCGCCGATGGCATCGCGGCTGGTGAAGTGGAGCGCGCGGCTGGCGATCGGGTTCGGGGTCTTCCTTGCGATCGCGGAGGTTGCGCGTAACTGGGGCGACTGGGGCTACTGGCCGTTTTGGGTCGTCGATTACATAGCGGCGGGTCTGCTCATCTGGGGAGGCTTTGGCGTAACGCGAGCGGGACGCGGCGCCACGGTCAGACTCGCCGGCGCATGGGGATTCACGTGCGCGATGTTCTACATGAGTTTCTTCTCGCACATGGCGAGTCTCGGGCGGCCTGAACATGGTCCGGGCGATCCGGTGCGGCTGACGGTGATCATCGGAGTAATGTTCGCAATCACGGTCGCG
>CAYSCX010000147.1:0-2057 GCA_964429575.1 uncultured Binatia bacterium (SeqCode) | reverse complement strand
GATTCCTGCGCGCGTCGAGTCCTATGAGATTCGCCTGCCTCTGCTCGAGAGCGCCAGCACCACGTTCTGACCGCTGTCCCCTCTCCCTGACCGGGGAGACGGCGACGGTGCAGGAGCTTGCGCGATCTCATTGTTCGCCTCTCCCTGTCTTGGGAGAGGTCGTTCGCAGGCGAAGCCGTGCGAGCGGGAGAGGGCGCAGTGTCGCGCGCGACGATCCTCGGCACACTTTGCCCAACGTTCCCGACCAACGGCAGCGGTCGTCACTATATCGCTCGATACTCAATTCAATCGTCGGCATGAAATGCCGTCGCGGCTCGCGATCGGGTGAGGGTGCCCGCCCATCTCCATCCCAACGAGCCGTTATCATACGCCCCGATCCCGCGTATCCTCACAAACGCGATGTTGAGCGCCGACGAAGCGCTGCGAATCGTTCTTGAAGCTGTCGCGCCGCTCGGCGTTGAGCGCGTCGGCTTGCTCGACGCGCCGGGCCGCGTGCTCGCCGAGGACCTCCGTTCCCCGCGCGACATTCCCGGCTTCGCGAACTCCGCGATGGACGGCTTCGCGGTCCGCGCCACCGACGTTGCGTCGGCCAGCGAAGCTAACCCCGTCCGGCTCAAAGTCCTCGAAACCGTTCCGGCCGGCCGGATGCCGACCAAGCACATCGGTCCGGGCGAGGCGGTCCGCACCATGACCGGCGCGCCCATTGCCGGCGGTGCCGACGCGATCATTCCGGTCGAGCGCACCCGCGGCAGCGAGTCGATTGTCGAAATTCTCGTCCCCGTGGAGCCGGGAGGCTCTGTTCGTCCGCGCGGCGAAGACCTCCGCGAAGGCGAGTCCGTCATGTCCGCCGGCAAGCTGCTCTCCGCCGCCGATATCGGGATGCTCGCCTCGGTGAACCGCCCGATGATCGATGTGTACCGCCGTCCCCGCGTCGCCGTCGTCGCGACCGGCGATGAACTGGTTGACGTGGACCAGCCGCCCTCCGGAGCGCAGGTGGTCAACTCCAGCGGCTATGCGCTCGCCGCCGCGATTCGTGAATGCGGTGGCGAGCCGACGCTGCTCCGGATCGCCCGCGATGAGCCGCGCATCATTCGCGAACGGCTCGAAGAAGCGGCCGCGTTCGATGCGGTGCTCACGACCGGCGGCGTGTCCGTGGGTCAATTCGATCACGTGGGGCAGGTGCTCGACGATCTCGGTATGCGCACGCTGTTCCATGGCGTCGCTCAGCGCCCCGGCCGCCCTCTCAAGTTCGGAACCATCGGCGGTCGCCCGGTCTTCGGCCTCCCCGGAAATCCCGTCTCAACTCTGGTGTGCTTCTACCTTTATGCCCACCCGGCGCTCCTCAAAATGAGCGGGCGTCGCGAGTTCGGCCTCGCGCGCATCGACGTGCGCTGTGCGGTGGATATGAAAATCGCGCCGAATCTCACGGAGTTTGTTCGCGTCACGCTCGAGCGCCGCGATGACGCCATCTACGCGACTCCGACCGGCAATCAGGGCTCCGGGATTCTAAGTTCGGTTGCGCGCGCACACGGACTTCTGATTGGTCCGGCGCGAGAGACGATGCTCAAGGCGGGCGCCCGCGCGACTGTGCTGCTGCTCGGTCAGATGGAGGGTGATGCGTTCTTCGAGGAGCGTCTGCGCCAGAGCCACTGAATGACCACCGTTGCCGCAGAACCGAATACGGCCGCGCCGATGATCACCGCGGACAGCCTGAAGCTCAGTTGCAGCGCGCCGAACGGAAGCAGGTAAACCGGAATCGGCTCGGGCGCAAAATTCGCGTAGATTACGTAGCTCAGCCACAGGACCACGATGGCGCCGAAGATGAACTTGGGATTCTTGGCGAAGGCAGGCATCGCGGGGGTTCCTCCGTGCGCAACTGGACTCACGAAAGCTTGCTAGGCGCTGACCACAATGTCAACGCAACCGCGCGGCTGCGTCTGCGACGCGGTCATGCGGCGCGAGCGTGTGATCACCGATGAGTGCGGCGCGATTCAGGATCGGGCAAGGGTTCGACTTCCATCCGCTCGTCGCGGGCCGAAAGCTCGTGCTCGGCGGAG
>CAYSCX010000146.1:0-2059 GCA_964429575.1 uncultured Binatia bacterium (SeqCode) | reverse complement strand
AAGCCGGAGTGAGCCGGCAGGATCGGTGCGAGACGGCCACCGGCTTGGGGTGGTATTCTCAATGGCGCGGCGCGTGACGCAAGCTCGCATGAGGCGCCTGCGCGGCGTCGTCGCTGGGCGGTCGCCAAGCTGGTAAGGCACCAGGCTTTGGACCTGGCATTCGAAGGTTCGAATCCTTCCCGCCCAGCCAAAGCTGAAGATTAGAAGCGTCGCGGATTGCCGGGGTTAGAGGCTGCGAAGATGGCCGAGCGCGCGAAAGACGAACTCGAAATATTCACCGGGAACTCCAACCCCGCGCTTGCGCGCGAGGTGTGCGAGAGTCTGGGCGCAAAACTCGGTGAGATCGACGTAGGGCGCTTTCCCGACGGCGAAGTGATGGTCGAGGTGCGCGAGAACGTGCGCGGCGGCGACTGCTTCGTCATCCAGTCCATCTGCACTCCGCCCAACGAGAACCTGATGGAGCTGTTGCTGGTGATGGACGCGCTCCGGCGCGCCTCCGCCAAGCGCATTACCGCTGTCATTCCTTACTTTGGTTATTCACGCCAGGATCGCAAGGTCGCACCGCGCGTGCCGATCAGCGCCAAGCTGGTCGCCGACGTGATCACCGCCGCGGGCGCATCGCGCGTGCTCACCGTGGATTTGCACGCCGGCCAGATCCAGGGCTTTTTCAACATTCCGGTGGACAATCTGTACGCGATGCCGGTGTTGATCCAGTACTTGCGCAAGCGAATCGACAGCGACCGCATATCGGTGGTGTCGCCCGATGCTGGCGGTGTGGAGCGGGCGCGCGCATTTGCGCGACGGCTCAACGCCGACCTCGCGATCATCGATAAGCGCCGCAAGCGCGCCAGCGAAATTGCGGAGATGCGGCTGGTTGGCGATGTGAAAGACTCGGTCGCGGTGCTGGTCGATGACATGATCGACACGGCCGGGACCATCACCGAGGCGGCGCGCGCGGTGCTGGAGGCGGGCGCGACCGAAGTGATGGCTTGCGCGACCCATCCGATTCTATCCGACCCGGCTTGCGAACGGCTGAGCAAGTCGAAGATTACCGAGATCGTCTCAACCAACAGTATTCCACTGCGCGCCAAGGCGCAGGCGGAGTTGCCCAATCTCAAGATCCTGTCGATCGCCGGGCTGCTCGCCGAAGCGGTGCGGCGAATTCACAACGAGGAATCCGTGAGCTCGCTGTTCAACTAGCCGCGCGCGTCAAATGAGGAAGCTATGGAAACCGTAGAACTGGCATGTGAAACGCGGGCGACCCGCCCAAAGAGTGTGCGGCATGAGTTGCGGCGCAACGCGCGGATACCCGCCGTTTTGTACGGGCCCAGGACGCGGCCGACGCCGGTATCGATCGATGCCGCTCAGCTCAAGGCGCGCGTCGCGGCGGCGGCGAAGCAACGCATCATTCGTCTCAAGTCGGCATCGCCCGAGATCGACGGCAAGCACGTCATCTTTAGGGAAATCCAGCGCGGCCCCATCTCCGGCGAGATCGTTCATGCGGATCTGTACGAAGTCGATCTCGAGAAGCGAATTCGCATCGCGGTGCCTCTGCGTTTTGTCGGCAAGGCCGAGGGCATCGCGCTCGGAGGCATCCTGCAGCCGCTGATGCGCGCGGTCGAGGTCGAGTGCCTCCCGCTCGAGATTCCCGAGGCGATCGAGGTCGATGTGACCGCGCTGGGAATCCATGACGTCATACACGTTTCGGCGGTCACCTTTCCGGAGAACACGAAAGCGATTTACGACGCCGATTATGCAGTCGTGTCGGTTCTGCCGCCGACGGTGGAGGTTGCGCCGGTCGCGGCCGCGGCCGAAGCAGTCGCGGTCGAAGGTGCTCCGGTGGAAGGCGCCGCTGCGGCGCCCGGCGCCGAGGGCGCTGCGAAGGAAGGAGCGCCTGCGGCAGCCGGCGCGGCTCCCGCAGCTGGCGGCGATAAGAAGTCCGAGCCGCCAGCGCGAAGATAGCTCCGTCGGCGCCGCGGCGTCGCGGCGTCAGACGGGGAGGGCAACAAGTGAGGCCGCGAGCCCCGCTCGCCGCAAGCGCGCGGCGCGCCGGGCGCGC
>CAYSCX010000145.1:0-2089 GCA_964429575.1 uncultured Binatia bacterium (SeqCode) | reverse complement strand
ACCTGCTCAGAATCGACACTGCATTGCGCGTCGGCGGGAAGTAATCCGGATTCGCGTAAAAGACTACGAGCAATGGCGGCTTCAACTCCGCCGAGCAGCGCTGCGCACGCGCGCGGATCGAGCTCGATTCGCCTAACTGGGCGGATTCCATTTGAGAGTTCACGACGACGGCTAGGCTGAATGAGCCGCGCGATCGGCGAAGCCGGCACCTGCCCATGATGGATCTGCGTGCAGAATCGCGTGCAGCTGTCCGCCGCATCCGGTGGCGGCGGCACGCCGGTACTTAAGCCTAAGGTATGCGTTACGCAAAGCCGTGCGCGGCTGTGCGGCGACTCTCAGCAGCCGTGGCGCATGCGGTCGGCGATAAGAGTCGAACGCCACCGGCCACCCCGAGGTCCAGGTCTTGCTCAGAATGAGGCCGTGCCGTCCGGCCACGCGACTCAAAGTCTCAGTCGCGAGGTAGCAGAGATGCTCGTAGTCAGTGCTGAGCGCGATCCAATCCCGGCCGGCGACACGATACGCGTCGGCATTGGGAGTTGAGATATAGAGTGCGCCCCGGGGCTTTAGACAGGCGCGCAGGTTGTCAAGAAACAAAGCCAGCTCGGGAAGGTGCTCGACTAGGTCGATAAGTGTCACGAGGTCGAAAGTCCCTTCGCGGAATCCCGCGCGTTCGAGCGTGGTGCAGCGCAGATCCAGCCCGTAGCGCTGTCTTCCGAATTCAACCGGATACCCGGCGAGGTCGATGCCGACAAGCATCGCGGGATCAAACCGTCTTAGGCTTTGCAACAGCGCCCCGCTCGCACAGCCGACATCGAGAATCGACTTGCCGGCGATGTCGAAGTTTTCGAGGATTTCGGCAAACCCAGTGACCGCGCCCTCAGCGATGGCATTATCACGCTCCCGGCAATAGTCCCGGCCGCGAAAGAAATCAGAACCGCCGCGAAAGTAGAATTCTGCGTACATCGACGCGAGCGTATGGGGCGAGTGCACCGCATCAACGAACAGCGCCTCGCACTCGCGGCAACGCTTGAGGGGCGAGCCATCGCGGCGCCGGAGCGCCGCTCGCGCGGGCGGTCGCGCGCCGCAAACGGGGCAACTGAGTCGAGGCGGCGGCTTCTCAGGCGACAGGATCATGCCGCCTCGCGCGCCTTCCAGATTCCGCCGAGGAAAGCGATTGCGGCCGCGCGCTCGTCGCGGCTGAGTGCAATCAGCACGTAGGCGAGCGCGAATACGGCACCGACCACGGCCGCAACGACCACGGATTCCGCCGCCGACACGTCGGACAGGTCCTGCCAAAGCGCCGCAACGATGACGATCGCCACGACTGAAACCGCGCTCGCCGGGACGAGCCGTTTGAGTTCCCGCCAAAAGTGAATTTGCAGCGTCTCGAATGCGGCGAACTGGATATACCAGCCGTTGGTGACCAGTCTCGCGGCGATTGTCGCAGCGATCACCCCAGGAAGCCCGAAGAGCTGAACCCACCACAGAGAGAGCGTCAGGTTGATCAGGCCTTCAATCACTGCCCACGCCGCGTACCCGTAATGGCGCGTGGTTGCCATCAGCACCATATCCGCGGGAACAACCAGCACCTGGATGACCATCAGCGTCAACTGCAAGCCGAAGGTAGCGCGCCCGGGAAAGATGCCCGGGCCAACCCATGCATTGATGATCGCCGGTCCAGCGATCCAGAGCATTAGCGCCGTCGCCACGCCGTACAGCAGCGCGAGTCTGACTCCGATGCCAAAGCCGGTGCGCAGAAGGTCGAGATTTTGACGCGCGAAATGGCGGGTCACGGTCGGCCACAGCGATGAGAAAGCAACCGTGAACAGGCCAATCGAGACCAGCAGCAGACGCATCGGTATCGCGTAGCTGGCGACCGCTTCGGCGCCGAGCGCGTAGCCGATGACGAGGTTGTCGAGACCGAAGACGAGCGTGTGCGCGATTCCCAGCATCCAGAACGCGACGCCGGGTCTCACCAGCGATCGCATTGTCTCGATCGAGAAGTCTGCGAGCCGCGGCCGCGCCGCCGGAGTCATGCGCGCTGACTGGAAGTACGCGGCGAGGCCATTGGCAAGCACCGAAAGACCGT
>CAYSCX010000144.1:0-2093 GCA_964429575.1 uncultured Binatia bacterium (SeqCode) | reverse complement strand
GTTCTTGATTTCTTCGTCGTCGGTCGCGGTGGTCGTTGATGGTATCGGCGTCCCAGCGCGCGAAATCATCGGACGCGCGGACATCAAGGATCGCCCCGGCATGGATTTTGCGCCCACCTCGCCAGCCTCACGCGCGGCCTTCACGGTGTCGGGAATCTCGATCGCGACACGGCGGCCGCCGCGGTCGATGATCGCGCGGTTCAGTTCGACAGCGACCAGCCGCCCGGCACCGGGAATGTCGTCGCCGACCTGGTAGACGTCCTGCACGCCGCTTAGGTCCTCGATGATCGCGAAGGGCTTGCCGGCGGTCATGAGCGAGGTACCGAGCAGCTTGATGCGGAGGTCCTCGGTCGCAACCGGCGCCGAGGAAGCGGTGGGCCGCATGTTGAAGATGTCGCGGCGGACGATTTGTTCGTAGTAGGTGCGGGGATGCTTGCCGGATGGCGCCATCGCGGGCGCGGGCGCCGAGAGGTCTTCCTGAGCGCCGGTGCCGATGCGCCAGCCAATAATGTCGTTGATGGTGATCGCCGCGAGATAGGCGAGCAGGACGATCAACAGCGCGTTAGCGGCGATAATCCACCGCTCGGAAAATCGCAACTCCATCTACGCCCACGCCTCCGCCTCGTACGAACAGCCGTCCACCAGCCGCTTGACATCGTAATTCCACTGGCCTTTCCAACGCTCAATGGTAAGGCTGGCCTGGGTGTGGCCGCTGCGGACGAGATCCATCATGCGAAGGAGATAGATGCTCTCATCCTCGCCGCGCTCGTTCAACTTATGCTGGCGTTCAAGGCCTTGGGCGCCGATGTTCAGCAGCTCGAGGCCGAGTTCCTTGAACTTGATCCGCCCCGCGCGCGCATCGAGTCCAAACTTGTGGGCCGCGTCGTTTAGCGCGAGACGCTCGGGATAGCTCCAGCGCTTGACCAGGTCCCACGCCGCGCCGAGACAATCATCGTCGTAGAGCACACCCTTGATGAGGGCTGGCAGGGAGAGCATGAAGGCGGGCGGCTGGCTGTCGGCGGTGCGCACCTCGAGGTACGACTTGAGCCTCACCTCGGTGAAGATGGTGGTGAGATGGCTGGCCCAATCCTGGATCGTCGCGCGCTCGCGCCGGTGGCCGCGCTGCATGTACTCGCGGAAGGTGACGGCGCGGGGACGCGTCATGTCGATGTATTCGTGGTGGCCTCGAATGATGAAGTACATCGGCACGTCGAGCGCGTATTCGGCGTAGTCCGCGAATGATGCGTCGTCGCGCAGCGTGAACTCGGGCATCCCGCAGCGGTCGGGGTCCGTGTCGCTCCACACGTGGCCGCGAAAGCTCTGGAAGCCGTTGAGATCGCCATCGCAGATCGGCGAATTGGCGAATATCGCGTACAGCAGCGGCACGACGGCCGTGCTAACGCGCAGCTTGCGCATCGCGTCGGCCTCGCTTGCGTAGTCAAGGTTCGCCTGCACGCCGGCGGTCTGCTTCATCATCCGCTGACCGAGCCGGCCCTTGCGCGCCATGTACGGATACATGATGTGGTATCGCGCCTTGGGCAGCAGCTCGATTTCGTCGATGCGGCTGACGGGCTGCATGCCGAGGCCGAGCACGGCCGCGCCGACCTCGCGCGCGACCTCGGTCAACTGGGCGATGTGGAGAGTGAATTCACGGTGCGCGCAGTGGATGGTCTCGCATTGCTCGCCGGATAGCTCAATCTGACCGCCGGGCTCGATGGTGACGTTAGCCTTGTCGCCGCGGAGTTCGACGATGCGGCCGTTCTCCTCATCAGGTTGATAGCCGTAGCGATCGACGAGGCGTCTCAGGATCTCTTCGACGCCATTGGAGCCCGAAAAGGGAAGCGCGCGGCCGTCCACCGAGGAGACCGCGACCTTTTCGTACTCCGAGCCGACCCGCCATTGATCGCGCGGCTTGCACCCGCCTTGGAAGTAGCGGATCAGGTCGTCTTTGCTTTCGACCAGGTCGCTCATCACCGTTCCAATGGCCTCCGGCCAAGAAGGCCTGCCCGCCAAGCGCGACTATAATGGCTTCGCAGATACGCCGAGGCAAGGCGGGATTGCGCCGCCTCGCGCGGGCACGAGCAGGCGGTTGA
>CAYSCX010000143.1:0-2154 GCA_964429575.1 uncultured Binatia bacterium (SeqCode) | reverse complement strand
CGTCAGTTAGCACCAACAAGTTGGAACGGCACTAGGCGTGCGCGCGATCCTTCGCCGCCTCGCGTGCCGCGTGCGACTCCTTGATCACCTTTTCCGTGATGTGCGCCGGCGCCTCCTCATAATGGGAGAAGTGCTGCTCGAACGATCCACGCCCCGACGTGATCGAGCGCAGGTCGGGCGCGTAGCGCAACACTTCCGACATCGGCGCCAGGGATTTGATGATCTGACTCTGGCCGCGACGGTCCATGCCCAGCACCTTGCCGCGACGCGAGTTCAAATCGCCGATCACGTCGCCCATGCATTCGTCGGGGCACGCGATCTCGAGCGCCATGATTGGCTCCAGCAGAATCGGCTTGGCCTTCTCCATCCCCGCCTTGAACCCCATCGACGCCGCGATCTGAAACGCCATGTCCGATGAATCAACATCGTGATAGCTGCCATCGTAGACCGTCACCTTCACGTCGACGATGGGGTACCCGGCGATGAATCCCTCGGTTAGCGTGTTGCGCACGCCCTTTTCCACTGACGGAATAAAGTTGCGCGGAATCACCCCGCCGACGATCTCATCGACGAACGTGAAGCCTGCCCCGCGCGGCTGCGCCTCGACTCGCAGCCAGCAGTCGCCGTACTGTCCGCGCCCGCCCGACTGCCGCTTGTACTTGCCCTGCGCTTCGGCGCGTCCCTTGAGCGTTTCCTTGTAGGGCACCTTGGGCGCTTGAAGTTCAACCTCTACGTTATATTTGCGCTTGAGCTTTTCGACCGTCACCTCGATGTGAAGTTGTCCGGTGCCCGACAGGATTATCTCGCCGGTCTGCGCGTCGCGATGCATCGCGAGCGCAGGATCTTCTTCGACCAGCTTCGCAAGCGCCTGCGACGCCTTCTCCTCATCCCCCTTTGACTTGGGCCGAATCGCAAACGAGATGACCGGCTGCGGCCGCGGCGGCGGATCGAACATGATGACCGCCTTCTCGTCGCACAGCGTATCGCCGGTCGAGGTGTCCTTGAGCTTCGCGACCGCGACTATCTCGCCCGGCAGCGCCGCCGCCAGCGGCGCCTGTTTCTTGCCCTCCAGCCGCAGCAACTGCCCGAAGCGCTCCTTGGACTCGCGCACCGCGTTGTAAACCGTCGCGTCGCTCGTCGCCTTCCCGGACATCACGCGGAAGATGGACAGCTTCCCTGCGAATGGATCGATCACCGTCTTGAAGACCAGCGCCGCAAACGGCGCGTCGGGTCTCGGCGGCCGCTCGTCAGGCTCGCCGGTCGCGGGCTTGGTTCCCTTCGCCGCGGGACGTTCCGCCGGCGAGGGAAGCAGCATCACAATCGCGTCGAGCAGCGGCCCGACGCCGATGTTCATAACGCTCGAACCGCACAGCACCGGCGTCACTTTTCCGCCGAGCACCGCGGCGTGCAATGCGGGCATCAGTTCGTCGTCCGTCAATGCGCCTTTGTCCAGGTACTTCTCCAGCAAGGCGTCATCTGTCTCGGCTACGGTCTCGCACAGCGCCGTGCGCGCCTTCTCCGCCGCCGCCTTCAGCTCCCCGGAGAGTTCTTCCTCCCTCGGCTTGCCCGAGGTGTCCGAATAGACCAGTGCCTTCATCGCCAGCACGTCAACCACGCCCTTGAAGTTCGTCTCCTCACCAATCGGAATCGTGAGCGCCAGCGGTTTCGCGCCGAGCACCTTGTCGAGATCGTTCATCGCCGCGGCGAAGCTCATGCGCTCCTTGTCGAGCCGCGGGACGAACGCGATTCGCGCAAGCCCTTGCTCGATAACCGCCTGCCAGACTTTCTCCGATTCCACCTTCAAGTCGCCGCCCGCGGTCGCCACGAAAACGACCGCATCGACCGCGCGCAACGTATTGACCGCTTCGGGCAGGAACGCGCCGTATCCAGGGGTGTCCGCGACAATAATTTCAGTGCGCTTCCAGTTGAGGTGATGAAACGACGAGCTGATCGAAATGAGATGCTTGTTCTCCTCGGGCTCAAAATCCATGACCGCGGTCCCGTCGTCCGGACGCCCGAGCCTGGTTGTCGCGCCGGCGGTGAAGAGCATCGCCTCGGCCGACTGCGTCTTCCCGGCGCCGCCCTGGCCGACGATCGCGATACTTCTCAGCCGCCCGATTTCCTCCACAGCCATGGGAGTTACCTCCAAGCTTC
>CAYSCX010000142.1:0-2171 GCA_964429575.1 uncultured Binatia bacterium (SeqCode) | reverse complement strand
GCAATCAAAATTCTCTTAAACATTTTCGTTCGTTCCAAGCTGCATGGTTCCCGGCGGCCGGGGCCGAGCCTAGCAGGCTGTTGAAAAAGTCATTTTCAACCGCCTGCTCCCTCTCTCTCCTCTCCCCCATTGGGGGAGAAGATTAGGAAAGAAGCCCGATCCTTCGCCCATGGCTCAGGACAAGTCTTTCCCGCAGGGTGTTGAGCGCGCCTGCGCATACGCCGCGCCATGCTCTGGGTTTCTCAACACCCTGCTAGGAGTCTATAGCGAATCGCGCGAAAGCCGGCGACCCGGCACGAAGTAGCAGCCTAGAGCGGAATGTTGCCGTGCTTCTTGGGCGGATTCTTCTCCCGCTTGTTTTCGAGCGCCTTGAGTGCGCGAATCAACTTTGGGCGCGTCTCGCGGGGCATGATGATCTCGTCGATGTAACCGAGCTCCGCCGCTTTGAACGGGTTCGCGAAAGTCTTGCGGTACTCCTCGACCAGCCGCGCGCGCTCCTTTTCAACGTTCTTCGCCTTCTGAATCTGATTGCGGAACACGATGTTGACCGCGCCCTCCGGGCCCATCACCGCGATTTCGGCGGTCGGGTAGGCGAAATTGAAGTCGCCGCGAATGTGCTTGGACGACATCACGTCGTACGCGCCGCCGTAAGCTTTGCGGGTGATTACGGTGACCTTCGGCACGGTCGCCTCGCAGAATGCGTAGAGCAGCTTCGCGCCGTGACGGATGATTCCGCCGAACTCCTGCTGGGTTCCGGGCAGGTAGCCGGGCACATCGACGAACGTCACGATTGGAATGTTGAATGCGTCGCAGAAGCGCACGAAGCGTGCGGCCTTCGACGATGAGTCGATATCGAGGCAACCCGCCAGGTGCGACGGCTGGTTCGCGACGATGCCGGCCGAGTAGCCGCCGAGACGCGCGAATCCGATCAGGATGTTGCGCGCCCAGTCCTTCTGGATTTCAAGGAAGTGGCCGTCATCGACGACGCGCCGGATGACCTCGAGCATATCGTACGGCTTGTTCGGGTTTTCCGGTACGAGTGTGTCGAGGCCGGCGTCGCGCCGGTTGGGGTCGTCACCCGACGGCACGAACGGCGCGCCCTCGAGATTGTTTTGCGGCATGTAGGAGAGCATCTCGCGGACCATGAGCAGCGCGCCCTGATCGTCGTCGGTTTCGAGGTGACAGACGCCGGAGCGGGTCGAGTGGGTGTCGGCGCCGCCGAGCTCCTGCATGGTGACTTCCTCGTGGGTCGCGGCCTTCACGACGTCGGGGCCGGTGATGAACATGTACGAGGTGTCGCGAACCATGATGATAAAGTCGGTCATGGCGGGCGAATAAACGCCACCGCCGGCGCACGGGCCCATCATCACGGAGATTTGCGGCAGCACCCCCGAGTAGAGGACGTTGCGCATGAAGATGTCCGCATAGCCCGCCAGCGAGACGACGCCTTCCTGAATCCGCGCGCCGCCGCCGTCGTTGATACCGATCACGGGGCAACCAGTTTTCACTGCGAGGTCCATCACCTTGACGACCTTTTCCGCGTAGGCGCCAGACAAGCTTCCACCAAACACGGTGAAATCCTGTGAAAAGATGCAGACCTGACGGCCGTTGATGGTGCCATAACCGGTGACGACGCCGTCGCCCGGGATTTTGCGGTCCGCCATGTCGAAGTCGGTGCTGCGGTGGGTCTTTAACTTGTCGAGTTCGACGAAGGAGCCGCGGTCGAGCAGGAATTCAATTCGCTCCCGAGCGGTCATGCGGCCCGCCGCATGCTGCTTCTTGATGCGGTCCTCACCGCCGCCTAGTTCGGCGAGGCGGGTGAGTTCATGCATCCGATCGAGATTATCCTTGAGGCTCATTTCTCACTGTCGGCACGATGGGTTCGCGTCAAAGGTTCACGCGGGGCAGGCCGCGCCGTGGGCAGATAGATACCGCATGCCTGCGTCGCGCGAAAGCGGCGCCTAATCGCGGGCTTTGGGCGTAGAGCCGCGGAAATCGAGCCTGTCACCCGCACGGATGCCGAGGCGCGCAGCCACGCCGCCGTTCACTTCGAGCACATACTGCGACAGCCCTTGGACTTCTCTTGGGCGCTCCGAAAATGGCTCCGCGTTTTCGACGATGCCGATAATCCGGCCGGCACTGTCCGCGAAGATCATGTCGAGCGGTATCGG
>CAYSCX010000141.1:0-2205 GCA_964429575.1 uncultured Binatia bacterium (SeqCode) | reverse complement strand
AATTGCCAGGTGACTTCATCGGCGGAAAAACTCCTTCGATAGAGGCAGGCCGAACCATTCGAGCGGCCGCGGCGATCGAACATATCCCGACGGTGCCGGGCGCATCAATGCCAAACCGCGACAGGCGATTAGATTGCGGACATTCGCTTTCGTACGCGGACCCGTGCGACTAGCCTCTCCACGATATGAATGATCAATTCGTGGGACGCGGCGGAGCGCTCGCGCAGCGCACCTGTGCCGTCATGGCGGCTTTCGTGCTGGCGATCGCGGTCGTCGCGGCGGTTGTCGCGTCGAGTTGGGCAGAAACCGCGACCGGCGCGGCATCGGGCGACGCGGCGTTTCGCGCGGAAGCCGCGCGGTTCATCGAGGCGGAACTTCGGCTATTTCCGGAGCGCGCAACTTACGCCGGCGATCATCGATTCGACGACCGCGCCAACGATCTGACGCGCAGCGGAATCGACGCTGTGATCGCGCATGCAAAGCGATGGCAGAAGACGTTTGCCGCGGTCGACGCAAAGGCGCTCTCGGCGGGCAACGAAGCGGATCGCGAGTGGTTACTCGCGCGTCTCGACGGGTACCTGCTGTGGAACGAGCAGGTGCGCAGTTATGAGAGCGCCCCGTCCATGTATATGCCAACGTCGGGGGTGTACTCGCTGGTCATTCGCGATTTCGCGCCGCTCGCAAAGCGCATGCAGCTGGTCACGGCGCGCGCGAAGGCGTCGCTCAGGAACCTGGAAGCCGCGCGAGTGAATCTCAAGCCCGCGCGGACGCCGAAGGTGTCGGTGGAGATCGCGCTCACGGAGCTTGGTGGCTCGCTCGGGTTTCTCCGCACGGAACTGCCGAAGGTCTTCGATTCGATCGCGGACGGACCAGAGAAGAGAGAATTTCAGGACGCGAACCGCGCGCTCGTCGCCGCGACTGAAGACTACGAGCGATGGTTGCGCGACGAACTCTTGGCCAACGCGTCAGGCAACTACGCGATCGGCGCCGATGCGTTTCAGCGCATGCTGCGCGACTTCGACATGGTCGATGTTCCACTTGAGACGCTCGAGGAGGTCGGCGCGCACGAGTTCGAGCGGCTCCAGAAGGGGTTCGCAGAGACCGCTGCGAAGATCGAACCCAGGAAGACCCCCGCCGAAGTGATGGACGCGGTGACGGCGAATCCGCCGCCGGCCGACAAGGTGATCGCGGCGGTCACAGCGGGTTTGGCAAATCTTCGCGACTTTGTCCGCGCGAACAAGATTGCGACGATTCCCTCCGACGTGCTGCCCATCGTGAGCGAGACGCCGCCGTTTCGCCGCGCAACCACGTTCGCGTCGATGAATACGCCGGGGCCGTTCGAGAAAGCCACCGAAGCGTACTTCTATGTGACGCTGCCGGATCCGTCGTGGCCGCCCCAGCGGCAGGGCCAACTGCTACGCTTCTACGCGCCGCCCACGATTTCCGATACGTCGGTCCACGAGGCATACCCGGGTCATTACGTCCAGCTTCTGAACAACCGGCTCAACCCGGACCTGGTGCGCGCGCTGTACGCGTCGGGCGCGAACGTAGAAGGTTGGGGACTCTACTGCGAAGAGATGATGCTCGACGAAGGGCTGCACGGTGGCAATCCGCGCTACCGGCTGGTCCAGATTCAGATGGCATTGATGCGCTCGGTGCGTTACCTCGTCGCACTGCGGATGCACACGCGCGCAATGACAGTCGATGAGGCTGCCATGATGTTCGAGCGAGAAGCATATATGACGCCGAATAACGCGCGGATGGAGGCGCTGCGCGGCACCGAGGATCCGGGCTATCTGCGTTATCAACTGGGCAAGCTGATGATTTTGAAACTCCGCGAGGATGTCCGCGCGCGCGATGGTGCGTCGTTCAACTTGGGGAGGTTCCACGACGAGTTCCTGCGCCAGGGCGCGCTGCCGGTCAAGCTGATTCGGCGCGCGATGCTCGGGACCGACGGACCGCTGCTGTGAGCGTCGCGACGGCAAAAGGAAACGATCCGGATGGCAGATAGAACCGTGACATCAAGCGCCGGAGCGGTGGTAGCGGAATCGGCGGTCGGAAAATTCGCGAGTGCGCTCGGCGGCGTCTCCCTGGTCAGGGGAGAGGCGGGAAGAGTGCGGCGGTCAGCGCCAGACATCGGCGGCGACGTCAACGATGAGCTTCAGCTTGCGTTCTTCGTCCGCCTCGGTAACCGGGTTGCCGCCG
>CAYSCX010000140.1:0-2251 GCA_964429575.1 uncultured Binatia bacterium (SeqCode) | reverse complement strand
ACGCTGGTAATCACCGGCGGCGCCGACGTGCTAATCCCCGCGAAGAACTCGGAGCTGCTCGCTGCGCGCATTCCCGGCGCGAAGCTGCACATCATCCCGAACGTCGGTCACGCGTTCATGAACCAGGCGCCCGACGAGTCGCTGCGCGTCATTGTCCCGTTCCTCAAGGAGCGCGCGGCGGAATGAGGTCATCATCCGTCAGTGGCGGCGCGATACCGCTCACGACGACCGCCGCTTCAGCTCTTGAAGTTGCGGCGAGTCCTGGATCAGTCCCTGCTTCGGAGGGAATGTCGCGATCAGCTCTTGAATCGCCTTGATGCGATCGCGTCGCGCTGTCAGTACCGGCTCTTCAATTCCCGAAACCGCTGCGAATCCTTGATCAGTCCCGCCTTGGGCGGCAGGCTCTCGACGATTTCTTCGAGCTCGATCAACCGGTCGTCGCTTCGCGCCGAGCCTTGCGGACCGTGGCCACCGGCATACGGCTGCCTTAGGCGGACGTTCATTCGACGGTAGCGGTCCGGAGCGCCGCTCGGATCCCATCCCGCCGCGTGCATCATCCGCAGTGCGTCTTCGTCCGCGCGCCGCTCGCGCTGTTCAGCATTGTAATATCGGGCCGCATGCTCTTCCTTGAGACCTCGCCACCGGGCGAGCGCATCATTATTCACTTGATGAGCGACTTCATGCGCGAGTGTCATCACTAACTCCGATTCACTGTCGGACGCATCGATAAGCCGTTCGTAGACGACGATGGTTCCACCCATCGATGCGAAAGCATTCGTCACCGGAAGGCTCGACACGTGGACGGTGATCTTGTACGGCGGCTGCTTCGGGCTGTGTTCGAGCAGCCGGTGAGCGATGTCATTGAAGTAGGCGACCATTTCGTGCTTCGAGTCGAGTGTCGGTTCGCGAGCCTTGATTAGTTCCAGCTCCTTGTTTGCGAAGGTGACTTGTTCCTCGGGGGTTGGATTGAGCGGCAGATCGGCGAGTTCGTCATCGGGGAGTACACCAAATGCCGGTTCGGTGGCCGCCTTTTGACGCTTCTGCAAAGCCTCCGCTCCCGCGCCCTGCTTCCAGAATTCCTCTTCGAACATTGCGAACTGCGGCGAGTCGCGCGTCAATTCCGGCTTCGCGGGAAGCGTGCTGATGAACGCGGCGAGCTTCTCGATCCGCGCTCTTGGTATTCGTTCCATTCGCGGTCCCTCCAGGATCGTGCCGACGTCGATTTGGCGGTCGAGAAATTCGCTTAGCAACTTCAGCATCGCATTGGGATCCCAGCCAGCCTCGAACATCATCCGCGCGCCCGACGCGTCGGCGCGTTCCTCGGCGCGGGTGATTTCGGCGCGCCATTGCTTTGTGCCCGTCGCGGGTTGTCCGGTCTGGTAAATGCGCCAGAACAGTTCAAAGTCATTGTCGATCTCATGCGAAAGTTGATGCGCGATCATCCCAGCGAGTTCGGCTTCGTTCTTGACCAGTCCGAGTACATTCTCCGACACGACGACCTGCCCGCCAGGAAATGGCATAATCGGAAAGCCGTACTTGGTGACAACATGCACCTCGATCGGGTACGGCGGCCTGCGCTCGCTATGCTCTACGAGCCTCGCCACGATTCTCTTCACGTACGCGAGGAACTCGCGGTTCGCATCGAGCGTTGAATCGATATTCTTGAACAATTCAACTTGCCGGCGACCAGCCGCGACTTGTTGCTCGAGAGTCGGATCAGTCGGCAGGTCACTGAGATCCGGGCCGAACGCGATCGGCCCGTAGCCGATTGGCGGGCGCAGCGGGTTGGGAATCACCACGCCGCAGGAGCTTGCAATCATCGCCGCCAGAAGGCTGGCGAGCGCGGCGCGCCGTCGGTTGATCATCGAGTTAGGCATGCTCCCCGTTCTGCCTGAGAGCTATGACTATCGGTTAGCGCGATCTCCGGCGGAACTGCAACATCGTGGACGGTTGCGCGGCGCGTGCCTTCGCGGCTTAACTTCCCTGCGTGGCGTCGTTTCTGGAATTTGCGCTCGTCTGCCAGTCGCTCGCGCAGACGCAAAGCCGCACGCAGATGGCCGAGACGGTCGGCGAGTTTCTCGCGCGGCTCGACGTCGATGAGGCCGAGCTGGCGGCGCGATTCCTGGTCGGACGCCCGCTCGCGCAAGGCGACGAGAAGAAACTCCAAATCAGCGGCCGCGCGATCTGGCGTATCGCAGCCGAACTCGGCGAATGCGCCGACGAAGGCGAGGAGATCTTCACCGCCGCCGAG
>CAYSCX010000139.1:0-2268 GCA_964429575.1 uncultured Binatia bacterium (SeqCode) | reverse complement strand
CCATCCCCCCCACGTGCTCCGCGGATGCGCCGAGGCGCTCGAGTCCGAGCCACTCTGTGTCCGGGTCGCGCGCTATCCCGTGCTCGTCGCGCACGAGCGGACGCGGCGGACTGTGCGTCCGATGTTCGTCCAACCTTTCGCCTCGCGTGTTCCCCGGTCCGACCCGTGGAGCGCCCCGCCCCCGATAGAAACCCCCAATGTCCACCGAGCAAGGGGCGAGCCATCGCAAACGACCTGCGAAATGACAGATCGAACGCTGACAACGCCCTTGCGCGCCCCGTGACACGCCGTGCGATTGCCACGGCGCCATCGCGATGTCGGATCGAAATCTGAGATACGCGCCATTGTCGATGCGCTGCGATTGGCCACGTCGCGCGCTACCTAGCGCGCGATATTACGGTTCAGCTCCGAGAGACTCGGTTGGCTTTACGCTCGCGTGCTTAGTTCGAGCACGATTCGATCGAGACCGGCGAGATTCGGGACTTCGGCGTCGGGCTGATTCGCGAGGTCGGGGCGGAGCCCTGTGTTGCGATTGACCCAGATGGCTGCGATCCCCGCGCTTTTCGCGCCACGAACATCACGGCTCAAATTGTCGCCCACCATAACCGCAGCTCGCGGCTCAACGCCGAGCGCCGACAGAGCGAGGTCGAAGATCCCGCGGTCGGGCTTGCCGACCCCGGCCTCGCCCGAGATCAGGATGTGGCGGAAGAAGCGGCCGAGACCGGAGCGTGCGATCTTCTCACGCTGGATTTCAGAAGCGCCGTTGGTGACAAGCGCGAGCGGATACTTCTGAACTAGTGTTTCGAGTACATTGAGCGCCTCCGGGTAAACGACGTGGCGCGCATGACGCTCTCGCACAAACATCCCGGCAAGGTCCGACGCGAATGCCGAGTCACTGACCGCGAGGTCGCCGAGCGCACGCGTCCACGCATCAACTCGATAGCGCGGTACCCACTCACGCAAGGTGGCGAGACCGTCGCCAGCACCGCCAAAGCCGCCCCAAAGCCCCTCGGCAGGACTGATTCCAATCGTACGGCAGTATTCGAACGCAGGTCCGGCGCGCCACCTCTCTGCCGATCTCACGACCAGCGCGCGGTAGAGCGCGGCTGGCTCAACTCCAACACGCGCGCTGGCGAATTCCGCGGTCACGAGGCCGGCGACGCGATCGGAGCCGCCCTCCTCCATCAGCGTCTCGTCAAGATCAAATAGAATCGCGCGGATGGGCATCGGAGGCGACAACAAATCACCCTGTCAGACGCCAAGGATGCCGGCAAGAACCCGCGCGGCGTGATCGCGCGGATCAACTTGGTCGTAGACGCGCTCCACGACTCCTTTGGCATCGATCAGAAATGATACTCGCGCAGGCTGATGTGCCTTCGGACTGTCGCATGCGCCGTATGCCAGCGCGACGCCGCGGTCGAGATCGCTCAGCAAAGGAAATTGAAAGCCGTACTTCGTCGCGAAAGACGCGTTGCGCTCGATTGGATCGAAGGAGATGCCAAGGACTTGAATGGCCGCATCATCGAAGTACTCGCTGTGATCTCGAAATCCGCAACCCTCATCGCGGCACCCGGGCGTGCCGGCTTCGAGAAAGAACCAAATAAGCACGCGGCGGCCACGATAATCGCGAAGCCGCACTATCGAAGCGTCGTGCGACGGGAGAGCGAAATCGGGGGCGGTATCGCCGGCAGCGAGCATATTGGCGATTGGGAAAGTAGTGCTTTCTCAGTTGAGCGCCCCGCGCAGCTGCGCGAGCATCTGGAGGCATGCCGCGTCGCGGGGTTGGATGCGCAGCGCTTGCTCGAGTTCGCGTATCGCCTGCGTGAGCATCCCCTTGGCCGCGTACACGCGCGCGAGATTCATGTACGGGAAGTGACGCGGTTCATAGCGGGGCGCCAGTTTCGCTTTTTCGAGCCATTCGATCGCGCCGTCATACTTGCCCATAGCGATGAGATACGAGCCGATATCGTTGTAGGGATTTCCGAGCGTCGGATCGACTTCGATCGCACGCTTGCATTCGCCGATTGCTTCATCGAGGCGGCCAAGGCCGTGATACGCCCAGCCCCGGAACGTGTACGCTTCCGCGGTCGGGCACATCTCGATCGAGCGAGTGTACAACTCGATTGCGCGCGCGAGGTCCTGGCGCGCGTGATGGGCGAAGCCTTCCTGCCAAAGTTCAAGCGCGCGCTCGCGAAGAAAAGTCCCGGCCATGATCGATTCGATATGCATCGAGGTGCGGGAGGTCAAGAGGCGCCGGTGATGGCTTGG
>CAYSCX010000138.1:0-2274 GCA_964429575.1 uncultured Binatia bacterium (SeqCode) | reverse complement strand
GCCCGGCGACCGCGAGGCGCTTAAATCAGTCATTTGCAAAGTATCGGCGCTCGTCGAGGTTGTACCTGAACTCGCGGAACTCGATTTGAATCCGGTCCGTGTGCTAGCGCCCGGCAGAGGCGCGATAGTGCTCGACGCCCGCATGCGCGTGGCACGGCCCGCCAAGGCGCCGCGCCGGTAGTTTGCTACGCGCGGGCTTGGCACAGCACGCGCGGATGTTAGACTCATCGAGTTGCCGCGCGCGATCGCGGCCGCTTGTCTTTGCCGCTGCCGGGCACCGGTCTCGCGAATCTGCTCACGCGCGCGGCGCTGTTGGTACCCTCGATGCAAGTCCTGGTCTTCAACTGCGGCAGCTCCTCGCTCAAGTTCGATCTTATCGCCCTAGATCCGGCCCTCCCAGGGCGCGGCACCCTGGTCCGCGGCGTGGTCGAAGAGATCGGCCCCAACGCCTCGCACACATTCTTCGATCGCAGCGGTGCACGCATCAGCGGCTCGCGCCCGGTGCATGATCACGCCGAGGCGGCGCGGATCGCTGTGGAATGGATCGAATCGGCATTGCCCGGCGAAATCGCGCGCCTAGACGCGGTCGCGCATCGAATCGTGCATGGCGGGGATGAGCTCGTTGCGCCGCGGCTGGTCGATTCGGAGGTGATGCGCGCACTAGAGCGTGCGAGCGAGTTCGCGCCGCTGCATAACCCGCCCGCGATCGCCGTCGTGCGCGCGCTCCAAGAACGCCTGCCGCGGTTGCCGGTGGCCGTGATCGCCGACACCGCGTTCCACCGGACCCTGCCGGCGCACGCGCGCTCGTACGCAATCCCTCACACGCTTGCCGAGCGCCACGGGATCCGGCGTTACGGTTTCCACGGAATCGGACACGCCTGGATGATGGATCGGTACGCCGAGCTGAGCGCCACACCCGCCGCGCAGCTCGACCTCGTCACACTCCATCTCGGCGCAGGGTGCTCCGTCACGGCGATCCGGGGCGCGAGGTCGGTTGACACCTCGATGGGGCTCACGCCGCTCGAGGGACTGATGATGGCGACGCGATCGGGCGATATCGACCCGGCGATCATCACGCGGCTCGCCGAGCGCGAGAACCTCACGCCGGCGGAGGTCGAGCGGATCCTGAACCGCGAATCCGGCCTGCTCGGCGTCTCCGGAATCTCGAGCGACATGCGCGACGTGCGCCGCGCCGAGCTCGACGGAAACGCGCGCGCGGCGCTCGCGATCGAGATGTTCTGTCACCGCGCGCGCAAGTACGTGGGCGCGTACTTGGCGACGCTCGGCCGCGCCGACGCGATCATCTTCGGCGGCGGCATCGGCGAGCATGCCGAGTGGTTGCGCACTCGCATCTGCGCGGGACTCGAGGGGTTCGGTGTGATGCTCGACGACCAGCGCAACCGTGCGGCGAACGGGCGCGAGGGCGCGATCTCGTCCGACGCCTCGCGCATCAAGGTGTACGTCATTCCGCTCGACGAAGAACTCTACATGGCGCGCGCCGCGGCGGCGCTTGTCAAGGGAGACGCCGCGGGCGTTGCCCGGTCACTCGATTCGGAGGAGAAGCAGTGAGTCCGATACAAACCGAACCGGATCAACCCACCATCGAAATGGTCGAGCGCCTGCGCGCGTCGGACCCGAAGTTTGCGGCTTGGGCCGCGGGCTACGGCACGATCGAACACCAGCCCGAGACGCAGCTTCGCGTGCATGCGATGGTCTCCGAGCTGCGCGCGCGCAGCATCGCGGGTGACGGCGCCGACCCGTACGACGTGCTGGCGGCCACCGATCATATCGCCTCCGCAGCAATGTGGCTGGTCGTGCATGCAACCTATGCGCGCCGCGTCTATCTGGACGGGCGTGAACTTGCGCCCGATGACTTCAAGCCCGAGCCCGAGGGCCACACCGGCGGCGCGCTCAACATGGTGCCCGCCTACGCGGGTTACATGGCGGTAAACGCTCTGACCGGGACCACACGATCGTGGCTAATGGGACAGGGCCACGCGGTCGCCGCAATCGATTCGCTCAACCTGCTGCTCGGCAACCTGACGCCGGCGCATGCCGAGCGTTACTCGGTTACGGACGAGGGGCTCACGCGCTACGTGCGCGACTTCTACTCCTACCGGCTCAACGAGCGGGGCGAGCAGGACTCGCCGCTCGGCAGTCACGTCAACGTCCACACCGCCGGCGGCGTCATGGAGGGCGGCTACCTGGGCTTCGCCGAGCTTCAGTACGTGCACATGCCGCTCAAGGGCGAGCACCTGGTCGCCTTTCTGAGCG
>CAYSCX010000137.1:0-2298 GCA_964429575.1 uncultured Binatia bacterium (SeqCode) | reverse complement strand
CGGCTTGCCGCGATCGGTAGTCGGGATGTTGTGATCCAGCGTGGCAAACGTCCGTGCTGGCATGCGCACCTTGCGTCCGGTCGTACGCAGACCCTCGAATGCCTGCGGCGAGGTCACCTCGTGGACAAGGTGCAGGTCGATATAGAGCAACGCCGGTTCGCCCACCGCCTCGCGAACGATGTGAGTATTCCAGATCTTTTCGAAAAGTGTTTGAGCCGGCATGCGCAGGGACGCAACCAAAGGTTCGTCCGGACTTTGTATTATGCGTCATCACCACAGCCGGTCAAAGCGCCGTCCTGCGGCGCGACGGCTAGAGCTTCATCGTAATCGGCATCAACACCGCGACAACCCACGCGAGCCACATCGACTCGACCACGGCGATCATGAGCAGATTCGCCGAGGCTGAGTAGGCGGCTGCTGCGAATATCTCCATCGCGACAAACAACATCACCAGCACGGGCAGAATCAGCATCACTACGAATGGCAGAACCCCGGCGATCACACCGATCCAAATCAGCGCGAGTGTCACAACGCGCCCGCTCAAGCCAATCGCGGTTGACGTGACGATTCCGCCGCGGCGGAGCAACAGTTCGAAGGCAAGAAAGAACGGCAGCATGAGCGCTGCGCAAACGATCAGCGCAATCAGCCGCTCGGGCGTCGGAACGAGACGATGTAGTACCACGCCGGCGGGCGCGCGCATCAGGTAAATCGCCAGGAAACCGACCAACGCGGCGAACAAGGTAGCGAGCCGATTCTCCGCGAGCGTCGACCAGTCGAGTCGTCCGGTCAGCGCAAGCCCAACAAGCAGGATCGCACCGGCTACCAGGAACCAAGACACCAGAACATTTGCGACTTCAAGCGGGATGAATCCCGCCGGCGGCATCGCTGCGACGAACGGCATCGCGATGAGCAATGCCGCGGCGACCGCGACCAGCGACAGCCACGCTTCAGCGCCCGCGGGTCGGCGTATCCACGTCGGCGCCAGGTCGCCCGCGATCCGTCCGACCGCGACCAACAAGAAAAGCAAAATGATGCCGCTGAGCTGCACCCAAACTCCACGCGGATCAGCCAGCTCGATCGGCGCGGTGCGCGGCGTTGCGAAGGACGAATCGAGCCACGCGATCATCTGCTGCGCGGCTGGCTCCGACGTGATGATCGACACGTGGTCCTCACCGGTTAGCTCAACGGCGCGCACCGCCGTGCCCTGCGCGCCATCGCCGTAGGTCTTGCCGAGTTCGATCGGAGCGACCCCTGCGATCTGAGCCGCGATACGCTTGGATGAGGCCTTGATGAAATCGGGATCGCCGTCAGCGAAGATGAAGAGCGCGTCTTTCGGATGCGCACCGCGAGGCAACGAGAAGCCGCCGGATATCATAACCGAAGCGCTGAGTTTCAGGTCACGGCTCGCGTGTTCAAGCACCGCGCCAGCTCCCATCGAGTGTCCCATCACCGCGATTTTCGACGAATCCACGTATGACAGGCCACGAAGGTACTCGACGGCCGTTCTGACATCGCGTGCGATTTCGCTGGGGCTGCCGAACTCGGGAGCGAACGCGTTTCGATTTGCGCCATGCCCATGAAGATCAATCGCGAGCGCGGCGTAGCCATTATTCGCGAGTCGGCGGGCAAGCGTGCTCATGATCGCCCGATCGGCGGTATACCCGTGAACGACCACCACCGCGGGGCGCGGGTTCGCCTCGTTGGCGGGGAGCGCTTCGAAGAACACTGCTTCCTTTCCAGGCAAGTACAGTGTCGCCGGAATCCCGCCTCGAAGCTCGAGGTCCGTGTGCGCAGGGGCGCCAAGCTCGTTGCCGGAGAGGCGCCAGAGGATGACGACGAAGGCGACCGCGAGGACCGCCGCGACGATGCGTAAATTTCGCATAGCGCGATAGATTCAGCCTCGCGCGTGTCCTGTCAAGACGGCGAGATACGAACCTAGGCGATCATTTCACGCGCGTGGTCGGAGCGGCGCGCTCGGCATGCGCGAGCCCGCGCGTCACCGCGTCGTCGCCGAACTTTTGAGCCACCTTGTCGAGCGCGCGATTCAGCCGCTGACGCTTGGTCGGTGCATCCGGCAGCGCGTCGAACAGTCCAAGCTGCGACGAATCGTCGTGCTCCAGGTTGTGAACTTGGACGCCGATCAGCCGGATCATGTCGCGGCGCTTGAGCGCCGAGAGCAGACTGCGGGCCGTTGCGCAGATCTCAGCGCCGTCGTCGGTCACGCACTCGAGCGAGATGCTTCGTGAGATGAGTGGATAGCGGCCCGGACCCGCGCCGCGTACTGGTCTCGCGAGCTTG
>CAYSCX010000136.1:0-2306 GCA_964429575.1 uncultured Binatia bacterium (SeqCode) | reverse complement strand
TTCAACAGCCTGCTCCCTCTCTCGCGTCTCCCCCGGAGGGGGAGAAGATAAGGAAAGCGGCCAGTTTTCACACAGGGCGTTGAGAACAAGGTCGATGCCAATTTGGTATGCAAAGCTTTTCTCAACACCCTGCTAGGCGGCCGTGATCCGCGGCAGTTGTCTTTGCGGCGCGACGGCGTACGAGATTTCGGGCATCGTCGGACCGATGTGGTTCTGTCACTGCGCGCGCTGCCGCAAGGAATCCGGCGCGGCGTTCGCCACCTGGCTCGCAGCGGGGGCCGACGGATTTCGGTGGACGCGCGGCGAGTCGTTCATTGCGAAGTTCCAGTCGTCGGCAGGGCACAGCAGAGCATTCTGCGCTCGCTGCGGGTCTCCGGCTCCCAAAGCGGGTGCCGACAGTATCGTAGTGCCGGCCGGATCGCTCGATGACGATCCCGGCGTGCGTCCGTCGGCGCATCTGCAGGTCGCATCGAAGGCGAACTGGCACGCGATCACGGACGATCTTCCGCGGTTCGAAGGGTCGTCCGCGGAGTTCAAGGGTCTGACGGATTGCGCCCCGACCGGCGACGCGGTGGAGGGACCGGCGCGCGCGAGCTGCCTTTGCGGCGCAGTCACGTACGAAGTCGCTGGGAAACTGGAGACGATTCACAATTGTCTGTGCTCGCGCGATCGCAAGGCGACCGGCAGCGCGCACGATAGCTGCCTGCACGTGCCAGTCGATGCGGTCCGGGTGTTGCGCGGGCGCGAGCTGGTGAGGTCGTACAAGGTGCCGGAGTCCCAGTATTTCACGACGCAGTTTTGTTCGAGGTGCGGGTGTCCGGCGCCGCTGCCGCCGGGGCCGTCAGGCGATGCGGAGATGTGCATGGCGGCTGGAATCTTCGACGTTGCGCTCGACGCGCGAGTGGTCGGCTGGATTTTCGAAGGGTCGAGAGCGCCGTGGTTCGAGGTGACCGGCTCGCTGCCTCGGTTTGACGACCGCCCCCCGAACGACTTCGACTGGCGGTGAGGGCTGCGGAGTCAGAGGGGGCGGTTGAGGCCCGCGCGGAACCTTACCGAGCCGACATCACGATTCGCCAGTACGCTTCGCTGTATTGACGCGCTTGTCTCGCAGCGCCGCGAGCTTCTTCGGTTGTACGAAAATCGTATCGAATAGAATGTCGATGTATTCGAGCAACTGATCCACGTCTTCGGTGGACGGCATATCGTCGGGTACCTCGTCGTGCCCAGTCGCATTCGCCCACAGGCGAATTTCGTGTGCCTGCTGAGCGAGGCCGGGTGTAATGGTACCGCGGCTCACCAGCTCGTCGATTCGAGTGCACTTGAGATCGCGCTGCATTCTAATCAGTGCGGTTCGCGCCGCGAGCAGCGCGGCGGTTTCCGCACGGACGGCATGCGCGATTTTGGCTTCGCCCAGGACTTTACTGATCGTTTTCGGCACTTCGTCAGGTACTGCTAGTCCCGGCAGCGGCCAGACCACGGCATCGCTCTTCTCCTCGCAAATGAAGTCCCTCCTGCACTCAACACATTGGATGATCACGTAGGGCGTCGAAATCGCCATGAAGTAGGCATCCATCGGCTGTCTGCTTGATTCAACAAGCGCCCGATCTTGATCGTATCCGCCGAGGATTTCCACGCCGCGCGCGGTTCGCACCCTCGCTAGAACAAGCTTTGGGCTCTTAGGAACTCGCGATTGACAGTGTGGACAGTCGATCGCCACCGTACTCACCTCATGCTGGATTCGTACCCGGCGGGTCAATTCCGCACTTTACCGGAACGCGCGCGCCCTCGGTAGTCATAGTCGCTGAGCAACCCGTCTCATCGTCTAGAGCCTGCTCAACCCAATAGCGGGGCCGCTTCGCCCACGCCGCGCTGCCACGATTCGAGGACCGGCCGCCGGAGGACTTCGACTGGCGGTGAGGTCTCGGTGGCAACTTGCGCGGCTTGAGGTGCGCGAGGCGCGCCGGGATTCCTCGCGTCGTTCGCACGGCACGTTACGCGTGCGTGCTCACTCGGCTCGGAATGACAAATTGGGTTTGGCGCGTGGAGGGCGCTCGTCCACCGACCTCTCCCGGTGGGAGAGGTGAGGAGTGCGCCCTCTCCCTCACCCTCTCCCAAGACAAGAGGGGACAGAGTGGCTGCTATTCGACAGGCTCAGGGCATGCTCTCTCCCGCGGGGAGAGGTAGGGAGCCGGGATTCCGAGCGGATTACGCGACGGCGCGGAGCGAAGCCACGATGTTCGCGCGCATCGAAGTGACCGCGGGAACGATGCCGGCGGCAACGCCGATGGCGATTGCGACCGCGAACC
>CAYSCX010000135.1:0-2444 GCA_964429575.1 uncultured Binatia bacterium (SeqCode) | reverse complement strand
AGGGAGAGGTCTGCAAAACCTCCATTCACCGGTTCGAGTCCGGTCGCCGCCTCCAACGACCCTCTGCTTGGAATCCTGAGTAGAGAAAAGGACCGGGCGCCGCCGATCGGGCTGTTACGCGGACAGGATCGCGACCCGCAGAGGCAGCCCAAGCTGATTGCCAGCCCGTCGTCGTGAGTAGCGGCTGGCGCTGAGACGCGGGCCGCGCGCTTGGGCGAGTTCTCAATGTCGGAGACGTGAGCGGCTGTCTTCGCAGCATCGAGTACTTTGACGGCCGTTTTCATGGGCCGCGTGACTTCCCGTGTGCTCCGATGAAGCTCTGCACAGGCATGTGCATGGAGATCGCGCGGCGAGGTTGAGCGCGCGGCGACGGCGTGGATGATGGGAGCAGGAAAAACCCCGCGCCAGTGACGGGCGCGGGGTCAGGAGATGAGCCGGAACGAGTGATGAGATCGCGTGGCTCGATGCGTACGGCTACCGGACTTTCGCGGCGCGCGCAACCCGTATTCGATCCCAAGATCATTCCGCAGCCTCCGCCGGAGTTGTTCAAGCGCGAGGCGGAGCGCGTGATGCGTGAGCACGTTCGCAGCCGACGCTACCGAGAAGGCGCCAGGATGATCGAGACGCTGAAGCGAGGCTCGACATTGCTGTCGCTGGTCGCGAAGTGTCTGCCGGTATTCATCGAATATGCGTTGCGCCGTAATGCTTGGGAGCAATTCGCTCGCGATCTCCGACCCGTCCGCCGAGCGCTCGCCGTGCAACTGAGGCAGGCGAAGGCGTGGCGGCGCTCAGACTTGGCAAACCCCAACCGCGCGGCGGCCGAGCGCAAAGCTTGGATGGACTGGGAAGATGGCCTAATCGAGCTGACCGAGAACGCTTTGCGCAGTTACAAGGATGCCTATCGCAAGAGCGAGAGAGGGCGACCGGAATCACGGGAGGCACTTGACGACCTGGTCGCTCTCTCGGCGCTTCTCTACCAGACCTTTTTCGTGCCCGCGCGCGTTCCCAGTTACCGACCTGTCGCGCAGCTTCTCTCACTTCCCGATCTCGGGTACGAGCTGAAGCCTCACCAAGTCAAACGCATATCTGATCGCGTACTCGGAGAGATCGCGACCGGTGGCGGAGCAGCCCGCTACCCCGCGACTGCGGCCGTCTGCAAGGCATTGTCTAGCTACCTGGCTCTGTTACGCCTCGCTCGTGCCAAGAAGGTTCGGCTGGTTAGAGACGGTTCGTGGCTCGTCGCTGTGCCGGTCGCTTAGTAGCCGCCATTCTTCCGCTTCGCGGGGATAACCCCGACTTTTGAGACCAACTTCGGTCCGCGCGTCGGAGGTCGTGCTATTCGACGCCGTGTGAGCGTCGTCGCGCGACCATTTCTTACCGTCGATGAAATCGCGGACCTGCTTCGCGTCGGCCGCGACTGGGTGCTTCGTGCGCTGACTCAAGGAACGGGCGGACACTTCATTGTCGCCGGCAAGCCTCGCATCACGCCCGAGCAGCTAATCGATTGGCTGCGGCTTCTTGAGCGGACGCCGAAGTACGGCGTGCATGGCCTTACCGTGCTCGGGCGCGACGGCCTGTGGCTACTCACACCCGATGGATGGTTCTGGCGCCCCGTACGGAACGAGCAGAACAAATCCGATCAAGAAGCGATGCGGCGCGCTGCGCGGGACGCCGGCATGACGCACATCAGCGAGATCATCCCGCGCGTGCTTTCGGATTTGGTGGGGCGCAATGAGGAAGCGGAGGCCGCAAAAGACGACGACGATCTTGACGATCGATGACGTGTTTGCGCGGCTCGACGGCGTGCGGCGCTGCGGCGGCTACTTCACGGCGCGCTGGGAGTGGCCACAAGCGCGCGCGATGCTCACCGAAATCTACGCCTGGTTCACCGAGGGCTTCGACACTGCCGACCTGAAGGACGCCAATGCGCTGCTCGACGAACTAAACGGGTAGCTGCGCCTGCCCGCGCCGAACTCCCTGCCCTTCGCGCGCTCTCCCTCTTCCGTAGGGGCGCACAGCTGTGCGCCCTCTTTCTTTACCTCTCCCCGGGGGAGAGGTCGCCCGTCGCCGAGCAACGCGAGGCAACCGGCGGGTGAGGGTCGTTTGTCGCTTGCCACCTACCTCCCTCTGTCGTTCAGAGCCCTTCCCCTTCTGTCATTCAGAGCGGAGCGAAGAATCCCGATTCTTCCTGCGCCCTTCTCTTTCCCCCCTCCCTGTCCGCGTAGGGGCGCACGGCTGTGCGCCCTTCTCTGTTTTCTTCTCACCGTCCCGACCAACGGGAGCGATCTGTCGGCGCCCATTCCACTTCATGCCATTGGGAGTCGCGGCTCGCGACCGCTCCCGCTACGGCGGGCGCTCGATCGCTGGCTATTGCTTCACCGCGGGCGGCTCCGCTTCGACGCGACGCACCTTCAGCGCGACCGCGCACCCACGCGCGCCGTCGC
>CAYSCX010000134.1:0-2503 GCA_964429575.1 uncultured Binatia bacterium (SeqCode) | reverse complement strand
ATACTCGAGGTTTCAAGATGCGACGCATTCTCGCGGCATTCCTGATCATTGGTTGCGTGGCAGCGCTCACCGCCCCAGCGCGCGCGCAGGCGCCTGTCACGCGGCGCGCGCCGGGCGAGAGTCCGCCGGTGCCGGGGCTGCAACCGAAACTTGAAGCGATCAATCCGGTGTTCGACTTCGGCAGCGCGCTCGAAGGCGAGATGATCCGCCACGTTTTCCGTATCAAGAACGTCGGCAAGGGGAACCTCGTGATTCGCGGCGTTAAGTCGTCATGCGGATGCACCGCCGCGGAGCCGACGCGCAGCATGCTGACGCCGGGCGAGGAAGCTGAAATCGCGGCGGCGTTCGACACGCGCCATCAAAAGGGCCACCAGGTCCGCACCATCACAGCGATCACTAACGACCCGGCGAATCCGCAGGCGATATTCACGATTCAAGGGACCATCAAGCAGCAGGTGGCGGCGACTCCGGCCGAGATCGCATTCGGCAAGGTGACAAAGGGCACCGCGGTGACGCGCGAGGTCGTTATCAGCGATCTTCTCGGCGGCAAGAAGTTTGACGTCGGCCCGCTCTCCAACACCAGTAATTCGATCAAGGTGACGCAGCTGCCGCGCACCGACGCGAAGCCCGGCGCGATGTTGAAAGTCGAGTTGTTGCCGACCATGCCGGTGGGGCCGTTCGAGGATACGATCAAGGTGACCACCAACCGCGTGCCGATCAACGTGAGCGTGTTCGGCTCGATTCAGGGCGACCTGAGCCTCGACCCCGCGCAGGTGTCGTTCGGTATCGCGCCGCGCGGGCAGGACGTGGTGCGCATTCTCCGTCTGACCAACCGAAGTTCGCGCAAGATCAAAGTGCTCGACGTCGCGAGCAGCACGCAGAGTGTGGTCGCGTCGGCACAGCCCGTGACGCCGGGCAAAGAATACAAGATTACGGTTGTGTTGAAGCGCGGCACTCCCGACGGGCAGGTGCGCGGCAAACTCGCGATCAAGACGGACGATCCCGAACAGGCCACGCTCGACGTGCCGTTCTACGGCGTGGTCGGGCAGTTCAAGATCTGACTCGCGCGCATTGCTCCGCAGACTGGTCCGCCTCCTTTCGGGTGGCGCGATTCACCGAAACCTCTTAAGGCGCGATTCCGTGCGCCCCAACCGGGCTCCGCCTGCTGGCGCGTCTGATGCTTCTGCGCTTGGCGGGGTTAAGCTATATTTGAGTTAGACGCCGTGTGGCGCTCCGCGCCAATGAGTACGCCAGTCCCACCGACACCGATTGCACGAGGCCGTCGCGCAATCATGCGATTCTTCGTCGGCCTGCTGACCAAGCCGCTCAAGCGCTACCAGCTCAACATCCCCAACGACATGACGCGCCTCAAGCGGTACATCCGCAAGGGCGACGTTATTTTGGTCGAGGGCAACGAGCGCATCAGCGAGTGCATCAAGTACTTGACGCAAAGTTCGTGGTCGCATTCGGCGCTGTACGTCGGCGACGAGCCGCTAAGGCGCGACCCGAACATTCGCGACGAGTACCGCGAAAAATTCGGCGACGATGCGGACCACTTGATGGTCGAGGCGCTGGTCGAATCGGGTGTCGTGCTCTCGCCTCTCGCCAAGTACAAGGACTTCAACATTCGCGTGTGCAGACCGTACAACCTGACCGCGTCGGATTTGCCCGAAGTGCTCGACGAGGCGCTCAGGAGCGTCGGCTCGACTTACGATCTGAGAAACATCTTCGACCTCTTGCGCTACTTCCTCCCGGTGAGCTTGATTCCGCGCCGCTTGCGCCGCCAAGCATTGCAGTTCGGCAGCGGCGAGCCGACCCAAGTCATCTGCTCGAGTCTGATCGCGTCGTGCTTCGCGCGCGTCAAGTTTCCAATCGCGCCGCGATTTGCGGAGTATCCGGACCAGTCCGCATCGACGCGGCGTGGCGCGCGAATCTGGCCGATTCGAACCCCCCGCAGCGTGCGCCCGTATGGCATCCTGCGGCACGTCTCGCCCACGCTCATCACGCCTCGCGACTTTGATCTTTCGCCGTACTTCGAGATCATCAAGTTCAACGTGATCGAGGGGATGCGGTTCGACTACCACAAGATCGAATGGGCGCAGGAAGAATCCGCGGTCGAATCGCAACGCAAACCTGCCTGACTAGGGAGTTCGCGGAATTGCTTTGAATCGGCTTGTGATAGCGCGAAAATCCTCGGTTCCCCTTCCCTTTAGGGAAGGGGTTAGGGGTTAGGTAGTATTCAACGCAAACCTGCCTGACGGGCCGCATCGCGCAGCCGGGAGATTTCAAGTTTGAACGACGAAGTGAAACAGCCTCAGGACCGCCGCGAACTTCTGGAAAAGACCATCGCGAAGATTCTCCATCGGCACTGCAACTTTGGGTGGGCCAACTACTACATCCCGAGCGAGAAGTTCCCGAGCCTCATCGAGGAGCTGGTCGAGGTCCTCAGTCCCGGCGGCCAGTTGGGCCACGACGAGTTGGTGCATTTCCTGCTCAAAGTGCA
>CAYSCX010000133.1:0-2706 GCA_964429575.1 uncultured Binatia bacterium (SeqCode) | reverse complement strand
TGGAGAAGTACCGCGCGATCGATCGCGAGGTGTACGCGCAGCTCGCGCAGGACGAGGCCGAGCTGATGCGCTCCTGAGCGCGCGTAGCCCTTCATCACCGCCGTGAAATCTGCGCGCAGGGTGACTGCGTGGGCGCTCGCCGCGGCCCACTCTCCTCACCCCTTCACCCCCAACGCTCCATTCAGCGCGACTCTCATCTCCTCCGCCGCCTCCGCCGCAGCCTCTGCCGGCGCGACACCGTTTCTCTTCAGGTACGCATACATCACGCCCCGGCTCGAATTGACGATCACTCCGCGACCGTCGCTCCGCGCCGCGGCGACCGCCTCCTTCGCACCCGCTCCCTGCGCCCCATACCCCGGCGCGAGGATGAACTCGTCGGGCATCAGCTCCCGTGCCCGCCGCGCGTGCTCCGGATACGTCGCGCCAACCACTGCGCCCACCGAACTCAGTCCCGACTTGCCGACAAAGTCGCCGCCCCATCCATGCACCCGCCGCGCGACCGCCTCCCAAAGCGGCGCGCCACCCGCCACCAGATCCTGAAACTCGCCCGAAGACGGATTCGACGTCTTCACGATCACAAACACGCCGCGCCCTGCGCGAATGTGCATCAGGAAGGGTGCGATCGAGTCGGTGCCCAGATACGGATTCGCTGTCACCGCGTCGCACCCGAACTCCCCGTCGCCGAGGTAAGCGCGTGCGTATGCCTCCGCGGTTGATCCGATGTCGCCGCGCTTCGCATCGGCAATTGAGATCAGGCCGCAGCGCCGCGCCGTCGCGAGCACCTCCGCCAGCGCGAGCATTCCGTCCACGCCGCGCGCCTCGAAAAATGCAAGCTGCGGCTTCACCGCGACCACTGAGCGCGCGCACGCCTCAACAATCTCGCAGCAGAATCGCGCGAGCGTCGAACCCTTCGGAATGCCGGGTGTGTCTTTGGTGTCGAGCTGCGGGTCCACACCGAGCACGGCTACGGAGCGCTTGCGGCGAATCGCGTCGTCGAGCCGGTCGGCGAACTCCATCGCGCGTCATCATCGCACGATAGCCCGTTGCCTTTCCACGCATCGCGTGTGCATCTTTGCGATTGTGCGCGCTCCGACCCGCCGCGCGATTGCCGCGCCCTGTTCAACGACGCGGAATCTACACCCCGCCGAAACTGACAACTGAGAAACCCAAATGCGAACGTTGAAAATCGTCACCAAGCTAAGGCTCGCCGGCGCACTCGCCCCTGCGCTGCTCCTGCTCGCGACTCCGGTGCTCGCGCTGAGCCTCTACGGTTTCGGCGCAACTCCGGCCTACCTCTACGAAAACCAAATCGCCGCGCTTCGCGCAGCGCAGGACATGGACGTCGCGCTGTATCGAATGGAATGGGCGCGCACCCAACCCGACGGCGGCCAGGTCGTGAAGGATCAGCAGCGCAGTTTTGTTTCGCTGCTCGCAAGCGCGCGCGACGAGATTGAAACCAAGGAGCAAGGCGCCAAGATCGAGGCGATCGCGAAGCTCGCCGAGCCATTGTTCGAAGACTTGCGCAGCGTCCTGACCGACGATGAAGCTCTCGCGCCCCGCATCCGCGAGCTCCACAAACTCGTTACCGACCTGGTCTCCGCCGACTTGGGATCGATGCTCTCCGTCGCAGGCCGCGCCGAGTCTTACGCGTGGTGGATGATCCTGCTCGCCGCGTTCGCCGGATTGTTTGTTCCATGGAGCGGACTCGCGCTCGTGATCTGGATGTCGGGCCGGCTCGACGGTGCATTGCGCGCGATCCGCGGCGAAATCAAGTCGGCTGATGACGGCGTGAAACAGCCCGCCGCCGCACTGGCCGCCATCGATGCGATCCTGACGCCGCTCGGCTATCCCAAGCCCGACTCGATGCTCGCCGAATGATCACTTCTCTCTGTCCCCTCTCCCTGTCTTGGGAGAGGGTGAGGGAGAGGGCATCTCTTTTCCTCACCTCTCCCCGGGGGAGAGGTCGTCGGTCGCCGAGTAACGCGAGGCAACCGTCGGGTGAGGGTCGTTCGTCGCTCACCACCTTGCTCTTACCCCTCTCTTCCGTAGGGGCGCACGGCTGTGCGCCCTTCTCTGTCCTGCGAACCACCCCGACCGACCAACGGGAACGATCCTCCAGTCAACCTTCGACTTCCTGTTATTGGGAGTCGCGGCTCGCGACCCTCTCCCTGACTTGGGAGAGGCCGCCGCGCGCTAAGCGTACGCGCCGGGAGAGGTCGCCCGCGACGAATAGTCGCGCGCGGGTGAGGGTCGATCGACGCATGCCGCCTCCCTCCGTCATTCCGAGCGCAGCGAGGAATACTGCCGCAACAACCCAACGATCACCCCTTTCCCTCTTCTCTTACGCCGCGACCCCGCCGAGTTCAGGGATGAACTTCTTCATCCCTGAACTAGTACAGCCTTTACGGAATCCGGGAGCTGTGCGACGCTTCCCCGATTGCACCCGCGGCGCGGAGACCGTGCAGAAAAAAATAACCAGAATAGACAAAACGAACCCAGCTTTCGTATGGATGCGCGACCGACCCCTACTACAGGCTGTAGTTTTCGCTGTCTCTACGCCGGAGCAAATTGCTCAAGTTCGCCGCCCAACTCGCTATTTCACGAATTCCGGCATGATTTCTTTCGCAAACAGCTCCACCATGTCCGGCACTGGAAAGTTGAGAGCGAAAAACGTAATCCCGAACTTCTCAATTCGTTCCCGCACCT
>CAYSCX010000132.1:0-2733 GCA_964429575.1 uncultured Binatia bacterium (SeqCode) | reverse complement strand
CGCGGTCGGGTGCATCGCGACCACGCATCGATCACAACGGCCGCGCTACCCAGATCACTCGTCCGATGATTCCCACTGATTCGGGCGTCACCACCGCTGGCGCATATGCTGGATTGTCGCTGCGCATGATGAGTTTTCCGTCCGGGCGACGCTGCAGCCGTTTCACCCAAAGAGTCCCGTTGCGCCGCATCACGTAAATTCCATCGTGCTTGAAACGCGGCTCGGCAAGATCCACCAAAAGTAGATCCAAATCATCAAACGTCGGCGACATCGAATCGCCCGTCGCCTCGATTAGTAGCAGCGAGCGAGCGTCCGCACCGAGTCGATCTCGCACCCAGTCGGCCTTGAACGCCAAATGATCAACGATCTGGTCGCTGCGAAGCGAACCGCTTCGCCCTGCGCCCAGCCGCGCGTCGTAGCGCGGTACGAACACATACCCGCTGTGACCGATGTCCTGCTCGCGCGCCTTGCCTCTCACCGGTGGTTCGCGCCCGGTTGCGAGCCACTCGACCGAGACCCGTCCGGCACGCGCCAGTGAGACCAGGTTCGTTACGCTCGGCTGGCCGCGCCCGGAGATCCACTTGTAGATCGCGTTGTCAGAAACTCCCACCGCTCGCGACAACTCGGCAACCGAGCCGAATCGTCGCAGGATTTGCGAGAGGCGGGAGCGGAACAGGGCGTCTCCTACAGTAGTTGACATTCTTCTACACTTGTGGAAAAGCTATCTTTGGCACGGCGGAGAGTCAAAAAGCAAGTTGCCGCCAAGAAAAGCTCACCCCCTCCAAGCTGAGCGACTGCCCGCCCGCCGCCAACTCCTGCCCGCTACCGCCATCGCCGGTATCGAGCCGCGAGCACTGCGACCGCTGGCGAGTCAGGAGGTGTGCAATGGGTGCTCGTTACGTGTCGGAGCAAGATACGTACCGCTAATCGCGCATTCAGGGGCCATTGCAGCGCGTCAGTTTCGGTCATGTGTTGACACGATGTGGCGTGCCCGCGACCAGCGGCTCGCAGAGCGACTGGTGCGTAGCCGCACACGGGCGGCGGCTGACGGCTCCCCTGGGCCGGGCCGTCCGATTTTGGCGTGAACTTCAAACGGGCACGTGCCCATGCGCGATGCTCGGAGGTGTTATGGAGCGTGCAGCACTGAATCCACTCGACCGTTCCTATCTGCGCCGCATTGTGAGGTGCCTCATCTGCCACGGCCCGGTTTTGCTCGTATTCTCGGCGAGACACCAGGGCGTCTGCCAGCAGTGTCTCGACGAAATAACGTCGCTCAGTTGGCGAGTCATCTATGACCGCGACCGCGGCGTCGGCGCGCTCCCGCAGAATCTGCGCGACGCGTACAACCTGTGAGCGGCGCGACGGCGCGGACACTCTCCCACGGCCACCTCGGGCGCCAGCAGGTGTTCGACGCTCCGGAGGCGGCGCACGCCGAGCCGACACTGATTTCGGAGTTGCTGAAGCTGGTTGGCGTCGAGGCGGCAGCGCTGCTGGTGCGTGACTTCGGAGGCACGCGGCTCTATGTGCCGAATGCGCCGATGGCGCACGACGTGGTGACGCGCTCGATCGGGCTGCTCGCGGCGGTCAAGCTTGCGCGCACCTTCGGCGGCGACCGCGTGCCGATTCCGAGTCCGACCGCGCAGCTTCGCCGGCCGGCGCAGATTCTCGCGATGCGATCGCGTGAGATGAGCGTCGCAGCGATCGCGCGCGAACTCCGATGCACCGAGCGCTACGTGTACAAGGTGCTCGCCGGGACTCGCTCCTATCCGCGCCCGAGCCGGCTTGCGCCAAAGCACCGCGCGGGCCACGCGCACACCTGACGCGCCGAATGATGGAGGGATGAACGATGCCGTTGTGGTTGCCGGCGGTGCTGCAGAATTGGAAGCCGATCGTAGTGGCGCTCGCGATGATTGGCGTGGTCGCGTACCGAGCAGTGATCGTGCATCAGCGTGATTCGGCGCGCGCTCAGCTGAAGGAGCTGACTGCGCAAGCGGCGGAGCTGAACGCGCGCGAGCG
This sequence comes from uncultured Binatia bacterium (SeqCode), assembly GCA_964429575.1. Classification (GTDB taxonomy): domain Bacteria; phylum Desulfobacterota; class Binatia; order Binatales; family Binataceae; genus CAYSCX01. The sequence continues at coordinate 717 of CAYSCX010000132.1, read as the reverse complement.
GGCATGCGAGGACGCGGTCAAGCGGCAAAACGCCGTGGTCGCGGCGATCCGGGAGACCGCGATGCGCGATCTGATGGCCGCGGAGACGCGCCAGGCGAACGTCGCGGCCGATGCGGCGCGCGCGCAAGTGAATGATGCGCGGCGGGCGGAAGAGTTGAAGAGCGCGGCGGTCGCAGGGGGATGCGATGCGGCGGTCGAGTGGGGAATCGCGCAGGCGCGCGAGTTGGGGAAGTGGTGAGTCGGTCGCGAGCCGCGAGTCGAGTGGCTCGACGGCCAATAACGGGGAGTCGAGCGACGGTTGGAGGATCGTTCCCGTTGGTCGGGGTGGTGAGAACAGAGGCACATCGGCAGGCACCCTCACTCTCGCCCGACGACCTAACCCCTGGCCCCTTCCCTAAAGGGAAGGGGAAGTGGGTGAGGAGGAGTGATGGAAGGGGAGATGGGTGAGGGAGAGGGGACAGAGAGCGGAGGCGGAGAATGCGAAATGCGTTTGAATCATTGACCGCCGCGATCGCCACGTCGCTCGCGCTCGCGCTGAGCGCGTGCGCCGCCGCGTCGCCGACGCCGTCGGCGGAACTTGCGCACATCGACGTTCCGGTGCTGGTGAAGGTCTATTGCTCGGTGCCGGAACTGGACAGGCCGTTGCTGCCGATCGCGTCGCTCGGTGCGGACGCATCGCCGGCAGACGCGATGCGGATGTACGCATCGACGGTCGCG
>CAYSCX010000131.1:2292-2762 GCA_964429575.1 uncultured Binatia bacterium (SeqCode) | reverse complement strand
GAGTACGAAACCGCGCTGGCGCGACTGCTTGCCGCGCGCAACGAGGTGAAGGTGCTGCATGTGATGGGCGAGCGCGAGAGCACCGGCGCTCTTGCGTCGGGATTCTATCGCATGCGCGATGCCGAGACCGGTGAGATCCGGGAAATCGTGCTGGGCCCGCAAACGGCCGCGGCCTGCCGCCGCAAGGTTGAAGAGATCGCGCGCCGCCTGCGTGAATTCTGCGCCTCACGCTCGATAACGTGCGTGACCGCCTTCGGCGCCACCAACCTCGAGCGAATCCTTACTGATGAATTTCCGCGCCTTGGTCTGGTGAGGTAGCGGTGGGATTCCTCAATCCGCTCAATTTGCTTTACGGGCTGAGCCTCGCCGCGCTCGTGCTCATCTACTTGCACGCGCGTTCGCGGTCCACGATCGAAGTTTCGAGCCTGATGCTGTTCGACGAGATCGAAGAGCCGCTGGCAAAGCCGAGG
>CAYSCX010000131.1:1961-2282 GCA_964429575.1 uncultured Binatia bacterium (SeqCode) | reverse complement strand
CGCTCGCGCGAGTCGACCTGCTGTTCTGGCTTGAGCTACTGACGCTTGCGGCGCTTTCGATGGCGGTCGCCGGCTTGTATCTGAAGCTCTCCGCCGCGCCCCATCGAATCCGCCGCCACGCGCTCATCTTCGATGTTGCGGCCGGGATGGGCGCCCGCGAAGGTAATCAAACGCGGCTCGACCAGGCCAGGCGTAAGGCGCTGTCGATCCTTTCATCGGCTCCGGCCGGCGATCAGTTCTCGGTGCTCGACTATGCGCGGGAGGCAGAGTTGCGCCATGTCATGAGCGGAGACCGGACCGCGGTGCGCGCCGCGATCGAGT
>CAYSCX010000131.1:0-1951 GCA_964429575.1 uncultured Binatia bacterium (SeqCode) | reverse complement strand
ATGCTCGCGCGAGAGGCTGACCTTACTGAACTTTTCGCCGACAGGTTACCCGCGAGCGCCGCGCCAATCGGCAGCACAGTCGCAAATCTGCGTTTCCATCAAGTGGGCTCCAGCGATGACAACCTGGCGATCGCTTTGCTTGAGCCGGGCACTCCCGGACACGCGCAGGGCCGCTGCGTGGTGCAGAATTTTTCGTCGGGCGCGCGCACATCGGAGCTCGCGATCGATTGCGACGGGCGCGAGGTCTATCGTTCTTCGTTTTCGGTTGCGGCGCACGGACAGACGGTGGTGCAGTTCGGCCCGCTTTCGACCGGCGGCCTGATTCACGCGCGATTGCTCACGTCCGACGCCCTCGAGGCCGACAATGACCGCTGGGCCTACGCTACGCCCAGCCGCAGCTTCCGTGCGCTCGTCGTCTCGCCCGATGCCGAAGTACGCGACGACTTGGCGCGAATACTCCGCGCAGTCGATCCCAACTTCGTAATCGCGGCTGCCGATCCAGCGCATCTCGAACTCGCCGCTCCGACTCACTTCGAACTCGCCGTGATGCATGACTACTACGACGAGCGTATTCACGCCGATTCGCGGCTGCTGATCTATCCGGCCTCGGCGCGCGAGCTGACGGTTGGTGCGTCGGTCCCTTACAGCGAGATGGAACAGCCTGCGGGTAGTGGCGTTCCGGGCCATTCGGTCCCGATCGGCGCGACGCGGGCGCTCGAGCTGCCGGCCTGGATGGAACCGCTCGCCCACGGCACCGGGCCGGGACGCTCCGGCGCGATGCCGCTTGCCGCGCTCGGCACTAATCGCGACGGCCATCTGGGCGTCATCGCGTTCGATATCCGCAGCCACCTTCTGCTCGATCCGGACCGGCTCGACGTCCTGGTCCTGACCGTCGACCTCATCAAGGCGCTGGCCGCGCCGCATGGGCTCCACATCGCTCCGACCGGCACCTACGTGCGTATTCCGGCAATCGGGCAGGCGCGCGTCGTGGCGCCCGACGGCACAAGCATCCAGCTTGCTGCCGATCAGTGGGGGCAGGTTCGCTTGCGCCCGCTGCAGGCCGGCCGCTATCAGGTGAGCGCGGCAGGCCGCAATGAGCAGGTGATCGCCAATTATTATGACGCGGCGGAATCCGACCTTGCGCCGAAATCAGTTGCGATTCGCTCCGGAACGGGTGCGGCCGGCGACATGGTTGCTACCGCCTTGCCGCGTGTGCGACCGATCGACTTCGCGCTGATCGTGCTGGCGGCGATCGCTTTCCTTTCCGAGTCGGCGATTCTTGCCGGACGCGCGATGTTGGGAGGGCGGCGCCATGTTTGAGCGGCCGGAGCTCCTTTGGCTGATGCTGCTCGCGCCGGTCATCGCGATACCCGGGCTCTTTGCGATTCGTCGCGGCAAGCGGCTTGCCGGCGCTGCGGCGCTCGGGCTCAGGGTCGCATGCTTCGCGGTCCTGGTGCTGATGCTCGCGGGATTCAGAATCGCGACGCGCGGCGCGGCGCAGGGACTCGCCGTTATCGTTGCTATCGATCAGTCAAGTTCGATCGCGCCCGACCAGCTCGCATGGATGCGCCGCAAGGTCGCCGAGATCGGCGGTGCGATGGACTCGCGCGATCGGCTCGCGGTGCTCGGCTTCGGCCGTGACGTGCGGCTGCTGGCGCCGCTTGGCGATCCGCGTCTCACCGGCCGGCTTGCGGAGAGCGCTGAGGCGGGCGGCACCGATATCGCCGACGCGCTCGGCGTCGTCGCCGGCCTGTTTCCGGCGGAAGTGGAAAAGAGATTGGTACTGCTGAGCGACGGCAACGAGACTCAGGGCAGTGCGGTCAGTGAGTTGCCCGCGCTTGCCGAGCAGGGAATCAGGATATTTGCCGACGCGCCTCCGCCCTCGGCGACTCAGCGTATCGCGCTCACCTCTTTCGACGCGCCCGCTACGGTACACGCCAATTCGAGCTTC
>CAYSCX010000130.1:0-2795 GCA_964429575.1 uncultured Binatia bacterium (SeqCode) | reverse complement strand
GCCGCGAGCGTGGAAAACTGCCGCTCGTGAGCGACCTCCTGACACGCGCCAGTGGTGACCCGTCGAGTGGCTCATGCAACGTGAGCCGGATCGGTGCGGCCAAAACCGCTGGCGCGCCAGCCCTTCATCTTTATCGGAGCAATCGGGGTGCAGGAGCGGCTGAGCCGGCCCTGGCGCCGGAGTGGATCGAGTTGATACCGGCGGGCGAGTTCGGCGGGCGCGACGGGCGCGGACCGTTTCGGCTCGTGGAGCCGGAGACGGTTATCGCGGCGACGCGCGAACTTCGCATGAAGAGCGGCATCCCGGTCGATTACGACCACGCGACCGATTTCGCAGCGCCGCGTGGCGAACCGGCACCGGCGGCGGGGTGGATCACCGAACTGGAGACGCGCGGCGGCGCGATTTGGGGCCGGGTCGATTGGACGGGGAGGGCGCGCGAACTGATAGCGGCGCGCGAGTACCGCTACATCTCACCGGTCTTTCAATACGCGAGCGATGACGGCCGCGTGATGCGACTGTTGCGCGCAGGGCTGACCAACAATCCAAATTTGTATCTGACCGCGATATCCGCAGCACACGGCGAGGAAGTGACGATGGAGGGATTGCTGAAGGAACTTCGGGAGGCGTTGGGCCTGGAGGCTGACGCAGCGCCGGCGGCGGTGACGGCACGCGTGCGAGAGCTTGCGGCGGCGCCGCGGGTCGCGAGCGCGGCGGGAGCACGGGGGGCCGACCCGGCAAAGTATGTGGCGATCGCGGAGTTCGAGAAGGCGCTGACCGAGCTGAACCGGCTGCGCGCGGAACGGGCGCGCGAACGGGCGGAGCAGCTGGTGGATGAAGCGGTGCGAGCGGGGAAGCTGACGCCTGCGCAACGTGAGTGGGCGGTTGAGTACTGCGCGGCGGACCCCCGCGGCTTCGGCGCATTCGCGGCGAAGCAACCGGCGGTGGCGGGGCATCTGATCGGGCCGGCGCCTTCGTCTTGGGGGGGCGACGCGAGGTTCGCTCAAGGACCGCGGCTTGGGCCGGCCGAGCTTGCGATATGCGCGCAGCTCGGAGTCGGCGAGGAAGACTTTACGAGGCGAAAGGCTGGTCGCGCGGATTTTCTCAAGCTGAACCGCGCGGACGAAATCCGCGATTAAGTAACGAACTGAGTACCATATGGAAGCGGTAGACAGCAGGGAGACACTATGGCGGCATTGACGAGTGCGCGAAACACGCCGGAGATGGCCGACGGCGGGCGCGTCGCGGTTTACCCGGTGGAGGCGAACACGAAGATCTACCTGGGCTCGATGGTCGCGCTGAATGCGGCGGGCAACGCGGCGCCGGCGGCGACCGCGGTGGGGCTCAAGGTGATCGGAAGGGCGGAGGCGAAGCATCGGGGCGCGGTGGGCGAGAACGCCGACAACACCGGCGGTGCGGCGGGCGCGGTATCGGTAGTGGCGAGGCGCGGCGTGTTTCTGTACGCGAACGACGGCGCGGACGCAGTCGCGCAGGCCCAAGTCGGCACGGTGTGCTTCGTGGTGGACGACAACACGGTGGCGAAGAGCAATGGCACCGGGACGCGCAGCGCGGCGGGGCGGGTGGCCGCGATCGATCCGGCGGGGGGCGTGTGGGTCGATTTCTGGCATCAGTCGGCAGCGCAGTCATAAGGCGGAGGCGCAGATGGAGATTACGGCACAAAATCTGAGCGCGCTGTTCACGGCGTTCGACGTGGTTTTTCAGCGCGGGTTCGACAAGCCACCGAGCTACTACGAGCGGATCGCGACGGTGGTGCGATCGTCGTCGCGGCAGACGACCTATCCGTGGCTGGGGCGCACGACGCGCTTTCGCGAGTGGCTGGGAGACCGGGTGATCCAGGCTCTGGAAGCGCATTCGTACACGATCGCCAACCGCAACTTCGAAGACACGGTTGCGATCGATCGCAACGACATCGAGGACGACAACTACGGCGTGTTCGAACCGATCATCGAGCAGCTGGGCTGGGACACGAAGGTGCATCCCGACATGCTGCTGTTCCAGATGGTCAAGGACGCGGTGACGACGCCGTCATCGGTGCTGAGTTACGACGGGCAGCCGTTTTTTTCGGGGGCGCATGCGGTGGGGCCGATGGCGCGCGGGCAGACGAGTGCCTCGAACGTCGATTCGAGCGGCACCGGGCCGTACTGGTTCCTACTCGATGCGTCGCGAGTGATTCGGCCGTTCATCTTTCAGCTGCGGCGCGAGTACGCGGTGACCCGGATGGACGTGAAGACGGACGAGGCGGTGTTCAACCGGCGCGAGTTCCGCTACGGGGTGGACGGGCGCGCGAACACCGGGGTCGGGCTTTGGCAGCTTGCGTACGCGAGCAACAAGGCGCTCAGCGACCCGGCCAACTACGCGGCGGCGCGCACCGCGATACGCTCGATCAAGACCGACGGCGGCCAGCCGTTCGGCGCGCTCACGTCGAGCCAAGGCGCATACCTGCTGGTTCCGCCGACGCTCGAGGAAGCGGCGCGGCAACTGCTGAATGCGGACTTGGTGACGGCGGCAGGTGCGACCGGACCGACATCGAACGTCTGGAAGAGCAGTGCGGAACTGATCGTGAGTGAGTACCTAGCGTAGCCTGACGCGGATTTAGCCAAGATGGAAATGGAGATGAGCAGGCACCCTCACCCTCGCCCTCTCCCGGAGGGAGACGGGAAGGACAGGCGCGGAGGAAGAACCGGGATTCTTCGCTTCGCGGACTCCGCTCTGAATGACAGAGGAAAGAGGGCGCACAGCCGTGCGCCCCTACGGGAGAGGGATAGGGGTAAGAGCGA
>CAYSCX010000129.1:0-2796 GCA_964429575.1 uncultured Binatia bacterium (SeqCode) | reverse complement strand
TTCTTATCGCGCAACGCCCTTGTCTAACTCAAGATGCCGTGCGGTCGGCTCGCCGTATGAAGTCGCGCACCACGCGCAGATAGCGCGTGCGCTCCTCGAACATCGGCATATGCGAGCTTTTTTCGAAGATGACCATCTCCGATCCCGGCAGATTGCGATGGCAGTCGCGCGTCGCTTCGGGCGTCGTCTCATCAAAGCGCCCCGCCATGAAAAGCGCCGGGATTCCGCGCAGCTCACGAAGCCTCCGCGCGTAGTCGAGATTGCGAATGTTGCCGATGATCGTGAACTCGTTCGGCCCGTTCATCGTTTCGTAAACCTGCTGGCCCATCCCGGCGAATGACCGCTCGAGTGCTTCGGGCCACGGATCGACGCGGCAAAGGTGGCGCCGGTAAAATTCAAACACCGCCGCCTGGTACTCCGGACATCCGGTGCGTCCCGTGCGCTCATGCTCCGCGATCGTTTGTCGCACCCGCAGCGGCAATCTGCGAATCAGGCGCGCGCAGTCCGCACGAAAACGCGGAATCGAAATCGCCGGGTCTGAGAAGAGAAGGCTGACCAATCCGCGCGGCTTCGTCAGCGCATACTTCGCGAGCAGCAGCGTGCCCCACGACTGCCCAAGAATGTGTGCCCGCGCGAGACCAAGCGAACGCCGGAGCGCCGCTAGTTCCGCGACGAAACGATCGATGTGCCACAACTTTGGATTGTCGGGACGGTCCGATTTGCCGCATCCGAGTTGGTCGTAGAACACGACCGGTCGCTCGTCGCCGAGCTCCTCGAGCGGCTCGAGATAGTTGTGCGTCACGCCCGGCCCTCCGTGCAGCGTGATCAGCGGCGTCCCGCTTCCCTCGCCGACGACTCGGTACCAGACCCGTCCGCCCGGCACCGCGACACGTCCTTCACGAACCCGCAGATCCCGTCGTCTCTTTCGCCCTGCGCTCGCCTGTTTCACTAGGATAATTCTCACTCCAATTGCGCGCGACCCGCGGAGCCATCCGCGCTCGACGCAACCCCACCGTCCGCCAGAGAACCCTGGCGACTATTCCTGCGCAGGGTCTGCCGCCTCACCCTTATTGGCAGGCGGATCACGGCGCAGTACTACAACTCTACCGCGGCCCCACGAGGCAGTACCGAGCACGACGAAGCCCGGGGGGGCAACCTGGAATCGCCCGCGACGGGTCCGATCTGCACGATAGAGTATCCCGCCGGAGCGTCTTTCAGAGGTACGGCCAATCTGGGTGCGTTGCGCCGCAGATAGAACACGAGCGGGGCGAGGTTGCCGTTGATGTCGGCGCTAAATCCCCGGCTATACAGCGGCGCCCGCGAGTGGATCATCCGCGTTATCTCCTCCGCCGCGCGCGGGTAGTCGCGGTCGCTGCATTGGAGTGATTCAGCGGAGCGAGTGAGGAAAAAATTGAAAATCACCAGCGCGAAGCACATCGCGAATGCTGACCGCGTAAGCCACGCTTCAATTCGGGAATCTCGGCTCCTCTCGATGCACCACGCAATCATTATCACCGAAACCGGCCACAGTGGCGCCAGGTAGTGACGTTACTTGTACGCCGCAACGCTCAGCACCACGACCGTCACGAGAAAATAGGTTGCAAAGATGCGAACCGCGTCGCGCGCAAGATGATCGCGAGCCTCGCCGGCGGCGCGCGCCGACCGGGCTATCAGCGCATACGCTACCGCCGCTGCAGCGAGCATTCCGAGCGGCCACGAATCGCCCAGCACCGGTAGCAGGTAGTTCGACAGTCGTCCGTAACCCAACCCGCCCGCGAAACGGCTCAGGTTCTCCGTCGCGAGTTCCTCGGTGAGAAAGTCCCAGCGCCCGAACCATGCGCACGCGGCGTACCAGCTCGCCGCAGTGGTCGCGCCGGCCAGCAGCGGGCCCGGTGCGCAAAGCCGGTAGAGCGTCCGCCAGCGGCGTTCCACCGCTATCCAGATCAAGATCGCGAGTCCAGGCAACGCCACACCGACGGGCCTGTTGGTGAGGACCGCAAGGCCGAGTGAGAGCGCGAACAGGTAATGATAGGCGCTGCGTCTTCTGGCTTCGCGCGAGCGCGCCGGAGCGTGCTCGAATTTGAGCCAGCCGATCAACGCGAACATCGCGAGGGTGTCGAAGAAGGCGAGCGCTGTATCGGCACGCGCGAGCCTGGCGCGCGCCACGAATTGGTACCACCCGGCGAGTAACAGGCCGGCAAGCACGCCAGCGCGGGGTCCCAAGAGCTTCCACCCGAATCCGATCACCAGAGCGACCGACAGAACGCCCGCGGTCGCCGCCTGCACGCGCATGCCGAATGGCGTCACCAGCTCGCGTCCCATGATTCCCAGGTACCCGGCCGTGAGCCACACGATCAGCGGCGGCTTGCGCATCGGCACCTGCCCGTTCATCAGCGGGAACAAGATGTTTCCGCGTTCGACCATGTCCTGTACAACCAGCCCGGTGTTGGCCTCGCTGACGTAGCAGATGGCGTGACCCTCGAGGAAGCTGCACCATGTGCGCTCCAAGATGCCGCGGTGTGTAGCCGGTCGGCAGGCTTGCGCACCGAGATGGTGGAAGTTGAGAATCGCGGATACGACGACGGTCGCGACCGCGGCGATTAGCCACGCCCGACTCGAAGGTTTCGATCCGTCGGTGTTGACCACCGTTTCTCAGTCCTGCGGCGTTCGCTCCGGCGAATTGGCGGCTGGCAGTGTTGTCGCTTTCGCGCGCGGCGACAGCCGCGCACTTTTCGCGCGATCGCACTTTCCGCGCCGCGCCGATTCGACTAAACATTGCACGCCATGAGTGCGGGC
>CAYSCX010000128.1:0-2811 GCA_964429575.1 uncultured Binatia bacterium (SeqCode) | reverse complement strand
CTGCCGAGCGGCGGCCAGGTATTCCAGCCGCAAGAGGGTCAAAACATGACGGCGGGCGATATCGAGACGAAAAAGCAGTTGACACCAGACGTGTCCAGACCGCGCTTCTAGCGCTGACTACTAGATAGGGAGAGGACATCGTGTCAGCACTTGCCAAGAGGAACGAAGGGCGGAAAGGAACGGCGCTCAGAGTTCATGTGGCAGCCGAGACGGCGGCGCAGCGCCAGGAACTCAGAGTCGCACTCGCCGCCCTCGGCGACCCGGCCATTGAGCTGACCGATTCCGCGCCAGACATCAACGATCGCAGCTACGGCGACGCGCCCCCCGACGTCACGATGGTGGCGTTCAACGGGGTCGAAGAGCAGTCGCTCAAGTACGTACAAGCCCACGCGGCGCTTTCCCCGCGCCCGGTGGTGTTCGCGCTGTTGCACGAACGATCGCCTGAGCTTATGCGGCGGGTGCTAAGGGCCGGAGCGGACGAGCTTTTGTTCCTGCCGCTGGAGCCGGGCGACGTGACGCGCGCGCTCTTGAAAATCAGCGAAGCGCGGCGCCGCGACGAGCATCACGGCGGCGGCGCCATCGTGTCGCTGCTGAGCCTGGTCGGCGGAGTGGGCGTGACGAGCCTGGCCGCCAACCTGGCGTTCGCGCTGCGCTATGCGCAGGACAAGCGGGTCGCGTTGGTCGATCTCGACCTGCAGACCAGCGGGCTCGCGGTGTTCATGAACCTCGAGCCGGAGCGCACCATCATGGCGCTTGCGGAGGGCGACCGGCGGATCGATTCGATTCGCCTGGAGGCGGCGCTTAGCAAGCACAGCTCGGGCGTTTACATGCTCGCCGCGCCAAAACGGATAGAAGACAGCGAGCTGGTGCCGGACGCGGTGGTGGGAGCGGTGCTGGATCTGATGCGCCAGTTGTTCGATTTCGTGATCGTGGACTGTGGGACGCACGTGGACGCGAACTCGGTGGCGGCATGGGAACGTTCGCAGTACTTGTTCTATGTTCTCGACCAATCGATCGGCGCGGCGCGCTGCGCGTGGCGGTTCGTCGATCTGTGCGGGCGGTTGGGACTGGGCGGCATCGAGCCGACCTTCCTGCTGAGCCGCTACGTCGCGAACCATCCAATCAGCGAGAACCAAATCAGCCACACGCTGGGGCAGCCGATATTCGCCAAGCTTCCGCGCGACGAGAAGACTCTGGAACGGGTGCAGTTGAGCGCGCAGGATTTGTGGCAAGTCGCGCCCAATTCAGTTCTAGCCAAGAGTGTCGAAGAGCTCGCAATGAAAATCGCCAACCCGGCCGAGGCGGCGGCACACGAGACCGAAAGTTCGCTGGTCTCGCGACTGCTGTTCGCGATCGGGGCACGCGCATAAGGTGTTATCGCCATGAAATTAGCCGATCGAATTACCCAACAGAACGGCACGCAGCAGCAAGCCGCGGGTCAACATTCGATGATCCGCGGAAAAGAGAAGCGCCAGGTTGACTACAGTGCGCAAGGATTCCAGGAGCTGAAGCTGGCGGTGCATAACCGCCTGTTCGAGACGTTGGACGTTTCACGGCTGGAGAGCCTCGAGCCGCACGTCGCGACCGCAAAGGTCACGACGGCGATCACGGACATCCTCGACGAGGGCGGGCGGCTGTTGACCGACATCGACCGCACCCGACTGATCGAGGAGATCAAAAACGAGCTGCTGGGACTGGGGCCGCTCGAACCGCTGCTGTGGGATGACGACATCACCGATATCCTGGTGAACGGCCACCACCAAGTGTACATCGAGAAGGGCGGCAAGCTGTACCCGACCGAAGTACGGTTCCAGGACGATCAGCATCTGATGCTGATCATCGATCGGATCGTTTCGCAGGTTGGCCGGCGCGTCGATGAAGCGTCACCGATGGTGGACGCGCGTCTGCCGGACGGGTCGCGTATCAACGCAATCATTCCGCCGCTGGCGCTGGATGGCCCTGCCCTTTCGATTCGGCGATTCGGCAAGCGCCGCTTCAACATCGACGACCTGGTTGAGAAGAAGACCGTGGTCCCTGAGATCGTTGATTTCCTGCGCACGATTGTGCAGGCGCGGCTAAACGTCCTGATATGCGGCGGAACCGGCTCCGGTAAGACGACGATGCTCAACTGTCTTTCGGTGTTCGTGCCCGAGAACGAGCGCATCGTGACCATCGAAGACTCGGCCGAATTGTCGCTGCAACAGCCGCACGTGGTGCGGCTGGAGACGCGGCCGCCGAACGTCGAGGGCAAGGGTGAAGTGACGCAGCGCGAGCTGGTCCGCAACACTCTGCGCATGCGCCCTGATCGAATCATCGTCGGTGAGGTGCGCGGCGCGGAAGTGTTCGACATGTTGCAGGCGATGTCGACCGGCCATGACGGTTCGATCGCGACCATCCACGCCAACACGCCGCGCGACAGCTTGGGCCGTCTGGAGATGATGATGCTGCTCGCGGGCATGCAGATACCGCAGCGCGCGATGCGCCAGCAGATCGCATCGGCGCTGAACATGATCGTCCACGTCGCACGTTTGTCGGACGGTACGCGCAAAGTGATGCGCATTTCCGAGATCAGCGGCATGGAAGGCGACATGGTGATGATGCAGGACCTGTTCGAATTCAAGCGCACCGGAGTGGGCCCGGACGGCAACGTGCTGGGAAGCTTCCGTGCCACCGGAATTCGCTCGATGTACACGGATCGCCTGGAGCAGCACGGGTACAAGTTGGACGCGCGGCTGTTCCGCGCGGGGGCGGAGCACTAGCAGGCGGTTGAAAAAGTCATTTTCAACCGCCTGCTCCCTCTCTCGCGTCTCC
>CAYSCX010000127.1:0-2811 GCA_964429575.1 uncultured Binatia bacterium (SeqCode) | reverse complement strand
GCGATGCGGTACATACAGCCGGTAGCTTTGTTCCGTAAAATTTCGCGTTCTCGCGGAAGGGCGGCGTTGCGTCGAATATCGATTCATATCGGGAACGCTCAGCGCTGGCAGGCGCGCGGCCATGGAGCGGGAATAGCACAGAATCGTAGCGGCGAATAAGGCTGAACTAGTTCATCCCTGAACTTCGATCGGAGCGAGGTCACGGAACCGGGATTCGTCGCGGAGTTTACCCTGAGCAACCTCGAAGGGCTCGGAATGACAGAGGGGGGAAGTGAGTCGGCGGAGAGTGGTCGCGCGTGGCAAGCGTCAACCGACCCTTACCCGCTCGCGACTCAGCGTCGCGAGCGACCTCTCCCCCAGGGAGAGGTGAAGACAAAAAGATGCTAGTAGCCGCTCAGCGTGGCGACGCGGTCGCGGTGGAAGACGGGCGAGCCGAAGTACGATTCATTGAAGCGCGCGCGTTTGAACCACAGATGGATGTCGTGCTCCCAAGTGAAGCCGATGCCGCCGTGCATCAGAACGGCGCGGTCACTGGCGCGGCTATAGATGTCGCTGAGGCGCGCCTTGGCCATCGCAGCGGCGCGCGGGGCCGCATCGGGGAGCGCATCCTGCGCGTGGGCGGCGTACCAGAGCAGCGCGCGCGCGGGTTCGAGGTCGGCAACGATTTCCGCGGCGGCATGCTTGAGCGCCTGGAACGATCCGATCGGCTTGCCGAACTGTTCGCGCACTTTCGAGTACTCGACGGCCATCTCGAGCGCGCGCTCGGAGCCGCCGAGCGAATCCGCAGCGACAGCGACGGCGCCGAGGTCGATAAGGCGGCGGAGCAACCCCGCGCCGCCAGCGAGTTCGGCGGCGGCAGGGACGGCGACGTCGCGGAGTTCGACGACGGAGACGCGCCGCGTCAGGTCGAGGTTTTTGAGCTCCGCGGCGCGAACGCCTTGCGCTTTGGTCTCGACCGCGAACAGAGCGACGTCATCGGAACCGGCGCCGGTTTTCGCGGCGATGACGATGAAGTCGGCGACGTTGGCGTAGGGCACGAACCATTTCGTGCCGTTGAGCTTCCAACCCCCGCCGTCCTTGCGTGCGGTGGTCGCGATATCCGAGGCGCCGAGGCCGCCGCCCTGTTCGACGATCGCGACGGTCCCGATCGCGGCGCCATCGGCAAGCTTCGGCAGCCATTGGGAGTTGAGATCGCCGCTGCCACCCTCGGCGAGAATCTTGGCGGCGAGCACGGATGAGAACAGGAACGGCCCGGGGGCAGCGGCAAAGCCGAGTTCCTCGAGGAGCATCGCGACGTCGAGCATTGTCAGGCCCGCGCCGCCGAATTTTTCGGGCACGACGAGGCCGTGCCAGCCGAGCTTTGCCATCCCGGCCCACAGTTCGCGCGGCATGCCGTCGTCGGTCGCCATGATTTTGCGCACGAACGTGGTCGGGCATTCCTTGGAAAGGAAACCGCGCGCGCTGTCCTTGAGCTGTTGCTGTTCTTCGCTGAGTCCGAAATCCATGTTGGAGTTCCCTCGCTACCCGGCACCCTCTCCCGGCGACCGCGATGCTTCGCATCGGATCGCCGACCTCTCCCAAATCAGGGAGAGGTTAAAAAATAGTCAGCGGGATTTGGGCATCTTGAGGCCGCGCTCCGCGATGATGTTTTTCTGGATGTGCGAGGTGCCGCCGCCGATGACGAGGCCGAGCGAGAACATCCATTCGTATGCCCAGTAGCCGTGGTCGAGCACATGCTGGTCGTCGCGCGAGAGCATGGAGTAGTCGCCCATCACTTCCATCGCAGCGATCGAGAGGTCGTGATTGAGCTCGGTGCCGACCAGCTTGTTGATCATCGCCTCGATGCCGGGGTTTCTGGCCCGGATTTGATCCGTCAATTGGCGCATCGAGTGGTAGCGCAGCGCCTCGACGCGAATCTCCAAGTCCGCGAGGCGCTGGCGGAAGACGGGATCTTCGGTGAGCGGGCGGCCGTTGCGGTTGGTCGTGCGGGCGAGAGCGAGCAGGCGGCCCAGCCGTTGCTCGCTGCCAGTGCTTGCGCCGAGCATGTTGCGCTCGTGGAACAGAGTCGCGTTGGCGACGATCCAGCCTTCATTGAGCTTTGCGACCAGATTCTTGCGCGGCACGCGGACGTTATCGAAGAAGACCTCGTTGAAACCGCGGTCGCCGGTCATCTGGACGAGCGGGCGCACGTTGATACCCGGCGATTTCATGTCGATGAGGATGTAGGAGATGCCGCGATGCTTGGGCGCCTCGGGGTCGGTGCGCACGAGGCAGAACATCCAGTCGGAGTACTGCGCACCGGAGGTCCAGACTTTTTGGCCATTGACGACGAATTCATCGCCGACAATTTCCGCGCGGGTGCGCAGCGAGGCGAGGTCGGAGCCGGAGCCGGGCTCGGAGTATCCCTGGCACCAGATTTCTTCAGCAGTGAGAATTTTGGGGAGGAAGCGGCGCTTTTGCTCTTCGTTGCCCCACGAGATGAGGGTCGGGCCGAGCATGCCGAGTCCGGAACCGCCGAGCAGATAGGGCGCGCGGGCGCGGACCATTTCATCGTTGACGATAGACTGCTTGACGGGATCGAGCGCCTGGCCGCCGTACTCCTTGGGCCATGAGAGGGCGACGTAGCCGGCGTCGTAGAGTTTGTGCTGCCAGGCCTTGGCCTTGGCCAATCGCTCGTTGTCCTCGGGCATCTCGCGCGCGGCGGATAGTCCGCTCTTCGGAACGTTCTCCTCGAGGAATTTGCGGACCTTTTGGCGAAATTGTTCTTCGTCGTGAGTGAAGTTCAGATCCATTGGTCGAGAGCCTCGACGC
>CAYSCX010000126.1:0-2887 GCA_964429575.1 uncultured Binatia bacterium (SeqCode) | reverse complement strand
ACCCGGCCAGACACCGTTGCGCCCTTGTCGTTCGAAATAGTTGGAACGGCACTAGTACTGGGGGAGAACACCGGTCGGTGAGCCGGCGAGCCCGAGCCTCTGGAATGGGTTGTTGCCGAATGGGCTCTGGCCGACCGAACCGAGACCGCCGAGCGTCACTTGAAACTGAACCTGGACTTCCTTGGGGTTGAACGAGTCAACGATCCCGACGTCGAACGCCCAGCAGTCGCACGGCGACTTCAGACGTACTCCATACTCGGCCTGCAATAGTTGCGACGCCGCAAAGTCGTAGCTCGGCGCGACGTACACCCCGGCGCGGTCGAACACATCTGAATACGCTCGCGCGGTCATGAACTGACTCGCATTGCGCTTGGTGCCTCCCTGCACCGCCGACGAGCGGTTCACATAGTTGTACGAAAGCTGGAAGAACGAACCCTGCAGCGCCTTTCCCATGAACAGCTTCGGTTGGTTCTCCCGGTTCCAGGGCGGCTGGAGATTCACGAAAAAGTTCGCGTTGGTGATGCCGCCGCTGCTGCGCGGGTTGTAGTTGAGCTGCCCTCCCGCCCACACGACCGAAGTGGGGAAAACGGTCGCGATTGTCTGCACGTCGGCGATTTTCCCGCCGGTGAGCCCGACTTGGTAGTTCGTATCGTACGCGTGCAGCACCGTCACGCGCGCCAACTCGCGAACGCTGGCGCCACGGCTTGTCGTGCTTCCGCCGCGAGGCGCCAATGCCAGCGCGACGTCGTCCTGTTCGCCATACGGTGCGCGGTCGGCGGGCGGCTCCACAAGCTCATCGCCGGTCGCTCCGGCGGACGCGGTCCGGCCGGTCCGTGTGGGTTCCGGGGGCTCTGACAGCTTCGCGAACAGCCGCGTGGTCGCGCCGTAGGTAATGAGGCTTCGCGGGCGTATGCGATCGATTTCATCGAAGAGCGGCAAATCTGATTGCGAAATCCCGGGGACGTATGCGTAGGTGGCGAACGGTTCGATGGTGTGCTTGAGCTTCTCGATCGATCGCCAGTTGGTGTCGTACACCCGCTCGATAACCGTCGCGGCGCCCACCTGCCCCCAAGGCACGCCGCGCGCCTGCAGACCACCCTCGGTCAGCGGACCAATCCTTAGCCCGTTGTTGAACGTGAGCCCATGCGTCCCGACCGGCACGACCTTGAGGTTGTGACCCGAGGTGTCGTAGACGGTACCGCGCGCGCCTACGGTCGCGAACGCGTATACATAGTCGCCGAACCGCACGGGAACCGTTACCCGGGGATTGACGTCGAAGCGCAACCCGTTTACGCCCTTGCGCCGCCACAGAAATGCTCCCTGCGCATCGTAGTCGGCGAATGCGAGTCCATCCAGGATCTGATAACGCCCGCTCACCAGCATCTCCGGCAGGCGTTGCAGCGCGAACATCTGCGGCTGGATCAGATCCTGATGGAAGGTGCCCTGGAGCCGCGCAAAGCCGTCATCGTATGAGTAGAGGCCGCCCAAGTGCGAGTCCGCCCACCGCAGCGAATTGAAGTTGCCGCCGTAGCCGCTCGAGAGCGTCCACACATTCATCTCGCGCAGGTACAGACTATCGCTCACGGTAACGGTGTCGCCGTACAGCGTGAGGTTGTCAGTCAAATGCTGGCGCATCATTGCGATCCCGCCGTACCGATCGAGCGGGATGAATGGCGCGGCGATCTGGCTGTCGCGGATGTCGTTGACGCGGTTCGCCTGCGAGCGCAGTGTCTCGTCGTACAAGGCGCCATTGATCCAGAAGTAATCGTCCGGTCCGTTGGTCAGCCGGTACTCTCCCAGCATCCCGACCCGCTGGTTGGTCTCAACGTCGAACGCCGCGGTCGCATCCGAACTCCGGTTGATTGCGTAGTAGTACGGTTGCAGGTACTGAAAGCCGCGAAATCCCGAGTAGCCCGTCCGCGGCGACAGCAGACCGCTGTGCCGATCGGTGTCCGCCGGAAATATCGCATAGGGAATCTTGAGAATCGGTACGCCGAGCACATCGAACGACGCCCACTTCGCGTGGCCGCTCTCGCCCATGTGTACGTCCATCGATTCGGCGGTAATTGCCCAGTCCGGGGGCTCGTCGCCGCACGCACAGGTGGTGAAAAAACCCTTGGTTATCGCGTAGTTCTGGCCCTCGAGCTTGACGATCTTCTGGCCCTTGAGCGCGTAAGTTGTCCGCTTGGCGACGATCTTCGCGTCGTAAAGTTCGAGCGTCTCTTTCGCAAGATCGATCTTTGCATCGCTCGCGGTCAGCTCGACCTCGGGATCGGTGAATTTCACGTGGCCGGTCGCACGCGCTTCGCGGCTCCCGCGCAACACCTGGATCTCGTCGGCGCTCAGCGCGCTCGCCCCCTGCGACATCCTCGCATGGCCGCGCACGGTGAACGTATCCGTCTGGGAATCGTAGATGGTTTCCTGCCCGGTGATAGTGACCGGCTGCTCGGACTGGCTCTTGAGCGCGCGAACCAACGACGGTTCCGCTGCAAATGCCGGCGCCCCCGCGAGCAGCGAGACCGCGACGGCCACCGCCATCGCGCGCACAAACAGGTTAGCTACGGGCCTCGGGGAACAGCGCATTACGCCCCGCTCGGGCGAGAAAGTACGGATATACTTCGCCGACAAGATACACCGATCCGGTGATCAGCACCACGTCGTCGGGCCCGATTTCCGACAGCACCAACTCGAGCGCGCGCAGCGGCTCGCGCTCGACACGCGTGGGGACGTAGCGGCTGAACGCAGGCGCCAGCCGCTCGGGATCGAGCGGGCGCTTCGGTTTGACACGCGTCAACGTGACGTCGCGGATTCGCGGTCCGAGCAACTCGGCCATCCGCTCCCAATCCTTGTCTTCCAGACATCCGAACACGAGCCGCGGGCGCACGTC
>CAYSCX010000125.1:0-2890 GCA_964429575.1 uncultured Binatia bacterium (SeqCode) | reverse complement strand
ACGTCCGCAACCACCAGGCGCGGCTGGTGGAACGCCCCGATAAGATTCTTCGCGCGCGGATGGTTCACGCCGGTCTTGCCGCCCAGCGATGAATCAACCTGCGCGAGCAGCGTCGTCGGCGCCTGCACGATCGGAATTCCGCGCAAGTACGATGCGGCCGCAAAACCCGCGAGGTCGCCGACCACCCCGCCGCCCAATGCGAACACGACGCTTGCTCGCTCAAGCTCGGCTTCGATCATCAGCCCGTAAATGCGCTCGAGCTGTGCGAGCGACTTGCTCTGCTCGCCCGGCGCAATCTCGATCAGCGTTGGCGCAAACCCTGCCGCGCCGAGCGCCGCCAGCGTTGCTTTCGCATAGAGCTTCGCGACGTTCGCGTCGGTCACCACTGCCGAGCGTCCCGGCTTCAGACCGGCGTCGCGCGCGAGCTTTCCAAGCTCGGCGAGGATTCCCGCGCCGACGTGTACGGGATGCGAATTGGCGCCGAGTTCTACGCGGAAGGTTCGCATCGATGCGCCCTCGCGATTCCAAACGCCGCAAGCACTTTGTCCGCGGCCTCTTCGATCGTCAGGTCTGTGGTGTCAATACTCACATCAGCTTTCGCATACACGTTCGTGCGCTCTGCTAGAAGCTCGCTGATTCGCGCGAGGAGCGGCTTCGCACCCTCCATCAGCTTGGGCCGTGACTTCGCCGTGCGCGCGATCCGCCGTTCGATCGCGTCGGCTCGCGCGCTCAGGCAAATGATCACGCCAGCGCGTTTGAGCGCGCGGAAGTTCGCCTCGTCGGCGAGCGCGCCGCCGCCGGTCGCAATCACCGCGGGCCGCGGACTCTTGCACTGAGGGCACAGGCTTGAGTCGGACGCGGCCGCCGCGATCACTTCGCGCTCGAGCTTGCGAAAACGCGCCTCACCTTCCCCGGCGAAGATGTCCGCTATCGGTTTGCCCGCTCGCGCTACGATTTCACTGTCGGTGTCCACGAATCTCCAACCGAGCCGCCGCGCTATCAGCGCGCCTACCGCGCTTTTCCCAGTTCCCATGAAGCCGGTCAGAATCAGCTTGGGCGTCATCGCCGCCGCCGGCTCAGAAGTTGCGGACTTGTTCGAGGTAGCCCTGGAAATTGCGGATCACCTCGGCGCGTGAATCGCCGCCGAATTTTTCGAAGAACGCGTTGGCGAGCTCGAATGCGACCACGGTCTCCGCGATGACCGCCGCGGCCGGAATCGCGCACACGTCCGATCGCTCAATCGCGCCCATCGCTTCCTGCTTGGTCTTGATGTCTGCGGAACGCAGCGGCTTCATCAAAGTCGATAGCGGCTTGAACGCGACCCGCACGCGCAGCGGCTCGCCCGTCGTCATGCCGCCTTCGGTGCCGCCCGAATTGTTTGAGCGGCGGGTGAACTTTTTCGCGCCCGCGTCGTAGCCGATCTCGTCGTGCAGCTCCGACCCGCGCATCGACGCCGCGCGAAATCCCAGCCCCACCTCCACACCCTTCACCGCCTGCAGGCTCAACAGCGCGTGCGCCAGCCGCCCGTCCAGCTTGCGGTCCCACTGCACGTGGCTGCCGAGTCCCACCGGAAGCCCGGCCGCCACCACTTCGACGACGCCGCCAAGCGTGTCGCCCGCCGCCTTGCATTCGTCGATTGCCGCGATAATCGCGCGCTCAGCCTCGGGGTCCGCGACTCGCACCTGCGAGTTTTCGGTAGTCTTTCGCAATTGATCGATGCTCAGCTCGGCAGGCGTGTTCGCCTCGATCGAACCGATTTTTACAACAAATCCAAGCACGTCGATGCCGAACGGCTCGACCAGTTGCTTCGCGAGCGACCCAATTGCGACGCGCGCCGCGGTCTCTCGCGCCGACGCCCGTTCAAGTATGTCGCGTATATCGCCGAGATTGTATTTGAGCACCCCCGCTAGATCCGCGTGGCCGGGACGCGGGCGTGTCACCGGGTCGGCCGCCTCGCGGTCGCGCGCGTCGGCCGACATCCGCTTCTCCCAGTTCTTGAAGTCGCGGTTCTCGATGATGAACGTGATCGGGCTGCCCATCGAGCGGCCGAATCTGATTCCCGATACCGGGCGGACTTCGTCGCGCTCGATTTGCATTCTGCCGCCGCGTCCGTAGCCTTTCTGGCGGCGCGCAAGATCTTCGTTGATGCGCGCGGCGTCGATGTCGAATCCCGCGGGAACGCCCTCGACCATCGCGATCAATTGCGGGCCGTGGGATTCGCCGGCGGTGAGGAATCTCAACATCGTATTGTTATATGCCGCATCGAGTGGCGTAGCGCGCAGTCAGATTGAACCAGACTGGCGGGGCGCGGAAAAGCGGCCCTCCCTCAAACCTCGCGCCCGGCGCTTAGCAGGCGGTTGAAAAAGTCATTTTCAACAGCCTGCTAGGTTGACGTTGTGACGGGTTGGCGGCGGCGGAGCATCCGCGTGACCACGCACTCCATGACGGTCTCGCCGCGCTGATTCACGACGGTGTGCGTGAACTTGACCACGCCGCGATCGGGCCGCGAGGTCGGGCGGGTCTCGGCCACTTCCACCACGACCCGTATCGTGTCGCCCGCGAACACCGGCCGCCGAAACATCATCTGCTCCACCGAGACCAGCGCCATCCCGACGCCGTGAATACACCCGGTCAGAATGATGAGTCCCTCGGCAAATGCGAAGGTCAGCGCACCGGGAGCAATGCGCTTTCCGAATGGCGAGGATTTCAACGCGTATTCCTCGCTCATGAAAAGTTCCTCGAAGAATCCGCCCAGCGCGATGAAGGCGGAAATCTCGGCGTCGCCTACCGTCCTGCTCAGCGTCTCGATGCGGCTGCCTGCTTTCCAGTCCTCAAAGTAACGGGGGTCCATCTCGATGCCTCCAGCGTGTGTTATCCGTCGTTCTCTAGC
>CAYSCX010000124.1:0-2945 GCA_964429575.1 uncultured Binatia bacterium (SeqCode) | reverse complement strand
TTTGCTCACGCCGCGTACCTGCTGACCAAGGCGGAGCGGCTCAACATCGCGACCGGCATCGCAAACATCTACGCACGCGACGCGATCACGATGGCGGCGGCGGCGAAGACCGTCGCGGAACTGTCGGGCGGGCGCTTCGTGCTCGGAATCGGCGTGAGTCACAAGCCGTTGGTAACGAACCTGCGCGGCCACAGCTACGACAAGCCGTACAGCTACATGAAGGAATACCTCCCCAAGATGAAGGGCGCGCTCTACATGGCGCCAGCGCCGAAAGAAGAGGTGCCGGTCGTCATTGCGGCGCTGCATCCGAAGATGCTGGCGCTCGCTGCGGCTGAAACGATGGGAACTCACACGTACTTCGTTCCGCCCGAGCACACCGCCAAGGTGCGCGCGGCGATTGGACCGAAGCCGTGGATTTGCGCGGCGCAGGCCGTGATTCTCGACACCGACGCGACCAAGGCGCGCACCGCGGCGCGCGCATACATGAAGACTTATGTGCCGCGCCTCCCGAACTACACGAACAATTTGAAGGCGCTCGGCTGGAAGGACGAGGAATTCGCCGACGGATGCAGCGACCGGCTGGTCGATGCGATCGTCGCGTGGGGAACCGAGCAGAAGATCCGCGAGCGCTTCGACGCGCATATGAAGGCCGGCGCAACGCACGTTTGCTTCCTGCCGCTGCGCGTGGACGGAGTGCCGCAGCCTGACATGCGCGCGGTCGAGGCGTTTGCGCCGCGATGACGATCGCGCGCCGAATCGCGCTGGCGTTGTCGCTCGCCGTCGCGCTCATTTTATCGAGCTGCTCATTGTCGTACCGCGAAGAACGCGCCGACGAGGCTGAGGCGGCCGCCGCCAAGGCGGTCGCTGCGGCAGAGCGCGCGGAGAAGGCGGCGGCTGGAGCTGAAACGGCGGCAAAGGCTGCGACCGCAGCAGCAGACCGCGCGACGAAGGCGGTCGAGGGAGCGACCAAATCGATCGAGCGCACTGCGGAGCGGATCGAACAGTTCAATCGTCAGCGCGAGGCCGATCGCGCGAGGCGCCACCGCCGAAGCGCATCCGCCGTGACTCCATCCGCCGCTCCGACGCCTGCCTCGAGTCCTGCGTCCGCCGACTAGTGCCGGCGCATAGCCGCTGCGTTCGGGCTGTCGTATGCTCGAATGGCGAGTTCGTAATCTCTACAGGAGTCGAACGGCACGGTGGCGGAAGCATCGAAAAGCAAATCCGAGGCGGAACTGCGCGCACAGATCATGGCGCCGCAGGTACGGCAAGCAACCTGGATTCGGATTGCCGGGCCGCTCTCCGCGTTGTTTCTTGGCGTGGCGTTGGCCGCGTTCTACGCAAAGCCGATCGGCGTGCTGCGCTGGCTGCAGCAGACGCGCCTGGGCTGGTCGGGCGTTTCGGAGACGGAAGTCGGACTCGATTCGGGTCTGATGACCTATTACTACACCGGCGGCTTCATGGATCAGGAGCCGGTCGTGATGGTTCATGGACTCGGACCGAATGCCGCATTGGTGTGGCGCTCGGTCATGTCGCCGATTGCGATGGGCCACTACAAGGTTGTCGCGCCGAACTTGATGGGCTTCGCGTCTTCCGATCACAAACAGGAAAACTACTCGATCGCATACCAGGCGAAAGCGCTGGGCCAATTGATCGAACGGCTCAAGCTGACACACGTCAACCTGGTCGGCCAAGACCTGGGCGCGGATGTCGCGATGTACTACGCGATCGACCACCCGGAGAACGTCGAGCGGCTGATTCTAATTGCGGGTGGGCTGCAAGGAACCAGCGGCGCAGCGAAGCTCAAGAACGGACTGCTTCCGGCGACGCCAGAGAAGATGCGCGAGCAGATCGAGATGACGATGTTCTGGCTGCCTCCGCTGCCCGAGTTCATGTACGACCGCATGATGATCGCGGTGGCGGACGATCTGCCGGCGCAGCACGCGATGCTCAACTCAGTGCCGCGCGATGAGGGCGCAATTCGAGGACGCCTCAGCGAGATCTTCAACACGCTCAGCATCGTCGTGTGGGGAGGCAAGGATCCCTTTTTCACGCGGGGGCAAGGCGAAGCGCTGAGCGCGACACTGCCCGGCTCGGCGACGACGGTTTTCCAAACCTCGGGGCATTACCCGCAGCTCGAGCATCCCGAAGAATTCGCCGACACGATGCTCTACCTGCTCAAGCAGACGCAGGGCGGCACGTAAGGTCCGCGCGCGCGTCACGTATTCCTACTGCTTGCGTGAATCGCGGCGCTTTGCGATAAGCGTGCTTGCCAATCCCGCGCAAAGGAGCAAACGCAATGAAACTCTACAACATGAATCTCTCCAACTTCGCGAGCAAATCACGCATCGTGATTTACGACAAAGGAATCAACGTCGAGATCGTTGCGCCTCCGGGAAACGCGCTTGGCTCGCCCGAGTACCTTGCGATTAACCCGCTCGGCAAGATCCCGTGCCTGGACGCCGACGGTCAGATCATCGCCGAGTCGGAAGTGATCAACGAATACTTCGAGGACAAGTTTCCGACTCCGGCGCTGCTGCCGAAATCGCCCGAGGCGCGCGCGAAGGTGCGCAGCTACACGCGCTTCCACGATCTGTATCTCGAGCCGCCAATGCGCGCGTTGTTCGGCCAAATGAATCCGAAGACGCGCGACCAGAAGCTGGTGGATGAGAAGGTTGCTGAATTCCAAAAGCGCGCTGACCAGCTCGAGAAGATGCTATCCGACGGCGGCTTCGCGGCGGGCCCCGAGTTTACGCTCGCCGATTGCGCGCTCGCGCCGACGCTGTTCTTCGCGACCAACATGCTCGGAATGTTCGGCGCGAAGCCGGTGCTCGAAGGCCGTCCGAAGCTCGCGGCATGGTGGACCAAAGTGCAGACGCGTCCATCGGTGAAGAAAGCGTTGGGCGAGATGGGCGAGGCGATGGCCGCGATGGGCCGCCGCTAGATTC
>CAYSCX010000123.1:0-2979 GCA_964429575.1 uncultured Binatia bacterium (SeqCode) | reverse complement strand
AGTCGTAATATTCGAGGCCGAGATGCGTAATCAGGTCCTCGCCGCGCATCCAGCGCAGGGTGTTCTTGAGCTTCATGAGCTGGATGAAGATGTCATGTTCCGGATAGACCTCGGGCGCGTGCAAGGGCGCCTTGAAGTAGAACGAGAGCCACTCCTGGATGCCGCGCATACCGGCGCGCTGCGCGAGGTCCATGAAGAGCACGAGATCGAGGACCAGCGGCGCGGCCAGAATTGAATCGCGGCACAGAAAGTTGATTTTGATCTGCATCGGATAGCCGAGCCATCCGAAGATATCGATGTTGTCCCAGCCCTCCTTCGCATCGCCTCGCGGCGGGTAGTAGTTGATGCTCACGGAATGGAAGACATTGCCGTACAACTGCGGGTACAGATGAGGCTGAAGAATTTGATCGAGGACGGAGAGCTTGGTTTGTTCCTTGGACTTGAATGAACCGGGATCGTCGAGCACCTCGCCGTCGCGGTTGCCGAGAATGTTGGTGGAATACCAGCCGGACATCCCGAGCATCCGCGCCTTGAGGCCGGGCGCGATCAGGGTTTTCATGAACGTCTGACCGGTCTTGTAGTCCTTGCCGCAGACCGGGACGTTCATCTCGCGCGCGAGTTCGAGCAACGCGGGTGTATCGGTGGTGAGGTTGGGCGCTCCGTTCACGTGCGGGATGCCCATCTTGAGGGCGGCGTAGGCGTAGACCTGGCTGGGAGCGATGTCTGGATCATTCTTGGCGAGCCCAGCCTCGAATTCCTTGAGCGTCTGGTGGACCTGGGAAGGGCGGTGGAAAACTTCGGTGGAGCCGCACCAGATCATCACGGCGCGCGAGACTCCGGTGCGCGTGCGAAATTGCCGGATGTCATCCATCAGCATCCCGGCCTTGTCCATCTTGCTGCGCGCTTCCTTCACATTGGGCCCGTGGATCCGGCGGACATAATCCTGGTCGAACACGGCCTCCATGGGATGGATGCGTTCGAGAGGCTCGCGGACTTGTTCGAGCAAGGCGGGATCGAGGACGCCGGCCTTGCGCGCCGCCTCGTACGCGCTGTCTTCGTAAATGTCCCAGCCAGCGAACTCAAGGTCGTTCAGGCTGACAAGTGGAACGAAGTCCTTGATCAGCGGCGACCGGCCTTCGGTGCGTTTGCCCAAGCGGACGGTCGCGAGCTGGGTGAGCGATCCGATAGGCGCTCCGAGTCCGCGCTTGACCGCCTCGATGCCCGCGATGAACGTGGTGCTGACGGCGCCCAACCCGGGAAGGAGAACCCCGAGCTTGCCGTCGGCGGGCGCGATTCGGACGGGATCTGCTCGTACGACGCTTGCGGGCTTCTTTTTCGTGCTGTCCAAACCGCCTCAACGCATCAGTCCGCCGACTGCCAGTGCGGGAAAACGAAGGCATCGTTCGAAACAGTTGCGATCAGTCACTATAGCAGGATCATTCGTTCCTGAAGCGTGACGGAAACCCATCAACGAAGGTTCGGTCGGCGTGGAGCTTGCGCGCGCGCTCGATGAGGACGTCCTCAGTCTCGGGAATGTTGGGATCGGGGACGCAGCAATCGACCGGGCAAACCGCGGCGCACTGCTCCTTGTCGAAGAAGCCAACGCACTCAGTGCATTTGGCGGGAACGATGTAATAGATGTCCTCTTTGAGCGCCGGGTGCTGTTCGCCGTCCAGTTCCCACTGCGCGCCGCCCTCGTAAATCGCGACGTTCGGACACTCGGGCTCGCATGCACCGCAATTGATGCATTCCTGCGTGATCAGCGTTGACACGAATCGAATCCGTGGGCGGCGCGCGCCGAGCCGGGGAGGCAGCCGGCGCACTCTCCCGGCTTCGATTGACGGGCAAGGATATAGGCGGGGTGAAGGGTGGACAAGTCACGCGTCCGCAGGCATCGCAGCGACTACGCGCCGCGCGAGTTCGAACAACGCCTCGCTCGCAGGGTGTTTGGGGTTGGCGACGGTGATGGGCATGCCGCGGTCGCCCGATTCGCAAATCTCCGGATAGATCGCGACGCGCGCGAGCACGTCGACGCTCTCATCGCTCGCGAGCCTTTGTGCTCCGCCGTGGCCGAAGATCTCGTCGCGCTCGCCGCAGTCGGGACAGACGAAGTAGCTCATGTTCTCGACGATGCCGAGAATCGGGCAATGCACCTGGCGGAACATCTTGGCCGCGCGGATCGCATCGAGCAGCGCGACGTCCTGCGGCGTGGTCACGATGACGGCGCCATCGAGCGCGACCTGTTGCGCCAGGGTTAGCTGCGCGTCGCCGGTGCCGGGCGGCAGATCGACGATGAGAAAGTCCTGCGCGCCCCAGATGGTGTCCTTCAGGAACTGGCGCACCGCACCCATGACCATCGGACCACGCCAGATGACCGGTGCATTCTCGCCGAGAAAGAATCCCATCGAGATGAGCTTGACGCCGTATTTTTCAATCGGATGAAAATTCTTGCCGTCCGCCGACTTGGGACGTTGATCGCCCACCCCGAACATCATCGGCGCCGATGGCCCGTAGATGTCCGCATCGAGAAGTCCGACGCTCAGGCCGAGGCTCGCGAGCGCGCAGGCGAGGTTTGCGGCGACGGTCGATTTGCCCACGCCTCCCTTGCCGCTCGCCACCGCGACGATGTAGCGCGTTCCCTCGATTCGCGCGCGCCCGGTCCGCTCGCCGAGTTCGGGTTCGATACGCCGAATCCGGAGTTCAACTTTCTGGATGCCGAGTTCGTGCGAGAGGACCTGGTGAATTGAGCTTGCGAGGTTGCGAATGATTTCCTCGCGTTCGGTGGGCTGGCGAAGCGTAATGGCGAATCCCGCAGAGTCGGGGAGCTCTGCAACTTCTTCGAGGATGCCGAGCGTGACGATGTCGCGAGCGAAGCCCGGGTAGTTAACACGTCCCAGCGCCTCTTTGACGGAATCAACGGGGAGGTTTCGCGCCACTTATGCGATTATCGCAGATGTATTAGCAATCGGAAACCAACCC
>CAYSCX010000122.1:0-3021 GCA_964429575.1 uncultured Binatia bacterium (SeqCode) | reverse complement strand
TCGCGGTGCCGCCGCCGCACGGAACCGCGGCGTGTCAGTCTCGCGCGCGAAGTACATTGCCTTTCTCGACGCCGACGATGAGTGGTTACCCGGACGCCTCGCGCGCACAGTCGAAGCCTTGGAACAGTCCCCGGGGGCGTCGCTGAGTTACTGTGACGTCTCCGCGATCCTGGAGTCGGGCGAGCCCATCCGCACGGCGGAAGGTTTCGAGCCGCGAAATGCTCCCTCCATGGAAGACCTTTGCACGCGCTGGTGGCCGATTCTGACCAGCGCCGTCTCGATGCAGCGGGAAACGTTTGAAAGGACCGGCGGATTCGACGAGAGTTTCGCAAGCCCTGGCTACGAGGATGCGCTCCTGTGGCTTCGTGCGCGCGAACTCGGTGAATTTCGCCACGTTCCCGAGCAGCTCGTCCGCTACCGAATCGATCCGCTGGTTGAACGGATGGAAAAGTATCGCGGCGGCTATCGGACTTTCGCACGCGCAGTACGCCGCCGCTACGGGGCGCGCGCCCGTCCCCTGATCCGAAACACCCGCGATGCGGTCGTCGCCGTGCAGGGCTTCGAGGGGCTCATGGCGCTGCGGCGCGATGATGTCGTGGCTGCGCGCCGCCATTTCATTCGTGCGTTACGCTACCGTCCCTTCTATCTGCGTCAGATAGGCCGCTTGGCGCGCACCTTCCTGCCGCGCCGCCTGGCGGTCGCGCTCTCCGGTCGCACGCGTTTCATAGTGCCGGGAACCGATGATCAAGCCGCAACGCTGAATACCGGCTTGGCGAGCGAGCGCGCCCAGGCTTTGCCCGCAGGGACGGTCCGCTAATGGCGATCGATCTACCGCCTGCGGGCGATTCGCCCACGCGCTCGCCTGTGGACGTTGAGACTTCACTCGTGGTCGAAACCTTCAATTACTACGAAGGCACCTCGCTGGAGAGCCTGCGCAGGAGTCTGCATCGCGCGTGCGAACTCGCCGCGAAGGATGGCAACACGGAAGTCTTGCTGGCGGAAGTTACGGGCGACGCGAAGCTTGCAGAAATGATCGCGGTCGAGTTTCCAGCTGTGAGAATCTTAGACGCAACGGGGCTCGGGTACGACGAGGCGAAGGCCGTCGCTGCGAGCCGAGCGCGCGGAAAGTACGTCGTTTACCTCGATTGTGACTGCACGCCCGATCCCGGATGGTTCCACGCAATCCTCGGACCCTTGCGCGACGGGACGGCGGTCGCCGCCGGTGGATTCACACGATATGGCGAAGGGTTCCTCAACAAGGTGTCGTGCGTGATGGACTTCGATTTCCTCTATCCGCGTACCGATCGCGACCTGGGATGCTATGCACGCAACACTTCGGCGTTTCGGCGCGATGTGTTGCTTTCCGTGCCAGTGCCGGAGGGTGCGATGCGCTGTCGATGCTATGCGCACGCGCAGATACTCGCGCGACGTGGCACTCCCGTCCGGCTCGTCGCAAGCGCGGCGGTTACGCACGAACCTCCGCCGTTGGTGCGCGAGCGGCTGCGCCGGGGATATGACATGGTCGCGGCGTGCTGGGTGAATCCTGAGTTGCCCGAGGCGCGCTGGCTGAAGTTCGGAATCGCGGCCGCTCCGCTCTTTTATCGACGCCGGGTGCGGCTCGATTGGCGCACTTTTGGACGCTACCACCGCGATGCCGGCCTCACATCGTTCCAGTCAATTCTGGCGAGGCCGCTCGCGGCCGTACTTCGTTTGATCGATCTTGTGGGTATCACGGCGGCACTGGCGCTGGGCCCCAAGGCCCGGCGCTTGGTTGACCGTACGGCGAGACCCCGAGCCGCGTGAGAGTCGATCTAGCTGCCAGATCAAGCCTCGCCCGGCCCGAGACTGCTCGACTGCCTTTCCTTCCAGCTGGTTAGGTCGCGGCCGAGAAGCTTTTCGAGCCGCTCGACCTCGGGGAGGAACCGATCACGCAGTCGCTTCTCCAAGGCAGGATCCAAAGGCGGATAGTTGGCTCCACCCGAAAAAACGAAATCTGCGATCGGTCGGCCCCTCTGCAGCATTGCGGATAGCCGCGTCCACTGGTGCGTTCGAAACACCGACCTGAGTCGATGGACGCGGCGAGCGAGGCGCGGGCTGCGCGGCATTTCGGCGCTCGGATTGATTCGATTGTTTTCGAATTGCGAGCCTCCGATCCGGATTGATGCGATCCCAACAAAACTGCAAACCTGGTCGACGAAATTCTGAGGGTCGGCGTTAAGGTCGTCGTAGAACAGTATCAAGACGTTGTCCCGACCGGATTCATTCCACCAGCGAACCACGCTGTCGGCGTACGAAGACCTTGCGGCGAGCGTCTCGCGCTGCGAATCGAAGTCAAACGGCCTGTCGATCAGGCCGATTCGATGCGTCATCTTGTAGCAGGAATAGACCCGGTCAACCGGATCGCGGAGCGTTACAACGATTCGGCAGCCTGGTATGTCGGCGGCGATTCGATTCGCCGCATCTGGAAAGTCGAAGTAGTTCGGGTCGATCTCACCGACACGCAAGTGCGAGGGACAGCGGCGGAAGAAATCGCTGTACCATTGAAGGCCGCGTCGATACTCCCAGGCAAAAAAGTCAGTCTCTTTGAGACCGTTCGGAAGGCCGACGTGCCCGCCCAAGACCCGGTACAGCCAGGTTGTCCCCGTGCGGGGAGGACCAACACCGACGAAGTCTGGAAGGCGCAGCTCGGTTGACACGCGGCCGTTCATGTTGGAAACGCGGGTCCGAATCCCGCGGGAGCACCACCCTCGACTCCGCGCCGCCCACGAGCCCTCTCAGCGGGAGCCGCTCGCTTGCGCAGCCGCCTCGGCAGGATCACCGGCGAGCCGCGCGCGCTCCAAGCGCATGTCCTCATCGTGGGCGAGATGGCGCTGCGCCGCGAGACGCCGATTCGCACTAAGGCTTTTTCCACGCGCTCAAATCGCGCCCGATGAGCTGTTCGAGCTCCTCGACTTCGGCCCTGACCGTAGCCTTGGCGCGAGCCGCCTCGTCGCGGTCGAGCGGCGGAAACATCCGCCCGCC
>CAYSCX010000121.1:0-3051 GCA_964429575.1 uncultured Binatia bacterium (SeqCode) | reverse complement strand
GGATGGCGGAACCCGGCGGCAAGATAGGACACGCCGACCTGAAAATCGGCGGCGCAGTCATCATGCTCGCCGACGAATACTCGGGCCACAACCGCAGTCCGCAGGATCTCGGCGGCACGCCGGTCATGATCCATCTCTACGTAGCGGACGTGGACGCATTCTGCGCGCGAGCAGTGGAGGCCGGAGCGAAGCTCGTGCGGCCGCTCGAGGATCAGTTCTACGGTGACCGCAGCGGCGTGCTTGAAGATCCATTCGGCCACGTCTGGATGATCGCGACGCACAAAGAGGATGTAACGGCCGCGGAACTGCAGAAGCGCGTCGGGGCGGCGTACCGCGTCTCGTAAAGATCGTCAGCATCACCGCCCGAACAGGAGAGCAGCAATGGCAACGAAAAAAAGCACGCCCCGGTGACCGGACATTCAATCACGCCGTTTCTTTCGATCAGTGACGCTGCGCGCGCGATCCAGTTCTACAAGAAGGCGCTCGGCGCGGTGGAGCTGGTTCGCATGGAAGAGCCCGACGGCAAGGTCAGCCATGCCCAGATATCGATCGGCAACTCGCGCTTGATGATCTCCGACCCCACCTCGGAACACACCGCGGAATATCGGGCAAAAGGCTGGGCTCGCGATCCGCGCATGCTTGGCGGCACCCCCGTGAGCTTCTATCTCTACGTCGACGACGTGGACTCAGTCTTCCGCCGCGCTATTGCCGCGGGTGCCAAACAACGTGATCCCGTTGAAGACAAGGAGTGGGGCGATCGCATCGGCGGACTTGAAGATCCGTTCGGACACGTTTGGTTCATCGCCACGCACCAACGCGCAGTCCGCGACGAAGACGTCGCCGCAAAACGCAACGCGCGTGTCGTCGTGCCGAGGGCGCACCGGCCCGTGAAGCGCACGCGCGGCGCAGCCGTTTCGCACAGAACACACTCGTGAAAGCCCACGACGTCCGTGCCGCGCTCGCAAACGTGCCCGAGCTCAATATCGCTGCGAGCACCACCGCGGAGAAAGCCAGCGCCGCGGTCCGCGAACTCGGCTGGCTCAACCAGTGCCTGCTCGGCGTGATGCGCTATTCCGGCCTCACTCCGTGGGAACAGCATCCCGACGGCGACGAACTTCTCCATGTCATCGACGGTGAAGTGGGCCTCACGCTCTTGACCGACGCCGGCCCGGTTCAGGAAATCATCCGCGCCGGATCCGTATTCATCGTGCCGCGCGGACTCTGGCATCGCCAGCTCCCCAGACCCTGCGTTTCGATGCTCTTCGCGACGCCGGCGAAAACCAGGGAGATCTCCTTCGGCGACGACCCGCGCCCTGCAGCGTGAGCGAGCGAATTTTGCACACCGACAGGAACAACAAGATGGAATCTCAAACTACGCCGCCCCAAAAGATCGAAGCGCCGCCGCAAATGGTTCTATTCCAGATGATGAGCGGCTACTACATCTCCTGTGCGATCTACGTCGCCGCAAAACTCGGCATCGCGGATCTGCTCGGCGACGGCTCGCGCCACTACGCCGATTTAGCCAAGACGACCGGCACACACGCGCCTTCGCTAAATCGCCTGATGCGCCTGCTCGCGAGCGTCGGCGTCCTTCGCGAAGAAGACCACGGCAACTTCGCGTTGACTCCGATGGGTGCGTTGCTCAGGAGCAGGGTGCCGGGTTCGGTGCGTGCCGCTGCGCTCGTCTGGGGCGGGATGACGATGAAGGCCTGGGGCGATCTGCTCTACAGCGTGCAGACCGGCAAGCCCGCCTTTCATCACGTGTTCGGCATGGATTCATTCTCCTACATGCAGAAGAATCCCGAGGAGTCGGCGATATTCGATGATGCGATGGCGGATTTTACGAAGCTGGTCGGACTCGCGGTGACCAGTGCCTACGACTTTTCGACGTTCAACACGATCATCGACATCGGCGGCGGAAACGGCGCGTTGATCTCCGCGGTCTTGAACGCAAACCCCAAATTGCGCGGTGCGCTGTTCGATCTCCCCCACGTCGCCCAAGGTGCGAAAACGCAGCTCACCGCCGCGGGACTGGCGGAGCGGTGCGAAATTGTCGGTGGAGACTTCTTCAAGGATCCGCTCCCGCGCGGTCGCGACGCCTACATGCTCAAGCATGTCATCCACGACTGGGACGACCACCACGCACTCGAGATTCTCAAGCGCTGCCGCCAAGCGATGAGCGAAAGCGCGAAGCTGCTGATTGTCGAGGGCGTCTACCCGCCGCGCATCGACCAATCCGACGCCGGCCGCGGTGCCGCCTCCAACGACGTCAACATGCTGGTCTGCACCGGCGGCAAGCAGCGCTCGGAAGCCGAGTTCCGTGCGCTATTCGCCGACGCCGGCTTCGCGCTCGCGAGAATCGTCCCCACCATGGCGCGATCGAGCGTGATCGAAGCAGTGCCCGCGTGATGAATTCCGTTGGCTGCACCCGCGCACACCGGCAAAGTGCGCGAGTCAAGAAGAGTAGTACTGAATTTCTCTGGAGCTAATTCCATGGCAGTGAAACCCATTCCCGACGGCTACCACACCGTGACTCCTTATCTGTTGATTCGCGGCGTCCCCGAATATATCGAATTCCTGAAGATGGCATTCGACGCGACCGAGGTCATGCGCACAAAAGGCGGCGCCGGCGGCCTGCACGCCGAAGTCAAAATCGGTGACTCCCACGTCATGATGGGCGATGACTTCAAGCGGCCGACCCAGCCCGTAACGATCCATCTCTACGTGCCCGACACCGACGCGGTGTACAAGCGCGCGCTCGCCGCCGGCGCTACCTCGCTCCAGGAGCCCACCGACCAGCCCTATGGTGATCGTTCCGCCGGCGTAACCGATCCGTTCGGCAACACCTGGTTCGTCGCGACGCACATCAAAGACGTCTCACTATCGTAGGCGCGCCGCGGGTGCGGGTCGTCCGTTGGTTGCGACGCCCCGCGCGCGATTGTCACCCGCACCCGTTCATATCGCGGCGCGGCGCCTCACCCCGTTTCGTTCCCGTTGCCGGTCACCGCGTCCACATCGAACCACGCGCGAATCAGGTCATCGGCCTCCTCG
>CAYSCX010000120.1:0-3052 GCA_964429575.1 uncultured Binatia bacterium (SeqCode) | reverse complement strand
TAGTAGCTCGACGCGAGGTAGCGCGCGGGCGGGATGCGCTCGATCGCGTGGCGGAACTCGTCGATGTTGGCGAGGCCGCGGCCGAGCAGCGAACTCGCGAGCGCGAACATCCGCTTTTCCCAGTCCGCATGAAAGACGGGCTCGTTCGCTTCAGGAGCCACGGCACCGAAGCCGTGCATTCCGCCCATGTCGTGCACGCCATTCATGAAGGACTCGTTCGGTGGCCTCTTAAGTCAACGGATTATCGGCCACGAGCTGCCGGCGCGGCAAGCGGCCAAAAGTGCGCGTCAGAGCTACGAGTGCTTCGCGACGCGCTTCAGCGGTGAAGCCCATGATGTTCTTATCCTGATTAATTTGGTCTAACGACTCGATGCGCCCGCGCGTGATGGCTCCGCTCCGGCGGCCCTGATAGTTTCGCGATGCGATGGCGCGGCGTCGTCACCCGGACAAAATGCCACCCGACCTCACGCTCTTCGCGGCGCTTGCGACGGCGTGGGCTGCGACGTTGTTCCTGCGCGTAACCACTCCGTTCGGACTCGAATACTTCGGTGATCCGATGCAGGCGGTGCTGGCCGGAGTCGCGTTCCGCGGCGCACAGGCGCGAGGCGTCACGATCGTTCATGCGCTGGTGGTGGCGACTTTTGCGGCCGGGATGCTGGCGCATAAGCGCTGGGGCGCAGTGCTCGCGCTCATTTACATGGCGGAGGCGATCATCAGCCACCTGGTGTTCATCATCATGAACCTCGACGTGCGAAGCGAAACGACCAACGTGCGGATGGCCGCGTTCGAGGGACCGACGTTGGTGTTGATTCTGCTGTACCTGTGGATTCGCTCGCAGGATTTCCTGTTCGGCTCGCAGCCCCACGGGTGATCGCGTGCCGTTCCTTGCCGACGATTGGACGAGTGCGTTGGTGGCGGCGGAGGGATTCGAACCCACGACACTGCGGATATGAGCCGCATGCTCTAACCAACTGAGCTACGCCGCCACCGAGCCGACTAATCTAACCGGAGCAGGCGCGGCACGAAAGACCGCGTCAGCGAAGTAGACGATCGTAACGGCGGTGGTGGAAGCGCCGTGATGCGCGGAACGTTGGATCGAGAACAACCTAACCCCTGACTCCTTCCCTAAAGGGAAGGGGGACCGGCGCGGGGAGAGAGAAGGGCGCACAGCCGTGCGCCCCTACGGAAGAGGGAGAGGGTCGTGGGGAGTGGCCGGGCGCGTCAGTGAAGAGCGATCGCGCGCGACGTCACTTGCCGGCTTCCGCGCGAGACTTGATAGAGCACGCCCTCGGCGAACTCCACGCATGACAGCTTGCCGCCGTACACCAGCCCGGTATCGATGCCGAGCTTGTACGGAAGATCGATCATCGTGTCGCGCATCGGCGTGTGCCCGAAGACAACGGTCGCGTCGAGGCAATGTGGCCGATTGATGAACTCCTGGCGAATCCAGAGCAGGTCCTCGGGTTCCTGCTCCTCAAGCTGCCGCGCGGGCATCACGCCGGCGTGCACGAACAAGTACGGTGGACGCAGGTAGCTGAGCGCGAGGTTCATCAGAAACGCGATGTGTTGATCGGGAAGGTGCTGGATCGCGTGGTCCAGTTCGCGTTCACCGACGCCATAGCTGTCCAGAGTCGCCGCGCCGCCGTTGAACAGGAACGAGTCGCCGTAGTTACCGGGGAGCCCAAGGTACGAGAGCATCATGTCCTCGTGATTG
Organism: uncultured Binatia bacterium (SeqCode); assembly: GCA_964429575.1. GTDB lineage: Bacteria > Desulfobacterota > Binatia > Binatales > Binataceae > CAYSCX01. Next base: position 1,338 of record CAYSCX010000120.1, on the reverse strand, counting down.
CCCTTGAGCGCAACAATTTCGGCGCCGGTTGACGGCAGTTCCAGTACCTGGTCGATAACGTCGCGCGCCGACGGCCCGCGGTCCACGTAATCGCCGATGAACACGACGGTGTCGCCGTGGCGCGGTGAGATCGATTTCAGCAGCGCGCCAAGCTCGTCGGGGCATCCGTGGATGTCACCGATAGCGAAGAGTCGGCCGTCGGCCGTGGTGATCTGCTCGGACGCCATAATTGAGGCTAACGCCGCGTGCCGGCGTTATGCGCGCCGTCTTCAAGAAGGCCGCCGATCATTGCGCGGTCCTCGATGATCTCGCGTGCGGCACTGTATGGATTGATGCGCCCGTCGCGAACGCGCTGCATCACGCCGGGCGCGGCGCCGGCGCGGACGGCGCGCGCGGCGCGCTCCTCGAGCTCGGAGGTGAGCACCTCGACGAACTCACGCGAACGTCGCTCCGCCAGACGCGCGGGGTCTGCGTTCTCAGCGAGCCACTGCCGATGCTTCGCAATCGCCGCCACAACCGGGTCCAGCCCCTTGTCGGCCACCGCTTCGGTGAGCAGCACCGGAGGGCGCCAGCCCGCGCCCTGACGAAGATGGACGTTGAGTTCGAGCTCGGCCTTGATGCGATCAGCGCCGTCGCGGTCGGCCTTGTTCACCACAAAGATGTCAGCGATCTCGTTGAGCCCCGCCTTCATCACTTGTATGCCATCGCCGCCCTCGGGCACGGTGACGACAATCACCGTATCCGCCAAATCCATGATCGCAAGCTCGGTCTGCCCGACGCCGACCGTTTCAATGATGATCAGGTCGTGGCCGAAGGCGTCGAGGAGCTTGACGATCTCGCGCGCGGCACGGCTTAGGCCGCCGTGGCTTCCGCGCGTCGATAGGCTTCGGATGTACACGCCAGTGTCGCGGTAATGGCCGGTCATGCGCACGCGATCGCCGAGCACCGCGCCGCCGGAAAACGGACTCGACGGGTCGATCGCCAGCACCGCGATCTGCTTGCCGAGCGCGCGGTACTTCACGATCAGCCGGTTGATGAGCGTCGATTTGCCGGCGCCCGGCGGTCCGGTTACGCCGATTACCTGGGCGCGGCCGGTCTTGGCGTAGATGCGTTCGATGATCGTGGCGGCCTGGGGCGCGCGGTTTTCGACCAGCGTGATGAGGCGCGCGAGCGCGAGCCGGTCCGACGCATCGAAACGCGCGAGCAGCTCGTCGAGACGTCCGTTTGCGGCCGTCCCGGCCTGGCCTGGGTTCGTCACGCTATCGGTGCTTGAGGCGGCCATGAGGGTTGGAACAATGATCATACCCGCCGCTGTTCCGCAGGTGCAACGTAGCGGAA
>CAYSCX010000119.1:0-3245 GCA_964429575.1 uncultured Binatia bacterium (SeqCode) | reverse complement strand
GCTAGAACCGCAGTCGCACATCGTCGCTGAAACAAGCACGGCGGGCGACCATCGTCGCCCGCCGTTTCGCTAGTCACCGTTTCGTCTTCGCTTACGCGTCGAAGTACAGGTGGAACTCGTACGGATGCGGCCGTAGCCTCATCTGGCTGACTTCCTTGTTCATCTTCCAGTCGATCCACGTCTCGATCAGGTCCTCGGTGAACACGTCGCCCTTGAGCAGGAACTCGTTATCGCGCTTGAGGTTGCCGAGCGCCTCCTCCAGCGATGCGGGCATGCTCGGCACCTCGGCCAGTTCCGCGGGCGTGAGCGCGTAGATGTCTTTGTCGAGCGGCTGACCCGGGTCGAGTCTGCGCTGGATGCCGTCGAGACCCGCCATCATCATCGCGGAGAAGGCAAGATACGGATTGCAGGTCGGATCGGGGAAGCGAACCTCGATTCGTTTCGCCTTGGGCGACGGCGAGTACATCGGAATGCGCACGCCGGCCGAGCGGTTGCGGCTTGAGTACGCCAGATTGATCGGAGCCTCAAAGCCGGGAACCAACCGTCGGTAGGAGTTGGTGCCCGGGCAGGTAAAGGCCGCGAGCGCGGGGGCGTGATGCAGGATGCCCGCGATGTAGTGCATCCCCAGCTCCGACATGCCCGCGTAGCCCGAGCCCGCGAACAGCGGCGTCTCCCCCTTCCAGAGGCTCTGATGGGTATGCATGCCGGTGCCGTTGTCGCCGAAAATCGGCTTGGGCATGAAGGTGACCGTCATGCCACGGCGCACCGCGACGTTCTTGCAAATGTATTTGTACCAGGTCAGCCAGTCCGCCATCTTGGTCAGCGGCTGAAAGCGCATGTCGATTTCGGCCTGCCCCGCAGTCGCGACTTCGTGATGCTGCTTCTCGACCCGGATGCCCACGCGCTCCATCTCGCGCACCATCTCGGTGCGGATGTCCTGCAAGCTGTCGTTGGGCGGAACCGGGAAGTAGCCCTCTTTGTAGCGCGGCTTGTAACCGAGGTTGTGCGCGCCGTTCTTTCCGTCAGACTCGCGGCCACTGTTCCAAATCCCTTCGTGGGATTCGATGTAGTAGTAGCTCGAATGCTGATTCGTATCGAAGCGGATGCCGTCGAAGATGAAAAACTCCGGCTCGGGTCCGAAGTAAGCGGTGTCCGCGATGCCGGTGGACTTCAGGTACTGCTCGGCCTTGCGCGCGACGTTGCGCGGGTCACGCGAGTAGTCGGCGCGCGTGATCGGATCCGAGATGTTGCAGATCATCGTCAAGGTGGGGTCCTTGGTGAACGGCTCCATCACCGCGGTCGCTGGATCAGGCACGACCAACATGTCGCTCGACTCGATCGACTGCCATCCGCGAATTGACGAGCCGTCGAAGCCCAAGCCCTCGTCGAACGGCGACTCATCTGCGAATTCCGAGATGGGAACGCTAAAATGCTGCCACTGGCCGAACAGATCCATGAACTTCAGATCGACCATGGTGGCGCCCTTCTCGCGGATCATTGCCAACACTTGTTTCGGCGTCATTGAAAATCTAACCCTCCTCGCCGCGTAAGGGGCGGCGATCCCGCGATCAACATTGCCTGGCGCGCGATCGTGTTCGGGGCACCCTAGCTCGCGAGCGCACGCAAATCGCACAGCCCATTCGGGCGGCATTTGCCGCCGCGATGGGCGCTCACCTCCGCATGATCGAAGCCTTCGCCCCGAATCTCGCACCTCTTTCGGCGCGCGATTATCGCCCCGCCTAGTCCACCATGTAAAGAACTGCAAAGTAGATGCCCAGCATCACGATCCCGATCGGCACCGCGATGCGCGCCCACGCCGCGCTGCCGATTCTGAGCGCCCCGGCGCTGACGATGTTGGGGATGTTCCCCGGTATCAGCATCCCGCCCGAAATCAGCAGCGAAAGTATCGCGTCGCGCGCCCGCGACAGCGACATGTCGTGTACTTCCAGCGCGACCAGCGTGGCGTTGTCGAGCGCGGCCGACACCATGTTCGCCCAGAACAGTTGATGATCCGTCAGCAGGTTGACGTAGTGCACCGTCAGCGGACCGAACGCGTGGCTAATCAGCACGAGCCCTCCCACGAACACGAACACCCGCACACTCTGCGACAACGCGATGAGCGGACTCTCGCGAACGTGAGGCCCGTTCGGCGCAGGCCCGTACTCGCCGCGCGCGAAGTAGCCGGCCAATATCGCGGAGGCCGCAATGCCCGGCAGCACGAACGCCCCGAGCAGCTCGAACAATCCGAAGAACGGAAGCTTCAGCGCCAACGTTGCCAGCGTCGAAAGCGGCTCGCCCAACGGGGTCAGGGATGCGCCAAGTCCAATCGCATAACATCCCGCCACCGCTACCCCTATGCGCGCCTGCTCGGAAAGCCTCAAAAGCCCCACCACCTCCACCAGCACCACTGCCGCAACAATCGCCGTGATCACGCTGGAAAGAGTCGCAAGCAGGAATATCGATAGTGCTGCGAGCATCGGCCTCGCGATTCGCACGCGCAACCGCGCGAAGCCGCGGTCCATCGGCTCTCGCGTGTAGGCGAACAGGATTCCCGCCACCAGCACCGCGATGCTGATCGGCAAGGGTTCGCGTACCGCCTCCTCGACAATTTCGACGCTCCAGCCGCCCGCCAGTGTCGTCGCGATCAGGCCGAGCGTAAGAAAGTAGATCTCGATGTTCTGCTCGATCCGATGGACCAGCAGCGGGCCGAAAAGCAGCAGGGCAAGGATTATGATGGCGGTGATTCCGTCCATTGCGTCCAGTGCTTCGGTCGAGAGCTATTGCCGGTGCGACCGTCCGGTCGTCACGCCCGCCCGAGGGGCATCACGCCGCGCGCGCCGCAAGTTTGATAGCAGAAACAACGCAGGCCCGCCTAAGCGAGCCCGCGTTTCTCATCCCAATCCGCGTGCAGTTAGAACGTGAAGATCAGCGCAGACAGTAATGTATCCTGCCCCGCTACGGTCCTTACGTTCGCGGTTGCGGGTGCGCCGGCGACCATAATTGGAGTCGCGAGCTGGTTGGTGTAGAACGGCCGCGTGTTCGATTCGTCGTGGCGGTACTCCGCACGCAACAGCAGGTAGTCGGTGATCTTGTAGTTGAGCGTCAACGTCATCTCCCACAGTGTCTGGCGGATACCCGTGCGGACACCGTTGCTGTCGCGGAACCATTCGCCGCGGATCACTCCCTGAAGCTTGTCGTTGAAGTCGTAAACCGTGTAGCCCGCAAAGGCCATCCAGTCGGCGTCC
>CAYSCX010000118.1:0-3279 GCA_964429575.1 uncultured Binatia bacterium (SeqCode) | reverse complement strand
GCTGCACTGGCAGCTCGCGCTGAGCGCATTCGGTCTTGCGACTCTGGCGGTCGTCACCCTCGCCCTTCCGCATAGCGACCCAGTGGACTTCTACTACTGGCTCGCGTTGGGAACTGTTACGGGACTTGCCTGTGCCGCAACCGTGCTCGGGCAGGGCTATCGCGAGGCGATGGTAGAACAGGTCCGGGCGCTGCGCACGGGCCACGAGGCGCTGCTCGCCGAAATGACGCTGCGGACGGCCGCCCAGCACAAGGCCAGGGAGAGCGAGCAGGCGCTACGCACGATCTTCGACGTCGCCGCCGACATGATCGCCGTCAATCGCATCTCCGATGGCGCGTATCTCGACGCGAACCGCGCGTTCTTTGACAGCGGCTTTACTCTGGATGAAATGCAACAGCGCGCCGAGCAGGGTGTCAGCATCTGGATTGATCCGGCCCAACGCGGCGATTTCTGGCGCCAGATACGGGATTGCGGGCACGTGCGCAACATGGAGACCATGTTGCGCCGCAAGGACGGCGGCACTTCGTACAACCTGATCGCGGCGGTCGCGGTCGAGCTGCGCGGTGAGCCGTGCGTGGTCACCTTCATCCGCAACATCAACGAACTGAAGGAGGCCGAGCGCAAGCTTCGGGAGAGCGAGCAGTCGCTGCGGAGAATCTTCGACGCGAGCCTCGACGCGATCTCAGTCGCACGAGCCTCGGACGGCCGCTACGTTGATGTAAACCGCGAGTTCCTGGCGCGTTGGCCGGGCCGCGCCGACATCATCGGATCTACCGACCTCGATCTCGGCGTCTGGGTGCATCCGCAGCAGCGCGCGGAGCTCTTGCGCCGCCTCGACGAAGCGGGCGAAGTGCGAAACATGGAGGTCGAGTTCTACGCCGAAGACGGGCGAGTTGAGTCGCACCTGCTCTCAGCGGCCCGAGTCACGCTGCGGGGTGAACCGTGCATCGTCGCTTTCACTCGCAACATCAGTGACCTCAAGCAGGCCGAGCGCAAGGTCCGCGAGAGCGAGGCGACACTGCGGCGCGTGTTCGACGCGATTCCCGACGCCGTCATCATCGCGCGCATGAAGGACGCCGCATTCATTGACGCGAACAACGCGGTCGAGGCGCTGGGACTGACCCGTGACGAGGCGCTCAATGGGCAATTCCTCGCCAATCAGCTGTTTCCGAGCGGTGACGCGCGCCGCGAGTTCGCCGCCAGGATTCGCGCGGACGGCGTGTTCCGTAACCAGGAGACGGAAGTGCGCCGGCGCGACGGCACCACCTTCCCGGCGCTGGTCTCCTCGACGCTCGTCACGCTCAACGACGAGCCGTGCGCGGTGGTGGTGGTGCGCGACATCTCGGAGATCAAGGCAACCGATATCCGGCTCCGCGAAAGTGAAGCCACCCTCAGAAAGATCTTCGACGCGTGCCCCGACACCATCTCGATCAACCGGATGTCTGACGGCACCTACCTCAACGTGAGCCGCGAGTTCGCCCTCACCGGCCACGACTCGAAGGAAGTGATCGGCAAGCCGCCGACGGCGATCGGACTGTGGACCGACCGTGAACAGCTACGGGAGTACATGAGGCGGCTTCGGTCTCGCGGGATTGTGCGCAGCATGGAAGTCACCATGATTCGCAAGGACGGCCGTCCCATACCGTGCCTCATCTCGGCGGCCGTCATCGAACTCAGTGGCGAGCAGTGCAATGTCTCATTCACACGGGACATCAGCGCACTCAAACAAACGCAGCACGAACTGATTGAGGCGCGCGAGGCCGCGTTGACCGCATCGCGCGCCAAGTCCGAGTTCCTCTCCAGCATGTCGCACGAGATTCGCACTCCGCTCAATTCGATTCTCGGAATGGCTGACCTGCTCACAGAGACCGAGGTGACCGCCGAGCAGCGCCACCTGGTGAACACGATGGTCACCAACGGAAACGCATTGCTGCAGATCATCAACGACGTACTCGATCTCGCACGAATCGAGAGCGGCCGCATGACTCTCGAACGTGCCGAATTCGACCTGCGCGACCTCATAGAAAAGACCCTGGAAACGCTGGCCGTCCGCTCCGACGAGAAAGGGATCGCGCTTACCGCGCGCATCGACCCGGACGTCCCGACGGCGCTAATCGGAGACCAGTTCCGTCTGCGTCAGGTGCTCATCAATCTGATCGGCAATGCCGTCAAGTTCACGCAGCACGGTGAGGTCTCGGTGACTGTCGAACGCGATGCCGCATCGACGCGTGCTGGCGCGCTGCTGTTCGCAGTCCGCGACACCGGAATCGGGGTCGCGCCCGAGAAGCTCGAAGCGATTTTCTCGCCGTTCACGCAAGCTGATTCATCGACCACACGGAAGTATGGCGGAAGCGGGCTTGGGCTTTCGATCGTCCAGCGCCTCGTGACGCTAATGGGAGGCGAGGTGAGCGCCCAAAGTGAACTGCGAAAGGGCAGCACGTTCTCGTTTACCGCCAAGTTCGACGTTCAATCGGGGCCGCGGCTCGCTGCGCCGCCAAGCGTCTCGCATGCTGCCAACGGCAAGGTGTCCCCGCAAATCGAGCGCATCGACACGAGGCCACTCAAGATACTGCTCGCGGACGACTCGCCGGATAATCGCGCGCTGATTCGCGCCTACCTCAAGAAGACGCCATACCAGCTCGATGAGGTCGAGGACGGTCGCGAGGCGGTGAGTAAATTCCAAGAAAAGCCGTATGACCTCGTCTTGATGGACATCCAGATGCCGGTCATGGACGGGTACGAAGCGGTCAAGTCAATCCGAAGGATGGAAAGCACTCAGCACGCGACGCGCACGCCGATAATCGCGTTAACCGCATCGGCGTTCGAGGAGGCGATCATTAAGGCTCGGCGTGCCGGCTGTGATGCTCACGTCGCCAAGCCTGTGAAGAAGGCGACGCTGCTCAAGGCGATCTTAGACGCAACGCAGGCGGCGCCGCCGGCGAGCGCAACGTCCAACGGCCACAGTAACGGCGCGAAAAACGGGAGCGTCGTCGTCCACCTCGACCCGGCGCTCAGCGATCTCGTGCCCGGCTTCCTCGCGCGCAAGGCAAACGATGCGCGCGCAGTGCTCTCGGCGATCGACGGTGCGGATTTCGACGCCGTCGCAGAGATCGCGCACAAACTCAAGGGCGAAGGCGGCAGCTACGGTCTCGACTCGATTAGCGAATTCGGGCGTGCGCTGGAGAACGCGATCAAAACACGGGATGCCGTCGAAGTCAGGAAGGTCGGGCGCGAGCTTGAGTTCTACCTGGCGAGTCTCGACGTCGTTTACGACTCCGC
>CAYSCX010000117.1:0-3424 GCA_964429575.1 uncultured Binatia bacterium (SeqCode) | reverse complement strand
GCGAGCGACATCATCATCTTGCGATGCTTGATGGTCGCGAATTTTTCGCTGGGGGCGGCGCCGACGCGCTGGGTGGGCGAGTCGGGCGTGCGAAGCTCGGGATGTTCTTCTTCGAGTTTCTCGAGGCGGCGGTAGAGCTGGTCGTACACCGCGTCCGAAATCTCCGGCTGGTCGAGCACGTGGTAGAGGTAGAGGTGACGGTTGATATGGTCGCGGAGTTTCTCAGCGTCGGCGCGCAGTTTTTCAATATCGCGAGTCACGGTTTCGGGCCGATTTTAGCGGCAAAGAGGCCGATCATGACATGGTGAAGTATGCCGAAACCTACTACCGGTGGTAGGTCAGACGGTCGATACCTACTGTCGGTAGCTTTGTTCCGTAAAAAAGAGGGGTCGAGCGAATATGAGTGCAGCGGGCCTTCGAGGTTTTACGAGCGCGGCGGCTGGTGCGATGCGTCGGTCGCACAAGATCCAGTTTGCCTGCGCGAGCGAGAGAGTGCAAAGGCGGACACGGAAGCAGGCACCCTCACCCTAACCCTCTCCCGGAGGGAGAGGGGAAGGAATTAGTCGCGCGAGTAGCCCATCGCCATGAGGAAATCGTCCAGGTTGTCGAAGCGCATGTACATGTTGGTGCGCTTTTGAGCGCCGATGGTGGTTTGCGACTCGGGCGCGTACGCATGGCCGGGATACACGACGGTCGCATCGGGGAGATTGCGCAGCGTCTGATTCAAACTGAGATACATCGCCTCGGGATCGGAGCCGGGCAGATCGACGCGTCCGCAGGAGTTCACGAACAGCGTGTCGCCCGAGACCAGATTGCCGTTGACGAGAAAGCACTGCGACCCGGGAGTGTGGCCGGGGGTGTGAAGAAATTTCACGTCGAGCGAGCCGACCTTGAACGTGTCGCCGGCATCGACCTTTACGATGTCGGAGTCCGAGAGCGCCGCGACCTGCTTCACACCGGCGGCCTCGTGCTTGTTGACGTAAACTTTCGCGTCGACGCGCGCGAGCAATTCGGCGGCGCCCTGGATGTTGTGGCCCATCATGCGGCCGCCGAGATGGTCCTGGTGATAGTGCGTGATCAGAATCTTGTCGATGGTGAAGCCGTCCGCTTGCGCGAGATCGAGAATCGCGGGCACGTCCCAAGCGGGATCGACCGCCGCCGCCTTTCGGGTGGCGGGGTCGCCGATGAGATAGACGAAGTTTGCCATCGGGCCGAGCTGGAGCTGGCGAAGATAGATTTGCGGTTCGTTGGGCATGTCAGGTCAGACTCCGGTGATGGTTTGCGCGCACCGCAGCAGAGCAATATCTGGTTGGTCGCGAGTTGACGACCCGAGCTTCGAGGCGCTCGCACTCTCATGACGAGCCGCATGGCGGCGACGCGCGCTCAGGGGTGCGGTGTGATCGCGAGGATCCATATCACGCCGCGCTCGCTGGAGTCATAGAAGAAGAAAATCCGGTAAGCAGCCGGGGTCTTGTGTTCGGCATAAGCTTCAAAGACCTCCTCACCGTTTGGACCCCTCAACGACTCGAACTTGTGGGTTTGAAGTCCCGGACGACGCGGGTTGAGTTCGAGCTGCCCGAGCGCTTTTTGAACCGACTTGAACCGCTTGCGGAGACCCGCGCTGCGGGCGAGTTCTTTCAGGTCCCGTTCCGCACTCGGCGTGAACTTGAGCCTGAACGCCAAGCGGGCTACTCGCTAATCAATCTTGTCATTCGCGTGCCTGGCGAAGGAGCCAAGTTCGCGCCCTCGGCCTTCCTTAGCCTGCGCCAGGCCTTCGCGCACCTTGGCGAGTGTGACCGGGTTGCGGTAGAGCCAGAGCTCGCGCGCCGGCACCGAGATGGCCGGGTCGAGCAGGATTTGGCCCGCCGCGTTGATGTAGATACGGAATTGGAGCGCCTCATCGGCCAGGCCGGTCAAGCGCTGCTTGAGTTCGACGAGCGCTTTTGCAAGTGAGATCCGCTTGCGCTCATCGATGCCGCCCTCAGTCACGAATTCGAACTCCGGTTTGAGCGGCCTTATGCTGGTTGATTGCATCGCGATTTCCCGCCTGCGAAGCTGACCCGGCTGGCAAGGAATTTTCTGCACGTTGCTCTTCGCCGTCCGGTTCAAATTGAGCAGGGTGCTGCGAAATGAGCAGCCGACAATCTCAAGCATAGCCATTCGCCCATCTGTGTCAAGTGGGCAAGTGGGCTCCGGTCCCGCTTCGTGGGTTCGGTGGCCGAGGGATTCCCTTCGGCAAGCTCAGGGCAAGCCTCGCTCCGCGGACTCCGCTCGGAATGACAAAAGGAGCTTCGCGGAAAACCCGAGCGCGAGCGATCATTCGAGCTGATCGATTCCAACCGCGCTTCAGGACTTGGTGCGTGACTTTGCTTTCCGGTCGGCGGCCGCTCGGGGTTCGACGCGCAGGCCGCGGTCCCAGAGGAACTCGGGCTCGCCGAGGCGCTTGGCGATCCATCGCGACTGCACGAACAGATGGTCGCTGAGGCGGTTCACATAGATGAGCAGCTGATCGTTGAGCGTTTCTTCGCGCGTGAGCGTCCAGCACGCGCGCTCCGCGCGCCGGCACACGGTGCGCGCCTGGTGCAGGAACGCATTGAGCACTCCGCCGCCGGGGAGCGTGAATGATTTGAGCGGCTCCAACTCGTCCTGCATGCGATCCATTTCCTGCTCGAGCAGCTTGACCTCGGGGCCGCCCATCTTGTGCATGCCCTGGTACTCGCCATCGGGCGGAGTCGCGAGTTCGCTGCCGACGTCGAACAACTCGTTCTGGATGCGACGGAGCATCTCGGAGTACGGCGCGAAATCCGCGCCGAGCTTTGCGCGATACTCGGGAAGCCAGGTGCGCACGATGCCAATGATCGAGTTGAGTTCGTCGATGGCGCCGTACGCCTCGAGACGCGCGCTCTCCTTGGCGACGCGCTTGCCGCCGACCAGCGCGGTAGTGCCCTTGTCACCGCTGCGCGTGTAGATGCGAGTGAGGCGGATGACCATCGCGCGCCGACTAGAGGCCTGCCTTCTTGCGCAGCGCCGGGTACGACGCGTCGCCGAGTTCGTTCGTGATCGGCAATCCTGCGTCGCGCCAACCCTCGACGACGACTCGCCCCCACCGATTGCGTTCGCCGCCGAAGCCGCCGCGGACATTGATCAGGTCCGCGTATCCCGCGGACTCAAGAATTTCGCAGGCGCGCTGAGAACGGATCCCGACCTGGCATCCCACCACCAGTTGCTTGGACTTGGCCAAGGATTTTTCCGCGACGGCGAGAAAGTCGGGATTCGGTTCCGTCTGGCCGGGAGCTTTGATGAACACAACCGGAATATTGATCGCGCCGGCGGGATGGCCCTGCGCAAATTCGGCCTCGGTGCGGACGTCGAGGTACAACGCGTCGGTACTTTTGGCGAGCGCATCGTGCGCCTCGGGCGGAGT
>CAYSCX010000116.1:0-3515 GCA_964429575.1 uncultured Binatia bacterium (SeqCode) | reverse complement strand
GCGCGGAGGAGGACGCGATCAGATTCCGACTGAGCCTCTTAGAAAGGGATCGCCCCGCTAAGCGATTGATGTAAGGTAGCCACCGACGCAGGTGGTTTCGACACTGCCACTGATCTGCCCGGTTTGTCTGGAGCGCGACCGGCAAGAAGAGGAGTTAGACGTGCACACGGCATGTGCGCGGTGCGGAACCCTTTTTCCGCGCATCAGTGGGATTCCTCTCCTCCTCGCAGACGCCGCGCTGCGTAACTCGCTGGCGAAGTCTGAAGTGCCCGCCGATGCCCGAGCGGCATTCTACCACGAAGCGACGGATTACCTTGGCGAGCCGCCGCCACCAGAACCGCAACTGGTCTCGACGTTGAGCGAAGCGCGCAACGACGGCATGGTTCTGGAAATCGGCAGCGGTAAGGGAGCGTTCGCGGGTCTGGGTGGTGACGACTACTGCGCGCTCGACTATTCACTTTCACTGCTGCTGAAGCATCTGGGGAAGCATCGATCGATTTGTGCGAGCGCGGAAGCGGTGCCGCTTCGTCGTGCATCCTGCCGCTTCGTCTTCAGCGTGGCGACATTAGAACATGTTCCGCACGCCGACCTGGCATTCGCTGAAATCGATCGCGTGCTGGCGCCCGGGGGCGTCGCGTATCTTGCTCCAGCGTGGCACTGCCGCGATTGGATGGCTGACGGACTGACCGTGCGTCCGTACGGGGAACTGAATGCAAAGCAGAAGCTGCGCAAATCGCTGATCCGGCTACGCAATTCGATCGTGTATCGGGGACTGTTGCAAATTCCGAGGCGGTCAATGCGCCGCGCCGCGGCGATGGTTGCGCGCAGTCCGACGGAGCTTCGGTTCAGACGACTGCACGCGAACTATGAACGATTTTGGACGTCGGACTCCGATGCGTGCTCATCGATCGATTCGCACGAGGGGATCCTGTTCTTCGAGACCCGTTACTACAAGATATTGATTCCCTCGGGTGGAGTCGCAGCCCGGTTACTGGCGCGCGGCGGTCCCGTCGCAGTGCGCAAGCCCGATCATTGAGACGGCCCAAGTCCAAGCCGCACACCGTCTCGCGGCTGCCGTGTTTCGTTGCCTCGCGCAGCGATAGTGCGCCCCGAAATCGGGCGCCTTTACAGCGCGTTGCTGCCGCGTTCTCCAGTGCGGATGCGCACGACTTCTTCCATCGGCATCACGAAGATCTTGCCGTCGCCGATGCGGCCGGTACGCGCGGAGCGCTCGATGGTCTCGACGACCTGCGGAGCGAGCTCGTCCGAGACAATAATCTCGAGTTTGACCTTGGGCAGAAAATCCACGACGTATTCAGCGCCGCGATAAAGTTCAGTGTGGCCCTTCTGGCGCCCGAAGCCTTTGACCTCGGTCACCGTCAATCCCTGGACGCCGATGCTCGACAGCGCCTCTTTGACCTCATCGAGCTTGAACGGCTTGATGATCGCCTCGACCTTTTTCATATCGATTCCCTCGGCCCCGTATCGGACGCTTGGTGTGGCGGCGCCCCGAGCGTGCCGAGGCATACTCACCGCCTCCTCCAGATATAGCGCGCCCCGAAGATTCCTCCAATTGGCGTGCTCGGGCTCGCCGCCCGTCGCTGAGACAGCGAGCAAAGCGGATGCCAGAACTCTGGCGTGTCATAACAGGGATTCGCGATTGAGAGGGGCGGTTCGATGCTCAAGCAACGGGCGAACGGCTATACGATAGGCACTACCCGGGAGTGTTCCCGGTCTTGGCCGCACGGAAAACCGGCTCTTCCCCGCGCATCAAGCGGCCGATGTTTTCCTTGAATCGGAATACTACCAGCGCAGTAATCACGATCGCGAGCAAGACGTACGGACGCGGAAAACCCAGGATCGCGACAGCGGCGGGCATCACGATCGCCGCGCTCATCGAGGCGACCGACATGATGCGCGTCGTTGCGACGGCAATCCCGAATGCTGCCAGCGCGAACAGCACCGCGAGCGGCGCGAGCACGATCCACACGCCCAAGGCGGCTGACACGCCCTTGCCGCCGCGGAAGCCGAGAAAGACCGAACTGATCGACCCAAGGAACGCCGCGAGCGCCGCGAGCAGCACGGCGTTGGCGCCCAAGCCGAGCCACATCGCGGCGACGACCGGCACGGCGCCCTTGAGCACGTCGCCGAGGAAGGTCAGAGCGGCGGCGGTAGTTCCGCCGGCGCGCGCGACGTTACTCATGCCGATGTTGCCGGAGCCGACCGCGCGCGGGTCGAAGCCGCGCATCCGTCCTACAATCACCCCGAAGGGGATCGATCCGACCAGATACGCGGCGATGACGAGAGGGGCGATGATCAACAAGTGCCGGGCTCGCCCTCGAATGGTTGATCGGGGTGACTGGATTTGAACCAGCGACTCCTGCGTCCCGAACGCAGTGCTCTGGCCATGCTGAGCTACACCCCGTCGTTTACCTGAACGTTGCGGCCGCAAGGCGAAAGGAGTTTATAGCATCGGGGCTTGGAACGTTGGAAGGCGCGGCGCGCGGACTCAGGCGCGCGAGAGACGCTCGCGCATACTCGCGATGATCTTCGCGTAGTCGGGGTGGCCGAAGATGCCGGAGCCGGAAACAAATACGTTGGCGCCGGCCGCCTTCACGTCGGCGATGTTGTCGAGCTTCACACCGCCGTCCACTTCGAGATCAACCTCGAGCTTGCGGCGGTCGAGTTCCTTGCGGATGTGGCGGAGCTTGTCGAGCGCGCCTGAAATGAATCCCTGGCCGCCAAAGCCCGGATGCACGGACATCACCAGAATCATGTCGAGATGCTCGGCCGCCCCAAGCACGCGATCGACCGCGGTCTCGGGGTTGATGGCGACCGACGCGCGCACGCCAAGCGAACGCATCCGCGCCGCGATCGCCGGTATGTCTGCGCAAACCTCGGCGTGAACGGAAATCGAGTTGGCGCCCGCCTTCACGAACGGCTCCAGATAGTTCTGCGGGTTGGTGATCATGAGGTGCGCGTCGAGCGGAAGTTTGGTGATCTTGCGCACCGACTCGAGCACCGGCACGCCGATCGAGAGGTTCGGCACGAAGTGGCCGTCCATTACGTCGAAGTGAATCAGGTCGGCGCCGGCGCGTTCGACCGCGCGAATCTCATCGCCGAGCCGCGCGAAGTCCGCGGATAGAATCGACGGTGCGATCTTGTCGGTGCGGGGCATGCACAAAGAGTAGCCTTTGGCGCCGCGCGCATCGAGACATGCGGCCGAAGGCGGTCAACAACCGCCCCGCGCGCGCAGCAGCCGCGCGGCGAAGAAACCGTCGAGGCCGCCGCGGTCGGGCCGCGTAGTCAAGCAGCCGTCGGCGTCGAGTAGATCGCCGAGCATCTCACGCGCGGGCGGATTCTGATCGATTGCGAAATCGCCATGCGACGCGACGAACCGATCGACAACGCCACGGCCCTCGGGCGGCGCGACGCTGCACACCGCATACACGATCGCGCCACCACGCCTGACGTTCGTCGCCGCGCTCTCGAGTAACTGAAGCTGGACCGACGCC
>CAYSCX010000115.1:0-3555 GCA_964429575.1 uncultured Binatia bacterium (SeqCode) | reverse complement strand
GCGCGCGCCGCGACCATCAGAAGCTTCGGTCCGCCGAACAGACCGTACATGCCGAACGCCTCGAGCGGCCCGAACACATCGAGCAACTCGAAACCGTTGAAGAGGACGGTCACCAACGTCTGCTGTGTGGCCATGAGTGCCTGTTTAGCGGGCTCCCGCGTACGAGGCGAGCGGTCCGAGTACTCATCTAACTCGAGGCGCGCCGAACGCCCAACATCTCGCGCGCTTCGTCGGTGTAAATGTCTTTGCGCGCGTACAAAACCAGTGGCGGCTCGATTCGCACGTCGATGCCGCCGCCAGCGCGCGCCTCAATCAACACCGACGATGCCGGCTCATCGATGCGCGGATGAACGAAGCGGATGCGTTTGGGTTCGAGAGCATGCGTACGGAGCAGACCGATCAGTTCGGCACTCCGCGGCGCCCAGAATACGAACGCGGCCCGGCCGCCGTCGCGAAGATAACGGCGCGCAGCCGTGACGAAATCTTTGAGCGTCGCGCCGCTCTCTCCGCGCGCGACCCGCCGGCCCTCGACGGGGCTCTCGCGCCCGGCGCCGCTCGCGCGATACGGCGGATTCGCTAGCACGAGATCGAAGCTCTGCACTGCGGCGCCGTCGATGTGGCGGTCGCGCAAATCGGCGCAAATCGAACGGTAATTCCCGACGCGGTTGAGCACGGCGTTGCGAGCGGCAAGTTTCGCCATCTCGGGCTGGATATCAATCGCGACGATATCTCGCGGTGCCGAGAGTGCTGCGATAATCAGCGAGATCACGCCACTGCCGGCGCCAAGCTCGAGAACTCTGTCGGCGCGTCGTGCCTGCACGAAACGCCCGAGCAGCACCGCGTCGACGGAGAACCGGTAGCCACGGCGCGGCTGGATGACCGACACTTGACCGCCTAAGATCGGATCCAGGGTTTCGTTGTCGGCGACTTTCGTCATGGATGCTGCGCAAAAGGGAGAAGCGTACGCGCGGATCTTCCGCAAGGCCGGTACGTTCCTCGGCAAGGGCAACATAGCGCGTGCGGTCGCGGCGCTGAAGGAAGGGCATCAGCTTGCAGAGCGGCTCGGCGATGCGCGTATGGCGCGGCGATTTGTTGACGAAATCGAGCGCGCGAAGTCCATGCCACCCACTCCGGAATAGACACGAAGCCGCGTCGCCGCCGTCGGCGGCTTGACGCTTCACGATTCGTGCTTACGTTTTCTTCGTGGCCGAAAGGCGGCCCGCGGCCGCGCATCAGGCGGTACGCGGCGCACGAAGCCGCGAAAAAGAGTGGATGACCGGTGCCTTGAGCCGGCGGGAGGTTTGAACATGGAACTGCGCGTGATTGATGGACTTGCGCCGAACGGCTGGATTTTCGACCGCTTACCCGCGCTGTGGAATGAGTTTGCGCGGCCCGCGGAAAGCGGTAACGCGCCGGCAACGGACGTGCTGGAAGATTCGGACGGCTATCACTTCTACTTCGAGATGCCCGGAGTTCAAGCCGACTCCGTTGACCTCAGGGTCGAGGACGGGCGGCTGATCGTCGAGGCGGAACGCAAGGCGCCTGAGTGGCCGAAGGAAGCATCTGTGCATCTGGCTGAGCGCACCTACGGCGCGATTCGGCGTGCGTTCGCGCTGCCGGAGGACGCGGCTCACGACGGTGTCAGCGCCAACTATCGTGACGGTGTGCTGCACGTCACCGTTCTGAAGCGCCCCGAGGCGAAGCCGGTCAAGATCAAAGTCAACTTCGACAACTAAGTCTCACGTCCGACGTGCGGCGCGGGTGAATGTGCCCGCGCCGCATTTTTACTGCACCCGGCGACTCACCCCATCTTTGCCCGCGAACTCGCTCGCGATAAGGTGGTCGTTCAAAGGCGCCAATTCGCTTCACCCCGCGCGCAAATGTTGGCGGAGATATCCGAATGACATCGAACTTTCTGCTGCTGCTCATCGTGGGCGCGGTCGTTTACGCGATTCTGCTCTACAACCGATTAGTCGGCCTCAAAAACGGCGTCCAGAATGCGTGGCGTCAAATCGACGTGCAGCTCAAACGGCGCTACGACCTGATTCCAAACCTGGTTGAGGCGGTGAAGGACTACATGCAGTTCGAGCGCGACACCTTGACGCAGGTCGTCGAGGCGCGCGCGAAGGCGATGGGCGCGGGAGACCTGGCGTCGCGAATGGCGGCGGAGAATCAGCTCACCGCTGGTGTCGGCCGGCTGCTCGCGGTGATGGAGAATTATCCGCAGCTCAAGTCCAACGAAAATGTGCTGAAGCTGCAGGAGGAACTCACCACCACCGAAAACCAAATCGCGTTCTCGCGCCAGGCCTACAACGATTTGGTGCTCGACCTGAACACGCGCATCGAAACTTTCCCGTCCAACCTCGTCGCGGAACGCTTCGGCTTCAAGCCGGCCGAGTACTTCAAGGGCGCACCCGAGGAGCAGGCGGTTCCAAAGGTCGATCTTTTGCCGGGACCGTCACGCAACTGACGCGGGCGCGACGCGCGTAACACATCGGCGATGGCCGCCGCGAGTGACTTCCGGGCGCTGCAGCGCCAGAACAGCCGCCGCACCGTAGCGCTGGTCGCGGTTTTCATCACACTCTTCACCGCACTCGGTTTCGGACTCGACTTTGCCTTCGGCCTGATCGGTTACCAAGACGGCCAATTCGCCGGACTCCCGCTCATAACGCCAATTGCGTTCGTGGCAAGCGCCGTG
Organism: uncultured Binatia bacterium (SeqCode); assembly: GCA_964429575.1. Taxonomy (GTDB): domain Bacteria; phylum Desulfobacterota; class Binatia; order Binatales; family Binataceae; genus CAYSCX01. The sequence goes on along the minus strand of CAYSCX010000115.1, from coordinate 857 downwards.
CAGTCGGTGGTGTCGTACTACCGAGGGTCGTCGATCGTGTTGTTCTCGATGGGCGCGCGGCCGCTTTATCCGATCAAGCCCGAGGAAGAGATGTGCCGCAACGTGATTCGTGAGATGGCTATCGCGGCGCGGCTTCCGGAGCCGAAGGCTTATGTGATGCCCGAGAGCGGTCCCAATGCGTTTGCGACCGGCCGCGACCCGGCGCACGCGGCAATCTGCGTGACCAGTGGAATGCTCGAAAGGATGGACCGCGAGCAGCTGCAGGGCGTCATCGGCCACGAGATGGCGCATATCCGCGATTACGACATCCGGCTGATGACGATGATCGCGGTGTTGGTCGGCGGAATCGCGTTGCTTTCTGATCTGACGATGCGCAGCGCGCGCGCGGGTCCGTTTCGGAGCAGCGGCAGTGGCAGCGGCGGCGGCGGACGCGGCAATCGCAATAACGCCGGCGCCGGAATCATCATGATACTCGTACTCGTCCTCGCCGTGCTCGCTCCGGTGTTCGCGCAACTGCTCGCGATGGCAGTGTCGCGCCAACGCGAGTACATGGCCGACGCCGCCTCGGTCGAGTTCACGCGCAACCCGAGCGGTCTCATCCGCGCGCTGGAGACCATCGCCGATGCGCGCGATCCAGTTGACCGCGCGACCCGTGGCACCGCGCACCTGTTCATCGTCAATCCGCTCAACCCGCTGCGCGATGACAACGAGAGCGCCCTCAACAATCTGCTCTCGACGCATCCGCCGCTCGGTCGCAGAATCGGGCGGCTCCGCGCGATGCTCGGGCAGGGCGGCGCGGCCGAGCCGTCGCCACTTGAGCGCGGCTCACCTCGAAGCGCGTAGAAAGCGAAGCGCCG
>CAYSCX010000114.1:0-3650 GCA_964429575.1 uncultured Binatia bacterium (SeqCode) | reverse complement strand
GCGGACGTGAACAACGTCCGCGCCGCGTCAGTTTGTGAGGCCCGACCACACGGGCCTATCAGTCGCCTCGCGCGGCTGGCCGTGCTGGTAATCGCCGCCCGAAGCTACTAGTGCCGTTCCAACTATTTCGAACGACAAGGGCGTAAGGGTGTCGGGCCGGGTCGCTGAGGCTTTCACGCCGTCGGCGATAGGACCAATAAGTTGGAACGGCACTAAGCGACGATAAGCTGGCGCGCCGATTCGCGCGGCTAACGCGCGAATCGTGCCCGCGCGGAGGCACGCAATGAAGTTCGGCACGTTCCTGTTTCAGACCCAGCCCGCGAGTATCGCCGCAATCGCACGCAAGGCCGAGGAGCTTGGCTTCGAGTCGCTCTGGATTCCCGAGCATATCATTCTGCCCGTCAGGTACCGCTCGCCGTATCCGTACTCAAATGACGGGCGGATGCCGGCGCCGCCGGACGTACCGCTGCACGACCCGTTGCTCGCGCTCGCCTACGTCGCCGGTATCACCACGCGCATCAAGCTCGCGACCGGCATCTACGTCGTTCCGATTCGCAACGCGATTACCACGGCAAAGGCAGTGGCGAGCCTCGACGTGCTTTCGGGCGGTCGATTTATCTTCGGCGTCGGCATTGGGTGGCTCGAGGAGGAATTCGAGGCGGTCGGCATGAACTTCAAGGACCGCGCACTGCGCACGCGCGAATATCTCGAATTGATGAAGGCGCTGTGGACGCAGGACGATCCCGAGTATCGCGGCAAGACCGTGAGCATCGATGGCTTCAAGTTCATGCCCAAGCCGGTGCAGAAACCCCATCCACCGGTGGTGTTTGGCGGCAACACGGAGCCGTCGCTCAAGCGGGCGGCGCGTCTGGGCGACGGATGGTACGGAATCGCCGCGAGCATCGATGCGGTTCGCGGTGACATCGCGAGGCTTCGCGAGCATGAACGCGCGCTCGGACGAAAGCAGCCGCTCGAGCTGACCGTCAGTCCGCGTCTCGGCTCGGCGCTAACGACCGATCACGTGAAGCAACTCGCGGACCTCGGCGTCGAGCGTGTGCTGATTGGCGCGGGAATGGCGACGCGCGACGCGCTCGAGGGGATGGAAAAGTTCGCCGCCGAGGTTATGAGCAAGCTCTAGCAGGCTGCGGAGACGCGCAGTCCCTTCGGGCCGAGGCATCGTTGTAGGGGCGCACGGCAGTGCGCCCTCTGACCGGCGGGAACAAGCACAATGGAAGATCGCGCCGCCAAGCAGAGACGGTCGCTTCGGCTCCGGTATTTCGACTACGCAGGGCCGGCCTGGTATTTCGTAACCATCTGCACCGCCAACCGCGCTTGCCTCTTTGGCGAGGTGCGGGAGGGCGCTATGCACAAGAACGGGTTGGGCGGTCTTGTCGCTGAGGAATGGGTTAGCTCGGCGAAGCTGAGACGCGAGATCGAACTCGATCAGTTCGTCGTCATGCCCAATCACTTCCATGCCATCGTGGAATTTCGCCCGCAGATGCCACCTTGGGTAGGAGGGCGCACTGCCGTGCGCCCCTACGGACCGGCGGTTTCAATCTCCACTACTGGAGCGCATGGTCGAGCGCCCCTGCGGTTGGCGCGGCAGCGGCAGTCGCTCGGTTCGTTGGTGGCCGGCTTCAAGGCGGCTTCTGCGCGCCGCGTCAACCTGCGGCGAGGCACGCCGGGCGCCTCGGTGTGGCAACGGAACTACTTCGAACACGTGATCCGTGATGAAGAAGAGTTGACCCTCATCCTGAAATATATCGACGGCAACCCAGCCGCTTGGCCGGTGGATCGCGAGAATCCTGCGGCTGGAGAAGCCCCTACGCGACTGCCTCGCCGACAGCGTGAGACATGGCAGGTTTGACGTAGGAGCGCACGGCAGTGCGCCTTCAGTGGAGCGGGATTAAGATGCAAGCGCTTCGCGCCGCAGGCGGCCCGTCTTGGCCTCGAGCCGAATAGCCGAATATCATCCGAGAAGGAACCACGCTTTCCGGGGAGGCTCGCCCAGCTAATGAAGAGATGCCCGCAATGCGATCGGACTTATCCTGATTACGAGTCATTTTGTGAAACCGACGGGACCGCGCTAATCGGCACGGGAGCTGAATCGGCGGGAACCGGAGCGCGGATCGATGCGGACGCTGGTCCGCGTGAGTGTCCGGTGTGCGGCGGCAAGGCGGAGGCGGGCGAGGTCATCTGCAATTTCTGCGGTGCGCGGCTCGCCGACGGCCCCACCTCGATGCAGCCTGAACCGGTCACGCGTCCCGGCGCCGGCGATTCCGAAACATTTGCTCCGCCGCCCGGAACCAGCCGCATGGAAACCGCCGACGGCGGGCGCGACGGATCTTCGGGTTGGCGGATTTTCGGTGTCGTAGGCTACGCGATCGCAGCGGCAGCCGCATTGGGCGCGGGCATCTGGCTCGCGCTGTATCTGAGCACCGGCACGACGACCGAGACCGCTTCGGTCGAATCGCCCACCGCGGCGGAGTCGCCGGCGCCGATCGCGAGGGGCCCGTCCGTCGCGCTTTCGTCCGCCACTCAAATAGCCGTTCAGGGTGATGCCGCGGGAGCGCCGGAGCGCAGCGCCCTAGCTGCCCGCCTGGTCTTCGATACGAACCGCGGCATGCTGCTGAACGCTTATGAGCACGCACTCGCGGGCGAGAGTGCGCTCGATGACGCGATGGCGTTGCGGCTGCATGTGAATGCAGACGGCACGGTATCGGCCGGGTCGGTGCGCGTCTCGACTTCGCCCAATCCGGGACTTGATGCAGCGGTCGTCGCAAACGCGTTGAACTGGCGGTTTGCGCCGATAACATCGGGCGACGCCGAGGTTGATTATCCGCTCGTGTTCGTCCGCAATTCGACGGACTCCGCGCGCATCGAATCTGAACTCGCGACCAAGCTCGCCGCGCTTGGCCCGGCCGAAGCGCCGGAATACGCGAGTGTACCGGCGACGCCCGCTGCCGCAGCGGGTCCTGTTGTGGAAACGCTGCCCGAAGTGGCGGCCGCTGAGACGCCGGCCCCGGCGGCAACTGCGGCGCGCCGCAAGCTGTCGCGGCGTGAACTCGCCGCGATTCCCAAACCAACGCCGACGCTGCTCGAGCGAGTTCAGGAGCGTTTGCACTCGGATCGAAAGTTCAACCGTGTGAAGGCCTACACCGCGGGTACCGTCGTGACGCTGTACGGAAAAGTGTTCGATGACAAGGACAAGTCCGCGGCGGTGCGCATGGCCAGGAGTGCCGACGGCGTGACCGATGTTGTCGATACGTTGCAGACCGACACCGCGGAATGGGCGGAGATGCAGAATCGGATCCGGGCGCAACTGCAAAGCGCCGGTCTGGACAAGGTGACTGTCAAAGTGATCGGTCGCGACGCGTACCTCGACGGCGAGGTGAAAACCGAGCTTGACCGTCAGCGCGCGGTGACCGTCGCGCAGTCAGCCGCGCCGGTCACAGTGCGCGGAAACTTGATTCGCGTTGCGATTGGGAACATGTTTGGATTCTGAACGCGCGGCCGTTCCGGAGTCATTTGCGATGCGGACGACTAGTGCCGTTCCAACTTGTTGGTGCTAACTGACGTGGGAAAGTTTGCCAACCTGCCTCGGGGCAGCGTTCTATCGTCTTCGGTAAAAATAGTTGGAACGGCACTAG
>CAYSCX010000113.1:0-3774 GCA_964429575.1 uncultured Binatia bacterium (SeqCode) | reverse complement strand
AAATGTTAGAGGTCCAGGGCCTTACCAAATACTTCGGCGCCACGCGCGCGGTTAACAACGTCTCCTTCACGGTCGAGAAGGGCGAGATCATCGGACTGCTCGGCCCCAACGGCTCCGGCAAGACCACCATCATGCGGATACTGACGGGGTTCTTTCCGGCGACCTCGGGACGCGCGCTGGTCGGGGGCCTCGACGTGGCCGAGCATTCAATCGAAGTTCGCAGGCGCATCGGCTACCTGCCCGAGAACATGGTGCTCTACCCCGACTTAAGCGTGACCGCGCTGCTCGAATTCGTGGCGCGCGTGCGTGGACTGGAGGGCAAGACCGCGCGCGAGCGCATCGAGTTTTCGATCGAGAGGTGCGGGCTGCGCGAAGTGCGCCGCAAGCTGATCGGCAAGCTCTCCAAGGGTTACCGCCAGCGCGCCGGAATCGCGCAAGCCGTTCTTAGCGATCCGGAAGTGCTGATTCTCGACGAGCCCACGGTCGGGCTGGATCCGCGCCAGGTGGTGGAGATTCGCGATCTCATCCGCTCGCTCGCCGGCCGCTCGACGGTGCTGCTATCGACGCACATCCTGCCCGAAGTGAACATGACGTGCCGGCGCGTCATCATCATCGATCGCGGCAATATCGTCGCGCAGGACACGCCCGAAGAGCTGACCGCAAAACTCTCGGGTAGCGATCAGTCGCTGGTCAGCGTGCGCGGGCCGAAGGAAGAAGTGCGCGCGGCGCTGCTCAAGATTGCGAATGTGGAGAGAGTCGAGGAGCGGCCGGGCGACGGCGCAGCGAGCGGGGTGCTGAGCTTCGTGCTCTACTCGACCGGGCATGGCGAGGCGGTACGCTCCGCGATTGCGGCGGCGGTCGTGCAACACGGATGGAGCCTGCTCGAAATCAAGCCGATAGCGCTGAGCCTCGAGGATCTATTCATGAGGCTGGTGACCAAGGAAGAAGCGATTTAGCGAGCGCGCGAACTTTAGCGATGTCGAACGGAGCAGCCACACTGGAAGTCGCACGTCCGGGTGACGACGCGCGGGCCGCGACCGGCGCGGTGCGCGCCGGCTTCTCACTGCGCCGCATGCGCGCGGTGATGGCCAAGGAGTTGCGATCGTACTTCGCGTTTCCGCTGATTTACGTGGTCTCGGGGGTCTTCCTGCTGCTGGCCGGTTGGTACGCCTATACGGACCTGGTGAACTTCATGGTCATGGGGTTCGGGGGCGACATCATTCAGAGCTACTGGCAGGCGGTGTTCAACGACATCCGCTTCTGCCTGCTGGCGGCGCTGCCGTTCGTGACGATGCGGTCGTTCGCGGAGGAGCGCAAGCTCGGCACCGTCGAGCTTCTGTACACGCTGCCGCTGCGCGACGGCGAAATCCTGGGCGGCAAGTTTCTCGCCGCGCTTGTGATCTTTCTGATGATGCTCGGACTGACTCTGACCTATCCGGCGTATCTCTACAGCATCCACTCGTTCCCGCTGCCGCCGATGTTCGCGGGGTACTTGGGCCTTTTCCTGGTCGGATGCGTGGTAGTCGCGCTCGGGATGTTCATTTCGTCGCTGTGCGAGAGCCAGGTGGTGGCCGGATTCATCACCTTCTTTGCGTTGATCATGCTGTCGGCCATCAATTGGAACGAGGCGGTATTCGAAACTTCCGCGATCTATCTGCTGAGGGGGTTCTCACTGTTCGACCAGTATGAAGCGTTTGGCAAGGGGGTGATCGATCTCGACAAGCTGACCTACTTCGTGTTCTTCACCGGATTCTTTCTCTACCTGACGCTACGTTCGATGGAGGCGCGCAAGTGGACCGGCCGGAGATGAGCCACGACGGCGGGAAGCGCCGCCGGTTCGGCGTATGGCGCAACTATGCGCTGCTGGTGTACACCGCGATCGCGCTGTGGACGTTGTTGGTGATCGTCAATGCGATCGTGCGCGATCACAGCATCCGCTGGGACCTGACCCCGGAGCAGCGTTTCTCGCTTTCCGAGTTCGACCGCCGCGTGCTCGGCAGCCTGCAGCACGACGTGAAGGTGATGGCGTTCGTGCGCACCGAGGACGTACCGGCGTTCAAGGAACTCTCGAACATGCTGTTCCTGGTCGCCGCCGAATCGCCGCGCGTCAGCTACCAGATCATCGACGTCAACAAGGCGCCTGGCATGGCGGCTCAATACGGGGTGTCGAGCTACGGGCTGGTGATCGCGGAGTCGCAGGATCGGCGGCGCACGTTTGACAACGCGCGCGCGGAACTGCTGATACCCGCGATCCTGCAAGTCTCGCAGGTCGAGAACAAGAAGATCTACTTCACGGTCGGACACGGCGAGAAGGACATCTTCGGCGCGGACCGCTATGCCGGCTTCAATCGCTGGCGCGACTTGATGACGCAAAACAACTACCAGATCGAGAACGTTTCACTGTTTGCGAGCGACGTGCCGGACGATTGCGCGGTCCTGGTTACGCTCGGCCCCAAGCGCGATTTCCTGCCCGGCGAATTGACGACGCTTGCGAGCTACCTCGATCGTGGCGGCAAGTTGATCGCGTTCATCGATCCGTTCGGTTCGCCGACGCTGGTCGAGTTTTTGAAGCAGTATCACATCGATTTCACCGAGCAGGTCGTGGTCGATCCCAACTACCGGCTGAGCGCCGGTGAAATACTGACCACGCAGATTCCGCGGCGCGCGAAGGACAATCCGATCACGCGTTCGTTGCCCGACCCGGTGGTGTTCTCGGTCGCGCGGGCGATCCATGTGACCGCGGACCCGGGGGCGAAGGCGCCGGGCGGGATGGTGGTCGCGTACATCAGCAGGTTCCTCGAATCGTCGGGGCAGAGTTGGGCGTCGGGCGATCCCAAGACGATCGAGACGGGCCTCACCGAGTACAAGGAAGGCCGCGACTCGATGGGCCCCGCGGCGGTCGGCGTAGAGATTGACTATGCGCCCGAGGGCAAACTGGCGATTCCGCAGCAGAAGATGACGCGCATCGTCGGCTTTGGCAGCTCCGCGTTCGCGGCGAACCAGTTTATCGAGTTGCTGTCCAATGAGGACCTCGCGGTGAGCGTCATCAATGAGATGGCGGGCGACCAGATGCTGATCGCCAGCCGCGAGCGCCTTCGCCAGTCTTCCGGATCGGCGTTTTACGTCACCGACCAGCAGGCCCGCACCATCCTATACCTCGGAGTGATCGCGGAGCCGGCGGGGTTGTTCGTAATCGGCATCATCGTGTTCATTCGCAGACGGTTCCTGTCGTGAGTTCACGCCACGCGATCATCTTCACGGTCCTGATTGCGATCCTGCTGCCATACTACCTGTACGTCGATCAGAGGGGCGAAACGCCGCAAGCGCCGGTGCAAAAAGAGGCAGCCCTGCTCAAACTGAGCGAGGTTAAGGCGATCACGCTGGTGCGCGGAACGGAGAAGCTCCGCTACGAGAAAAGCGGCGACGGCAAGCTGTTCCACGTCGCCGATCCACCCAACGGATTCATCCCTCAGGATTTGATGCAGGCGCTGGCAACCGGCCTCACCGGGCTGAAGCAGGTGGAGATCGTGGCGGACAATCCGTCGAATCTCGCGGAATTTGGGCTGCAGGATCCGCAGGCCGAGCTGTCGATCGAGACGCCCGACTCGGATAAATCGATCAAGATTTACTTCGGCTCGCAGAACCCGACGCGCACCGCCGTCTATGCGCGGATCGAGGGCAACCCGAAAGTTTTCCTGTTCGGACGCAACCTCGACTACTACCAGTCCCTGATGTTCCAGTGGATTCAGGGCAAGCAGGGCAAGGGAGCCTAGC
>CAYSCX010000112.1:0-3801 GCA_964429575.1 uncultured Binatia bacterium (SeqCode) | reverse complement strand
CCTCCCGCTCAAATCCCGCCGCGAAGAGCGGCGGCCGAAGCTTTGCGCCGTGAATGGCGCTCTCAAAGCATGATACGACCGCGAGAGAAAATCGAGCGCCTAGCCTTGCCGCACGGGTTGCGCAACGAAACCGCTAGAAGCTGCCGTCGTATTCAAGCGCAAGCGCCATCGTGTATCGTCACCTCGATCGGAAGGAACAGTGCGCGTGAGAACTTTAACCACAGACGCGAAAACCCGCGCGGCATTCGCCACGTTGCTGCTCGCGCTCGTGCTGGTGCATGCGTCGAGCGCCCTCGCACAGGCTGGACGGGTCGTCGCGATCGCTCCCGTTCCGGCGGCGCCCTATCCGTTCACGCAGGAAAAGTTGCAGAAGGCGCTCGACCTTGCGCGCGACGCCGGCGTTACCGGCGATCAACTGTTCAACACTTGGAGCGCGCTCGAGCCGTCGCCTGGTGTGTACGACTTGACTGACCTGCAAAACGGCATCGCGGTGCTTGGCGGCAGCTTCGGGTGGAAGCTCGAAGTCACGATCGCGGTGCTCAACACGACGGTGCGCGAGACGCCATCCGATCTGAGCGCCACCGCGTTCGATGACCCCGCGATGATGCAGCGCATGCACGCGCTCATCGATCAGCTTGTGCCGCTATTGAACTCGAATGTGCAGTACGTCGCGATAGGGAACGAAGTCGATATCTACCTCGCGAACCATCGGTCAGAGTGGAATGCCTATCGGACGTTCTATGAAGATGCCGCGGCGCACCTGCGGTCCTCGGCGCCGGACGTAGAGGTGGGTGTCACCACGACGTTCTCGCTCGCCAACGGATCAGAGCAGGCAAACGTCGCGGCGCTCAACACGACCAGCGACGTCGTCATTTTCACTTACTATCCCTTGAGCGATTCGACGACGATCATCAGCCCTGACGCGCCGCTCACCGACTTTCCTCGAATGGTGCAACTCGCCGGAGGCAGACCGGTGGTGTTGCAGGAAGTTGGATTGCCATCTTCGCGTCGCAACGGCAGCTCGGCGAAGAAGCAGGCGCGCTTCGTTCGGAACGTATTCACGGCGTGGGACAACGTGGGCGCGTCGATTCCGTTCCTCAGCTATTTTTGCATGCACAACTTTCCGCCCGCGCTGTGCGATGAGCTCGAGGTTTACTACGGAGTGAGCGACCCGACCGGCCGCTTCCGCGCGTTTCTCTGCTCGCTCGGGCTTCGTACCAGCGCCGGGAATCCGAAGAGCGGTTGGAAAGCGTTTGTGAACGGGACCCGGCGCGTGAACGCATCGCAATCCAACGCGCCGGCGCCCTAGAGCGCGCCGGCGTCGTGAACGGTGCGCCCGCCGAGCATCGTCAGCAGCACGCGCGTCTTTGACAACTCCTCGGTTGCGCAAGCGAGCGGATCGCGATCGACGACGATGAGATCGGCGAGATACCCGTTCTGGAGCGTGCCGATACCTTCCCACTGAAGCAGCCGTGCCGCCTCGCGCGTGAACATCGCGACCGCCTCTTCGCGCTCGACGCGTTGAGCTGGGCCAAGGTTGCTTCGACCGCTGCCCGCGTAACGGTGCGTCATCGCGAGTTCGAGATGTTCGAAAGGATTCTTCGGGCCCCAGTCGCTACCGAGGGAGACGCGGATACCCGCATCAACCATGCGGCGCAGCGGCATGAAGTCCTTCATCAGGTGGCCGCCGACGCGCTCGGTCAACAGGTCGCCCTTGCCCCACACAAACGACATGCTCGCGGTCGCGTCAAAGCCCAGCGCCGCGTACCGCCGCGCCTGCTGCTCCTCGAGAAAAAACACGTGCTGCAAGATCCAGTGGCGCCCCTTGACGTCGGGGTAGGCGCACGCGACCGCCTCGCACATGTCGAGAAACTCGTCGTGCTCGCCGGTGCGCTCCGCGATCACATTGAGCCGAACCCCGGTGCGCGCGCAGAAGTCGATTGCGTACTCGATCTTCTCCTTCTCAACGAACACGCGGCCGCGCGTGAGTTCGCCGTAGGGGCCCTTGAACGGGTCGCGCATTCGGAGAAAGCCCGGATTGCACGGTCCGCCGCTCTCGATGGTGAGGCCATTGACGCGTACGAGATCGTCCGAGAGGTCGGTCATGCTGCGCGCGAGTTCGCAGTTGGCCCTGTACTCATCGAAGGTGAGCTTCTTGTCGGTGGCCCACACGTAGTGCTCTGCCTCGATCGTCGTGAGCACGCGAAGAGTCAGCGCGCCTTCGTCACGAATTGCGCGATACGCCCCGATGAGGTGCTCGTCCATGACATGACCTTCGTACCCGGTGGTTACTCCGAGGGCGCTGTATTCGCGCACCGCCGCGCGAAGACCGTCGAGCACCTGCACGGGCGTCGGCCGCGGAAGCTTGCGCAACTGTTCGTCCCACCAAGCATCGCCGGTGTAGTAGTTCGTCACAGACCCGCGAAGTATTCCGGTCGGCTCGCCGGACGGGTCCTTGTCAATCCACACGTTCGACACGCGCTCCGGCGTCTCGCGCGAAAACGCCATCTGCTTCAGCGCGAGTGTGTTGAGGGCGCATGCGTTAGGAATTGAGGGCGCCCACGCCTGTAGCATCACCGGATGCTTCACCGTCGCGCGGTCCAGCGCGTGGCGGTCCGGAAGTGTGCCTTCCTTCAGATCGCGCCAGGAGCGCCGGATGAAATAGTGCGGCTCGCCGACCGGCGTGGTGAAGATCCATTCGCCCTCCGGAGTCGTCGCGGCACGCTTGCGAATCCGATTGACGATTTCGTCGTGCGAGGTCGCGTCGCCGATGTCAACGTGAGTGGCGTTGGCAATACCAAAGTGGATGACGTGCGGATGAGTATCGATGATCCCCGGCATCACACTAGCGCCGCGCAGGTTCACCTCGCGTGCATCCGCGCCCGCGACGCGCCGCATGTCGGCATCCGACCCGCTCGCCACCACCTTGCCGTCGCGCACGACCAGCGCGCTCGCTGACGGCGCGCGCTCCGCCATCGTCCGGACGACTCCGCGGTGAAAAACGACAGTCGATTCCGAAACCATCTCGCGCGATCCGGGCATGCGATCTTCTCCCGTCGTCGGTTTCCGTTGCGGTCAACGCGCAATGATCGGCAAAACAAGATGCGACGGATGGGCCGCGTTGTCCAGCACCGACTGCCGCGCCACTGCGAGTTCTGCGTCCGCGCCGAAGTCGTGGCCGGTGTTTGAGTTGCGGTCGTAACGCGGGAAGTTGCTCGACGATATCTCGAGCCTGAGCCGGTGTCCGGCCTTGAACACATGGCTCGTTGACCAAAGATCGATCGTGTACGCGTACGCCTTGCCGGGTCTACTGAGCGTCGGAGCAAAGACTGACTCTCTGAATCGCGCGCGGATAGCTCCATCGGCGATGTTGTGCGCGTAGCCGTCGGGCCGCACGTCAGCCAACTTCGCAGTGAAATCCGTGTCGGTAGCCGACGATTCAGCGACCAACTTGAGGGTGATCGGTCCCGTTACTTCCACATCACTGCCAAGCAGGTCGCCCGGGTACACCAGCACGTCTTGACGCGACTCGACCAGGCGCTGGTCATAGACTCCCGGCGGCAGTCCGAGCACCGTGCCTCCGCGGGTTGGAACCGGGTCGCTCGGATCGTAAGTGAAATGATCGGCGGGGGTTCGTCGCCCGGTGCGTCGTGCGCGAGCCTTCCATCACCGCCCGCGCCGTTCGCCGGCCCGCCACCGCGCAGACCGGCGTTTGAGTAGCGCGTGCGTTTGAGCGGCCACTCCCACTCATCGCGCCATCGATTCCCGCCCATGACGAAGATTCGGACGGGTGGCTGCTCC
>CAYSCX010000111.1:0-3811 GCA_964429575.1 uncultured Binatia bacterium (SeqCode) | reverse complement strand
CAAAGGCAGACGACTGCTGAGGTTCCCGCGGCGCTGAGTCGCGAGAGCCTCAGTCCGACCCCCCCCTCGACACCTGCAAGGATCCGCGCAGTGCGCGTCGGCCCTCTCGACATCGGCTGACCGACGCCCCGTCTTTCCTACCTGCATCGCAACAGAATAACCTTGGCGCAAGCACGCGATGCCGCCCCAAGTTCAAACCTTGCAACCGGCGCAGGTGTCGCTCGGTCGTCTATCCGGCTCGACTCTCCAAGTGCGGCTGTCTGGCTCGTGGAAGCTCAAGCGCGGAATGCCGTCGCCGTCCACGGTCACCGACGCTCTCGACGCTCCTCCGAAGAGCCGTCGCATCGCGTTCGACGCGGCGGGCTTGGGTGAGTGGGACTCGAGCCTGCTCAGCTTCGTCGTGCGGGTTGTCGAGGTTTGCAAGGAACGCGGCCTCGACGCGGATCTCGCGGGATTGCCAGACGGGCTGAAGCGCCTGGTCGAACTCGCCGCGGCCGTGCCCGAACGCGAGGGTGCCCGTCAGGCCGAGTCGCGGCCGAGGTTCGTGGAAAGTCTTGGCCTCGCGACAATCGCCATGTGGGATGGCGGGCGCGATTTCCTCGCGTTCTTCGGCGAGGTGGTGTTCGCGCTCGGCCGCTTCGTGACCGGACGTGCGCGCTTTCGACGCATCGACTTCGCGCTCGTAATCCAGGCGTGCGGCTCCGACGCGTTTCCCATCGTCACGCTTATCGCATTCCTGGTCGGAACCATCCTCGCATTCATGGGCGCGGTGCAGCTTCAACGTTTCGGCGCGTCGATTTACGTCGCGGACCTGGTGGGCATCGCAATCGCACGCGACATGGGCGCGATGATGACCGCGATCATCATGGCGGGGCGCACCGGGGCGGCTTTCGCAGCGCAGCTCGGCACCATGAAAGTCACCCAGGAGATCGACGCGCTCACCACCATGGGCATATCGCCGATGGACTTCCTGGTGCTGCCGCGGGTGGTCGGGCTGGTCGTGATGATGCCGCTTTTGTGCCTGTACGCGGACTTCGTCGGATTCCTGGGCGGCGCCGCGGTTGGCGTCGGTATGCTCGATCTCTCCTTCGTCACCTACATGCGCGAGACTGCGCAGGCGGTGAGTCTCGGCGACATCGGCGGCGGTCTCCTGAAGGCAACCGTCTATGGCGTCATCATCGCGGTCGCAGGGTGCCTTCGCGGATTGGAGTGCGGCAACAGCTCGTCGGCGGTGGGCGAAGCCGCGACGCGAGCAGTGGTGACCGGAATAGTATTCGTGGTCGTCGCGTGCGGCGTGTTCGCATTCATCTTCAGCGAGCTGGGAATTTAGCAGGCGGTTGGATGGCGGCTGGCGAAATCTGGACTGACGCGGGCGGCGATTGCTCTCAAGCGGTTGGCGCCGACGCGCACATCGCCGTGCGCGACCTCACCATGGCGTACGGCACCTTCGTGGTGATGCGTGGGATGAACTTTACCGTGCGCCGCAGTGACGTCTTCGCCATCATGGGCGGCAGCGGGTGCGGAAAGAGTACTTTGCTTCGCCATATGCTTGGGCTGAACGAGCCGGCGGCGGGCGAAATTCTGTACGATGGTGTCAGCTTCACCAAGGCCGAAGCCTCCGCGCGCGAGCAGACGCTGCGACGCTTCGGCGTGCTCTACCAGGGCGGAGCGTTGTGGAGTTCGATGACCCTTGCGGAGAATCTCGGTCTGCCGCTCGGCGAGTTTACCGACCTCACTTCCGCCGAAATCCGTGAAGTGGCATCGCTCAAACTCGCTCTGGTAGGACTAAAGGGCTTCGAGGATTATTTCCCGAGCCAGATCAGCGGCGGAATGCAAAAGCGTGCAGGCATCGCGCGCGCGATCGCGCTCGATCCGGAGATTCTTTTCTTCGATGAACCATCCGCCGGCCTCGACCCCGTAAGCTCGCGCCTGCTCGACAACCTGATCCTCGAGCTGCGCGACAATCTTGGCGCGACTGTGGTCGTGGTGACTCACGAACTTCCGAGCATTTTCACAATCGCCAACACCAGCGTCTTCCTCGACGCCGAGACCCGCACCATCATCGCGAACGGCGATCCAAAGGAGATGCGGGCGCACTGCAATATACCGCGCGTGCGCCAGTTCCTGACCCGCGCAGAGAACGCGGAGAGCACTGCGAGGAATAATGGCTAGACGCCTCAGTCCAACCGTCGTGGGCGCCTTCGTGCTTGGCGCCGTCGCGCTGGCCGTTGTTGCCATCGTCATCTTCGGTAGGGGTAACTGGTTCAGCAGATCGCGAACTTTCGCGCTCTACTTTGAGAGCGACGTCAACGGCCTCAAGATCGGCGCACCGGTGAAATTCCGCGGTGTCGAAGTGGGCTCCGTTAAGGACATACGTCTATCGCTCGGCTCGATGGTCTCGCCCAAGACGCAACAGGGCGCGATGCGCGTGCGCATCCCCGTCCTCATCGAAATCGATGCTTCCAAGATCACCGGCCGCGGCGGCCAGGCTAACTTGGAAGACACCGAGGCGCTCGACCTCGCGATCAGGAACGGGTTGCGTGCGCAACTCGCCCTGGAGAGTTTCGTGACTGGCATGCTTTACGTCGATCTGGATATGAAGCCCGACACCAAGGCGAAGATTGTGCTCGGCCGCGACTCGCCATATCCAGAAATTCCCACCGTTCCCACCGCCCTCGAGCAAGCGTCGTTGACCGCGCAAAAGATCATCGCGGCGCTCGACAAAGTGAACTGGAACGAACTCACCCAAAATCTGGCTAAGACTGCGCAAGGCATCGGCAAGTTCGTGCAATCGCCCGAACTCAAGGAGGGTCTCGAATCGCTCCGTGCCACCGTCGCCAATCTGACAGAGACATCGGAAAGCCTGATGCGCGTGGCGGACCGGGTCGACGCCGAAGTTGGACCGCTCGCCCAAAGCCTGCGCACCAGATCCGTCAGCGCGAATGCCGCATTGATCGAGATGCGCGCCACGATGAAGGCGGTGCAGGATACGATTGAGCCCGGCTCGCCTCTCAACTATCAAGTCGGGCAGGCGCTCGAGGGACTTACGGGCGCGGCGCGCTCGCTTCGCGAATTGAGCGACTTCATAGAGCGCGACCCCGGAGCCCTGTTGCGCGGCCGTTACGTATCAGGAGATCAGGAATGACGCGCCTCGCGAGCTGGATGGGCGTCGGCGCGTGGTGCGCGCTGGCGCTGGCGGCGCCTGGCTGCACGTTTCTGGCGCCGCAGCCCGACCACGCGCGCTTCTATGTCCTGACCTCGGCGGGAGTGGATGCTGTCGGTGCCGCCACGCCCGCGAGCAGCGCGAACCCGGGCCAAATGACCGTCGGAGTCGGCCCTGTGACCCTTCCCGCATACCTTGACCGCTCGCAAGTCGTCACTCGCGTGTCGGCCAATCGCCTCGAACTCTCGGGAGAGAACCGCTGGGCCGAGCCGCTCAAGTCGAGCTTCAGCCGGATCCTCGCCCAAAATCTCGCCGCTTTGCTCGGCACCCAGCAGGTCGTCGTCTATCCGTGGTTGCGGCCACCGCGCATCGACTACCAGGTAAAGGTCGATGTGGAACGCTTCGAGACGAATGCCAACGGCACTAGCGACTTGGTGGCGAGCTGGAAGATTCTTGATCCGGCGACGGGCACGGTGCTCGCATCGAGCACCACGAGTGTCGCGGAGCCGATCGATTCAAAGGACGAAGGCGCGGCGGCGCAGTCCTTGAGCCGCGCGGTCGCGGCGTTGAGCCGCCAGATTGCGAGGTCGCTTGCACAGGTCACCGCGGAGCGACAGACAGCCGAGCCGTCCAGCTAGCGCTCGGCGG
>CAYSCX010000110.1:0-3944 GCA_964429575.1 uncultured Binatia bacterium (SeqCode) | reverse complement strand
CACATCGCGGGTTCGTGGCTCGAGCGGTTTCGATGGTTTCATCGCAAGCGTGCCGACCACCTGGTGCATCACGACGTCGAGCTGAACTTCATGGTCGCCGATCACACCTGGGACCGCGCCCTCGGAACCTTCGCGCCAGCTCGGCATGTCGGACGCGATGCTGCGAATCGCTAGCGAGTCAGATTCAGGAGCCGGCGTCCGCAAAATCGCGGGCGTCGCGAGGCTTCAGGTCGCCGCCGCAGTTCGGGCATACATTCCTTATCGCCTCCGTACACGACGGACAGAAGGTACACTGAAACGCGCAAGCGAATGCCGCTGCATCAAGCGCGAGCGCCGCGCCGCACTTCTCGCACTTCGGCTTCGCCTTCGTCATATGCTCCAACAGCTTCGCGTTGTCATCTTCGCGCACCGCCGCCGCGAGCAGCGCCGCGCGCGCCTTCTCGTTCTTCTCGGCTGCCGCCCATGCGCGGTAGATCGACGCGCCGCCGAACTCGAGCCGCGCAAGCAGCCGTTTCATTTGCGGCACGGACCTGTTCTCGAACAACGACGCCATGATTTGTTCGGGTGGACGACTATCGGTCGGCATGATGTTCAACTCCTTGGCGAAGTGTTGCTCACTCGATGCGACCATGTTCAATCACCGCGACTCGTCGAAACCGAGCGCCCGCTCGCGCGGGCGCTGCGGTCTGGACCGTCTCACGACCGATCGCCCCGCCGCAGATCTCGTTCCAGATGACCGTCTCGAGCAAGACGTCGCGCCATCTCGCGCGCCGTTCGCTGTCGCAGAATCACTTCAGGGCGGGAATGCGAACTCCGGGAATATCTCCAATGATGCCGAACACTTGCAAGAGCCAGACTGCCACAACGATGAAGACGACGATGTTGAGCACGCTCTTGATGCCCGCGACCATGGGAATGTAGGTGTTTATTAGCCACATCACCAGCCCGACTACGACCAATACGAGAACGATACTCACTAAAGTCATATGCATACTCTCTGATTCTGCGCCCAACACATCTTGCAATATCCCACTGCAGGGATGGAGTCGTGCGATTCTTCATGCTCCTCGCTTTGAATAAGCACCGGCTCCAATGAGTATGACGCCTAAGACGATTGCGCCGGCGCTCAGAGCTTGAGGAACCACGTGTCTGGATTGCTCCGTGCTCTGGATTTTAAGGTCGCCCAAGGTTGCAACGTCCTTGGTTTGAGAGGTCGTAAATACCGGGATCGCCAGTCCGAGTACTCCAAGAAGAGCGATAATCGCGCCGAGCACTGTAATCGATTTCATCAGCTTCATGCCTTTTTAAATGCAGTCCACGGCCGTGCGACAGTCACTCGTCGCGGCGGCCCTTAACTCGCGCCCGTCAATTTGAGTCTCTCCAGTACCTCTGAGAATAGCGCGGGGAGTTCTGGTCGGCATCCCGCCAGCCGTCGTGGTCGCGATCGGCGTTCCGGTCGGAATGCAAACCACCTTGCCGGTCGCGGTCGTAATCGTGAGTCCCGTTGTTGTACCAATAATCGCGGTGCCACCTTCGCGTGAAGCAACCGGTAGCAAGAAAAAGAGTTAGCAGGAGAAGCACTCCGAAAGCTCGAATTTGCCAAGATCCTGCCAAATTCATTTCGTTTCCTTTTGTTCGTTCGTATTCTGCTGCTCGCGTGTCTCCCGTTGCTCCTGCAAGTCCGCTTTTCGCTGATCTATCGCGCGCTGCTCCTTCTGCTGATTCTCCTGCCGCTTCACTTGCTTCTCGCGCTGATTCTCGTTGCGTGTGTCCTCTTGCTTCTGCAGGTCTGCCTTTCTTGCTGTGGCTTGCTTCTGCAAATCCGCCTTTCGCTGATCTATCGCGCGCTGCTGGTTCTGCTGATTCTCCTTCCGGTTCGCCTGCTGCTCGCGCTGATTCTCCTGCCGCATCGTCTGATGCTGCCGCTCATTCTCCTGCTTACGCAGCCGATCGTTCTCCTGCTCCTGGCGCTGGTTCTCCCGTCGTGCCTCCTCTCGCTTCTGCAGGTCGGCAGTCCGTTGATCTATCGCGCGCTGCTGGTTCGCCTGCTGCTCGCGCTGATTCTCCTTGCGTGTGTTCTCTTGCTGCTGCAAGTCCGCTTTTCTTGCTGCTGCTTGCTTCTGCAAATCCGCTTTTCGCTGATCTATCGCGCGCTGCTGGTTCTGTTGATTCTGCTCGCGCGTCGCGCGCCGCCCGCGAACACTCTGCTGCTCCGCCTGGTTTCTCCAATTCTGGCGGTCCGTTTGCCAATTGGGACGGTTCGTCGCTACCCAGTTAGGATTCTGCTTGTACCACCAGTCGCGGCTATGCCACTGGCGCTGCTGGTCGTAAGCGCCGTCCCAATCGCGCCACCGCGAATTGAGCGAGGCCCAATCTTGATGGTTTTTATAGAACCAAGTGGGATTGTACTGATGCCACCAATAGGCATCACGCCATTGACGCTGATTGTCGTAGTCGCCCCACTGGGTTTGCGCCGGTCCCGTGCACCAGTATTCATTGTTCAGGGCTCGCCATGCGCCAGGGTGGTTTCTGAGGTACTGCTCCAACTCCGGATGTTGCGAACGCCACCTGGCGTTGTAGAGCAGCCCGGGATTGCGTGAGAGTGCCCGCGCGATGTTCGGATGGTTCGCCAGAAAATGCCGAAAGCTCTGGTCTCCCCGGTACTGCGGCATTTCGTTGAACCATGGATAGTAATTCGAGAAGCCGGGTACCTGCGGCCCCCCAAATTGAACCGTGACTTGCGCCGAGGCGGGCGCAGCGATCGCAAGTGCGAACAGGATCGCGCCGAGCCACATGAGCGATCTCATCTTTATGCTTGAGTGCGACATTTACTCGTTCTCCTGCTTACGCAGCCGCTCGTTCTCCTGATTTTGCAGACTATTTCCGATAGCCATTCCCGTGCCCGCGCCTACAACACCGCCTATCGCTGCGCCTGCGAGCGGGGCCCCGACGGCCGCGCCCACCAGTGCGCCTCCTCCTGCGCCTACTGCGGCACCGCCGAGGGTGCCTTTTTCACGGGTTGTTAAGGGCTGACCATAGCAGCCGCTGAATGTCACCACGCCAGCTATCGCCATTGCGATGATTAGGTTCCGGATTGGATGGAAACGAGAGTGTCCCATTGGGACCTCCGCAAGCCTTGTTCTCGAGAAATTGGGTTGGTGTAGCAGAACGTGGTCAAAGGCGAGCGAAAGGGCCACCGTCGGGCTGGATCAGGCTGGGACTCGAATCGTATGTCGCTCCCGGCTAACCCCAGACTATTTTAGTATTCTTCATAAGTCAAATAAGTAGAAGTTGCTCTCAAAACGGAAATATCCAAAGAAATGTTCCCGAAAACTTCGTGTAAAGTTTTGGTCCTAGAGTATCAGGCGGAAATGATAACTCGTAATGTCCGTGCGGTTGCGCAGATAGAATCGATGCGCGCCGCCGCTCCGGGACATTGTCGCGCCGCACAATTGGACCGCTTTGAACTCCGCGAACTCTGATTGCGGAATGTCCGCCCGTGAGTCGCGGCGCTCGCGGCAAGCCCCCTCGCGCTCTCAGTCGGCGCGGAACAGGCGTTGCTCGAACATCCCTGGCCTGGCAACGTCCGCGAACTCGAGAACGCGATCGAGCGCGCCGCGGTGCTGGCGCTCGGTGAAGTGATCGGTCCCGAGGATCTCCTGCTCGACCGGCCTGCGGCGCCCGCGTCGGCTACCGCGCGTGGCACCTTGCAAAAGTCGATTGATGAATTGGTGCGCGCGCGAATCTACGCGGCTTTGGAAGCGTCAGACGGCAACCGCGCCGAAGCCGCCCGTCAATTGGGGATCGACCGCGCTACCCTTTGGCGCCTGCTGAAACGCCGCGACATGTGACATGTCGCGCACCGGCCATCCGTTTGACGCGAGATACGGACGCGGCCTTTAATCCCGCCTATGGTTGGTATCGTCTCCTACGGATCATATGTC
>CAYSCX010000109.1:0-3964 GCA_964429575.1 uncultured Binatia bacterium (SeqCode) | reverse complement strand
GGAGACGCGAGAGAGGGAGCAGGCTGTTGAAAAAGTCATTTTCAACAGCCTGCTAGGCTCGCATGGCGATAACCTCCGCGGCGACACTGCAGGAAAAGCTGGCGCGCTCGATAGACGGCGACGTGCGCTTCGACCGCGCGACGCTTGCGATCTACTCCACCGACGCATCGAACTACCGGCGCGTGCCAGTCGGTGTCATTTGCCCTCGCCACGACGGTGACGTCGCGGCCGCCCTCGCCATCGCACGCGAAAATTCGGTTCCCATTCTCGCGCGCGGCGGCGGCACGAGCCTCGCCGGGCAATGCGCAAATGCCGCGCTGGTGCTCGACTTTACGAAGTACATGCATTCGGTCGGACGCATCGATCGCGAGTCCCGCACCGTCGAGGTCGAACCCGGCGTTGTGCAGGCGCAACTCAATGCTGAGCTTGCGCCATACGAACTGTTCTTCGCCCCCGATCCGTCCACCAAGGATCGCTGCACAGTTGGCGGCATGATCGGCAACAACTCGTGCGGCGCGCATTCGGCGGCGTACGGCAAGACCGTAGATAATCTTGCGGCGCTCGAAATCCTGCTCTACGACGGCACGCGGCTTTCGCTCGGCGGCGCGATGTCCGACGCTGCATTCAACGACGCAGTTGCCGCCGGAGGCCGCGCGGGCGAACTCTACGGCGCGCTCCGGTCGCTTCGCGATCGCGTCGCCGACCGTGTCCGCGAGTGCTACCCGCCGATTCCCCGCCGCGTCTCCGGCTACAACCTCGACGAGCTGCTGCCGGAGCGTGGCTTTAACGTCGCGCGCGCGGTGTGCGGCTCCGAGGGGACGCTCGCCGTGACGCTCCGTGCGACGCTAAAGCTGGCGCCGCGGCCCAAGCACGTGGCGCTCGCCATTGTCGGATTCGACGGCGTGTTCGCGGCGGCCGATCAAGTGCCGTGGATGCTCGCGCATCGGCCTGAAGCGCTCGAAGGCTTCGACGATCGCCTCGTCGAGTTCGGCCGCGCGAAGGCCGTGGAGGGAATCCGCTACCTGCCCGACGGTCGCGCGTTCCTGATCGTCGAACTTGGTGGTGACACTCAAGATATCGCGCGAGGGCGCACCGAGGCGCTGGCGAACGACGCGCGCGGCGTGCACGAATGCCGCGGTGTCGGCGTGCTGACGAATCCCGCGCAGCAGACCGCGCTCTGGCGCTTGCGCGAGTCGGGACTTGGCGCGGGCGCATTCATCGCGGGTCATCCGCGAACGTGGCCGGGCGCCGAGGATTGCGCGGTTCCACCGGCGCGGCTCGCGGAATACCTGCGCGGCTTCGATGCGATTCTGAAGCGCCACGCCCTGACGGCGGCGTCGTACTACGGCCACTTCGGCGAAGGATGCGTCCACGCGCGCGTGAGCTTCGATCTCGCGTCGCGAGATGGCGTCGCAACGTTCCGCCGAGCGATGACGGAAATCGCGGCGCTCGTCGCAAAACTCGGCGGCTCGCTCTCGGGAGAGCATGGCGATGGGCTTGCGCGCTCGGAGCTGCTGCCGACCATGTTCCCGCTCGATCTCATCGAGGCGTTCGGCGAGTTCAAGCGAAACTTCGACCCCGAAGCAAAGATGAACCCGGGAGTAATCGTCGATCCGCCTCCCCTCGATTCGCATTTGAAGCTCGGCGCAAACTACCGCCCCCGTGCGGTCGCAACCCATTTCGATTTCGCCGCCGAAGACGGCCTCGCGGGCGCGGCGCTCAAGTGCGTCGGTATCGGCAAGTGCCGCAAGACCGACGCGGGCACGATGTGCCCGTCGTACATGGCGACGCGTGACGAGATGCACTCGACGCGCGGACGCGCGCGATTGCTGTTCGATGCGCTCAGCGGTGGCGTACTCGAAAAAGGCTTCGATGATCCGGCGCTGAAAGAGGCGCTCGATCTCTGCCTGTCGTGCAAGGCCTGCAAGACCGAGTGTCCTGCGTCGGTGGACATGGCCGCGTACCGCGCCGAGTACTTTGCAAACTACTATCGGCGGCGATCGCGGCCGTTGCGCGGGCGGCTCCTGGGACGGCTCCACGAGCTGGCGCGCGCAGCATCGGCGGCGCCCGCCGCAGCGAACGCACTGCTCAACGCGGCGCCGCTTGCGAGCCTCGGCAAGCGTCTACTCGGCATTCACGAAGATCGTGCCCTGCCGCGGCTCGCAACCGAGACCTTCCGGGACTGGTTCGCGCGCCACAGCGCAATTCCTGGCGACGGCGGAGACCTCGTCCTGTTCCCCGACACATTTGCGAACTTCTTCGAGCCCGAGGTTGCCATCGCCGCGACCGAAGTTCTCCAGCGCGCGGGTTTTCACGTGATGATTCCGCCCCGCGACATCTGCTGCGGACGGCCGCTATACGACCAGGGGCTGCTCGACCGCGCGAAGTGGCGCCTCGAGGACGCGATGCGAACGCTCGGGCCGTTCGTCGAGCGCGGAATACCGATCGTCGGGCTCGAGCCGAGTTGCATACTCACGTTCCGCGACGAGCTGCCGTCGCTCTTTTCACGCGACCGGCGCGCTCGCGCGCTCGCGGACGACTGCTTTACCTTCGATGAGTTCGCAGCGAAACACGCGGAGCGCCTGCGGCCGCGCGAGATCAAGGGGCGCGCGCTTGTGCATGGCCACTGTCATCAGAAATCGCTGGTTGGTCTCG
This sequence comes from uncultured Binatia bacterium (SeqCode), assembly GCA_964429575.1. Classification (GTDB taxonomy): domain Bacteria; phylum Desulfobacterota; class Binatia; order Binatales; family Binataceae; genus CAYSCX01. Next base: position 1,309 of record CAYSCX010000109.1, on the reverse strand, counting down.
CTCACGAGACTGCCGCGCTCGCTCGAATTGGCGGGCTCGACGTCAAGGTTCTGGATTCGGGCTGTTGCGGGATGGCGGGTGCGTTCGGCTACGAGCGCGAGCACTTTGACATTTCCCGTGCGGTGGGAGAGCGGGTGCTCCTGCCGGCCGTGCGTCAGAGCGCACCTGAAACGATCATTGTAGCCGATGGTTTCTCGTGCCGCGCGCAGATTCGCCAGTTCTGCCCGCAGCGGCGTCCGCTACATCTCGCCCAGGTGCTGAACCTCTAACGCGCGCAGGTGTCGCTTTCGCTCGGGCGGCCAAAACCGACTCGCACGTGGTGCTGCAAAGCCGCGCTTCCTGCGCTACTGTCGCCGCGAGGAATTCCAGTGGCGATGAGGCTTGGCATCACCGTTCCCTTCGACCCGTTTCAGAACGTACATATTGCGGACTTGGTCCGCACCGCGGACCGCTGCGGCTACACCGACGCATGGTCGTACGAGTCGTTCTCAACCGATGCGTTCGCGCCGCTGGCGGCGGCCGCGATGCTGACCGACCGGATGCGCCTTGGCACCGCGATCGTGCCCGTTTTCACTCGGCCACCCGGGCTCATCGCGATGGGCGCTCAGACGGTGCAGCAAATTTCCGGAGGGCGGTTCGTACTGGGACTCGGCATCTCGACTCCGAACATCGTGCAGGAGTGGATGGGCGTGCCGTTTCGCAAGCCGGTCACGCTGCTGCGCGAGACCATCGAGGTGCTGCGTGCAATATTTCGAGGCGAGAAAATCAGCTACCAGGGCAAGATGCTGCGCGTGAACGGCTTTCGCCTCGACGTGCCCATCGACAAGCCTCCGCCGATTTACATTGCCGCGCAGGGCGTGCAGATGCTTCGGATCGCCGGAGAGATCGGCGACGGTCTGATAACGAATTTCATCGCGCCCGAGCGGCTCCCCGCGATGCTCGATCACACCTACCGCGCGATGCGCACGGCGGGAAAGGATCCGTCGAATCTCGACGTGGTCGCGCGCATACTGGTCGCCGTCGATGAAGACGAAGGGACCGCGCGAACGCTCTTCCGGCGCGCGCTGACTGCCTACCTGACCGTCCCGCAGTACAACCAGTTCTTCCGCGAAATCGGATACGAGGAGCCCGCAGCCGCCGCCTTTGACGCGTGGCACAAGGGCGACCGCAAGTCTGCCCTCGCCGCACTGCCCGAGGAGATGATCGAGGATATCTTTGTATTCGGCAGCGCTGCGCAATGCCGAAAGCGTCTGGATGATTACGCTCGCGCCGGCATCACCACCAGCGCCCTCCAGTTCAACTCATTCGC
>CAYSCX010000108.1:0-3996 GCA_964429575.1 uncultured Binatia bacterium (SeqCode) | reverse complement strand
GCCCGTGTGGTCGGGCCTCACAAACTGACGCGGCGCGGACGTTGTTCACGTCCGCGCCGTTTCGAACTCATTAAGGGGTTCAGAATGGAGTGCAGGCGTTCGACGCACTTGGAATGCTGTTCGAGTCGATGTAAACGTGCGTGCCTTCCATGAACACGACCCCGCCGTTGCTGGACGCGAGGTCAAGCTTCACCGTGCGAGATCCCGCTAGAACTGCTTTACACCAAGTATAGGTGAACGAGTTGTCGTGGCAGTCGGCACCGCCACCACCACCGTCGTTACAATTGTTACTGTCTGCGTCAAAGTCCGGGATCTTCTGCAGAACAATCCAACCTGCTCCTCCCGTGAACGTGCTACCCCCGTTGCAGGGCACACCATCTACCCTGCACCGCAGCAGCAGCGCCGCACCGTCGTGGCCGTCACCCGCGGTCGACAACGTGACGTAGATCACATTATTGCCAGTGGCAGCGGGAACGGTGACGGTCTTGGTATAGAAGTTGAGCGGGGACGAAGTGCCGCCCGTGGTGGAGAATTCGGTACTGTCCCACTTCGCGAAGTTAGCCGCAAGTCGCCTCATGTGAGTCGCGTGCGCGATGAGCGGCAGCGCCACGGCGATAACGAGCGCGGCCACCGCGACAGTTGCCGGGCCGAAAGACCTATGCCTGATGTTCATGCGTCTCCTCCCAAATCGTGTTTGGTCCACCGTGCGCTTCAACAAACGGGGCGAGATTACCTGCCCGCGCCTTGAAATGTCAAGAGCACGGGCATGCCGTCACGGCCATTTGTACTCACCCTGATGCAGCTTCCTGCCGTCGCCCCAACCGGCACCATTGCTCCGACACGGGCTGCGTTGCGCCTGTTTAGTCCGCCGGGCCGCCCTCGAGCCGGAATCCGATTCGCACTTCGACCTGGAAGATCGGTCCACCGCTCTTACTGACTGAGCCGCGAATGTTGCTGACCTCGAACCAGTCGATATTGCGAATCGTCCGCTTCGCTTTCGCCAGCGCGCTGCGGACCGCATGCTGGATGCTGTCCTCCGACACGCCAACTACATCAATTATCTTGTAGGTCTTGTCGGGCATGGCTCCTCCTGTGCGCGTCGGTGCGCGCTTTCGGCGTGACAGTTGTTCGCGTGGCATGACGATATCCCTCAGAAGCGATCCTGTGAGTTCAGTCCGCGAAACTCCACGGCCAACGCGGCCGGGTCTTCGATCGTCCGCAAATCGAGCTGAAACGAATCGTCCTTGATTCGGCCGATCACCGGCGGACGCGCCCGACGAAACATCGCCGCGATCGCATCCGGTGACCGCTCCGGATGACGCACCACCAATGCGGCCGTCTTCAATTCTTCGGTGGGCAGCGCGCCGGATCCGATTTGTGACGTCGATTCGATCACTTCAATCGAGAAGCCGCCGCCAAGGCGATCACAAAGTATCGCGCGCGCCTGCTCCGCCATCACCTTCAACTGTTCGTGCGACCGCACCAGCAACCTGAGCGTCGGGAGAGCCGTCGCGAGGTCTGCGGAACGCAGATACAAGCGCAGCGTCGCCGACAGGGCCGCCAGCGTCATCTTGTCGCATCGCAGCGCGCGCTTGAGAGGATTCGCACGCAGCTTTTCGATTAGGCCGCGCCGTCCGACGACGATCCCGGCCTGCGGTCCGCCGAGCAGCTTGTCGCCCGAAAACGTGACGAGAGCCGCGCCTGCGGCGACGCTCTCCTGTACCAGCGGTTCGCGCGGAAGTCCGTACGCGGTCAGATCGACGAGAGCGCCAGAGCCGAGATCTTCCATCACATCGATATTGCGGGCGCGACCGATCTCGACAAGTTCGCTGAGTCCCACCGATGATGTAAAGCCGACCACGCGGTAGTTCGATGGGTGAACCTTGAGCAGGAGCGCCGTCGCGGGACCGATCGCGCGTTCGTAATCGCGCCGATGCGTGCGGTTGGTGGTCCCGACCTCGACCAGGCGCGCGCCCGAACGCGCCATCACTTCGGGCAGGCGGAACGAGCCGCCGATCTCGATCAGTTCTCCGCGCGAGACGACTACCTCGCGTCCCTCCGCGACTGCCGTGAGCGCGAGCAGCACCGCGGCGGCGTTGTTATTGACCACGGTCGCCGCTTCCGCGCCGGTCAGCGCGCACAGTTCCGCCTCGACCAGTTCGTCGCGCTCACCGCGTCCGCCGCCGTCGAGATCGTATTCCAGGTTGACCGGCGAGCGCGCCGCGCGTTCGACCGCCTCGATTGCCTGCTCCGCGAGCAGCGCGCGGCCAAGATTGGTGTGCAGGACCACGCCGGTGGCGTTAACGACCGCCCGCAGCGCAGGCTCGTCGGCGCGGATGGCGCGAATCGCCTCGCGTACGATCGCATCGATCAGTTCGCCGCGCGTCGAGGCGCCAGCGTGGCGTCCGGCAAGAATCGCAGCGCGCAACGCCGCCTCCGCGCGTTGCGTCGCGATTTTCAGGTACTCGCGCCGAAGTCCCTGCGCCTCGGGCGCGCGTTCGAGCGTTGCGACGCACTCGGCGAGCGGCGGCAGTGCGCGCAGCAGAGCGACGCGAGTGCCGGTGGACTCGGAGGTGCGCTTTTTCTTTGCGGCTTGGCGCGCCATCGCGGGGTCATTATCGGAAACCGCGCGCCCAAGCTGCAAGGGCGCGTTCAGACGGCTGCGGCTTGACGCTCCAATTCCTCCTGCGCCTCAGCGAGCATCTTGAGCTTCGTGAGCAGGATCACTCCGCAAACGGCCGCGAACCCCGCGCAGATCACCACCGCGATTCGAGGCCCGAAGTGTTCGCCGACGAAACCGACCTCGAGACTTCCGAGCGGCGCGGTGCCCAGAAAGCACAGCATGTAGATGCTCATCACGCGGCCCCGCAACTCGTCGGCGACGAAGAACTGAATCATGGTGTTGGTCGTCACCATTTGGTGCATGAGGCCGGCGCCGATGAACATCTGTGCGACCAGCGACAACGGCATCGAGCGCGACAATCCGAAAACGGCGATCGCGGCAGCGAGGCAGAAGGTGCCAAACACCAGGTTCTGCCTGAGCACGCGCGGGCCGCTGGAGCGCGAGGCCATGGTTAACGCGCCGATCACCGAGCCCAAGCCTTGCGCCGTCATCAGAAATCCGTAGCCGCGCGCGCCCGCGTGCAGAACGTCGCGCGCGAACAGCGGCACCAGCACGCCGTACTGCATCGCCAACCCGAAGTTGATCACGACCAACAACAGTAGAAAGCGCGTCGGCCGGTGCGTCCACGCATACGCGACACCTGCGCGCACCTGCCCCAGCATCGCCCAGCCGAGCCGCCCGCCGGCCCGGCGTGGCACCTCGAGCGCGATCAGGCTGCCCATCGCGGCGGTGTAAGTGATCGCGTTGGTGAGGAAGCAGCCCGCCACTCCGATGATGCCGATCAGGACCCCCGCGATCGCCGGCCCGACCGTGCGCGCGCCGCTGAATATGGTGGAGTTCATCGCGATCGCGCTCGGCAGATCCTCGCGCGGCACCATGTCGGCGACCAACGCCTGGCGCCCCGGCATCTCGAACGAATGGGCGAGCCCGTTGAGCGCGGCCAGGATCATGACGTGCTCGACACGCACCGCGCCGGTCCACGCCAGCGCCGCGAGCACGAATGCGTTCGCCATCATTACGACCTGCGCCGCCAGGATAACTTTGCGCCGGTCAACCAGATCGATCACGGCGCCGGCGAACAGTCCCACGATCACGACTGGCAGGCTGTTCGAGAACGCGACCAGCCCGAGCATCAGAGGCGAGTCGGTGAGCTTGAGCACGAGCCACGACTGCGCCACCATCTGCATCCACGTCCCGGTGAGCGAGACGATCTGGCCCGAGAAAAACAGCCGGTAGTTGCGATGGCGGAACACCCGGAAGGCGGTCGGACCGCCCCATGGCTTGTCTGCTTCGGCGCCTGTGTCCGGCTCTTCCGGCGTTTCAACAAGTTCGGGTGGCGGCACTGCTCGATCCTGCAATCTGTCGAGGGAACC
>CAYSCX010000107.1:3693-4009 GCA_964429575.1 uncultured Binatia bacterium (SeqCode) | reverse complement strand
TGGTCTTGTCCTCGTAATGGCAGTCGATCGGATTCCACTTCAGGTGCTTGAAGGTCAGCACGCGCCGGACTTTTTCGGTGAACGGTGAGATCGTGTACTGGTAAAGATTGATGTCGGCCATTGGTCAATTCCCCTGGTTGATACGTATTCGCCGCGCCATCTCTAAATCCGCGTCACCGTCAGCTTGAATGCCACGTCGTCACGAATGATCGCGCGCACGTGGCACCCGCGCTCGGCAACCTCGACAAGCCGGTGGAGCGTTTCGTCGTCTTCGTTCGTCTCAACTTGAAGTTCTACTTCAATTTCCTTGACGTGC
>CAYSCX010000107.1:0-3653 GCA_964429575.1 uncultured Binatia bacterium (SeqCode) | reverse complement strand
AGAAACGCGCTCACCGGGTCGGGACCGGCGTCATGGTCGCCTGACAGCGTCCACTTGAAAGAGCCGTGGCGCACCTCGGTGCGCAGCGTATCTGCGACAGATTCCATCGAGACTTCGCGCGCAGGCGTCGCAGCGGCGGCGGTCGAACTTGATGGCTGGGTGGCGCCGAGGAAGGTCGCGGTCTCGAGCAGCTCCTTCACGCCAGTGGTGAACCGCGAAGCGACCGCACCGTCGAGTCCACGATGGTCGTAGGCGATCGCAAGCTGCATTACGGGGCGAACTTCGGGCCGGCCGTCGATCGCAATCACGTCATCTCGAACCGCGCCGACGAACATCAGCGCGAGCTGTGGCGGAAAAATCACCGGAGTTCCGGTCTCGATACCGTAGGCGCCAAGGTTCGATACGGTGAAGGTCGCGCCCTCGAGGTCGGTCGGGCGCAACTTCTTGTCGCGAGCACGCTGAGCGAGGTCGGCGGCACGCACGCTGAGCGAGGCGAGATCCAGAGAGCCCGCGCCGTGAATCACGGGCACGACGAGTCCGTCGGGCGTATCGACCGCGATGCCGAGATTGATGTCGTCATAGATGTGAAGTTCGCCGTCGCTGTAGCTCGCGTTGATTCGCGGATTTTCTTTCAACGCAGCGACGGTCGCGGCGAGGATTACGTCAGTAACCGTTATGCGAGCGCCGGAATCGGTGAGCGCCTTTCGCGCATCGAGCGTGCGGCTCATGTCCACGCGCACCATCTGCACGAAGTGGGGCACCTGCTGCCAGCTCGCCGTGACGGTGCGCGCGCCGACTTGCTGAATGCGCGTGAGTTTGTGCACGCGCGACGGCGCAAGCCCGGACGGCGCCGTGGCGCGGGTTGGCGCGGATGATGGAACCAATGCGCCACGCTCAAGGGCGCTTCGCACGTCGTCTTCAGTGATGAGGCCGTTTGGGCCGCTTCCGACCATCGCGGCGAGATCGATGGCGCGCTCCGCGGCAAGCCGCCTTGCGCGCGGCGATGCGACGACGCGGCGGCCGCCAGCCGACGATCGCGTCGCCTCCATTCTATCGGCGGCGGTACCGGCTGGTGCGGCGGGGCGCGCGGCGCGATCGGACGGTTTCGTTGCAACATCGGCGTCTGCGGGCAATTGCTCTCCCGGGGCGGTGATGATCGCAAGCGCGCCGCCCACCGGGATCACCGCGCCTTCCGCCGCGACGCACTTGGCGAGCACCCCCGAGGCGAGCGCTTCGATTTCGACCTCTGCTTTGTCGGTCTCGACAGTGAGGACGGGCTCGCCCGCGTTGACCGCGTCACCTTCGCGCTTGTGCCAATGCAGAACTGTGCCCTCGGTCATGGTGTGGCCGAGCTTCGGCATCTGAATGACGACGGACATTAGCGACTTGGTGTTGGCGTCGCCGCGTGACGCGCGCGCAGGCTATGCGAGCAGCTCGCGGCAGGCCTGGTAAATTTTCTCTTCGTTCGGAATGACGTACTGCTCGAGCACCGCGGCAGTGGGAATCGGAACGTCGGGAATCGCGACGCGCCTGAGCGGGCGGTCGAGATACTCGAGCGCCTCCTCCATGAGGATCGCGGCAATCTCCGCGCCGACACCGAGCGTCTTGTAGGATTCCTCCGCTACGACGATCTTTCCGGTCTTCTTCACCGACTCGATGATCGTGGTCTTGTCGAAGGGATTGAGCGTGCGCGGGTCTATGACCTCGACGTTGTGGCCGTCCTGGGCGAGACGTTCGGCCGCTTTGAGAGCCTTGAGGACCATCGCGGAGTATGCGACCAGCGTCAGCGAATCGCCCTCGCGTCGAATCGCCGCCTTCCCGAACGGCACGAGCACGTCAGCGCCTTCGGGCACTTCGCCCTTCGTCGCGTAGAGCAGCTTGTGTTCGAAGTAGAGGACGGGATTGTCTTCGCGAATAGCGGATTTGAGGAGTCCCTTCGCATCGGCCGGGGTCGCGGGTGACGCAATCTTGAGCCCGGGCGTATGCATGAAGAACGCCTCGGGGCACTGACCGTGCTCGGGACCAACGCCCGCCGCGCCCGACGGGCATCGAATCACCAGCGGTATCTTGTATGCGCCGCCGTGAGCGTAGCGCCACATGCCGGCCTTCAGCACCACTTCGTCGGCGGCGGTGAAGAGAAAGTCGGCGAACTGAAGTTCGACGATCGGCCGCAGCCCGGTCAGCGCGGCACCGACGCCGGCTCCGACAATCGCGTTCTCCGAGATCGGCGTATCGAACACGCGATTGTCACCGAATTCTTCCTTGAGGCCGGTGGTAATGCGAAAAATTCCGCCGAAGTTCGCGACATCCTCGCCATAAAGTATGACGGTTGGGTCGCGCCGCATCTCTTCGACCAGCGCTTCCTTAATTGCTTGAGCGTATGTGATTTCGCGCATCGCAGTGCTTCCGATGTCTAACCAGGTGATTCTGCGTAAAGGTCTTCGAGGGCGGATTCAGGCTTGGGGAACGGCTGCTTGCGCATGAACTCGATCGCGCGATCGATTTGCGCGCGCGCATCCGCGTCGATTTCGGCGCGCAGCTTTTCATTCAGGACGTTTTCATCAAGCAGCTTGCGCTCGAAGATCGGCAGCGGATCGCGCCGCCAATGTGCCTCGACCTCTTCACGAGAGCGATAACTATCCGGATCACCGATCCAGTGCCCCCACAGCCTGTAGGTCTTCGCTTCGATCAGTGACGGTCCCTGGCCCGCGCGGGCGCGCTTGACCGCTTCCGTCACCGCTTCGTGCACTTGCTCGACATCGTTCCCGTCCACGATCTTTCCGGGTATCGCGTAGCCGGCGGCGCGCGCCGCGATGTCCTTGACCGCGGTCGAGCGCTCGGTCGGCATCGACACCGCCCAGCCGTTGTTCTCGCACAGAAAGATCACCGGCAGCTTGCGCACCGCGCACAGGTTTACGCTTTCATGGAACGTTCCGCGATTGGAGGTGCCGTCGCCGAAGAAGCACAGCACGACCTTGTCCTCACCCTTCACTTGGATGGAGAGACCGGCGCCGGTCGCTATCGGAAAACACCCTCCGAGCGTCCCGCTTTCACCCAGGACACCGAGCTCGGGATAGACCACCCGCATGACGCCGCCCTTGCCGCGGTTGGTTCCGCCTTCCTTGCCAGCAAGGTCGCACAGTATTTTTTCGAGCGGGATGCCTCGCGCGACCCAATACGCAACGCCGCGATGCGCATAGAGCAGGTAGTCGTCGCGGCGCAGGCACGCGATTGCGGCGACTTGGAGTGACTCCTGCCCGACCCCCGGATGCATGAAGCCGCCAACCTGACCTGCCTTGATCAGGTCGGCCACGCGCTCTTCGAGCCGGCGGCTCAGAATGATCTTCTTATACATGTCGAGCTTGAGCTCCGCGTCCATGACTCGGTTGTCACTCCCCGACCCACAAAACCTAACGCGGCCTTTGCGGCGCGCGCAGATTGGTCTTGGCGCCAACCTAGCCGAGATGGCGCGAAAGCTACAAACCGCTCGTTCAGCGAATACAGCTGGTGCCCGATTCTGCCGGTACCCCGGGGGGGACGAATCAGCGGGCCGGGCGCGGGCGCCGGGTCGCAGGGGCGCCGCGCGCATATCCAGCAGACAATGCGGCGCGGTCCGGCGGGCTCGAAAACCCGCGACGACGGACCGGCGCGAG
>CAYSCX010000106.1:0-4144 GCA_964429575.1 uncultured Binatia bacterium (SeqCode) | reverse complement strand
ATCATAGTGTTGCGCGCGACCCAATTCAGAACGAGGCAAGATCCGGGCGAACATGACGATCGAAACGGTCGAGGAAATGGTCTAGCGAACCGTCGGCGTCGAGCGGGGTGATGAGCAACTCTGACACTCCGAGTTCCGCAAAACGGCGAAGGTAGGCGGCGAGTTCCGCGGGCGGCGCGAGGATTCCATCGACGTAGCCGCCGGTCTCCGTCCAACGCTCGGCAAAGCCGACATAAACGCGATGCGAGATAGTCAGTTCGTCGAGCTCCCGTCCCTTGCGATCGGCTATCTCACGCAGCCATCGCAGCCGCGTCGCGAAATCATCTGGACGCAATCGCGTGCCGTGCCAACCATCGCCCAACTCGACCGCGCGGCGGACCGCGCGCCGGCTGATTCCGCCGATCCATATGGGAATGCGCCCGGCGGCGGGTCGAGGTCCGAAGCGCATGCCGCTGAGCTTGTTGAAGCGCCCCGAAAATTCAGGCGCCGGATTCGCCCAACACTCGCGCATCAAGCGGATGGCTTCATCGGTGAACTCGCCGCGCGCTTCGTACGGCGAGCCGAGGGCGCGGAACTCGCTTTCGAGCCATCCGCTCGCGACGCCGGCGATGACGCGCCCGCCGGAGAGCCGGTCAACGGTTGCGAACTCTTTGGCGAGATGAATGGCGTTTCGATACGGCACGACGATCACACTGGTCGCGAGTTTGATCGTCGAGGTCGCGGCGGCAACGTACGCGAGCAGCGTCAGCGGCTCGAGCAATTCGATCGGCGGCAGCGCGCCGCCGGTCGCGGGCACCAGCAGATGGTCGCTCACCCAAAGCGACGCCCATCCGGTCTGCTCCGCGCGGCGCGCGACGCTGAGTATTGCGCCGGGCGTCGCGCCGACTTGCGGCAGATGGAGTCCGAGTTTCATCGCTAGTGCCGTTCCAATTTGTTGGTCCTAACTGACGTGGAAAAGTTTGCCAACTTGCCTCGGGGCAGCATTCTATCGTCTTCGGTAAAAATAGTTGGAACGGCACTAGCAGGCTGTTGAAAAAGCCATTTTCAACAGTCTGCTCCGTCTCTCTCCTCTCCCCCAATGGGGGAGAAGATTAGGTAAGAAGCCCGATCCTTCGCCGCTGGCTCAGGACAAGTCTTTCCCACAGGCTGTTGAGCACCCGTCCGCACCGGCTGCGCCATGTTCTGGGTTTCTCACAGCCTGCTAGGGCTCCTGCGGCGCAACACCGGGCGCGCTGCCGCGGGCGGCGGGCGCGGCATCTTTTTCGAGCATGCGAATTACTCTACTCGCGACCGGCGGCGACATCTCCTGGCGGCGGCGGAGTTCCATGTAGGCTTCTGACTTCTTTCCTTGTCCGAGCAAAGCGGTCACGGCTAGTCGGGTCGAGCCGTCGAGCGACGAGTAGACGCGCCGCACCTGTTCTTCGATTTCTTTGCGCCGAGCGGCGCGCCGATTGATCTTTGCCATGAAGTCGTCGCCGGGGCATGGAGCGACGAGGTACCACTGTCCGTCCACCAGCGCGACGGTGCGGCTCAGCTCGATCTCATCTTCCCCGGACGCATAAGTAATCGTCAACTGATGAGTCGGCGGGACCGGGAGGCTAAGTCCGCTGCGCGCGGTGATCTCGCCGGGCTGAAGTTCCTCGAAGTGCGCGGTGTACTTGACTGGAACTCGCGCGGGCGCCTGGCGGCCAAGGTCCCGTTCGAAGAACGCGCGGGTATCGTCATTGACGCACTCGTGCACGGCGGGCGCCAGAAGTTCGATCATCCTGGCGGTGTCATGCGAATTGGCAGCGGCGACGAACCGATCGGCGAACGCCTGTTGCGCCGGATCGAGCGGCGGAGCGGGGGGCGGCGGTTCCTGATCGGGAGCAGCCTCGGGCCGGGTGAGTGCGGGGGCTTTCCGTGCGGTGACCTTTTTCGGCGGCTCGCTGCGCTCGCATCCGGAACAGCCGCGCATCGAAAAAAAAGCGACAAGCACGATCACAAACAGCGCGGTGCCCAGCACGTACTTCAATCCGGTTCCTCCGACTGCGGCGACGATTTTAGAGATGCTGGAGCGAAAACTCCAGTTGTCTGGGGCCGGCGCACCGCTCAATGCCGGCTGGCGCGGTGCCGAATCGGGCGGCGGGCCAATCATGCAGAGTTGAGGCACGCGGTGGCGAGCGACGCGCTCACGTGCAAAAGTGGCTGCAAACGACGTGGAATCGAACACGGATGCGGTGACGCAGCGTCGCGACGTGCGCGAGCTGATTACGGACCGGCGCGTATGATGCGATCCTTCGGGCGCAGGCAGTGAGCAGGGAGCGGTGGTTCGTACTGTTGCTGGTGGTGTTCGCTTCGGCGCTGTACTTTCCCGAACTCGGCACGCGTGACCTGTGGAATCCCAACGAAGCCGGCTACGCACAGGCCGCGCGCGAGATGGAGGAGACCGGCAATTTTCTCTATCCGACTACCAACCTGGTGCCACGCGGTGAGAAGCCAGCGCCATACTACTGGCTGATCGTCGCGTCGGCCCGATTGACCGCCGGGGTTGACGAGGCATCGTCGCGAATCCCGTCGGCGCTGTTCGCAGTGCTGCTGGTGGTGTTCACCTACGTGCTGGCGCGCACCGTGATGCCGGCGGGCGATGCGCTGGTGGCGGCGCTGGTGCTGGCGACCGCTTGCCGGTTCGCGTGGCAGGCGCGATGGGTCGAGCCGGACGTGGTGCTGGCGTTCTTGGTCGCGCTGTCGCTGGGAATTTTTTTCAAGGCGATTCGCGACGACAACTTCCAGTTTGCGCTGCTGGCTGCGGCGTATGCGGCGGCAGCGGCGGCCGCATTGATCAAAGGTCCCATTGGGCTCGTGGTGCCGGGCGTCACCCTGCTGGCTTACTTTGCCTCGCGGCTCGACCCGCGGGGACTCTGGCGGCTGCGCCCGCTTACCGGTCTCGCGGTAATCATCACGATCGCGGCCCCGTGGTATTGGGCGGCGAGCGCGGCCGGCGGCGGCGACTACGCCTACGACCTGATTTACCGGCAGAACCTCGTGCGGTTTTTCGACCCGTTCGACCATAACCGCCCGGTGTATTTCTACTTCAAGTCGTTGCTCGGCGATTTCTCGCCGTGGTGCCTGTTCGTTCCCGCGGCCGTGGTGTACGCGCTGCGCGATCGTGCGGCGCCGCCGCGGCGACGCGACGTGAGCTTCTTTGTCGCCTGGCTGCTGGGCGGATTCGCGTTCTTCTCACTTTCCCTGTCGAAGCGCGGAAACTATCTTCTGCCGCTCTATCCAGCGCTCGCCGTTCTGATCGGCTTGCTGTTCGCGGCGTGGCGGCGAGGCGAGACGATACCATGGTACCTGTTCAAACTGCCCGCGTGGGCGACCTGCGCGGCGGCGGTTGCCGCGGCAGTGGGCCTCGCACTGTTCGCGCGCGGCGACACGGTGATATTTGGCGCGCTCGAGCGGGCGCTCGCGCGTACCCGGTTCCCGCCGGCGCTCGCACGCGAATTGGCGCTCCCGGGCGCGCTGATCGCGGCGGTGGCGGCGGTGGCCGGGGTAACTTCGCTCGTGTGGTTGCCGCGCAGGTGGTTCGCGGTGTGCGCTGCGGGCATCACAGCCGTCGCGCTTACTTACGTGCAACTGTGGATTTTGCCGGTGGTGAATCCGTACAAGTCGGCGCGCGAGGAGTCGGTTCGCCTGGCGGCGCTGGTCGGGCCCGGCGGGCGGTTCGGCGCCTATGCACCGGACTACCGGCCCGGCATCTCGGATTCATGGGACGTCTGGGATCCCTTCCTGTTCTATTCGGGTCGCAAAATGGAACCGCTGGTGACTCGGCGCGAGCTGGCGCGCTACCTGCGCGAGAATCCGACGGGTGTGGTGTTGATGCGCACCGCGGCGTACGACAGGTTGCCCGACGCCGTCAAGACGATGATCGTCTGGCGCGAGGAGATAGTCGTCGGGAGCAGAGCCATGACGATGGTCTCGAGTCGAAACCTGGGTGCGGCAGTGACGGCAAGATGATCGCGACGGTCGCGATTCGCGCAGGCCGAGCGACGATCGCGCGATGGGATTGGTCGGCGAACTTGCTTGGCGGGCGTGAGTGAGCGTCGTCGTGTTTGGCGCCCCCTGCGGGATTCGAACCCACGGCCCCAGGATTAGGAATCCTGTG
>CAYSCX010000105.1:0-4161 GCA_964429575.1 uncultured Binatia bacterium (SeqCode) | reverse complement strand
AGCGTGAGCGTCGCCTCGCGAAACGGGCCTGCGGGACTGTTGGGATGATCGATCACGAACAGCCGGCAGTACGCCGGCGAAGTGCGGTTGAATTCCGGCGGGAGCCGGTCGAGCAGCACGCCCTTGAGCACCTCGAAGTACACATTGATCATCGTCGCGCCCGCGCAGGTCCACGGGAGCGCCGGGTAATCCGGCTTCGGGCTCGGCAGCTTTACGAGGTAACTTTCGTGGCGCGCTTGTCCGGGATCAGGCACGGCTCAACGTCCTCACACTAAAACTCGAGTCAATCGTGATGTCGGTCGCGGCGGCTCCCCGCACGCTCAGGTCGTCATCGGCGGCGCCTCGGGCGGGCGCTTGCCGGTGATGTCCGCCTTCTCGCGATTGTCGTCGGCAAAATGCGGCATCACGTGCTTGGCGAAGCGCTCGAGGCTCGCGAGCACCTTCTGCTGCGGGATCACCTGGTCGAAGTTGATCAGCGACACTACCCGCTCGACTCCGACCGCCTCCCAGAATTTCAGATTCTCGATGATCTGCTCGGGCGACCCGACCGGGAAGCCCTCGCGCAGCGAGAAAATCTCCGCCTGGCTGAGCAGCGCGGTCGCATTCGCCTGCGCGGTGTATGCGTGCGACGGATAGATTCCGCCCAGACCGACCAGATGCGCCGCGGTCTGGAAGAACTGGAACGCCGCGATGCCGCCGACTTGGCGCGCTTCCTGCTCGTTCTCACCGCAGTACATCCAGCTCGCCGCATTGACCTGGTTGTTCACGAACTTGCCGACTGGATCGCAGTGCTTGATGATCCGGCGGTAATCGGCGACCAGCCGCTTGTAGTCGGCCGGCGTGCCAAGCGTCACGCCCAGCATTCCGAGTCCGCGCTCCGCGGCTTGCACCGCCGTTTCCGGCGATGAGACCGCAACCCACATCGGCGGATGCGGGTCCTGAATCGGCTTCGGAAGCACGTTGCGCGGCGGCATTGAGAAGTACTTGCCGTTCCACTCGAACTCATCCTCGGTCCACATGCGTGGAATCGCCCGCACCACCTCGTCCCACATCTCCTTGGTGTTGTCGGGATCGACGCGAAAGCCGCCCAGCTCGTTCCAAGTCGCCGCACGGCCGGTGCCGAACTGGAAGCGTCCATTCGAAATGATGTCCATCGCGGCGGCGCGCTCGGCGATGCGCGCGGGATGATTCACCTGCGGCAGCGACAGCGCGATGCCCTGGCAGATGTGAATCCGTTTGGTGCGCGCCGCGCACGCCGACAGGAATACCTCGGGCGCCGAGCCGTGCGAGTACTCCTCGAGAAAATGGTGCTCGACTTGCCAGACCTGGTCGAAGCCCAGTTCGTCGGCCAGCTCAACCTGCTCGAGCGCCTGGTGATAGGCGCGCAGCTCCGACTGCCGACTCCATGGCTTGACGACCGAGTGTTCGTAAAAGATTCCAAATTTCATCGCCGCGCTCCCGCCTCAGTTGAGTTTCTGCAGGCTCGGACAGTAGCCGAGTCCCACCGTCCCCGCTCCACAATACGCACCCACCGACGGACCGAGTTCCGTCACGATCAACCTCTTGCACTTGAGCCGCTTCTTGGCCTGTGCCGCAAGCTCATCCGCGCCCTTCTGATTGTCGGCGTGCGTGATTATTACCGTCGCCTCGCTGCGGCCAAGCTCCTGCTCGGCGCGCGTGAGCATCTTCTCGACATTTTCCGCCTGCGTCTTCGACTTGTCGATCACCGCCACGCGCCCCCACACCCGCACCAGCGGCAGCATCCCGCGCAGGCTCCCGACCGTCATCTCGTAAATCGAAATCCGTCCGTCGCGTTCAAGATACTCGCTCGTCGCCGGCGCGTAGTAGCTGTTCATCTGCGGCGTGGCAGCTTCGATCGCGGAGATGACCTCCGCCAGCGATGCGCCCCGCTGCGCCATCTCGGCCGCCTCGACGCACGTGGCGCCCAGCGCCGTGAGCGCGCGTCCCGTGTTCAGCACCTCAACGTTGATGCTGTTGTCGCGCTTGGCGACCACCGCGGCTGAGTATGCGGCCGTGTAGGTCGAGCACGATTCGAACGGGTTGATGAGGCATAACAAGTGCTCGCCGCGTGCGTGAGCGCGCTTGTACGCCTCGAGGAAATCCTTGGGCAGCGCCGCTGCGATCACCGGCAGCTTTGGCTCCGTCTTGAGCCGCTTGTAAAATTCGGGACGGTTTAGATCGATGTCGCGGAAGAACTCGGTCGTGAGCGCGGCCTGGATGGACGCGACCTCGATTCCAAGCCGTTCGCGCTCAGCGACGGGAAGATCGATGCTCGAATCTGAAACAATTGCGACGGGCTGGCTCACGTACCTACCACTCGTTAGGTGCTCCGAAACCATGTACCGCTAAGAGCCGTTCCGGTCAAGCGATCCACCGTACCGATCGGTGTGGGATCGTTATCGTCGTCGATTGTTTTCCGTGTGGCTCCGCCGCGCGAAGTCGTGGACCGGCGAAATCTTCCTTGCGACCCTCAATCGACTGAAAGCGGCAGATCGGTGGCCGCAAGCGCGAGGAGAACCCGTCGAAATGGGCTTACCGTGCACGCGCGATTTTCGCCTGGAACCCCAAATACTGAAGGAATGTCGCAGGGTTTGGTGCGAGCGGGAGGTGAGTTCGTTTCGCATTTTTTTATTTTCTTGCGCGGCGTGATCACCGCGTCTCCGACTTCGTTCCGAACGCATCAAGTGCACGGTGCGGGATGAGAAACGAGCCTGGACTATTTCAGGGATGAAATAGTTCAGGGTTGGCGAGCGGCGCGGGACGGGCGGACGCATTGCGAAGCGCCGCCGCGACAGGCGGATCACTCGAACTTCAGACGGCGGGCGACCTCTTCGACGTGTTTCACGTGCTCGCCGCGACTCTCAAGATCTGACTGATGTCGACGAGTCTGCTCGGCATGAAACTCCGCAACTGCCTTGTTCGCTCGATCGGCGCAAAGTCTAAGGGTTTCAAGATGATACTGTTCGACTTCGTCGATCGTGGTGCCATCCAGAACTACCCGATCTCCTTCCACGCGTGCGATGCCTGGACGATGCATAGTCGAAAAGCGAGGCGGAGAGTTCCACGCGTCGATAAAAGCGATCTCCCACTCCCGACTTGGAGTCGCGGAAAGGCGGAACGGAACTTCATACAAGGCGCTCCCCGGAGAGCCGTCGTTTCGCGGCCGTCCAACGTTGGCTACGATTACTCCAACTATCTTGATCTCTTGGCTATCCATCACTCCGCACATCTGCAACTGGATTCTGAAAAATCATATCACACACGACCTGAAGCGCCGAAGTGACTCGACGACGCACTGCCAAATCCTCGGGCGGCGCCAATTCCGGGGGTGACGGCGCGACTGAATATCCTGATCTCCGGTGAGCTCTCGCTCTTTTTTCAGAACCGTCAAGAGCTGACTGAAGCTCGCGTCTTCAATGGGCTCACCCCTAAGGTCAAGTCCCAGCGTACCTTGCGCCCAAGCAGGCATGGAAGCCAGCCAATCGCCATGACGCAAAATGGGGATGAATCTCCGCCTATGCCCGAGAAGACGTCGAGCGGCCATCAGTTCGGCTTCGTACCCGACGCCTTTCAGCCGAGCGTCAGACCGCGCCTTGTATTCGGGTGTACATATGAAGACCACGAAGTCGCTCGTCCGCATCGCCTCTTCGATGAAACGCGTCGTGCTATCCCCCAAACTCAGTGACCATTGGTCGAGGACAACGTCGATCCCGTTCAGTTGAAGCCGCTCTGCGAGCGCGCGAACCCATGCGACGTGCTCGCGAGTTTCCCAGCAATAGGAAATGAAGACGCGCGGCTTTCCGGAATTGGCCAGTACGCGGTGCCCCCCTTCGATACCGGGACGCTACATAAGACGAGCCGAAATAGACAGCGGCTGATCGCCACCTACCGCTGTCGCAAGTCGTCCACCTCATCCAGTCGCAGAGTGCGGTGTTCCAAGACCCGCAAGCCTGCGAGTACGGTTCGCGTGGCTGGAGTTGGAGTGCATGTTTCCTCACGCTACACTCCACTCCTCCACCATGGACGAACGCTACGACCCGAAGAGCATCGAGGCGCGCTGGCAAGCCGCCTGGGAAAGCTCGCACCTCTACCTGACCGGCGACGATCCCGCGCGCCCGAAATACTACCTCCTCGAGATGT
>CAYSCX010000104.1:0-4182 GCA_964429575.1 uncultured Binatia bacterium (SeqCode) | reverse complement strand
AGATGCGAGCAGATACGTCTCAGTGTCCCGCCTTCGCGAGCGCCTCGCGCGTGAAGAAGCCGCGGCCGACCGCGCCCATGTTGATGTACCAGCATTCGCGCTCCGGCGTGTTGGGGCTCGGCAAGTAGCAGGTGGTCGAGATGCCAGACTGCAGGTCGATGCTCGACGCCGCGATTACGAACTGACGCGGGAACGGGTAGATCGCGATGCGCGCATCGGGTACGGGCCGGTCGCGGTAGGTCAGCAGGTAGATCTGCGTCTTCCAGAGTTCGCCGCGACGGTCGTAGCTGTCCACGTACGGGTTGAACCACATTTCGGAATCTATGTAGACGATGGTCTTCGAGTGGAGGACGCCGGTGATTCGCTCGGGCCGCGGCGTAACCTCGACCATGTACAGATGGCGCATCTCCCAGTTCTCGCCGCACGACGTCGCGCCACCGTCGGTCGTGCACGGCTGTGCGGGCGAGCGCGCGGCGTTGACGCATCCGAGCATGTTTTTTTCGCCGAGGAATTTGAAAGTGTAATTCTGCGGCTTCGCGCGGAAGCCGCCGGCATGGTCGGCGTCCCAAGTGGAGAGGCCCAGCGATGAACTGCCGATGACTTCGTTGAGCCGCCGGATCCTGCGCGACTTCGGCAGATACACCCATGAGTCGTCGCCACGGTCGGCATCCCAGTAGCGATAACGGATCGCGCCAACCCCGCGATCATCGGCCGGGGCGATCAGCGGATACGCAGCGGAGAACTGCCACACGCCGGTCTCTTTGAAGTCGGGATCAACCGGCATCGGCGGCACTTCGGTGCGCCCGATATTGTTGTAGCCGGCGATGTGCCCAATCTCCGCCACGAGCATCTGTTTCTGCTCGCCACCGGGGTTGAACGGTGCGACCTGGCACTCGAAGAAGCGCAGGTCCGAGTCATCGGTCGCGATCGGACGCAGGTAGGAGTTCCACATGATCTTGGCGCCGACGTCGGCGTCGTTGAGATCGAGGAACGGGAACGGCTGACCAGCGACATAGCCGAGAATGCTGCGGCGGTCGGGGGCGAGCTGCACCTGTTGGGCATACTGCTCGGTGGCGATTCTGTAGGGTGGCGGCCACTCGACACGCGTCGGCGCGACGATCTTCATCGTCATGCCTTTGGTCACTGCGATGTAAGTACCGGGGCTTACGACGTCTTTGACGAGGTTGGCGTTCGCGGCGGTGATGTTGTCGCCGGGTTTCACTTGCGCGCGCGCGGCGGGCGCCACGGCAAGAATGAGCATCGCGGCGAAGAGCGATGCGATGACAGTCGCAACGGTCGCGGCGTTGCGCTTCGACTGCGTCATTTGATCTCCACTGCGACCTGCCGGAAGCGGCCCGTGCCAAGATTGACGACTGCCTGTTGCGCGCCCTTGGGCTGCCAGATTACCTGGCCGGGCTTGAGCGTCTCTTCGCGCGAGCGTTCCTCGCCGTCGTCAGTCTTGTCGACAAACTTCACACGGCCGCCGTCGATCACGTAGGTCGCGGTGTCGTGGCCGATGCGACGCGGCGCCGTCTGTCCGCCGGGCGAGAGCGTCGTTTCGATCACGCGCACGCGGTCGTTGTCGATGATGGCCGCGACACCGGGTTCGGGGTCGCGCTCTGCGAGCGCCTCGCAGCCTACGTAGCCGGGTTGCGCGCGGCCGGGGCGTTGCGGGCGCTTCAGCTCGAACAGCGCCTCGAAGAACCGCGTCGCGCCGGCGTTGTGCGCGCTTTCGATTCCGCCGGCCGGAATGTAGTACGCGGAGCGCGCGCGGGCGGGAAGGTTATAGGAACGCCGTCCCGGCGATTCTACGCCGACCACGGCGCTGGCGAGAATAAACAGCACGTAGTCGAGGGTGTGATGGTGCAGGCCGCAGACGTCGCCGGGTTTGAGATCCATTTCCCAGACTTTGACGTCGTCATTTTCAAAGAGCACCCGGGTTGCGACGGGTCCGTATTGTTGCGATTGCGCTTCCGCTTCCATCGCGCCTCCGCTTTGGCGCCGCACCGCGGTGCGGGCGTGTTGGTAGCTCACCATACCATGCGTGGTCGCAAAATCGAGGCGCGGGACGCGCGCGGAGATCGAGACGCCTAAGGACCAGCTCGCGCCGTTGGGCGTGGCTTAACCCGCGGCGCGTGAGGCTGCCAATCTTTCAGGCGTGAATTCGACGGGCATGTGGGTCGGGCCAGAAAGGAAGTAGGACTGCATCCAGCGCAGTTCGCCCACGGGACGAACGTCTGGAATCCGCCGCAGCAACTCCTCGAAGGTGATGCGGAGTTCGAGCCGCGCGAGATGCGCGCCCAGGCAGAAGTGTTCTCCCTCGCCGAATGCGAGGTGATCGTTGGGCGTGCGGCGCACATCAAACTGATCTGCGCGCGGGAATGCGTCTTCGTCGCGGTTGGCCGACGGATACCACATCACAACTTTGTCGCCGCGCTTGATTCGCTGGCCGCGAATCTCGGTGTCGGCGGCCGCAGTGCGGCGAAAGTGCAGCACCGGAGAGGCCCAGCGCAGGATCTCTTCGACGGCGGTAGGAATCAGCGCGGGATCGTCGATCAACATCTGGCGCTGTTCGGGATGCTCCGCGAGTGCGAGCACACCGCCCGAAATCGTATTGCGCGTGGTCTCGTTGCCGGCGATGACCATCAAGATGAAGAAGCCGTCGAGGAGTTGCTGATCGACGGGGCGGCCGTCGATGGTCGCGTTGGCCATCACGCTCATCAGGTCGTCGCGCGGGCGCTTGCGGCGCTCGTCGTAAATCGCCTGACCGTAGGCGAAGAACTCGAACAAGGCCGGCAGGAGCGCTTGCGGCCCCTTGTCCCATTCGGTGAGGCGGTTGGTCCAATCGAACAAGAGGCGGCGATCCGCTCTGGGGATGCCGAGCAATTCGCATAGCACCAGCAGGGGAATCTCGGCGGCGAAGTCGGATACGAATTCGCATTCGCCGCGCTCAGCGATCGCGTCGATGGTTTCGCCGACGATGGTGCGGATTTTTGGTTCCAACCGGTGCGCTGCGCCTCCACTGAAGGAGCCCGAAACGAGGCGGCGGTAGGTTTGATGCTCGGGAGGGTCCATCGCGATCATGTTGCCGAGCACCGCGGCGGTCGCGCGGTTGAATTCCATCCCGCGCGCGTAACTGATCTGATGACCGCCCATCGCGGAGGAGAACAGTTGCGGGTTCTTGGAGACCGCGACGACGTCGTCGTACTTGGTGAGCGCCCAGAAGCCCGGCTCGTTGTCCTCGGGTTCGGGGTTCCAGTACACGGGCGCCTCGCGACGCAGCCGCGCGAAGATGTGATGCGGAACGCCGTGCTCGAAGAGGTGGGGATCCTTGAGATTGAGATCGCTGACCGGATATCGAATGTCGATGCCCCCCATAACGCGGATACTTTCGCAACGGTGAGCGACGGTGCGCAAATGAAAGCGGCAGCATCCGCCAACAGTCTGTGGATTGATCTTGGGGCCGCCAAACGCGGGGCGGTCATCCCTGGCAGGCGCGCCGAGTTGTGTGCGCGCCAGTTGCTCGCGAAGAAAGGCCTCAAGTTGCACCCCGATGAAATGGCGGCGGCGGTCGGATAAAAGTTGGGGGAATCGGGTGGGCGCGACGCCGGGGTGGTGGAACTGGTAGACACAGGGGACTTAAAATCCCCTGGCCCCTAAAGGGCCGTGCGGGTTCGACCCCCGCCCCCGGCAAGCAAAGTCTCAACGCCGGCGACGGCCGCGCGGAGGTTGCAACATGGGCAAGGTTTACGACCGGATCGACGAAACGCTCGCCCGCTTCATCGCCGCCCAGCACATTTTCTTTGTCGCCAGCGCGCCGCTCGATCGCGCCGGCCACGTGAACCTCTCGCCCAAGGGGCTCGACAGCTTCCGCCTGCTCGACGCGCGGACGGTTGCCTACCTTGACCTCACCGGCAGCGGAATCGAGACCGTCGCTCACCTGCGTGAGAACGGGCGCATCGTCATCCTGTTTTGCGCCTTCGAGGGGACGCCGAAGATCCTGCGCCTCCAAGGCCGGGGCGAGGTCGTCGAACCGGGCGATGCGCGCTTTGAGCCGCTGGCCGCGCGCTTCCCGCCGCTGGAGGGCATACGCTCGGTGATCGTAGTTTCGCTTGAACGGATCTCCGACTCGTGCGGCTACGGCATTCCGCTCTATCGGTACGAGGGCGACCGCACGCAGCT
>CAYSCX010000103.1:0-4203 GCA_964429575.1 uncultured Binatia bacterium (SeqCode) | reverse complement strand
ATCGAGGCCGAACGCAACTTGAACGAGCAGGAGTACAGCCCGCTCGCCGACCGCATCATCACCGCGCTGCGCCTGCAACTGGCGGAAGAAGTCAGCTGGCTCGAGGGCGACAGCGAGGACACCCTTCCGACCATGGTGCATCCGGTTGAGCGCGTCGAGGGCGGGTATGTGTTCTCCAGCGGCAAGCGTCGCGCAATCACGACCTCCAACGGCCAGGAAGGCATTAGCTGGCGCGAGTCGACTCCGTTGCTTCCCGACAACGACAATCTCCCGACCGCATCGGGCAGCAATGAAGTCCTGCGATGGTCGGGATGGGCCGGCGCCGGCGGATTCCTCACCGGCTACGGCGAAGCCGCGGTGGCGGGGCCGCTTAGCCGCAATGCCCGGGGTATCAATCGCGCGCAACTGCTTACCGGCGCGATGGTCGTGAGCCTTGGTAACACCGCAATCTCGTTCGGTCAGGAAGAGATGGCTTGGGGTGTCGGCCGATACGGTTCGCTCTCACAAGGCAGTAACGGCACTCCGTTCCTCGCACTGCGCGCCCAGAACATCCACCCGTCCCATCTGCCAGGAATTTTCCGTTATCTCGGGCTGGTGCGGTGGCAGACGTTCTTCGGCCAACTCGACGGGGATCGAATTTACTCGCACCCATGGATAGTCGGCCAGAACATCTCGTTCAAGACGCTGCCGAGTTTGGACTGGGGCGTCACTCACGGCGTAATGTTCGGCGGCTCCGGCAATGACAACTACAGCTGGATGGGATTTCTTGGCCGTGCGACCGGACTGGCGACCGGCGACCCGAAGGGCGCGAACGCCAACCAGCGCGTGGGCATGTATGCGAGCTACCGGATGAGCTGGCTGCGCGGCACGCAAGTGTACGGCGAGATCTTGGGCGAGGACTTCTTCCAACCGTTCGGTCCCGGCTTCATCAAGACGCCGTTCAAGGCGCCATCGTACCAGGCCGGAATTTACGTCCCGCGGGTTACCGAAGACGGACTAACAACCGCACGCTTCGAGTATTTGCTTCTCGACCAGGAATATTCGCAGCACTCGGACTCGCTCTACTGGACCTACCAGGATCGGCTGATGGGGCAATCCCTTGGCCCGAGGGCGTGGCAGGTTCATCTCACTCTCGGCCGCTGGATTGACCTGCAGTCCAAGTTGGACGTGGACTTCTTCTATTCCAAGCGCCAACCCGTCAAGCGTCTCACCACCGCTCTGTTGGGCGATGAAGAGAGTTACGGGATCTCGCTCGACTTCATTCATCTGCCGATCGAGATTTCGTATTTGGCCGGCTCTCTGGGCGAGATGCGCGGGCGGGTTGCAGTCGAGTACGTAAATGGCATCAACTACACCAACGAAAATTCGATGCGCGCGATGGTGGAAATGGTTGTCGGTCTGACCCCGTCGTGGCCGAGCCTGCGCTGGAAATAGCGGCGCGCCCGTTCATCCAGACATGAAAGATCTCCCCGAATCCAACGGGATCGGTACCCCCGCTCACCCCGCCACTTCGTTGGCGCACGGCGGCGCTCATCCAGCCACCCACCTCAGCGAAGCGCAGGGCACGATGATCCAGTTGCTGCACTACTGGAACCTCTTGCGTGCACGGTGGGTGATGATCGTCGTTGCGAGTGCGGGAACTGCGTTGGCGGTCGGCCTGTTCACCAAGTTTTTCATGCAGAAGATCTACCGCGCCGAGACCGTCATCACGCCGGTGGCCGTCGCGCAAAGCCTGGCGAATTCGGCCGGGATGGGCGGCTTTGAGGGGATGGGCGGCCGCGGTGTGATGTCGTTGTTCGGCTTTGGCGGCGACTCTGACAACTCGCTCACCGCGCAACGCTACATCGCGATCATGCGCAGCTATTCGTTTACCACCGAGCTTGCCAGGCGTTACGGCGTCGACAAGGTTATCGCGAACCATGAAGGCGTCGATCCGGCGTCGCTGAGCCCCTGGAAGATCAGCGACACGCTAAAGCAATCGGTCGACGCCGAGTACGACTACAAAACTGGCAACCTCACAGTTTACTACTTCGACCCGAACCCGGCCTACGCCAAACAGATGCTCAACAATTTCCTCGAGAGCCTGCGCGACAAGGTGCGCAGTGGCGAGATCAAGAGCGCCACCACCGCAGCCGATTCTTTGCGCGAGGAGATCGCCAGAACCCCAGACGCGATCCTGCAGAATCAACTTTACGAATTGCTCGCGCGCCAGATTCAGCGCGCCAAGCTTGCGCAGGTAGAGGCCGACTTCGCATTCAAGATGGTCGAACCGCCGCTGGTACCCGAAAAATACTATTCGCCGGTCGCGCGGAGCAACGCGATTCTCGCTGGTGCGCTGGTATTCGCAGGATTGTGCGGTTGGATCATCGCATCGGATCTCCTGCGGCGCGCACGCGTGCATCTTCATGCGCTCGAGCAAGTGGCCGAGCGGGTCCCCGCGCCGCCGGGCAGCTGGACCATCGACGGCCACAATGAGCCCCGGGTCGAACCCGCGCCGCCATCTGATAAGCCGGGCGCTTCGCATTAGCGCAAGCCGTCCGATCCGTTTTGGCGCATCCGATTGTCACGATCGATATGGGAGTGGTGCCGAAATTCGCTTCGAAATCGGGTGAAGATCGCGTGGCGCCGGGCGTGATCAGCAAGACCAATGCGCGCTTCGCCGAAATCTTGCGCGCGGCTGCGAATTTCTCGCTCACTCTTTTGAGGAAGTGCCTGTGGCCCGGCGCGCGGCCGCTCGATGCCGCCCGTGTCTGCATCTACCGAATCGGCAACATCGGCGATACCGCTTGCGCAGTCCCGGCAATGTTCGCGATTCGATGCGCCTACCCGAACGCCCGCCTCACCCTGCTGACCTCGCCTGGACCGAGCGGCCTCATTGGCGCACGCGAGCTGCTGGCGGGAACTGAGTGGATCGACGAGATCATGGTCTATCCGCTTGAGCGGGTATCGACGCTGAAGGGGCGGCTCGGGCTTTGGCGTGACCTTCGGGCCCGGCATTTTGACGTGTGGATCGAACTTCCAGTGGTCGCGGTGCCATTTCGGTCCCTCGTGCGCAATATGCTTGTCGCACGCACGACGGGAGCCCGCTGGGGACATGGCTGGCGGCTCGGCTCAATTTTCATTGCCGCGCGGGCGCAGTCCGAAACGCTGAACTTCCCGACCGAAGTTGAACGCCTGCTGGATCTGCTCCGCGATGGCGGGATTGGAACGCGCGAGATCAATTTCGCGTTCTCTGCTACCGACGATGACCGGCGCGCCGTGGGGGCATTGCTCGACGGCGCCGCGCTCAGCAATCGGCCGCTGATGGCGCTCGCGCCCGGCGCGAAGGCGCCGCCGAACCGATGGCCGGCCGAACGATTCGCCGAAGTCGGACGCCAGTTCGCCGAGCGCGGCTTGGGCATAATTGTGATGGGCGGCGATGCCGATCGCGCAGTATGCGGCGAAGTGGCGCGCGCGGTCGGAGCCGGTGCGCACAGCGTCGCCGGCCTGACGTCGCTGGCGCAATCATGCGAGCTGCTGAGCCGGTGCGCACTCTTGGTGTGCAATGACTCGGGCGTGCAGCATTTGGCTGCCGCGGTGGGCACGCCGTGCGTGTCGCTCTTCTCGCGCCGCGATTTTCGCGGCAAGTGGCGCCCCTACGGAGCGCAACACACCGTGATTCAAAAGTGGGTGGACTGCCACACCTGCTTTCTCGACCAATGCCCGGTGGGCAACCGCTGCATCAATTTGATTGCCGTCGATGAGGTTGTCGCGGCAGGGGAGCAGACCCTTGCCGCATCCGGAGCACGACGCCTCAGCGCAGCCTGATTCGGTCGCGCTCTCGCGCGATCCTCGTGATGGCGTGAAATCGCCGGCCGCACGAGGCCCGATGAATTAGTCAATAGCATCCCGGCCCGATAGCCAGTCACCGCGGGACTCTATCGGTGCCGGAGACCAAGGGAGAGGTAGAAAATGAATCGATTGGTAAAGTCAGTTGCACTTGCCGGAGCCGCGTGCGTAGCGTTGTTCTCCGGCGCGTGCGCAAGTGTCCACAGTCAAAAGGTCGCATTCAACAAGGAGCCTGGCTCATGCCAGATCACCGAGGTGCGCCCAACCGTGCTCTCGACTCTCAGCTACGTGGTCTGCTGGGACGACAAGGGCGAGGAGATCGGAATGACCGGCGGAACCGGCACTTCGATCGCTGAAGTCACCGCAACCGCCGCG
>CAYSCX010000102.1:0-4228 GCA_964429575.1 uncultured Binatia bacterium (SeqCode) | reverse complement strand
GTGGACGTGAACATGACGAAGTTCTATCTTTGAGCGCGCTATGGATGGTGGGACGATTGTTCTATACGCCGCTGCGCTGATCGCCCTTGCGACGCTCGCCTACGTGTTAATCGGATGGCGCGGCTCACCGCATGCGTTGCGCACAATGCTCGCGGTGGGCGGGGCATCAGCGGTCGCGGGGTTGTTGGGGGGACTGTGGTTGGACCAGATTGTCCGCGAGTCCGTATCAGCGAGCGGAGAGGCCGGCGAGGTTGTCTATATCGTGGATGGCGACACCTTCGATCTGAAGCCTCACACTGTCATTGAGGGTGACATCCGGGTTCGGCCGGTGGGAATCAACAGTCCGGAGATTGGAAAAAATTGTTTTGCGTCGGAAGCCACGCAGCGCGCCAGCGAGCTTCTGCGTTCAAAAAAGGTTCGCGTGAACCGCCCTGAGGGTGTCGATAACCGAGACCTGTATGGCCGGCTGCTGCGATACGTGTGGCTGCCCGACGGTCGGATGTTCAATCTAGTGATGGTCGAAGAAGGCTATGCGTGCGCGGAAAAGCGTTATCCGCACCCGCAGTTCGAAGCCTTCATCCAAGCGGAAGAGAAAGCCAAGGCCGACGGTCGGGGACTCTGGGGAGCTTGCGGCAGTTGCGACGTGCTCCTCAAGGTTCCTGCGCCCTAGCCAGGCTGCAAAGTCCCCTCAACAGGCCGTTTCCCTCTCTCTGGCGTCTCGCCGTTGGCCGCGGCTCTGGTGGAGGGCCGAGTTGGATTGCGCGCCACCGCGCGCCGTTCGGATGGCGCAGCAGGCCGGCGAATCTATATTCTCTGTTATCAAGACTTTGCGGTGCCGTAGAGCGCGTTTGAGTGTCATCGAAACGTTTGATACGAAATCGCACGGCGGTTGCAGCCCTTGAGCGAGTCGGGGTTGGCGATTGGGTCGCGGCAATCGGTCGCAACGCAGGGATGTCATGTCGCAGGTAAAGATTCTCCTCGATGAGTCGGAAATACCGAAGCACTGGTATAACGTCGTCGCGGACATGCCCAATCCGCCGGCTCCGCTTCTGCAGCCGAACGGGAAACCCATCAATCCAGCCGCGTTGTCCGCGATTTTTCCCGCCGCAATCATCGAGCAGGAAGTTTCGCGCGAACGCTGGATTCCGATTCCGGAGCCGGTGCGGGAAATCTATCGGCTGTGGCGCCCCACGCCCATGTATCGCGCAGCGCGCCTGGAGCAAGCGCTCGGCACTCCTGCGCGCATCTATTACAAGTACGAGGGCGTCAGCCCCGCTGGCTCGCACAAGCCGAACACGGCTGTCGCACAGGCGTACTTCAACTCGCAGGCGGGAGTTCGCCGTCTCACCACCGAAACCGGGGCAGGGCAGTGGGGTTCGGCGCTGGCGATGTCGGGCCAGATGTTCGGAATCGAAGTACGCGTCTTTATGGTTCGCATCAGCTGGGAACAGAAGCCGTTTCGGCGATCGATGATGGAGACTTGGGGAGCCGAAGTGCTTCCCAGCCCGAGTCCTCATACCCAGTCTGGAATCAAAATACTCGATACGCAGCCCAACTCGGACGGCTCGCTTGGGATCGCGATATCGGAAGCGGTCGAAGAAGCGGCGTCGCGCAAGGACACCAACTACGCACTCGGCTCAGTGCTGAATCACGTTTTGCTTCATCAAACTGTGATTGGGCAGGAAGCGAAGCGGCAATTCGAAAAGGTGAACGATTATCCAGACATAATCATCGCGTGCTGCGGGGGAGGATCGAATTTCGGCGGGACGGCATTCCCGTTTGTCGCGGACAAGGCGGCGGGCCGCAATGTCCGTCTGATCGCGGTGGAACCGGAATCGTGCCCGACCTTGACGCGAGGTCATTATGCGTACGATTCGGGTGATACGGCTGGACTGACTCCCCTGATGCTCATGTACACGCTTGGCCGGAGCTTCGTTCCGCCGGGAATACACGCCGGTGGACTTCGCTACCACGGCGATTCACCGCTCGTGTCGCAGCTCCATCACGAAGGAGTGGTCGAGGCAGTCGCGGTTGCTCAGCGCGCGACCTTCGACGCAGGGCTGATGTTTGCTCGCGCCGAAGGCATAATTCCCGCGCCCGAAAGTAACCATGCGATCCGCACTGCGATCGACGAAGCGCTCGTTTGCAAACGCACCGGCGAGAGCAAGGCCATCTACTTCACGCTTTCCGGTCACGGCCATTTTGATATGGCGGCTTACGATCGATATCTGAGCGGCGAGCTTGAAGACTGTGCGTATCCCGATCAGGCGATCAATGCGGCGCTCGCGGATCTTCCGCGCGTCGCGCGCGGGTAAGGCTGCGACGAATGCGCGCCGCATTCGATGGGCGCGCCGCGACGCCAGTCCATCGCGTGATACTTGGCGCCCAACCATCATCTGCGAACGGAGGCCATGATGATCAAGCCGTACACGGCGGTGGGACTCGTGCCCACGGTGCGGGGAATCCGAAAGCGCGACGAGATCCTGGCTAACATCGAGAACCTGAAACACCTGACGAAAGCCGCGGCGTGGCTATCGAGCCTCGAACTGCCGGTTCGGCTGATCGCGATACCCGAGGGCGCGCTGCAAGGGTTTAACGATGAGGTGTTCGATCTCGATCACGTCGAGTACGCGCGCGAGTGTGCAATTGATATTCCCGGCAAAGAAACCGAAATACTCGGGAACCTCGCGCGCGAATACGACGCCTTCATCATCGCGCAGGCGAAGGCGCGGCATCCTGATTGGAAGGATCGCTTCTTCAACGTCGGCATCATCCTCGATCCGGCGGGCGAGATCATTCTACGACACTACAAGGTCTCGCCGCTTTTTCCGGTCGAACATTCAGTGTGCCCGCACGACATCTTCGACTGGTGGGTCGAGAAGTACGGCCTGACGCTGGACGCATTCTGGCCGGTGGCGGACACGGAGATCGGGCGGCTTGGAATCATGATGGCGAACGAGGGGTCCTATCCGGAGAACGCTCGGGCGCTCGCGATGAACGGCGCAGAGGTCGTGTACCGAGGTTCCTATCCACATCCCGCGACCGGCAACGGATTCTTCGAGATCCAATCGCGCGCGCGAGCGTTGGATAACAACATGTATTTGGTCGCGCCCAACCTGGGCTCGTACTACCTCGACGCGAACAGTGACACGCCGATCGATACGTTCGGCGGCCATTCGTCTATAATTGACTACCGCGGTCAGATCGTCGGCCAGCACGAGTATGGCGGCGTGTCAGCATACGTCGCGGGAGTCATCGACATCGAGGCCCTTCGGTACCATCGCGAACATGCGCAGTGGGACAACTGGTTGAAAGATTTGCGAACGGAACTGTACCAACTACTATACCGGGAGCCGATTTATCCTAAGAATCTTTACTTGAATCGTGCGCCGATGAAGCACGCAGAATATCGCACGGCTGTGATTGAGAAGCAGATCGCATTGATGCATCAGCGCGGCATTTGGAGGAAATCCTCATACAAGTGAATCCGCCCCGCGACCATCGAGTCGCAGCGAGCCGGCGTTTCCTTTGAAAGGTGCTCAATCGCAATGAAGAAAGTGCTGATGGTCTGCACGGGGAATATGGATCGCAGTCCGACCGCGGCGATGGTACTGGCGGAAATGTGCGCACCGATGTGGGTGACGTCGGCGGGCACTGAACCGTTTGCCAAAAATCAGGTCACGCTGGAGCTGGTCGAAGAGGCGGACGTGATTTGCGTTATGGAAGAGGCGCATCGGCGCTTCATCATCGAACGGTTCGGAGATTCGCACACCGAGAAGGTTTTGGTGCTCGACATCCCCGACAACTACGTCTGCTGGGAGGCAACGCTGGTGCACCTGCTCAAGCCCAAGCTGCGCGCGGCACTCGGACTGTCAAACGAGACGACGTGACGATCACCTCAGCGCACGCGGTCGCGGCTCCCCGCCGGAGCGCGTCGACGACCTTGTGGGACGCCGCGCACGCTGCGCTGTTTGTCGCATCGGATGAGGCACGCTATATCAGCGGGGCAGAGTTGGTCGTCGATGGCGGCCGGACACTTTATGGTTTCGAAGAGAACGCGAACCCTAGCAGGCCGTTGAAAAGCTGATTTTCAACCGCCTGCTCCCTCTCTCGCATCTCCCTCTTTCGCGTCTCCGGGGGAGAAGATTAGGAAGGCAGACCGATCCTTCGCCGATGGCTCAGGACAAGGTTTTTACGCAGGGTGTTGAGGACGAAGTCGATGCCATTC
>CAYSCX010000101.1:0-4259 GCA_964429575.1 uncultured Binatia bacterium (SeqCode) | reverse complement strand
GCCCCGGTACTGGAACGTCGTGCTTGATGCAGATCTTCTTCAGCGCAACGTCCGAAATGCCAAGCCCGGCGGCGACTCTTGTCATGGGCTGCGACCAGACCAACTCATAAAGCGACTGTCGTCTGAGTTGAGAGCGAGGCATCATGTGTATTCGAGCGACCTCCAGTCGGCGAGGAGCCGTAAAGAGCTACGCGGCCCCGCTTCTCGAACGAGCTTGGCGGATTGTGCGGAGAGGATTCAGTCCGCGCACGGGCGGTCCAACGCAAGCCCCAATTCAAAGCTGCCGCACTCTGAGTCCCAAGTGTGAATCTGTCGGAAACTCCCGGTCAAATAGCGGCGCGCAGATCTGGTAAACTGACTGCGTGCAACGGTTGCTGCGGTAATTCGGAGGGCCGTGAAACTCTGCGCATTGGCGTACGCGTGTCGCCTATATGGCGAAGTGGCGCAATTCGACGAAGCGTATCGCGACATGCGCGCCGCGCTCGGCCAGACCCCAGACCTGGTCTCACCGGAACAGCGGACTCGACTTCTGCAATATCTCAATGCTTGGCGTTGTCGTATTCCTACGAAACATTTCCCCGTCTTGGAAGTGAAGCTGAAGGATTGGGCAACGCGGTGGATCGCGAAGTTACCCGACGCAGGGCGAGACATTCGGTCGCTTACTCCTTCGGAGCGTGCGGAGATCGGTGATTCATACGAGAATCTATTGGAGCTCGGAAGCGGGCTAAATTTTCAAGACACGGCCGTGGCGAAGACATTTCATGCGATTCGGCCCGTCACGCTGCCGATGTGGGACTCCAAGATCAAATGCGAGTTGACGCGGCGAGGACCGCCAACTCAAAGACCCGGACAGATGTATTGCGGATTTGTGAGCTACGTCGCGGACGAAATCTCGCAATTAGAGGAGGACGCAAAGCGCCTCGGATTTTCTCTGTCAGAGATTCCCAAACTTGTCGATCGTCAGGGGGCCACGCTCGTGAAGCTTGTGGACGAGTTCCATTACACGACGATCACATTGAGGCACGAGACTCCGACCGGAAATCAACTCGCCAGATGGCTTGCGTGGGTAGGATGACCCGATCGGTCGCATTGCGACTTCAGAAGCCAGCGAAGCGGATCGGGCAGGCGGGGCTACGAGGTGGAGGATGAAAAACGAAGCACGAGCGCATGATGTGAGCATGTTTTGGCGTTCATGGGCGGATGGCGACTTCTATCTGCGAGGGCTCGCGTCTGACGGTCGCACTGGGCGGGTGATTGGAGCGCCCGACGTCTATCGGCGACTGTTCCTTGAACGCTCCGCGATTATCGAACCGCAACTCCTGATGACTCTACGGATGACGATTGCCAATGACGAGAGTTCGCTGTCTCAATGGGGCGCGCGCTGGAATCTGAACGATCTCTGGTGCCGCGCGCTTGCACAGGATACAGCGCGCTGGTACGCCGCAAGGCCGGATGCGCGAGGATGGGAATTTGAAAACACCCGGATCTTCGCGGGCCATTTCCCATTTGCAATCGAACCGCTGCGTCTGGGCCCGTTCTACTTTGATCCGACGTGGCGGCGACGCACCGCTTTCAAGGAACAAATACTCGGCCTAGTTGTCAAAGCCCTCGAGGACTACTGCGATCGAACGGAAGCCGCCGCGCTGGTCGCTGGACTGATACGTGCGCCTCGCAAGAGAGAGGTTGAGCACCTGGATTGGCTGGCACGATACCAGGTCAGGTCCGAGTCCTTCGCGTCCATCGCGCGTACGGCATCATTCAAGTTCAAGGGTGGCCGTCAGACGGTCCGCAAGGCGATCGTCGAGTTCGCCGAATACATCGAGCTCACTCTGCGGCCGTCAACTTAGTGACTACCCTGCCGAAGTTGACGCCGAAGTGATTCCCTTCTCGTCCTAGTCCACGGATCCTTGTCGCATGACGCAACCAGCGCCATGTGACGCGCGGACAATCGGTGGCGCGAGCGACGGTGGCGATCGCGCGTGCTCAGTGCGCTGGCGCGGTCGGAAACCCAAAAATGTCCAAGGACGCGGAGGGGCAAGTGGTGGCAGCGGAAGCGTCGGTGTCTGATCGTCGAAGTGACCATCAGACTCGCGCCTTGGTGGCGACGAGTCGCAGTGCCACAGGTGATTCAATCCCAATTCGTGACCGGATTAGAGAGCTGCGCCGGGTGCGCGCCAGCGAACTCCTTCCCAATCCGCGGAACTGGAGGAGACACCCGAAGGCGCAGGCCGATGCATTGCGCGGGCTCCTTGCCGAGGTCGGATACGCCGACGCGCTTCTCGCACGCGAGCTGCCAGATGGAAAGCTCATGTTGATCGATGGGCACTTGCGCGCTGAGACCACACCCGACGCCGAAGTTCCGGTGCTCGTGCTCGACGTCAGCGCGGAAGAAGCAGACAAGATCTTGCTCACGTTGGATCCGCTGGCTGCAATGGCGGAGGTGGACTCCGAGCGAATCAAGGCGTTGCTCGAGACAGTTCGAACTGACAGCGCGCCGGTCGAAGAACTGCTGCGGCGCACCGCAGGCGACAAGTTGTGGGAGCTGATTCATCCGGAAGATTTCGTTGATCCGCCCGCGCAGATCGACAAGGCGGGCGAGCTGCAGAAGAAGTGGGGCACCAAGACAGGCCAGCTCTGGCGGATCGGCGAGCATAGGCTGCTGTGCGGTGACTCGACCAAGGCCGACGATGTCGTGAAGTTGATGGGAGGCGAGAGGGCGGTTTTGTTCGCGACCGATCCGCCATATGCGATCGGCTACACCGGCGGCGCGCATCCCCAGAGCTGGGGAAACAAAGGCGCCGCGAATCGAGACAAGGATTGGTCGCGCCAATACGTGGAAGCGCGAAGCGCGGACATAAGTGACGGCGAGGAGGCGGGCGTTGAGCTGTATCGCGGGTTCGTGAGTGTGGCGGTGAAGCACGCGATCACACGCAACGCACCCTGGTACTGCTGGCACGCGAGCAGGCGCCATTCGATGGTGGAAAGCGTGTGGGCCGAGTTCGGGGCATTCGTGCATCAGCAGATCATCTGGGCCAAGACCCGGGCGGTCCTGACGTACTCGGTGTATCTGTGGCAGCACGAACCGTGTCTTTTCGGATGGATTAAGGGTGAGAAGCCGAAAATCCTAAGAGCGCAAGTCGGCGAGACGGCGGGCGAGTTTCCGACCACAGTCTGGGCGGTTCCGAGTTCCGAAGTCGAAACCCACGAGCACCCGACCTGCAAGCCCGCGCGCCTCTTTTCGCTCCCGATGGAGATGCACACCGAACGCGGCGACATTTGTTATGAGCCGTTCGCAGGCAGCGGCTCGCAGCTGGTTGCGGCCGAGCGGACCGGACGGCGCTGCTATGCGATCGAGAAGTCACCGCCATTCGTAGCGGTCGCGCTCGAACGCATGGCCGCGCTGGGCCTCAAGCCCGATCTGGTCGGCGAATGATGAAACGGCACCCGGACGGGCGGTGGCGGAATTCGCGGGAGGCGGTGGTGGTGTCGGAAGCAAATCTGAGGGCGCGATGGATCGAGGCGGAGACGATTCATCTAAAGCGCATGGGTCTGTCGTTCGATGCGATCGCCGAACAGATCGGCCGCGTCGGGCGCGCGCAGGCGCAGCCGATGACTCCGATAATGAACGGACTGACATTTCCGTCCGAGTACGCGATCAGCCGACAGGCAGTTCACAAGGCGTTCCGAAGGGCGATCGCGCGAGAGCCGGCGCTCGAGGTCGAGGAACTGCGCAAGCTCGACAGCGCGCGCTCGGAAGAATTGTTCATGAATCTTCAGCCGGCGATCCGCAAAGGAAGCGCGCGCGCCGTCGAGGTCGGCATCAAGCTGCTCGACCACAGCGCGCGGATCGGCGGCTACGCCGCGCCGCAAAGGCATGAGCTGACCGGCAAGGACGGCAAGCCGCTCACGCTGGTCCAGTTGCTCGAAGCCGTGGGGCCAATGCCAGATGAAGACAAAGCATAACCAGGAACTTTCGGCGGAACAGAAATCGTTCGTCAGGAACGTCGTAAGCGATCCGGTTTTGTTCGCGAGCCATGTTCTCGGCGTCGGCTTGTGGGAGGGTGAAGCCGAGCTCCTGCAGTCGATCAGAGCCCACCGCAGAACCGCGGTGAAAGCCTGTCACGGGGTGGGCAAGACTTTCAGTCTCGCGGCCGGAGCGCTGTGGTGGCTGGCGCGCTACCCCGAGGGCATCGTACTGACGACTTCGCCCACCCAGCGGCAGGTCCGAACTCAGTTGTGGTCCGAGATCCATCGGGCCG
>CAYSCX010000100.1:0-4302 GCA_964429575.1 uncultured Binatia bacterium (SeqCode) | reverse complement strand
TTCTACGAAAAGTTGCTGCCGTTTCTCGGTCTCAAGCCGGTGATCAAGAACGACCAGACGCTGTATTGCGTCGGCGGCCGGACGGCGGTTGGAATCACGCGCGGCGACGAAAGGCATCGAGGCGAGCGATTCGTGCAGCGGCGCGTGGGGCTTCATCACGCCTGCTTTCGCGCGCGCGAGCACGCGGACGTCGATGAGGCGCACAGATTCCTGGTCGCGCTCGGCGCGAAGATCGTCCACGCGCCCGAGGACGGCCCGTGGGCGCCCGGCTATTACTCAGTGCTGTTCGAGGATCCCGATGGCATCCGCCTCGAGATCAACCACGTCCCGGGAAAGGGATTGCTCGCGTAGCGCGCGTTACCCCCGCGATGCGGCTGCGGCCATCACCTTGCGAATCTCATCCGCGGCGCGCGCCGCGACCGCCTCCTGCTCCGGATTCTTCCCCGTCCCGTCGAGATCGAGCAGCGCGTAGTAAAGTCTTCCGTTCAGCTTCGCGACCTCGGCAGGGAAGTTGGTGCCGTAGTCGCGCTCTGGGTCGCCCAGCGCAAACGCCTGCCGCGTGTAATTCCATGAATCGGGACGCAGTCGGCGCGCCTCCTTGAAGTGCGCAACCGCGTCCGCGCTATGACCGCTCTCGCACAGATATTCGCCGAGCCTGAAGTACGCGTTCGCCAACGATTCGTCGCGCGACGGCAGCCTCATTTTGCGCAGCACCTCGTCCGCCTTGAGAACGTAACGGCTGTTCGCGCCGTTGGCCGCCCAGTCGCGAAGCGCATCGAGGTAACCCGCGGATGCGATACCGGTGATCGCACGGAACGTGTCGGTGGAAAACGCGACCTCGTTGGGACGCACGATCATACCGGACTCGTCGATCCACACGCCGGTCGGTACGTTCACCATGTTGTAGAGCTCGGCGACCGTGTGCCTGCGATCAATGAGCGACGGATGTTCAGCCTTCGCCGCGCGGATGAACTGGCCGGCCGCGGCTTCACCGCCCGAGTCGAACGCGACCGTGATAATTGTGAAGTTATGGTCCTTGAGTTCGCTGTACAGCGCCTGCCACCCGGGCAGGTCGAGTGAGCATCCTCACCACGATGCCCACGCGAGGAGAAAGACCTTCTTGCCGCGATGGTCGGAGAGGCGATGCAAGTTGCCATCGACGTCCGGCAATTCAAAGTCGGGCGCGATGCGCGTGCGCAGTGAGTTCGCACGCGCGGCGGGCTCGGTGCCGATGTACCACACGCGATTTTTCGCGTCGGCGGCCCATGGCTTTCCCACCGCGTCAACGAGGGCGGTGAAGTTGAGGAGCGTCGAATCGCTATCTTTGCGCGAGAATTCGGCTTCGCGTCCCGGCGGCAGCGGTACGCACAGCTCGCCACGGCAGAAGCCCTCGGGCTTTAGTTCCCAGCCGGTCTTCGACGCGACTTCGCGCGCCTCGAGCCACAGTCCGCGCGCGTCGGCGACGGCGTGACCGAACTGAATCGGCTGTTGCTCGACAATTACCGTCGCGCCGTTTGCTTGCGTTGCCATGTTCCGCCCTCCGTTCCGTCCTATGGTTCCCCTTCCCTTTGACGAGCCTGCTTTCCTGGTTCCCCTTCCCTTTAGGGAAGGGGTCAGGGGTTAGGCCGATCGTCCTGCCACCTTCCCCACGACGCCTCACGCGCCCTTGAGTGTCGATGCGAGCTTCGCGCCTTCGCGATTGCGGAATGCGACCGCGACCGCGAGCCGCTCCAGATGCTGATCGATCAACCTTCCACCGAGCCGCATCTTGTGCTCCTCGAAGAATTTCCGCACTTCCGCCTCCCGGTCGAGCAGCGCGATGATGCCCTCGCACATGCGCGGCAGCGCGCTATCGGGCCAGCGCTTGGTCATCGTCTCCCAGTTCTTGCGCATGAAGTCCCACGCTTCGTAGCGCGCCGCGGTGTTGAGCAGCAGGGAGTGCAGCAGATACGGCGCGTCCTGCGTACGCACCTGCCCGTCCAGCGTCATCTCCATGGTGCGGCGCAACAGTTCCGGCTTGCGGAAGCCGGCGAGTGCATAGCGGTAGCGCTGCTCGTCCTGCGGCGTCGGCGCTTGTTTGAACTTTCGCGTGAACTCATCGAATCGCTTCGCATCGCCGATGTGCGCGAGGATGTTCACGAGAGCGGGCGCGATATCGCGGTCTGCCTTGGCGGGATCGTCCTCGTATAGATGGTAGAGATCGGCTGCGCGGCGCTGCACCGCCGCATCGTCGCCGAGCGTGCCCAACGCCGAAATCAGGTTGCCGCGAAGTTGCCGCTCAAGTTCCGACTCGCCTGCACGCGCTTCCCAGCCAAGCCGCGCCGCAGCCGGCCCGACCACGTCGCGGACCAGCGCCGCGAGCGCCAAACGGTCGGTGTCGGAAGCGACCATGTCGAGATAGTTGAATGCGCCGAGCAACGCTCGCCATACATTGATATTGGTCTCGGAGGTGAAAAGCCGCGCCATGCGGATGAAATCCGAAAGCGGCGAAAGGCCCGCGACGGTTGCGGCCCAAGTGTCGCTCACGAGGCCAAAGCGCTCGATTGGTTTCAGCTCGGCGAGGTTCTTGGTGAGCGCGTCGAGCAGCGCCGGCGCGTAGCGCACGCGATAGAAGCCGTGGCCGCCTTCATTGAGCAGCGCCCATTCGCAGCGGCCGCCGAGTTCGAGTTCCGCCGCACGCTCGCCTACCAGCAACTTGTGCGTCGCGATTCCGCGTTCGGTCTTCGCCCGCACCATGACCGGCACCTGCCAAAGCTGCTCCCCTTCGCTCGATTGCGGCAGGTAGTAGAAGCGGCGTTGGCGAATTCTGAGAGCGCCGCCCTCCTTCGCTTGCTCCACCTCCAGGATTGGAAATCCGGGCTGGAAGATCCACGAGTCCATTATCTTGCGCACCGGCTCTTTCGACGGCTCCGCAAGCGCATCCCAGAGATCGCCGGTCTCGGTGTTCGCGTACTGATGTTTCTTGAGATAGAGCGCGATCCCTTTTCGGAAAGTCTCGGCGCCGAGATATTGCTCGAGCATCCGGAGCACCGCGGCGCCCTTTTCGTATGTGAGGATGTCGAACATCGCGCGCGCATCCTCGGGACTGTTCACCGTGACCTCGATCGGCCGCGTGCTCTGCAAACCGTCGATCGCCATCGCGGCCGCGCGCGAGACCGAAAAACTTTCCCAGCGCTTCCACTCCGGCTTCCATGCGTCGACCGCGAGCATCTCCATGAACGTCGCGAACGCCTCGTTGAGCCAGATGCCGTTCCACCAGCGCATCGTCACGAGATCGCCGAACCACATGTGCGCGTTCTCGTGCGAAACGACGTCAGCGATGCGTTCCAGCTCCTGGCGCGACGCGGTCTTCTCATCGCACAGCAGCGCGGTCTCGCGGAACGTGATGGCGCCGAGGTTCTCCATCGCGCCCGATGCGAAGTCCGGAATCGCAATCAGATCCAATTTGTCGCCCGGGTACGGCAGCCCGTAGTAGCCCGCGAAATACTTGAGCGAGAAACCGCCGATCTGCTTCGCCCAGTTGGTGAGACCGCTCTTGCCGGGAACGTGCACCACGCGAAGCGGCGTGCCCGCATCGACCGGCAACGTCGCATCGAACTCGCCGACGATGAATGCGACGAGGTAGGTGGACATCTTGATCGTCTCCTTGAAGACGACCTCCTTCCTACCGTTGCCAAGCCGGCGTTCGTTCTCGATGCCGGCGTTTGAAATCGCCGCGAGATGTTCGTCGATGACCAGCGCGACTTTGTAGCTCGCCTTCAGCTCCGGCTCGTCCCAGCAAGGAAACGCGCGGCGTGCATCGGTCGCTTCGAACTGCGTGGTCGCAATCTTATGCTCCCTACCGGCGGCGTCCGTGTACTGGCTCCGGTAGAAGCCGTGCAACTTGTCGTTCAGGATGCCGCGAAACTCGAGCTTGAGCGCCCACTCGCCCGCATCGAGCTTCGACGCGAACTTGATTCGCGCGCGCTCCATCTTCCCGTCGAGTTCGACCTTGCCGTCGAACGTCTTGCCGCCGCGTTCGACGCTCGCGGTGTCGATCTCCAGTTCGAGTGCGTTGAGCACAACTTCATCGGTCGGCTCATTGACCGTGATCGCGACGGTCTCTTCCCCGGCGAACGTGAATTTCTGGAGGTCAGGAGCAAGCCGGAGGTCGTAGCGGCTCGGCGTGACGTTCCTGGGCAGGCGGTAATTTACCCCCGCCTCGGCAGCGGGAGCATTCTCGCGGTCGGCCATCGAAAATCCTTTCCCGGAATTGGCGTTGCGAAGCTCGGATGCGAACGGCGGCGCACCGCCTCCGCGCGG
>CAYSCX010000099.1:0-4324 GCA_964429575.1 uncultured Binatia bacterium (SeqCode) | reverse complement strand
ACTGCCGAGCTACTACGATCTTTGCGATGTGTTTGTACTCCCGTCGGAGTTCGAACCTTGGGGCCTCGTTGTCAATGAGGTGATGAATGCAGCGAAACCGGTGATCGCCAGTGACCGGGTGGGTGCCGCGCGCGACCTTGTCGAAGACGGCATCAACGGATTCATCGTGCCCGCGCGCGACGTCACCGCGCTCACCGCCAGGCTTCGCCAACTAATCGATGACCCGAACTTGATGAAGCGCATGGGTAACGCGAGCCTCACACGCATCACGACGTGGAATTTTGATGCGACCGAGCGCGGGCTCCTCGATGCGCTCGCGGCCGTGACAGGACGCGGCGCAGAAGTTGGGGCGGCGGAATGAACGCGCATTGTCCGCTCGTGTCGGTTGTCGTGCCCGTCTACAATGGCGAACGGACAATTGCGCGAGCGATCGACAGCGGCTTCGCGCAGCAGTGCGAGTACCCGATCGAGATCGTAGTCGCAAATGACGGATCGATCGACGGCACCGCCGAACTCCTGAAACGATACGGCGACCGGATCCGAGTGCTCGATCTTCCGAATCGTGGACCTGCCGCCGCGCGCAACGCCGCCGTGGGAGTATCGCAGGGCGAGTACGTCGCGTTTCTCGACGCCGACGACTGGTGGATGCCACGCAAGCTCGCCGTTACAATCCCACAGCTCGAACAATCAAACGACTATGCGCTCGCCTACGCTGACGCGATTCAAGTCGATCTCGAGAGTCGGGTGTTGACTTGCTCGTACTTTCCAATTGACCAGCCGCATGACCTCGAAATGTCCGACCTACTGCGTGAACCCGTACATATTCAGCCAAGTACGATTGTCCTCCGGCGTTCAGCTTTTGACGACGCGACAGGATTTTCCGAAGAATTCGGTCCTGGATTTATCGCTTGCGAAGACACGTTTTTTCTGATGCGCGTGCGGGAGCGCGGAAAATTCATTCGTGTGGACGAGCCGCTCGGCTACGCCACCGTCGGCCGGTCGTTCGGCGAAATGATGTCCAAGCGAAGTCTCTGGCGAACGTCCGCGCCCGCCAGCGGCGCCCAATGGACGCCGACCGCGTATCTGCACAACTACGAGACTTTCATCCGACTGGTCCGCGCGCGATATGGCTCGACTGCACAGCCGCTCGTGCGCAAAATCCGCCGTGTGCAGAGCAACCTGCTGACCACTGCCGCGCTCGGTGCCATCGCGATCGGAGACGTCGCCGGGGCGCGCAACTTCTATATGCACGCGTTGCGCAAGCGGCCGCTTGATGTGAAGACGCATTGCCGGCTCTGCTGGACTTTCCTTCCCCGAGGATTCGCTAGGCATCTCTCGACTCTGATTCCCGATCGGCTCGCGCGTGCGCTTGCTGGTCCCACCGAATGAATGCACCCTCAGCAATGTTCGTCATCCCCGTGTTCAACGGCGAGGCGACGGTTGTGCGCGCGATCGAAAGTGCACTGGCGCAACGCTTCGACGGAACGGTCGAGATCGTCGTGGTAAACGACGGGTCCACCGACCGCACCGCAGAGACCACTGCGCGCGACGGGTTAGCGCGGTCTTCTTAGTAGGCCGCCGGCGCGGCATTCAGTGACTAACAGCACCCAAAATTTCAGCGATCGAGAAGCGCTCAAGCTCGGTCGAAACATTACGTGGAGCTATCTTGCCTACGCTACGACGATCGGTCTTCCGCTGCTTACGATTCCTTTCTACGTCCGTCTTTTGGGCCACGAGCTCTATGGCCA
The DNA here is from genome assembly GCA_964429575.1 of uncultured Binatia bacterium (SeqCode). GTDB lineage: Bacteria > Desulfobacterota > Binatia > Binatales > Binataceae > CAYSCX01. Next base: position 2,576 of record CAYSCX010000099.1, on the reverse strand, counting down.
GTGGCTCGTGATTCTCAGCATCACATCGTATTTGGGCTTGGCCAATCTCGGGATGGGCCAGACGTTGATCAATCGCATCGCAGCGGCGTCAGCCCTCGGCAAGCGCGATGACGTCGCGGCACTGGCTTCGACCGGTTTTTTCGCGTACGTCGGAATTGGATTGTTCGTGCTTCTGGCGGCAATTGCTTCAGTTCCGTGGGTCGGTAATGCACTCACGCGAGCATCAGCAAATCCCGCCCTATTTGCCTTCGCGATTTACTTCGGATTCCTCGTGGTGTCATTTCCGCTGCGCACGTTTTCCGGCGCGCTTCAAGCGCTGGAACGCGTCGATCTCGAACGCAAAATCAACGTGCGCTGGGACGTCATCCGTGCGATCAGTGTGATCGGCGCGCTCATCGGCGGCTTCAAGCTCGTAGCCATCGCGGCCATTACCGGCGCCTTGACAACGCTTTCATCGATTAACGTCTCCTCATTCGCATTGCGGCTGCTGCCGGAGATTCGGCCGCGGATCGCAAACTTTTCGGGCGCAGTGCTTCGCGATCTGGTGAAGCCGAGCGCGGCGTTTCTTGGTGTTCAAATTGGCGGCACGCTCATATTCGCGGTGGACAATATCGTGATCGGGTACGCGCTCGGCGCCGAGGCGGTGACGCAGTACGCGGTGCCCTTCCGCCTCACGATGGCTGCCCACGCGCTCTTTTCCGTCGGGTTGGTCGCTCTCATGCCAACCATCACGGCGAACTACGCTCGAGGTCATGAGGTGGTTCTCAAGACCGGATTCGTGTTCGCCGTGCGCCTCGCGCTTCTGTATGGCACCGTCGCGGCGGTGATGCTGTGGCTTCTGGGACCGCGCTTCATCGAGCTGTGGGCCGGTCGTGGCGTCTTTCCGGGGGAAGCAACCTACGGACTCCAAGTCGTGCTCTTTCTGCTCTTGATCATGTGCGCGGTCCCGTCGACATTCTTGTGGGCGACCACCCGTCACTACGCATGGTCCGCTTTGACAGTCTTCGACGGTGTCCTCAACCTGGCCCTCTCGCTTTGGTGGGTCCGTCATTTGGGGCTCGCAGGGGTGATTGCTGCCACGGTGGTTGCATCGCTGCTGACCGACGCGTGGTACTTGCCGTTCGCAGGACTGCGCGCGCTTGGACCCAACGCTCGCGACGTGGCGGCAGAACTGGTTCGTCCCTGCGCGATCGCACTCAGCGTCCTCGTACTGACCTTCGTCGCTTGGTCAGCGACCAATCCCGCGTCATTGGTGCAGCTCGTAGTCATTGCTGCTCTCGCTACCGCCGCGGCAGTCGCGGCGTTCGGCCTTTTCGTATTCACTCGCGAGGAACGCGAAGCGGGCAGATCCTGGATCGTCCGCATGCTGCGAGCGGGGCCTGAAGCGGCATGACCGAGCTGTGGCGCCGCGACGAACTTTCTGAGCGCACCGGCTGCCCGGTTTGCGCGGCGCCGGTTCCGCCAACCGCCGTGGCAACTCGCGTGGATGGTCTGAAGGTCAAGCGATGCGCGCGATGCGCGCTGCTGTACGTCGATCCGGTGCCGAGCGACGAGGCGCTCCGGCGCTGCTACGGCGCCAACTACTATCAAGCGTCGCCTGACGGCCCGCGCGGAATCGGCTACGAACTTCCCGCCGAGGTCAATTACTTCGATGAGCGCGACGCTGAGATCGCAAGCGGCCAACTGCTCTGCCTGCCAGAGACGATCGCGAACTTCGAAATCAACGGACGCGATGTGCTCGAGATTGGCTGCTCCAGCGGCGCCCTGCTGGAGAGCCTCCGCAGACGCGGCGCCGCCCGGCTGGTGGGAATCGATATCGACGAGGCGGCAATCAGCTACGGCCGCGCCCGCTACCAGGTTGATCTCCGCTGCGCGGACCTTGAGTCGACCGGGCTCGGCGACGATCAGTTTGACATCGTCATAATGATCGATGTTCTCGAACACTTCGCCGACACCGCGGGGTTCTTCCGGATGGCGGCCGCGCGCGTGCGGCCCGGCGGCGGCATGATCATCTCGACCCCGAACGCGGCGGCGGCAGAGCGCGCGGGCCGGCGGTGGGCCTACCTCGCACGCTCGCTCGAGCACGTCAGCTACCCGTCGGTGGAGAGCCTGAAGTGGCTGGCTCGGGATTGCGGTTTGGAGCTCACGCGCGCGTCGAGCGAGGGTCTTCCGGAGGCGCTCCGTGCGTATCGGCACTCCGCGCGGTCGCGCGTCTCGCGAATCATGCACGAGCCCGTCGTCGCGCTGAGCAACGCAATCATGAAATGGAAGTTCGCCGCCCCGCAATCAAATGGTCACGGCAGGGAACTGCGGGCGATCCTTCGGCGCGATCCCAACATCCGTTCAGCGTCACAGACACTCGCAACTTCGCCCAGCGCCGAATTTTACTCATGACTGCCGTAACTACCAGCGCGACAAGTTCCGATGCCGATCGCATGTTCGGTCCGAATGGCCAGCTTGGATCTCAGGAGCAGCGCGCGAAGCCATCCCTGCTGGTCGTCTTTTATGCGAATCCGGATTACTTCCCGCCGACGCGCAATGCAGTGTCGATTCTGAGCAGGTACTTCAACGTCACC
>CAYSCX010000098.1:0-4562 GCA_964429575.1 uncultured Binatia bacterium (SeqCode) | reverse complement strand
CGTACCTCGCCCCCGGACGGTACATCGACAGCGACCATCCGGCGGTGCGCGAATACGCCGCCGCGCACGTCAAGGGCAAGTCCGACATCGAACGCGCGGTGTCGCTCTATTACGCGGTGCGGGACGGCATCCGGTACAACCCGTTTCTCGATTTCTCGAAGGAGAGTGCCTACCGCGCCTCCAGCGTCCTCGAACTTGGCGAAGGCTTCTGCGTCGGAAAGTCGGCGCTGCTCGCCGCCTGCGCGCGCACCATCGGCATTCCGGCTCGCGTTGGATTCGCCGACGTGAAAAACCACCTCACCACCCCGCGCCTGCGGGAGCGCATGGGCACCGACCTGTTCATCTACCACGGCTACGCCGAGCTGTTCCTCGAAGGCAAGTGGGTCAAGGCGACGGCGGTGTTCAACCGGGAGCTGTGCCAGCGCTTCCGCGTCAAGCCGCTCGAATTCGACGGCCGCGAGGACTCGATCTTCCACCCGTTCGACGAGGACGATCGCCGCCACATGGAGTACGTGCACGACCACGGCAGCTTCGCCGACGTCCCAGCCGACAGGATCCAGCGCGAGTTTCGTGCGTACTATCCGGGCAGCTACGCGCTCGGCCAGGATGCATCCAGGGAGATCTTCGGCTAGGTTGGCGCTCCAAAGAGGGTGGAAATTGGCGCTTCTGCGAATTGCCGGTGCGGCTCAAGGAGAGTTGCGTCGCCCGCGAGATGAATCCGGGCGGGTGATCGAGTCGACTTGGCATTTGGTTGGGCATCCATTCGGTGCTACCGACCTATTGCAGTCATTTAGGCCTGGAGATTCTCGTAGCCTTGTTAAGGAAATGGTGAATCAGGTCGATTGGGGCGGACACCGAACACGCCGGGAGCACCGCTCGAACGATGATTTCAGGCGAGTGATCTATGAACAAATCGGTGGCGTCTGTATTTCTCCCATCGCATAAGAATCCTTGAGGTTAAAGGGCAGCGGCGCATTGTGAGCCGGGTCGTTCACAACGGCCTGAAACCCGGGGTCGCCCCAGAGCGATGCGAGCGTCCAATCCACCCGTGACCAATGGCCTGAGGACGCCGGCAGTCTCAATATCCGTGAAAGTTCTGCAAAGGCCTGCTCGCGGTCTCCGAGAAACATATAGACACGTACCAGATGCCGACCATAAAGGACAGCGGCACGAGACAGATCTTTCCTGGCCAACGTCAACTCGCGCGCCCTACGAAATTCGGCGAGCGCGGTATCGCGCTCGCCAAGAATCGCGCGGTAACTGGCGGACAGCATCCATAGAACGTCGTTGCTAATGTCACATTCCAGCTTTGCCGTAACTTGCTGGAGCGCAGTCCGCGCTGTTTCAATTGCCTGCGAGCGATTGCCATTGACGAAATGAGCTGTCGCCGTCAAAAGAGAATGCAGATCTGCATGCAGGACCGGCAGGTCAATTGGGGGTGTGCCAAGAAGTTGAATGACGCTGTTGAAATCGCGGCGCGCACCTGCGCGAAACACATCGAAGTCCCACAGCTCAAAGGAAGTACGTTCTGTACCTGTGGGCAGAGTGGCGCGCCACTTGTCGAACGATTCCCACGAACCGGTCTTCTTGAATTCGAACTCGAGGTACTCGCACTTGAGAGACAAATCGTTCGGCCGGACGTCGATCAGTTGCTGTTGCACCGCCAAGGCACGATCGAAATGACGAAAATTCGCCAGATGCCGTGCGTAGAAACCGAGTGCCACAACATTACGTGGATCTATGGCCAGTGCTTTCTCCAGGTACGTGGCGGATTCCGTCCACTGCATCTCGCGCCATCGCAAGTGCGCCAGCGCGGTTAATGCTTCCACGTTATTCGGCGCGCTTCGCAGAACTATTTCATACAATTGCCCAGCGCGACCGTAGTCGTTCGTCGCTAAATGATGAAGGTGTGCTTCTTGGATGTGCACCTCGATGTCACCCGGTGCAAGTGTCAGCGCACGTTCTATCGCGTGCTTCGCTTGCGCCAGGCACGCGGAACTGCGGTCCTCGCCCCAGTAATAGGCACGCGCATGATTTGCACCTAGGTACGCCCACGCCAGCGCGAAATTGGGGTCCAGTTCTATCGCCTGCGACAGCAGTGCGATGCGTTCTTTCAGGTGGATGTTTTGCCACGTCGTGGCGGAACGAGCTGTAAGCTCCTGGTGACGGAGAAAGAGGTCGTACGCGGCAAGATTGTCCGTCGGCTTCCGGTCGATTCTCGCCTTCTCTTCCGGGCTCAGCGTGACCTTGAGTGCCCTTGCGATCTCGGTGGCAAGTTCGCTCTGGATGGCAAAGATGTCCGTCAGGTCGCGGTCGAAGCTTCTTCCCCATGCGTGCGTGTCGGAGTCGGCGTCGATCAGCTGTGCGGTCACCCGCACGCGGTTTCCGGCCAGGCGGACGCTGCCTTCTACGAGTGAGAGGACGCCAAGTTCGGCTGCAATCTGACGGATATTCTTCTTGCTGTCCCGATACTCCGTTACTGAGGTACGGGACACGACCTTAAGTTCGCCCAGCAGCGCCAGTTGCGTGAGCAGCTCCTCGTGCATGCCATCGGCGAAATAAGCGTTGTCCTTGTTCTCGCTCATGTTGGCAAACGGCAGCACTGCAATGGAGAGTCTGTCCGGCGGCGGGAGGTCCAGCCTGCTGGCTGCCGGCAGGGGCTTCGCCGAGGCGCCGCGTCCTGCCCGGACTGCGTATGCGCGCACCGGCTCGGCAATGTTCTTCACCGCCTGTTCGCCTTGATCCTCGAACGTGGCGTTGACCTTGCCCCTCACCGCGTTTCGGACCGAATCCGATACCGTGATCCCGCCGGGCGCAGCCAATCCCTCCAAGCGCGCCGCGATGTTCACGCCGTCCCCGTAGACTGTGCCATCGGCCTTCTCGATCACGTCGCCAAGATGTACGCCGATGCGAAAGCGCATACGCCGATCCTCTGGCTCTGCCGAAGACGTGGTTGCGAGCGTCTCTTGAATGGCGATCGCCGCGGTAACTGCACCAGTCGCGGTGTCGAACACTGCCAGCACCGAATCGCCGGCCATGTCGATCACACGACCCCGGTTGGCTTCGATCTGTTTTCGGAATACCGCGCGTGAAGCGTCGAGCGCAGCCACCGTTGCTCGCTCGTCCGCGGCCATCAGACGGGAGTAGCCCGCCACGTCTGCGGCGAGGATCGCCGCCAGACGTTGCTTGAGTTCAGTACCGCTCACCGGTGCCGGTCCCTCCCCGGGCCATGTAGCCGGTGCATCTTACGCCCGACGAGATCAGCGTGAGGCGACACGTGCGGCCAGAGTGTCAGTTTTGGCCGAATTGACCCACTCGCATTCGGTACACTGCCGCCACGATGAGAGCACTACTCGAACAATCCTTCCGCGCGGCAGTCGCGGCCGCCGACCCGCTCGAGATCCTGCCGGCGCATCTGCCTTCACCCCCGAAGGGCCGTACGTTCGTCGCCGCCGCGGGCAAGGCCGCGGCCTCGATGGCGCTTGCGGTCGAGCGGCACTGGCCCGCCGAAGCGCCGCTCGAAGGCCTTGCGCTCACGCGCTACGGGCATGGCCTGCCGACCACGCGCATCCGCGTGATCGAGGCGGGGCATCCGGTCCCGGATGAAGCGGGCGAGAAGGCCGCGCGCGAGATGTTCGAAGGGGTGCGCTCGCTTGTACCCGACGATCTCCTGATTGCGCTCGTTTCGGGCGGCGGCTCGGCCCTGCTCTCGCTTCCCGCCGAAGGCGTGCCGATGGTCGATCTCAGGCAGGTCACTTCGCAACTCCTGCGCTGCGGCGCGGCGATCCAGGAAATCAACACGGTGCGAAAACACCTGTCCGCGATCCAGGGCGGGCAGCTCGCGGCCGCCTGCAGCGCGCCCGTGTTCGCGCTCGTCGTGTCGGATGTGACGGGCGACGATCCGACGCATATCGCCTCCGGCCCCTGCTCGCCCGACCCGACGACCTTCGCCGACGCGCTCGCGGTGCTCGCGAAGTATTCGATCGAAGCGCCCCTTTCCGTGCGCCGGCGCCTGGAAGCTGGCGCCGAAGGCCGCACTGCCGAGACGCCGAAACCGGGCGATCCCGCCTTCAGCCATGTCGAGACGCGCGTGATCGCCACTGCGCACCGCTCGCTCGAAGCCGCCGCAGAACGATTTCGCAAATCCGGCATCACCCCGGCGATCCTCGGCGACTCGATCACGGGCGAAGCGTCCGAAATGGCGAAGGTGATGGCGGCGCTCGCGCGCGAGATCAGGAAGCACGGCTCGCCGTGGAAACCTCCGGTTGCACTGATTTCAGGCGGCGAATGCACGGTCACCGTGCGCGGCGAGAAAGGACGCGGCGGACGCTGCGCAGAGTTCCTGCTTGCGCTCGCCCTCGAGCTGGAGGGCGTGGAGAACGTCTGGGCGATCGCCGCCGACACCGACGGCATTGACGGATCCGAGGACAACGCGGGCGCGGTCCTCGCCCCCGACACGCTCGCGCGCGCCCGCGCGCAAGGAATCGACGCGAAGAAACTGCTCGCTGCAAACGACAGCTACGGGTTCTTCTCGGCGCTCGGCGACCTGGTCGTCACCGGGC
>CAYSCX010000097.1:1006-4729 GCA_964429575.1 uncultured Binatia bacterium (SeqCode) | reverse complement strand
CGGCGTGGCTGTGCTTGGCGGTCTTCTCTTCTCGCAGTTCCTGACGCTCTACATCACGCCGGTGTTCTACACCTACATGGAAGCGTTCGAGGACTGGCTCAAGTCGCGGCGCGCCGCAGTCGCCGCGGACCCGGGCGGCCAGCCGGCCGTCGAACCACAACGCCGTCACATCGCTTGAGGTGGTGCGCGTGGCGGTCGTAGGGGCGCACGGCTGTGCGCCCTTTTCGCACCCTCACACCCAGCGCGCGACCTTCTCCTTGTACTCGGCGTAGTCGCCCCCAAATTTCCGTTCGAGATACGCCTCCTCGCGCGCGATCACGCCGTAATGCATCAACACCAGCACCGGCACCAGCAGCACAATCGCCCAGATGCTGTTCGCCAGCACCGCGAGTCCGACATAGATGAGTGTGAGCGCGACGTAGATCGGATTTCGCGAGTACCGATACGGCCCGTCCGTCACCAGCGCCGTCACCGGCAGGTAAGTCGGCACGTTGGTCCCCGCGCCGCTGAACAGCTTCATCGCGATAGACATCAACCATGCGCCCGCGCCGACGATCGCGATTCCGACAATTATCCGTCCGAACGGCGCGTCGCTGATGATCGGCGCGGGCCAGATCATCCCGAGCACGATCCCAGCGAGCAGCGCGCCGAGATAAAGGCGCGGCGGACGAACAACCGTCCCGGGATTGTCCTGCAAGGCTTCCTCGTTCACCACCGGTGCCTCCGCGCAAATAGCGGATCGATCGTCTCGCGCTGTTCGGTACTCAAACCAGCGTACAGCGCATCGAACGACGGTCGCATGCACTTGAGCGCCGTAGCGCCCACCGACATCATCGCCTCGAACTGCGCAAGCCGCTCCCGCGCATCGACGTCACCAACTGCTGCGCGCGCCTGCGTGCATGCGTCTCGCAGATCGGTCGCGCCCGCTTTGATCGCCGCCGCGAATCCTTCCCACTTGGCTCGTTGGGCGGACGTGATCTCGAGCCTTTGCTCCGCATGCGCGAGCATCTCATCAATTTTTGGCTCGCTGCCCTCGCCGCACCAGCCCCATCCGCCATGATGGTACGACGCGTGTGACCAAGCGCCGAACCATCCTGAGCGCCCCGACCCTGCGCCACCATCGCTCGCATCCGCGACGCCGGGCTGAAACACGCCGAGCGCGTAGCCGACGCCCAACGCAAATGCGGCGGCGAGGAGAAATCCTATCAATACGTCAGTGAACTTCATCGCGAAGCCCTCCTCTGACTGGATCGCTTCCGCGCCCGGCGACCGTGTCGCCGGGCGTTCGATCTCTCGACGCAAGCGCCGTGCCGCTGTGCTTGTACCGTCGTGCACGACGGACCATCGCGATCTTGCAACCAATCGTCAGATCGCAGCGCGCGCGCTGCGCAGAGCGCGAACTGCGCCTTGCAGTCGAGTGACTGCTGCCGGCGCGGCTCAGAGGCCGTAAAAGCGGACAGCGTTCTCCGTCAGAATGCTCGTGCGCGCGCTCTCGGACAGCACTCCAAGCGCGCGATTCACTTCGTCGAGCACGCCGGGATACGTGCAGTCGAAATGCGGATAGTCGGAGCCCCACAGCACGTTTCGCTCGACGCCCAGTTCGATCATCGCGCGCAGCGTGCTCTCATCGGCGTCCATCGAAATGTAGCACTGCTCTTTGAAGTGCTCGCTCGGCCGCTTGCGGAGCCACGGCACGTAGGAGTGCATTTTCTCGAAATGGCTGTCCATGCGATCCAGCCAGTACCCGAGCCACCCGATTCCGGACTCCAGAAACCCGACCCGCAGCCGCGGGAACTTCGACAGCACGCCGCCGCAGATCACGTCCATGCACGCGGCCTGCTGTTCGAACGGATGACACACCATGTGGAAAAAGAATGGGTCGCGGTAGCGGTCTCCGCCCATCGTCGGCATTCGCGTCCCGAAGCTTCCGTGCACCGCGACCGGCACTCCGAGTTCCTGTGCCTCGCGCCAGAACGGATCGTATGCCGCGTCGCATAGCCGCCGCTGATTGAACGGATTCGGCCGGATGAAGACCGCCTTGAATCCCAACTCCTTCACCACCCGCCGCATCTCGCGCACAGCCGCATCCACGTCCTGCAATGGCATTGGCGCGACGCCGAATAGCCGCTCGGGATGTACGCGGCAGAAGTCGGCGAGCCAGTTGCTGTACGCACGGCACGCCGCCGAGGCCAGTTCCGCGTCACCAAGGTCGCCATACAGCAGCCACAGCGACGGATATAGCACCGCCGCGTCGATGCCCTCCGCGTCCATCACCTTGATGCGTTCGTCGGGATCGAAACTTCCGGGCAGCACATCGTCCCATGTCAGCGCGCGCGCCCGCTCGAGGTCCATCAGTCCGCCCGGGACCATCGACGCCGCCACCGGCAATGATGCGCGGCTGCGGTTCTCCCCGTCGATCCACAACTCATCCGCGCCGTCGCGGTTGCGGCGAATCTGGATCATCCGGTCGCGGTAGCGCGGTTCGGTATAGTCCTGCCACACCGCGTGCGGCTCTACGATATGTCCGTCGGCGTCGATTATGCGGCGCATCTTGCGATGGCCTCCTTTGGCGGGCGTCTTGACCGAGACATCGGCCGGCTCGCGTGGTTTGTCAAGGCGCGGATGGCATCATGCTGCGGTGATTGTCGCGGAAATATGCGAAGAAAAAGCGAGGTAAGACAAAACTTTCGTGGACGGCGAGTAACTTGCTCCTCGCACGTTACTTTTGCAGCGAACAAAATACAAATTTCTAGTAATTCTTTCTCCCAAACATCGCGATTCGTACTCGTACCGCGTCTACGATTCTCATAGACTCACTCTCCGATTCAATTGTGCTCATATTTTCGTTGATGAGAGGAGTAGGTTAAACGATGAATCTCTTCAAATCGATCGCGCTTCTGACGATTGGACTTCTGGCGATCGCGCCGCCGGCGCTCGCGAAAAACAAAAGCTCCGGCAGTTTATTGGTGGGATGCCTCACCGCGGATACGGTCTTGCAAGGTTGGGAAGGCCTCGGCACGGGTGCGCCCGCTGCGATGGTGACAATCTCGCCGGCAAATCTGTGGCCGCCAAATCACAAGTTCGAGGATGTGCTCCTCTCCTTGTCGCTGTCCGCCGATTCCACCAGCGCCGTTGCTGTCAGCCTAACCGTGGAGGAGACCGAGGACGGCATCACACACGACCAAGTCGCCGGCGACGACGCGGGCGGCCACGGCTGCGGCGCACCGACCGTAAAGCAGGGCGCGGATTGGGCGCCGACTGTTTTCAGTTCACTCACCGAAGACGCCACGCTGCAGTTCCTATCTGATTCGCCGCTCTTGCTCGGAGGCATCCAGCTCCGCCGTGAACGATGCGCCAAGGACGGCACGCGAATGTACGCGATCAGCGTGATCTGCCGCGACGTAACCAATGGTGTGTCTGACACCGTCATCCTCAACGTCACCGTCCCCAAGAGCAGAAGCACAGGCCCGTAATCGCAGCTGCGGTTCTCCGAGAGCGCGCGGTAACGGCGCCGCGCATCGGCATCGACCGCTCGTCCGTATGCGGCGCGTGCGCGATCTGCGCGGTCAGCGCGCCGCTTTCTCTTATTGATCCTGCCCCAATCAGTTGCTCCGTGGCAGGGTGTTGAGAAAAGCCTCGAGTTCCAAGCTGGCAGCGGCTTGGCCCTCGACACCCTGCGTGAAAAGCTTGTCCTGAGCCATGGGCGAAGGATCGGGCTGCCTT
>CAYSCX010000097.1:0-944 GCA_964429575.1 uncultured Binatia bacterium (SeqCode) | reverse complement strand
GGAGACGCGAGAGAGGAAGCAGGCGGTTGAAAATGACTTTTTCAACAGCCTGCTGGCGCGCAAGATCGCCGCATTTTGTGCAAAGATGATATGCACGCGTGCGGCCGGACGGGGGCGACGGCCTCCCGCGGTCCACGTCTCTCGCGGCGATTCCAAACAACGAGAGGAGACCACCGATGGACGACAACGCAAAGAAAAAAGCTCTGCTAATGATTCCCTATGGGCTGTTCGTGCTCGGCGCGAAACACGGCGACAAGCAGACCGTCGCCACCGTCAACTGGGTGACACAGACCGCATTCAACCCTCCGCTGCTCGTCGTCGGCATCAAGAAGGACTCGACTGCCCACGACCTCGTGAAGCAGTCGAAGAAGTTCACCCTCTCGGTTCTCGCGACCGGACAGAAGTCGATCGCGACTTCATTCTTCAAGCACGTCGAGCCCGCCGGCGGGAAGTTCGGCAACTTCGCGTTCGAGGTCGGCAAGTGCGGAGCGCCGATCATCAGCGATGCGCCTGCGGCGGTCGAATGCGAGGTGGTCGGCTTCTACGAGCTTGGCGACCACTCCACGGTGGTCGGACGGGTCACCGACGCGACGTTGAAGAACGAATCCGAAGTGCTGACGCTCAAAGAGTGCGGCTTCCAGTACGGCGGCTGAGAGCCTGCCCTGAGCCTGTCGAAGGGTCGCCGGCCGCGGCAGGGTCGGCGCTGCATCCGCGCACTTCGCGGCGCTCTGCAGCACCGCGCTAAGCTACAAGCAAGTAGCGGAGCCGGGATTGCCCGCTGCGCCCAATGCAAAACCACGAAATCGCAAAGGTCCTCGATGAGATCGCCGACCTGCTCGAAATCTCCGGCGAGAACTTCTTCCGCGTGCGCGCCTATCGCAACGCCTCACGTACCGTCAGCGACCATCCCGTTCAGATGTCCGAACTCGACATCGACGAACTCC
>CAYSCX010000096.1:0-4737 GCA_964429575.1 uncultured Binatia bacterium (SeqCode) | reverse complement strand
CCGCGCAGCACGCGGGCGACCGCGTCGTGCACCCACGGATCGATCTGCAGGTCCCGCATCTTTTCTGAAGCGAGTCTCAGTTTGACGGCGCAATTCGGGCACACGAACGCCTCCTGCCTGAACCCGCCGGTGTCCTCGACAGCGAGCCTAAGCAGCCACTGCGCCACGGTCCTTCGGCAGATGGTGCATTCAACGGTAGCGGTGCTTGCAGCGGGGTCGCGCATAGGAAAATCCAAGCATATAGCATCGTGTCGGAAGCTGACATTGATCGGACTTTGGACGCTATGATACTTGAACATGGTTGTGAAGTTTCCCAGTTGCGAGGGTGACCCGTCCGGGCCACCCGCCACCCTGACCGTCGCTCCCGAAATCAAGGCCGCCCGAGACTAGAAGGGCGGGAGAGCGGAAGTTCGCGCGCGGCGCGCGTGAACTTTTCCGCAACCCATGGACGAGACATTAACCAAGCAGAAGCTCAGGGAACTTCGCGCCATGGTCGCCGAGGGCGACCGGGTCGCGATTGTGTTGCAAGACGACCCTGACCCCGACGCGATGTCGAGCGCGATGGCGTTGCGGACGCTGCTGGGCCGCAACAAGCTCACCACGCCGATCTTCAGCTTCAAGCCAGTGACGCGGCCCGAGAACCGCACCATGGTCCACCTGCTCGAGATAGAGATTCTGCCTGCGACCACCGAGGAGCTCGCGACCTTCGACAAGATCGCGATGGTTGACGTGCAGCCCGGCTACTTCAACGGCAAGCTGCCGCGCGCGGACATCGTGATCGACCATCATCCCGGCTACGAGCCGGGCACTGCCGCCTTCGAAGACGTGCGCACCAAGTACGGCGCGACCGCGACGATCATGACGGAGTATCTGCTGTGCGCGCGCGAGAACATCAGTGAGCGGCTTGCGACCGCGCTCCTTTACGGCATCCGCACCGACACCCTCGCACTATCACGCCGCGCAACCGACGATGACCTGCAGGCGTTCATGCATTTATATCCAATCGCGAATTACAATCTGCTGCGCCAAATCGATCGGCCTGAATTGCCGCAGAGCTTCGCGCGCGTGCTCGCGCGCGCGATGGAGCGGTTCGAGGTGCGCGACGGACTGGTGGTGCTGCACTTGGGCAAGGTGGAGCGCGACGATTTGATCGTAGAGATGGCGGACTTCTGCCTGCAGTTCGAGGACGTCGAGTGGGCCGCGATCGCGGGCAAGCTCGATCACGAACTGGTCATTTCGGTGCGCACGCACGGCACCGGCCGCGGCAACGCCGGCGAGACGGTCAAGAACCTGTTCGGCGACATCGGCAACGCCGGCGGCCATCGCAACATGGCCAAGGCGGTGATCCCGCTGCGCAAGTGGCGGATGCGCGAAGGCTCAACGCGCGACAGTCTGATCGAATCGAAACTGCGCAAGCTATTCGCAGCGGAGATCGCCGGCGAGCACGAGGCGACGGAGAATCGCGCGCCGGCGTCGCGCGACGGCGGCTGACGTACGCCCCGACCGCGCGCACCGTTCGTCCGGCGGGTCGTTTACCGAACCGCGGGATACCTCTATCGTAGAGTGGATGAGTGTGGTGGAGGCGACGGTTGAAGTGAAAAACCGCCTGGGGCTGCATCTGCGCGCAGCATCGACGCTCTCGCAGGCGGCCGCGCAGTTCGATGCCGCCATCACCATCGCACGCGGCAAGAATTCGGTGAGTGCACGCAGTATCACGGGACTGATCACGCTCGGCGCCGGGCCGGGTTCCAAGCTCAAGATCCGTGCGGAAGGTCCGCAGGCGCGCGATGCACTCAAGGCGGTGCAGCAGCTTTTCGAGGAGCGATTCGGCGAGGATTAGGCGGTGCGCGCGGCTCTGAACTTGACCCCCAAGTAGCGCTCGGTTATACCAACGCCATCCGGAAAAACCTTGCGACCCAACGCTTTCTTGCGATCCGCGGAGCTGACCCGGCGAGATTTATCGATTCACGCAAACCCGAACAATTGTGGACCGGGCCTTGCGCATCGGGACGCCTCGACGCGCGACTGGTGCAACTGCCTGCGGTCTTTTGGTTGAGGGAGCCGTAATTCATGCCGCGTAAGGATTTCCTGTTCACCTCGGAGTCGGTCTCCGAAGGCCATCCCGACAAGATGTGCGATCAGGTTTCCGACGCCGTGCTCGACGCGCTGCTGAAGGAGGATCCGCAGTCGCGCGTCGCGCTCGAATCGCTCGCGAAGACCGGGTTCATCGTGCTGGCGGGCGAAATCACCAGCAAGGCGCATCCGGACTACGCAAAGATTGCACGGCAGGTGGCGGTGGACATCGGCTACGACTCATCGGAGAGCGGCTTCGACGGACGGCGGTGCGCGGTGCTGACCGCGATCGAGCCGCAGTCGGCGGACATCGCGCAGGGCGTCAATGTGGGCGAGGGCAAGTTCAAGGAACAGGGGGCCGGCGACCAGGGCCTGATGTTCGGGTATGCGTGCGATGAAACGCCGGAGCTGATGCCACTTCCGATCGCGCTCGCGCATCGGCTGATGGAAAACCTCGCGAAGATGCGGCGGGCGAAACAGGTGAACTGGCTGAGGCCCGACGGCAAGAGCCAGGTCACGGTGCGCTACGCCGACGGCAAGCCGGTGGAGGTTACCGCGGTGGTGGTATCGGCGCATCACACCGCCGACGTGAAGGACGCGACGATCGAAGAGGCGCTCAAAGAGCAACTCATCCGCGCCACGATTCCGGAGCAGTTTCTGCGCAAGGACACCGTCTATCACATCAATCCCACCGGCAGGTTTGAGATTGGCGGTCCCCACGGCGACTGCGGGCTGACCGGGCGCAAGATCATCGTCGATACGTACGGAGGTTATGCGCGCCACGGCGGCGGCGCGTTTTCGGGGAAAGACCCGAGCAAGGTCGACCGCTCGGCGAGCTACATGGCGCGCTACGTTGCGAAGAACGTGGTTGCGGCGGGACTCGCGCGCAAGTGTGAAATCCAGCTCGCGTACGCGATCGGCGTCGCGGAGCCGGTCTCGATGCTGGTTGATACGTTTGACACTGGCGTGGTGCCGGACGACAAGTTGTCGTCCACGTTGCGCGAGCTGTTCGACTTTCGCCCGCGCGCGATCATCGAGACCCTCGATTTGAAACGTCCGATCTACCGGGTTACCGCCGCCTACGGACACTTCGGCCGGGTTCCCGAGCGGGGGCTGTTCCCATGGGAGCGCGTCGACATGGCGGAACGGTTGCAGAGCGCATTGGGCGTCAACGGAAGGCCGTAGCAGGATGTTGAAGAAGGCATCTTCAACATCCTGCTCCCTCTCTCGCGTCTCCCTTTCTCGTGTCTCCGGGGGAGAAGATTAGGAAGGCAGCTGACTTTCACGCAGGGTGTTGAGAATGAAGTCCGTGCCATTTTGCGGTCCGACGCTTTTCTCAACGCCCTGCTAGCGGGCCACTCAAACCAGACTCGGAGCGAAAACCCAGATGGCGATTACTGCCAGCAAGCGCAAGGTTGCGCCTCGCGCGCGCGTCAGCGGAAGCAAGCAAGAATACGATGTGCACGATCTCGGGCTCGCCGACGCGGGCAAGCGGCGCATCGAATGGGCCGAGCGCCAGATGCCGGTGCTCAAGAGCATTCGCGACAAGTTTCACGCGGATCAATCGCTCAAAGGGCAGCGGCTCGGCGCGTGCCTCCACATCACGTGCGAGACGGCAAACCTGCTTCGCGCACTCAAGGCGGGTGGCGCCGAGGTGTTTGCGTGCGCATCGAATCCGCTTTCGACGCAAGATGATGTAGCGGCGGCGCTGGTCGAGCACTACGACATTCCCGTGTTTGCGGTGCACGACGAGGATCGCGACACCTATTACAACCATTTGCGCGCCGTGCTCGAGCGCAATCCGACCATCACGATGGACGACGGCGCGGACCTGGTGAGCCTGCTGCACACCGAGTATCGCGCGCACGCCTCGTCGGTGCGCGCCAGCATGGAGGAGACCACCACCGGCGTGCTCCGGCTCCGCGCGATGGAGAAGGATCACGCGCTCAAGATTCCGGTGGTCGCGGTGAACGACGCCGAGACCAAGCATTTCTTCGACAACCGCTACGGCACGGGACAATCGACGCTCGACGGAATTATCCGCGCGACCGGAGTGTTGCTGGCGGGCTCAGTGATGGTGGTCGGCGGCTTCGGTTGGTGCGGGCGTGGAATTGCCACGCGCGCGCGTGGGATGGGCGCCGACGTTATCGTAACGGAAGTGAATCCGATTCGCGCGCTCGAGGCCGCGATGGAGGGATTCCGCGTGATGCGGATGGAGGAGGCGGCGCGGGTCGGCGACATTTTCGTCAGCGCGACCGGCGATAAGCACGTGCTCTCATCGCAGCACTTCACGCTGATGAAGGACGGCGCGATTCTATGCAACTCGGGCCACTTCGACGTCGAGATCGACATGGCCTACCTGAACGACACCGCGAAAAAGGTCGAGCGCAACGTGACAAACCACGTCGATGCGTACGTGCTCTCGAACGGACGCACGCTCTACGTGCTCGGCCAGGGGCGGCTCGTGAACCTGGCGTGCGCGGAGGGACATCCGGCGCAAGTGATGGACATGAGCTTCGCGACTCAGGCGCTTGCATCGCAGTGGGTTGCAACCAGCGCGCAACTGCCGATCAAAGTGCACGCGGTGCCGCGCGAGATCGAAGATGAAGTCTCGACGCTGAAGCTCGCCGCGATGGGAATCAAGATCGACACGCTGACCAAAGA
>CAYSCX010000095.1:1616-4771 GCA_964429575.1 uncultured Binatia bacterium (SeqCode) | reverse complement strand
CGCCCTTGGGGCGAAAGCTGGTGTAGGCCTCGGTCAAGATCGAGTCGAAATCGTAGGGGCGCCGCGCCGTCTGCTCGGCTGTAGCGATTGCATCCCGCAACCATGCCAGTCGCTTGGTGTCTTCGTTGTCGAGCAGCATTAGCTGTTTTCTGCCGGCAACGCGGCGCTGGTAATGTAAATCCATTCCCAATCACGCGGCTGCATGACGGGTTCGTCGCCACCGCCGCCCCGGCGGGCCGCCAGCGTAAAGTCGGATTGGCTGTCGTCCCGGGAAACGGACGACATGGGAAATTGCCCAACGAAATGAATCTGTTACAATCCCTTGATTCTCAACGTTGAATTCGTTATATTCAACGCGTGATCTGAACCTAGGCACAACCTAGTAGTAGGATTGCGCCGGGGAGAGGGTAACACCTCTCCCCCTTCGTTTTTACAGGATTACGATTCCCAATCCGTTCGCGTAACTGGCTCTCTTGTTCAAGACTGGGGAGAGCCGATTGAGGTATTGCTGCGCTCCAGCGGCATGAATGAAGCGGTTGGGTCGGAATTTCTGTAGCAGGAAATACGCACACACGTCACACGCCTGGATGAAGTAGCTATCTACGGAGTCTTTTGGGTGTGGGTCCTCGATTACTCGCAGCATCGGAAGATTTCTAGCGCCAGGCCCGTACGCCGGCGCGTGCGGAACTGGATTATAGACCGCCATTCGGCGGACCAAGCGTTGGAGCTTGCGTCCGTCTGTGTTGTCAGTAAGCACCAATCCGAAATCCGCGCGATGGCCGCCAGGGAAATTCCCGTATGAGAGAGTGTTCTCGAATCTCTGAAAGAGCGCTTGCCATGCGTTCGCAAAGACATCATAGGGCGCTGCCTTGGTGCTTTTATCGACAATGACGTTTGTGATCGAGATGAAATTCAGTTTGGCCAGTTCGTCGAGAAGATTTCGCAATATGGATAACCGGATGTGAGGCGCCATCCCAGGAATGGGTGGTTTCTTTATGTATGCCGACGCATGTATTTCCGTGCGAATCGGTAAGCCATATACGGCGCGGAGAGTCTTGCGGAACGCCGCCATTTGAGCGGTGAAGTCACGCCATCTGGACTCATGGATCACAAGACCGCTCAGCGCAAAATGCGTGGTCGGGGATTGCCCCAACCCGATGTCGCCACTTTCGTCGACATACATGAGATACATACTTTTCAAATGGCACGAATTGGCACCAAGCGCAACCGCCGGTTTATCGCTGTTTTGACGGCGCCGTCAACGCTGCCAACTTCTGTCAGTCGGCGACCAGTTTTCGTGACCCCGTATGCATCGAAATCACGTGATTCGCTCGGGCGTTTACAACCGAGCCCGGATTAGCGTCGCTTGCGTCTTGACCGCTTCGCCGCGTGGCTGCTGCCAAGCGTGTTTGCTGATGCAGATTGTGCGAGTGGTACGGCACCCGCCGCGCAATGGCGATAATTGGCGTCGAGGTCGGGGGACAGAAGCAGGATCGCGGCGATGCGGCGCGCGACGGCGGCGAAGTAGCGCGCCTCGTCGGGCTGCAGCGCCCGGCCGCGAAGCGCGTGCTCGCGGTACGACAGCCATTTCTTGAGCACCTGGTAGCCGCCGAGCGTGTAGGTCCACACGCGCTCAGGGATGCAGCGCCAATAGGCGATGTCGTTCAGGAACACGTCGCGTGTGGTCTCGCCCAAAAGCGTCAATGCGTCCGCGCCAGCGGCGGCGAGGCTCTTGCGCTCATCGGCGGTGTAATCGCGCGAAGGCGCATGACCTGGCCCGGCCATGGTGACGCCGTTCTGGCCGGCGAAGCCCCAGCGTGCGGTGACCGCCAGGTCGGTGTCGGAGAGACCGCCGCCGCCCTGGCGGCTGATGGCCGCGATCGGCTTGAGCTCGGGCCGGAGATTCCCGGTCGTGACACCCGAACCCTCGGCTTCCGCGTCGAGCAGCGTGGCGAGTTTTCGACCGAGCTCGGCCGAGGCGGTGAGCGCATCGCGCGTCGCCGGCAGCGGCACGCGCGGCCAGTCCTGGCGCAGCCCGCCTTTGTTCTCATCCCGGTACGCTGGCGCGTGAAGAACGGCAAGCGTATGGAAGAAGAGATGCTCGGGCTCTGCGTCAAGCGCCGTAAGGTAGGCTGACGCAGCGTCGCTCAGATTCGGCTCGCTCGGCGGATCGTTTATTCGCAGTAAATCCACCAAGGCAGCGACCGTGAGATAAAGCGGAAAAAGATTTGCGCCGCGCTCGATGACGTGCGCCGACGAAAGTTCATGCGTGAATGCAGGTGCGTCGTACTCTCGCCGGTTATGCCGTACCGCGCTGATCCACGAGTTCCCGTGGAACACGTGCGGAATATATTCGGCGCGATTGCGATCGAGCAGTTTTGTATCCGCCTCCCAATACAACCACCGCAAATCGAATGGACGATAGCAATAGCGGACGATTCGTTCGTTCTGAAATCCCCTAACCAGCAACGCCGCGCGAGTCTTCTTGGGATCGAAGCCCGCCGTGCTTTTCATAAGCGACGGAACCATCAATCGAATCTGCGCATCGCTGAACTGCGGATCGAAATACTGCGACATCCGGCGCACCAGCGCGTCGCGATCGATGTCGACCAGCGCGTTGTCGCGGCTCGTCTTGACGCCCGGGAACGACACGGGGAACATCTCGGGTAGCGCGGGCCAGGCGACATAGCCTCGGGCGACTGCCACCGGCAAGAACGGCAGTCCGAGGGCCAGCGGTGGCGCAAGCTTCTCGTAGGGCGACGTTCCATCGTTGTGCCGCGATTCGATGAGTTGCGCGCGCTTCGCCTTGCCCCACAGATGGCGGAACTGCACCGCCGCGTGCCCTACCCCCTCACCCGGCTCGCTTTCGCTCGCCGCCCTCTCCCCCTGGGAGAGGGTATTTGCATGCGGAGTCGAGTATTCGATTCCGACCCCCTCTCCCTTGGGGAGAGGCGGCAACGCGGATGCGTTGCCGGGGTGAGGGGGAGCTTGGCGCGTGGGCTGGCGCCGAACCATCAGCGTGATCGCGGTGCCGACCTGGATCCCCTCGCGATTCTGTTCGGTCGAAAAGATGCTGGGATCGGGTTCGCCCTCCGGCGTGAGCTTGCCGGTCTTGTATTTGTCGCCATTGAGGCAATCGATCCAAATCCCATCGA
>CAYSCX010000095.1:0-1516 GCA_964429575.1 uncultured Binatia bacterium (SeqCode) | reverse complement strand
AGCTTGCCGGTCTTGTATTTGTCGCCATTGAGGCAATCGATCCAAATCCCATCGAACGCCTCGAGAAAGCGTTCGCGCATGCCGGTGAACGACAGGCCATCGAGCCACGAATAGTTCGAGATGAAGCACACGATGCCGCGCCCGGTGCGCTCGACGATGCGCTGCTCGGCCATACGGAAGAAGCGCACATAGAGGTCGTTAAGCCCTTGCCCCTTGGGCGGCCGGACGCGCTTCACGCTCCGGTAGGCTGCGCTCAGTTCGCGTTCCTCGCTCACCGCCACGCTGGCAAAGCCGTTGTAGGGCGGATTGCCCAGCACGACCAGGATCGGCACCTCGCGCTTGATCTCGCCGGCACGATCCATCTCGTTTTGTAAATCGGGCAGCGGCAGATAATGGGTGCGGGGCTTGGGCTCCTGCCAGCCGACGAGCGCGTTGGTGAGATAAATCGCCGGCCGCTCGATGTCGATCCGCGCTTTCAAGTTCCGCTCGCCGAGCGTCACGCCCAGGCTTTCGAGCAGCAGGCTCACCTGCAGATGCGCGACGACGAAGGGCGCCGGCAGAATCTCGAAGCCGAAGATGCGATCGAGCGCCGCGCTCTTGATGTCGTTGACGAGAAGGGCGTCGTCGCCCTTTTCGCGCAAGGTCCGCTCGATCCGCCGCAGCACCGAAACGAGATACGAGCCGGTGCCGCAGCACGGGTCGAGAACGAAGACTTTGGGGTCGGCAAGCCCGTCGGCGACGCCTAGCTCGCTGCGCAGCACCGCGTCCACGCGCTCGACCATGTAATCGACGATTTCGGGCGGCGTGTACCAGACCCCAACCTCCTTGCGTAAGCTCGGATCGAAGGCTTCCAGAAACGGTTCGTAGAAATACTGGACCGCGTGGTCCTCGGCGAACCGAGAAAAGAAAGCGCGATCGTCGGTGCGGCGCAGGGTGAGCGCCGCCCACTCGACCACTTCATCGAGCCGCAAAGGGCCGAGGCGGCCGGGCGTGTTGATCTGCTCGAAGAGGGCGCGCAGGACGGGAAGGCGCAAGTGCCACGCGGCAGCCTTGGCCTCGAAGCCCTTGCGCATTTCGGGCGTCGGCGCGGTCTTGCACCACAGGACCCAGGCCGAGAACACGCCGTAAAACAGCGTCTGGACGAGCGTCGAGTGGAAGAAATGGCCGCCGCGCTCGCCTTCGAACTTCATCCCCAGCGCCTCTTCGAGGGTCTCGCGCACCATGTCGAGCCCGGGGACCTGTCCCGCCGCCTCGATGCGGGCCAGCGCGTCGCGAGCGTACGAAGCAAGAAACCACGCCACGTCGCGCGGCTGGGTCAGCGTCGCGTTATGCAACAGGATGCGTTGCAGGAACTCGGCGAAGCGCAGGCGCAGCGTCTTTGGCGCGCCATGTGGCGCGGCCGCGAGCGTCAGGAATTCGTCCGGCGTTTCGCCGAGACTGAAGTGCTCGAGGTTCACCCGGCGGCCGAACTGATCCCGCCCAACCAGAATGAATTGGCGGTAATTGGTCGCCAGCA
>CAYSCX010000094.1:0-4904 GCA_964429575.1 uncultured Binatia bacterium (SeqCode) | reverse complement strand
ACCTCGTTCATCGGTGTTCGCTTCGGCGAATCGATGGTTCGGGTGCATCTTCGCTATCCGGGCGGCGCCATCGAGACCAGCCCCAATGGAGCCGATGCGTATCGCCTGCGCGGCGTTGAGGTCGGCTCGATCCAGTACGAGACGGTGGTGTTCGAGTTCTCCTCCGAGAGCGGCATGCAACTCGCGTTTGCGAAGTTCGCGCCTGCCTCTTCCAACGAAGTGCTCGCTCATCTCAAGGGATCGTTCGGGGAGCCGGACGTCGTTCGTCAAGGACAGGCTCCGGGTTCGCAAAACTTGGAGGCTGTCTGGAAACTGCCGCGCGGGGAGCGCATCAGCTTCGACGGCGCGCAACGCGTGGTGGTGCTGTTGGGACCTGCGGGCGCCGGTCTGCGGCGCGACATCCGCCCACGCCTCGAGTCACCAGATTTATAGGCGGGCCGGGCCCGCGCAGGTTCGAATTCCCGTTCCATTCAGTTCCGCTACATCACGCCATAGGTTCAAAAAAGCCTTTTGGTCTCATCAAGAGGTGAATTTGAGCGCCGCTTGACACAGCAAGTGTAGCGGTGGTATTCAGTGTCATACAGAGTCGAAGCATAGCTTGACATGGTTAAGTGAGCTATTGCAGTCGGCCCCGTCAAACGCTAGCATGCTCCGCGCTTCTGGCTCTACAGCGCGCATCTTTGCTAGTCAAAGCACGTGCCCGGTGACGACGGGATGGCGGACGCGTGCTCGAACAAGTTACAGCCGCAGCGGGCGTAACCGACTCTTCGTACTCCGAAGCGCGCGCAAACTCTTTATTTTAACCGCTGATCGGCTATGATGCGGGTCCGCTTTTGGCGGACCACCGGAATCAGCCAAGAGATATGGTTCCCCATGCGTACTATTACTAGATGTAGGGTTTCAAGACAAGAGGTAGTACGGCGCGCAGCGAGCGCCGCGGCGTTCCTGGCGGTGCTCATGCTCGGTGCGAGCGGCGCCTTCGCGCAGTCGCGCGGCTCGGCCGCGGGTTCGATGAACGATTCGGGCGCGGCATTGGGTAACGGAAGTGATCCGTTCGATACGACCGGCGCACCTAGCGTCACCTCGGGAGATGATTCGACTCGTCGCGGCCCCTCGGCTGCCGCCGGTCCGCGCGTAGCGCGTGATTGCGCCGACGTCGCGGATCCCTACTCGGTCGATGAGGATTTCGCCGCCCAGATGCGTGATGACTGTCTTGCTGAGCAGGGGGGCGACAGCGCAAACGGAATCGAGGATTCGACGACTTTCACGGAGGGACTCACGGGCCCCGCTGGTTCCAAGGGCGCGCTCGGAAGGCTGCGTCCGGGCGGACGCGATCTCAGTAGTCGTTCGGCCTCGGCGCTGATCGGACGGCTCGGTCTTTCGCCCGATGAGTTCAACACGCTCAAGAGCCAGATGGCGAGCGGCGCGCTCGATCCCGACGACATCCAGGAACTTTGTCTGAGATTCTCGGCGCGCCAGCTCTCGCCCACCGACATCGGCGGGATCGCGAAATCGCTCGGACTGAGCTTCACTCCGCAGCAATTGCAGCAACTCAGAAGTTGCACACAGCTCGCGGAGCCGGAGCCAGGCACCGGCCCTACCACGACGACCGGACCCCGCGAAGCCGGCGCCCGCAGGTTGGAGCCGCAAAAGCAGACGTCGTCCATCGAGCGCTCCTTCCGCGGCCTCGACACCGGTGCGCCGCCTGCCGCGCCTACCACCAAAAACCTCGAGCAGTTCGGCTACTCGCTGTTCGCGCAAAAGGTCTCCACCTTTGCGCCCGTGACCAACGTACCGGTGGGCAATGACTACGTCATCGGCCCCGACGACAACCTCAAGGTGCTGTTGTGGGGACGTTTAAACAAGACGCTGAGCCTCACAGTGGGGCGCGACGGCAGCTTGCTGGTACCGGAGATCGGTCCGTTGCAGGTCGCCGGACTCACCTTCGAGCAAGCCAAGAAGCTCATCGAGGAGCGCGTCGGCCAGATAACCGGAGTCAAAGTCGAAGTGACGATGGGCAAGCTTCGCACCATCCAGGTGTTCGTGGTGGGCGAAGTTGAACAGCCTGGTGCGTACACGGTGAGTGCGCTATCGCGAATCTCGAATGCGCTCGGCTCCGCCGGCGGCATCACCAAGATCGGGAGCCTGCGCCGAATCGAGCTTCGCCGCGGCAATCAAATTGTCAAGGTGATCGATCTCTACCAACTGCTCTTGAGCGGCAACGCCAACGACGACGATCGTCTGCAAGCAAGCGACGTAATCTTCGTGCCGGTCATCGGGCCGGTCGCGGGCGTGGTCGGCGACGTCAAGCGCCCGGCGATCTACGAGATAGCGGGGCAAGGCGGCGAGTCGCTGGGAAGTTTCGTCAAACTCGCGGGCGGTATCAGCGCCTACGGCTACCGGCAGCGCGTGCAGGTGGAGCGCGTACAGGAGCATCAAAAGCGCGTCGCTCTTGACGTCGACTTCACCGAACTTAGCTCGCAGGGCTTCAAGGTACTGGATGGCGACTTGGTGCGCATCTATCCCGTGCTGCCCGAGCAGCGCGACGTGGTCGCCATTAAGGGCAACATAAACCGTCCCGGTAAATTCCAGTATCGGGAGGGGATGAAGATCGCGGACCTGGTTGCGCAGGCCGAAGGCGTCGCACCGCGCACCTTCTTCAAGTACGCGCTGGTTCGCCGCAAGGAAGGTCCCGGCAAGCAACTCAATCTGGTCGCGGTCGATCTGAGCGCGGCGCTTTCAGGCGCCTCGAATGCGAACCTGACGCTGCAGCGGGAAGATGAGCTCACGATTTACAGCGAGACCCAGATGAAGCAGTTGCCCACCGTGCAGGTGTTTGGCGAGGTGCGCAACCCCGGCTTCTACGTGCTCAGCCAGGGCATGAAGGTCAGCGACCTGGTGTATCTGGCGGGCGGTCTCAAGGACAACGCATTCATGCGGCAGGCGGAACTGGCGCGTACGCAGGTAGTCAATGGCGCTCGCACCAGCCACACATTCCGCGACCTGAATCTTGGCGAGGCGTTGGCGGGAGTCGAGACCCAGAACGCATCGCTCGAAGCCAACGATCAACTTTTCGTACGCCGCGCGACCGACTGGCACCTGCCCTGGATCGTTCACGTACGCGGCCAGGTAGGAAGGCCGGGTCCGTACACAATTCGCGATGACGAACGCATCGCGACCGTAATTCAACGCTCGGGCGGCTTGCTTGGCGACGCATATCTGCCCGCGACGGTTCTAATCCGTCAATCCGTCAAGAAGCTGCAGCAGCAGCGGCTTGATGAAGCCCGCGGCCGATTGCGCCAAGCCATCGCGCGGCTGCAACTGATGCCCGAGAGCGCGAGGGGGAGAAGCAACAAAGATCAAAGCGGGCAAGAAACCGTGATGGCCATGGCGATGCTCGAGAAACTTCTCTCCGAGACAGAGAGCGAGCAGGCGCAGGGACGAGTGGTAATCCACTTGCGCCCGCTCGATGAACTCGCCAAGTCGCCCGACAATATCGTGCTGGTCGATCAGGACGTGCTCACCATTCCGCGCCGCCCCGCAGCGGTGAACGTACTCGGCGAGGTTTACAGCCCCAACGCGATCGTTTGGAAACCCGGTCTGAGCACCCGTGATTACCTCGATCTCGCCGGCGGTCCAGCCGAGGGCGCTGACGCCGAGCACATCATGGTCATCAAAGCCGACGGTTCGGTGCTGACTGAGGGCGCGATCAGCAGCCGCAAGGAAGCTCGGATGTTCCCGCTCCTGCCGATCGTTTCCGGCGGACTGATGACTGCGCAACTTGAGCCGGGCGACACCGTCTATGTGCCGCAGAAGTTGATCTACGTCGACAAGATGCAGGTGGCATCGACGATCACGCAGATTTTTGCGAATACCGCTTCGACTCTCGCGGTCGTCGGATTGCTGGCAGCCAACGTGATGTAGGGCGAGGCGAACACCGGATTAATCTAGTGCGTCTGCTGATCCAAACCATCCTGGCCGGCGCAATCCTGCTGATTGCGTTCCGCGCTCCATCCGCAATCGCCGGGAAGGCAGAGGCGCCCTTATCCGGAAACTATATCGATCAGGCTGCGCTGTTTCGCGCGGCAGGCCGGCTCTACGGATTCGATCCGGAACTGCTCGAGGCAATCGCATTGGTTGAGTCGGGAGGAAATCCTCTCGCGGTATCGCCCAAGGGCGCTCAGGGTCTGATGCAATTGATGCCGGGCACGGCCGCTGAGTACCGAGTCGCGGATCCGCTCGATCCGGTCAGCAACATGCTGGGCGCCGTGCGCTTTCTTTCCTTCCTGCGCAACTGGTCGCAGGCACGCGGCGGCGAGCGGCCGCAGCTCACCGAAATTCTCGCCGCCTACAATGCCGGCCCGGGCGCCGTTGAGAAGTACGACGGCATCCCTCCGTACCAGGAAACCCAACAGTACGTTCGCAGGGTGCTGATTAACTATCTGGTCGGCAACGAGCGAAGCCCGCTCGCGGCGAAGCTTCGTCAGATTGCGCCCGCACCGCAGCGGGTGCTGCTCAAGCCGGAGCCCGATCCGATGACGAAGCTGTCTGAAATTCGCCGGCTCAGAGCGGTCGCATTAAACCGCCAACAGGATGCACTAGCCGCGGCGGGGTACCATCCATGATCATTCGTGTCCCCGAACGCGCTCCCGCGCGGTTGGCAGTGGCGCTGCTGACGCTTCTGCTGCTCGCGCGCGGCGGCGTCGCCAATGCGTCGACTTACGCAGCCTACATTCCGCTCGACAGCTCCATCTACAACGAACTAGGCACGCTGAACGATCTCGGGATGGTTCAGTCGTACCTTCCGGCGATCAAACCGATCAGCCGCGTCGAGGCCGCACGGCTTACCATCGAGGCCGAACGCAACTTGAACGAGCAGGAGTACAGCCCGCTCGCCGACCGCA
>CAYSCX010000093.1:0-5126 GCA_964429575.1 uncultured Binatia bacterium (SeqCode) | reverse complement strand
CCCCTTCCCTTTAGGGAAGGGGTCAGGGGTTAGGTCGTTGGTTATGCAAAGGTCTTCGGTGGGAGAGGCGATAACCTCGTAGGGGCGCACGGCTGTGCGCCCTCTCGGCCTCCATTTCCTTCTGTCATTCCGAGCGCAGTTCGCGGAGCGAGGAATCCCGGCGCAGCTCTTCGCCTCTGCCTCTCTGCGTAGGGGCGCACAGCCTCTGCGCCCTCCGCGCCTTGTCCACCCTGAATTAGTTCATCCCTGAATTAGTTCAGCCTCACCCACCCGCCCCCGCCGTGTTAACCGCAAGGGGTGGATGCAAAGGACTTGTCACCGAACCCAACTCCGCCCGAGTCGCCCGACTCGCACGCCAAGGCCTCGCCTCAAAGGTCCGCCGCGTCGCGCGCCAACGGACGCCGTTCAGGCGGCCCCAAAACCCCCCAAGGCAAAGCCCGCTCCAGCCTCAACGCCCTCAAGCACGGCTTCTGGTCGCGCGACCTCGTCAACCCTCTCATCGACGGCAAGCGCACTGTCGCCGACTTCAACGCACTCCTTGCGCAACTCATCGCCGACGCCAAACCCTCTGGCAAGCTCGAGGAAATCCTGGTCGAGGAGATCGCGGCGTGCTACTGGCGCCTGCGCCGCGCCTTGCGCTTCGAGAGCGCCAACGCATGGCGCAACGAGGAATTGGACCGCTTCGACGACGACAACGACGATCCCCTCAGCTTTCCCTCCATCGATGCTGAGGAAGCCTGGCGCGAGCGAGACCGCCAGACTTCGACTATCCGCGACGCCGGCCTCGACCGCCTCGTCCTTCCCGCCTCGGACGATCTCACTCAAATCCTCCGCTTTGAGACCGTCCTCAAACGCAGCCTGTTTCGCGCAATCGACAACCTTCGGCGCCTGCAGGCCGCCCGTCGCCGCGCCAGCTCACCACCTCCGCGTCAGGAAGGGCGCAATGAAAAACAATCGAAATAGACAAAACGAACCCAGCTTTAGTATGCCGTCGGCCGCCCACCTACTACATATAGTAGGCACAGCTTGCCTGCGATCGCCTCGTATTTGCGCTTGTCCCTGTCTGCGTAGGGGCGCACAGCCTGCCCTGAGCGAAGCGAACGCGAGCGCAGTCGGAGGGGCTGTGCGCCCTTTCTCGTTCGCGACCCCTACTTCTTCTCCGCCAACGCGAAGCGGTGCCACTCATCGATGAACGCCAGCGTCCGCATGTCAGCCATCCGGTCGAGATACACGTCGCCCCGCAAGTGATCGCATTCGTGCTGAATGATGCGCGCGTGGTAGCCACTCGCGACGAAATCCAGCGCCTCGGCGCTCCGCCCCAGCGCCCGCACCCGAACGCTCTTGTAGCGCGGCACTGTTCCGCGCAGCTCCGGGATGCTGAGGCAGCCTTCCCAATCGTCGTTCGTCGCGCCGTCGAGCACCGTCAGCTCCGGATTGATGAGAAATGTCAGCGGCACCGAGTCCAGCTCCGGATGGCGCGGATGCGATTTCATCTCGAGCACCGCGACCTGAACTCCCAAGTGGACTTGCGGCGCCGCGAGTCCGACGCCGCTGTATTCGTACATGGTCTCCACCATGTCATCGAGCAGCCGCTGGAATTCCGGCGTTCGGATTTGCTCGACCGCCACCGGCATCGCGGCGGTCCGGAGCACCGGATAGCCCAGTCTCGCGACCTTCAGAATCATGTTCGCCAGCTCACTGCCAAAAATTCACGGTCGCGGCGGATTGTAGCGCAAGCAGCAGATGCGGCAAGCCGCAGAGGGCGAATTGTCGCTGTCCCGGCAGGCAGCTATCCTCAAATGAGTGTATGACGCGTGTAGTGCACAAAGGCGCAGGAGCGATGACCCGATTGCTGACCGCGCTTGCGACACTCTCCTTGCTCGGCGCCACCGCCGGCGCGCCAGCGCTCGCCGACGTGTGCGACCAGCTGTCGTTGCAGTCGCGCCCAATCCCAATGGGTGTATCAGGCGGGAACATCGGCTTCTTCGAAAAGAGCGGCGCGTGTTGCACTGGCACACTCGGCGCGTTGCTCCAGAATGCCACCGGAACCAGGCGGTACGTCCTGAGCAACAATCACGTGATCGCTCGAACCAACAAGGCCCCCCTCGGCTCGAAGGTCGTTCAGCCGGGTCTGGGTGACAACGCGTGCGTGCGCGACGCGGGCGATTCGGTTGGCAACTTGTCGAGATTCGTGCCGATTAGGTTCGGCGCTAGCGGCAGTTTCGCCGACAGCAAGAGTAACCTGGTCGATGCTGCGGTTGCCATCACTTCGCCATCGAGGACATCAGCCGATATTCTGAACATCGGTGCCATAAGCGGTACTCCGGTGACTGCGGTGCTCGACATGCTCGTGCAGAAGATGGGTCGCACCACCTGCCGGACCGACGGCATCGTCAGCGCTGTCAATGTCACAATTATCGTTCTTTACCCCAGTCAGTGCCGCAGTGGCTCCGGAACCGCGAGTTTCATAAACCAGATTCAGATCGACGACGATGGCAGCCCGTTCTCGGCGGGTGGTGACTCAGGCTCGCTGGTCGTTACGCGCGATGCGTGCCCTAGCGCGGTCGGTCTGCTGTTTGCGGGCGGGTCCGGATCGACCTTCGCCAATCCAATCGACATGGTCCTCACGAAGCTCAATAGGAAGATGGTGGGCGGATGCACGGCCTCAATCGGCGGGTCGGAACCGCTGGCGGGGAATGACGCCGCGATCGTAGTCGCGGGCGCGGGGTCGGATGCGGCACCCGCTGGCAGTGAGGTCACCGCCGAGCAGGCGGCGGTCAACGCGGCGAGCGCGGTGAAGTCGCGCCACGATAAGGAGCTGTTCGCCGTTCCCGGCGTGGTCGGCACCGGAATCGGCCGTTCCAAAAAGACCGGGCAGATCGTGATTAAGCTCTATCTCGAGAAGGAGACGCCGGCGGCGCTCGCCGCGACTCCGTCCGAGATCGAGGGTGTGCCAGTCGAGATGGAGGTGACCGGCCCAATCGTCGCCTACTAGCAGAGTGTTGAGAAACGCGGAACATGTCGGCGCGGTGTCGGCGGTGCGCTCGACACCCTGCGTGAAAGACTTGTCCTGAGCCATGGGCGAAGGATCTGACTTCCCTCCTCATCTTCTCCCCCTGCGGGGGAGACGCGAGAGAGGGTGCAGGCTGTTGAAAATGGCTTTTTCAACAGCCTGCTAGATTGCGGGCGGCGGCTGTAGCATGATCCATTGAAGTCGCAGCGTCTTCATCGCGCTTGCGCCGCCGCGCTTCTCACTCGCGTGGATCAGCGCTAGGACTGATGTTGTTTTCGCCCGCATCGAGGGAGGTCCGAGCCATGCCGATCGATGATGATGAGGTCGAGCGTGCTCTCCGCGAAGAGTTTCCGGGACCGTCGGGTCTTGAATCTGCTCTGCTCAAAGATACCCTGACCGACGTCCTCAGCCGGTCGGCGCTCACGCTGGATGAAGGTGCGACGCTGGCCGAAGTTATCGCACTGATGCGCCGCGAGCACCGCGGCTGCGTGCTGCTCACTCACGACGGACGCCTGAGCGGCATCTTCACCGAGCGCGACCTGCTGCTTCGCGTCGCCGGCTTGCCGATCGACTACGAACACACCGCGGTGAGTGCGTACATGACACGCGACCCCGTTACACTACCCGCCGACTCGAGCGTTGCATTCGCGCTCAACCGGATGACCGTCGAAGGTTTCCGTCACATCCCGCTCGTCGATGACGCGGGGCGTCCGAGCGGCGTCGTTTCGATGAGCGAGGTGGTCCAATACCTGAGCGAATTCTTCAGCAAGGATGTGCTGAATCTGCCGCCGGATCCGCGCATCGGCTTCAAGAGCCGCGAGGGTGCGTAGCAGGGTGCGGACGGAGTTATGCCTGGAAAATCCCTACTTCTGGCTGTCGCGGTTGTCACACTCATTGGTGTCGGTGCGCCGAGCCCCGCCCATGCCGGCAATGTTGCTGAGGGTCGCGCGTTGTTTCTGCGCTACTGCTCGTCCTGCCACGGCGCCGCCGGCGATGGACGTGGCCCGGTTTCCGTCACGCTCAGGAAGCAACCCGCGGATTTGACGCAGCTTGGCGCGCGCTATGGAGTGCCACTTCCGGCGGGGCAGATCGCGCGAATCATCGATGGCCGCGACACACTCGCCGCGCATGGCGATCGCGAGATGCCGGTGTGGGGCGAGCGTTTCTCGGACATCTACGACGCCAAAGGCACACTCAAGGGCGACATGGATGTGCGCATCCGCAAGATCATCGACTATCTCAACTCAATTCAAAAGCCGGCCATCCCCGGCGACCGGCCCGCGCCGCCGTTCAGCCGCGGCGGCCCGATGCCCCCGGAGTCGGACAGCTAAATGGCACGAGCCGCGCTGCCCGAGAACCAAGGTTCGCAGGCGCGTCCAGGATGAAACGGCCCAACCTGAGTCGGGCAGACGTTCCTGAGGAGAAGATCGAGCGCTACTTGCTCTCGGCAACTCATCCATTCGGTCGCTTCAAGTCGGCCTTCTTTGTGCGGTTTGGCTTTTCGCGCAACAGGTGGCAAGACTTGCGCACTGCGTTGATTCGGCACGCCGCTGCGCATGAAGTCACCGTTAGGGAAGATTCCGCCTTTGGAACGCGCTACATTGTGGAAGGAAGACTCGACACTCCGGACGGGAGGCGCCCGATCGTGCGTGTCGTCTGGTTCATCGAGCGAGGTCGTGCGGAGCCTCGGCTCGTCGCGGTTTACCCAGTGAAGCGGCCACGACCATGATTTGTGCGCACGACACCCTTGTCCTCCTGTGTGACCTACCGAAACGCGGCCTTCGGCGCGGCGACGTCGGGACGGTGGTGATGAGGCATCCGCCCGGCGGATACGAAGTCGAATTCATGACACTGACAGGTGAAACGCTGGTGGTACTCTCACTCGCAGCCTCGCAGGTGCGTCGCGTGCGCCGCAGCGAAATACCCCAAGCCCGTCCCTACTCGCCTCGCGATAGTAAAAGTGAGCACGAACCGCACCGCGAACGCGTCAGCCCACGCCGGTCATCTGCGCGCTGACCTCCCACAATCTCCGTGCAGTCGCCTGGTCGTAGGATTCAACGTTGGACTGATGCGGTTTGCAGTCGAGGTAATACTTGCCGCTGACCCCGCCCAC
>CAYSCX010000092.1:0-5213 GCA_964429575.1 uncultured Binatia bacterium (SeqCode) | reverse complement strand
CTTCCCCCTACGGCCGGATGCGCGTGAAAGGCTGGCTAATCAGCTCGGGCACCTTCTCGCCCTTGGCGATCTTCTTCTCCGCGTACTCCTGCATCGCGGTAAGGATGCCCGCCAGCGCCTTGCCGAACAGCATCTCGCGGTTCTCGCGCGACCAGTTGCGCGAGTATTCTACCTGCGCCGCGACCCCGTTGCGGAAGTGCGGCATCACGTAGCGCGCGAACAACTCGTACGACTTGAGCGTCTTCTCGCGCGTGGTCCACTCGTGTGCAAGGCTGAGAACGCCGCCGAAGCCTCCGGCCGCCTGCTGCAATTCCTTGATTCGCGCGATCGCGTCGTCAGGCGTTCCCACGATCGCGCCGCCGCGCCCGATCATCTTGTCCACCGTCATCTCCTCGGCGGGCTGGTTCGGATACTCCTCGAACTGCAGGCGCGCGCCGAGCGTCTTGACGAAGTATTCTTGGATCCACATGTTGGCGCCGTCGCGGATATCGTCCATCGCTTCTTTCTTCGAATCAGCGAGGTGAATGGGAAAGACCAGGCGCCAATTATTGCGATCGACTGTCTTGCCGTTCTCCGCCGCGGTCTCCTCCGCAATTCCCCACCGCTGATTCAATTGATCCAGTCCGCCGGGCGCCCACGACGCGACTGATAGCACCCCGCATCCAAGCGTGCCCGCAGCGACCATGCCTGACGGTGAAATGGTGCTCGCGACGAATATCGGCATGTACGGCTGCTGGTACGGTTTCACCTGCAGGTGCGCATCGTGAAGGCCGAAGTACGATCCTTCAACCGTGATGCCGCCTTGCTCGGTGAACAGCCGTACGATCGCCTGTACACCTTCGATCATTTGGCGGCGCTGCTTGGTCGAATCCAGGCCCAGCATGTACGCGTCGGAGGCGAGCGCGCCCGGCCCGCATCCGAGCATCACACGGCCGCGCGTCAAATGGTCGAGCAGTGCGAAACGGTTCGCGACGTTGAATGGGTGGTGGTACGGGATGCTGACCACGCCGGAGCCGAGCTTGATATGCCGTGTCCGGCTCGCAGCCACCGCCATGAAGATCTCCGGAGAAGAAATGATCTCCCACCCCGCGGAGTGATGCTCGCCAATGAACGCCTCGTCGTAATCGTAATCATCGAGCCACTCGATAAGCTGCATGTCGCGCTCGAAGCAGAGCGTCGGATTCTCGCCGACCCGATGAAACGGCGCCATGAATATCCCGAATTTCATTGCATCTCCTTAGAAGCGCGCTTGAACGATCGGTATGTGCGCCGGTGAAGTGGTAACGCAACCTTACTTCGGAGTCCATTGGCCCTTCAACCAAGCTCCCGCGGCGGCGCTCAGCGAAGCGCGCGACGGTTGAACTACCGCGCGCCCTTCCTCGTCTAATCGTCAGCAGCGCAGTGGAATATGCGCTCGCTTAAACAGGCTCGCTTGCCCGCCGTTGATGCAAGTAGCAAGATCGTGGATGGGAGAGGCGCAGCGCAGATGACGAAATTGCCGACCGCATTGATCGCGCGCACCGCGATGTGCCGCGTTGAAGCGATTGTGGCTTTCCTTGCGGTGCTGGCGCTGATCCTCATCGCGCCGAAACCCGCCGCTGCTGCCGACGTAAGCGCCAACGCAAAGTCCGGATTCGTCATGGGCGGATCGCAAGGTGGCAAGGAGTCCACGCTTGAGTTGCCCAGTGTGCCCGCCGCGCAGGGCACGATGGTGCCGCAAGTGACCGCGTCCGCGCCGCAGCAGGAACTGATTATTCCGTCTCGTCAACTCAGAACGCAGTCTGGATACGCGCAAGTGACCGTCACCGTCACGGATCCTCGCGGCAGCTACGTGGCGGGGCTTCAAAAGGACGACTTCAAACTTTTTCTCGACAACCGCGCACGCCCCATCGAGTTCTTCCGCCAGGACACCGACACGCCCGTCTCGATCGGCATCCTGGTTGACACTTCGGGCAGCATGACCACGAAGATTCCGCAGGCGAAGATGGCAATCGACCGATTCGTTCAGGGTCTGAATTCTGGCGACGACGTTTTCCTGTTCGCCTTCTCCGGCCATCCCTTCTTGCTGCAGCCGTTCACGACCGATCACTCGCTGGTACGTCGCCGCCTCAATCTGCTCCACGCCTACGGCCAGACTGCTTTGTTCGACGTGATACTGCAGGGCCTCCAGACGGTTCAGCAGGGGCGCTACGACAAAAAGGCCCTGCTCCTCGTAACCGATGGGAAGGACACCGCGAGCCGCTCGTCGGTTGATCAGGTCATCGCGCAGGCGCGCCGGCTGGGTGTGCTCGTCTATTCAATCGGAATCGGCGATCCGAACCCGTCGTTCCCAGCCCTCGCCATCGGGCCGTTCGTGCTCGGCGGCGACCTCGTCGACGCGGCGACGCTCTACACCCTATCGACCGAGACCGGCGCCAAGACTTACATCATCAGACAGGCGGGCGACGGTGAGATGTTGCGGCGCGCGTGCGCCGAGATCAGCCACGAGCTGCGCCAGCAGTACACCATCGGATTCGTCGCTCCGGACGCGTCTGCGGGCGGCTACCGAAGCCTCAAGGTTGACGTGCCTGCTCACAAAGATGCGAGCGTGCGCGTCCGCAAGGGCCTCGACCTCGGCGGCAGCCACAGCGGCTATGCCGACGCGTCCGGCGGCTCGACCGCTACGATTCCCTGACGCGCCGCTCCGCCGCCGCGGCTACTCGAGCTTTCGTTTTCCGTAATACGGCAGGGTCGTGCCCTCAGTCTTGGCTTCTTCCTTCGGCTGATCGCGCCGCGGACTTCGCGCCGCCGCGCTGTAAAGCGCCAGCGTCCCCGGCTCGATCACGTCGGAGTCGGTCACGATGTTGAGACACGAGACCCGCCCGCAGCCGAGCGCGCGTTTCATCGCCGGCCCGATGTCCTCGGCACGTTCGACCAGTTCGCCGTATGCGCCGAGCCCCTCGGCCGCGCGTTCGTAGTGCACCATCCCGAGCTCGGTCGCCATGTGGCGTCCCTTGCCCCACATGATTTCCTGCCCGTGCTTCGACATGCCCCACTGCTTGTCGTTGTTGATGACCACCGTGATCGGCAGATTGTTCTTCGCGGCGGTGTGGAACTCCGCGAAGTTCAGTCCCGCTGAACCGTCGCCGGTTATGCAAAACACCTGCTTGTCGGGATGCGCCGCCTTGGCCGCGAGCGCGAATGGCAGCCCGACGCCGAGACAACCGAGATAGCCGTGGCTAAGGAACCGTCCGGGATGACGCGCGGTCCACGCACCGCTCATCCACGATGCCGTCTCGCCGCCGTCGGCAACCACGATAGCGTCGCGATCGAGGACGTTCGCGATCTCGTGCGCCATCCGCGCGGGATGAATTGGTCCTTCGGTGAACTTCAGAGCTTCGTCGTGTCGATGCTGCGCGGCGTGACGAATTGCGCCGAGCCGATCGCGCCACTCCTTGTGCGCGTCGAACTTCGCGCCGTCGATCGTCTCGATCGCCTGGCGCAGGAACTCGCCGCAGTCGGCTACGATGCCGAGATCGATATCGCGGTTGCGGCCAATCTCCTCGGGCTCGATGTCAACTTGAATGACCCGCGCGTCCTTCGGGATCACGGAGTTGCGCCCGCCGGTGAACAGCCCGATCCGCGTACCGAGCAGCAGCACCAGGTCCGCGCTGCCTTCTTTTGCGTGCGCCGCCGGATGAATCACGCCGAACCCGCCATAGCAAAGCTCGTGGTCCTCGGGAATCGAGCCACGCGCCTTGGAATTCGCGGTTACCGGCGTGTTCGTCAGCTCCGCAAAGCGCGTCAATTCCTTGGCCGCCTGTGAGAACCACACGCCGCCACCCGCGAGGATCGCCGGCCGCTTCGCTTCGCGCAGCCACTCAAGGGCTTGGCGGAGCGCAGCCCGTCCCGGGCCCGGGGGTGCCTTCGGTCTGTAGTCCTTTGGGAAATCGACCGTCTCCTCTTCTGCGCGCGCGAACA
The DNA here is from genome assembly GCA_964429575.1 of uncultured Binatia bacterium (SeqCode). Lineage (GTDB taxonomy): Bacteria > Desulfobacterota > Binatia > Binatales > Binataceae > CAYSCX01. Next base: position 1,253 of record CAYSCX010000092.1, on the reverse strand, counting down.
GCACGTCGATCGGAAGCTCCAGAAACACAGGGCCGGGCCGTCCCGACATTGCATGCCGAAACGCCGCCGCGACGAATTCCGGAATCCGCTCGGTGTGTGTGACAGAGCGTGCCCACTTCGTGATCGGCCGCATGATTCCCATCTGATCGACGGCCTGCAGCGGCAGCCGATCGTCGTCGGCAAGCGGGCTCCGCCCAGCGATCAGAATCATCGGGATCGAATCCATGAACGCATTCGCGACACCGGTTACCGCGTCCGTCACGCCCGGTCCCGCCGTGACCATGGCGACTCCCGGCCGCCCGGTCGTGCGCGCCCAACCATCGGCCATGTGCGCGGCCGCCTGCTCGTGGCGCGTATCGATTACCCGGAACTCGTGCCGCATGCATGCGGCGTAGATCGCATCGAGATGTCCGCCGTGCAGAGTGAATATTTCGTGGACGCCCTCGTGCTCGAGCGTGCGTACCAGCATTTCGCCGCCGTCTATCTTCGCCATGTGGGTGACCTCCGCGCGCGCCGCTGGGACTCATCGCGCCAAATGCCGCCGGGCCGCACGCGTCGAGATTGTAGTTTTGGATCCGCCGACTCTACAAACGAAGACGCCAGTCGACCCGACTGGCCTACTTGCGCTTGCGCGGAGTGAACGGCGGCACGAAGGCGCGCGCCGGATCAGCCAGCAGGTTCAGGAACTTCACCTCCGCGAAGTCACCGATGATGTTGATCGCGGAGAACGTCGCGTTGTCCACGCGGATCCGCCTGAAGTGCGAAAGCTCCATGCCAAGGTAATGCGCGAGCACTGTGCGGATGATGTCGCCGTGCGAGACGAACAGCACCCGCTGCCCTTCGTGCTCCTTCATCGCGCGCCGCACCGTCTCGACGCCGCGTTGTTGCACTTCGATGATCGACTCGCCGCCGGGCGTCCGCGTCTCCAGCGGCGCGCGCTGATACTCGAGGTAGGCCTGATCGTCGATCAGGTCGTCGTAAACCTTGCCCTGCCAGTCGCCGTAACGAACCTCCTCGAGCCCGGCGTCTTCGATCACCGCTACCGCGCCGATGCCGCGTGCGATGATCTCCGCGGACTGCCGCGCGCGAATCAGCGGGCTGGTCACGATGAGGTCCGGCTTGATAGCGCGCGCGAACGGCACCGCCAACTCGACCTGCGCGCGCCCGTGCTCGTCGAGTTCGACCGGGCTTTCGCCCATCACGCGCCCCTCGCGATTCCACGCGGTCTCCCCGTGACGCATCAGCAGCGCAAT
>CAYSCX010000091.1:0-5215 GCA_964429575.1 uncultured Binatia bacterium (SeqCode) | reverse complement strand
GCGCGCGAGTGCGGGTATCCGCGGCACCAGCGGATGAGAATTCATCGCCTTGGCCGGCAAGGTCACCGACGCGAGATCGATCGGACTTACTCCGATGAATCCGCAAACTTCGTCGATAAGAGCCTGCGGCCGGTCGCGCAGATCATCGAACAGCACTACCAGTACGCGCTCTTTCCCGAATTGTTCGTACCATCTGTTGAGATGAAGCCCGTATCGATTTTCGCGAGTAAGATAGGGAAACTGCTCGATCGCTTCTTCGAGGCTGCCGCGGGCCAGTCCACTGTACGCAGCATGTTTGTAGCTCGAATAGGTTCGCTCGACCGGCTCGCGCAGCGAACAGATGATCTTGCAATCGGGAATGTGTTCGGCAATTCGCGCGGTTGCCTTTGGGGACGGAAAGTAGGAGCAGATTTCTCCGATTGGGCGATCACCGGCCGAGTGGCTGAATCTGTCGCCGTACCACTGAAGTCCCCGCTGGTAATTGAAATCAAAGAAGTGCGTTTCTTTCATTGGATGCGGAAGGCATACGCGCGATTTGAGAACCCAATGAAGCCAAGTCGTTCCGGTATGTCCCGGTCCGACACAAATGAAGTCGGGCAGCGTCAGCGGCATGATTTGAGTTCGAGCCTGGGTGCTTGAATGGCCTGCTGACGGCGCGCAGGCGGCCTTTGCTGCGCGAATTACAAGGTCTCGACGGAACGAAGTCAAGCGAGCCGCCTAGTCGGCGCGCCGTGGACTTCACCGCCGACACTGGCGACACGCTGAATGGCGCGGTCGGGAAGCGCGCGATAGTCGCCGCAGACTGTCAATGAGCCGTGGGCCGGTTGCCGCCGTTGTGATTCCGATCCATCGAAAATAAGCTAGGCGCGCGTTGAAGACTCTCAAGGCCATCGGCCTGGCGGCAGTTGCGATCATCGTCGTGCTCGCGGCGATCGTCGCTGTACGCACGATGCGCCTCGCGTCGCCTAGCCGGCAGTACCAGCCCGCACTCAAGCTGGCGCTCGATCCGCACGTCGCAGCCGAGCGGCTCGCCGGCGCGATTCGAATCAAGACTGTCTCGACTCAGGATCCGTCCAAGACCGACGCGGCCGCTTTCGCCACGCTTCACGACTATCTGAAGCAGGCCTTTCCCGCCGCGCATGAGGCGCTCAAGCGTGAGACGGTCGCCGGCAACGCGCTGCTTTACAGGTGGCAGGGCAGCGATCCGTCGCTCGCTCCGGTCATTCTGATGGCGCATCAGGATGTCGTGCCGGTCGGGCCGGAGACGGAATCGCAGTGGTCGGTGCCCCCGTTCGAGGGGCGCATCGCCGACGGCTTCATCTGGGGTCGCGGAACAATCGACGACAAGGGCAGCCTGCTCGCGATTATGCAGGCGACCGAACTGCTAGTCGAAGAAGGGTTCAAGCCCAAGCGCACTGTTTATCTTGCGTTCGGCCACGACGAGGAAGTCATCAGCACCGGCGCGCCTGAGACTGCGAAATTGCTTCAAAGCCGCGGCGTGAAACCGGTATTCGTGCTCGACGAAGGCGGGTCGATCGTCGAGGGCATCGTCTCGGGAATCGACGCGCCGGTCGCGATGGTCGGCGTCGCTGAGAAGGGCTACATGACGGTCGAGTTAACCGCGAAGGCCGAAGGCGGGCATTCCTCGATGCCGCCTGACCACACCGCGATCGGAATCTTGAGCCAGGCAATTGGACGCCTCGAAGCACATCAATTCCCGGCCCGATTCAAGGGACTCACCGAGCAAATGTTGATCACGCTTGCGCCCGCGGCAAAAATGCCGATGCGCGCGGTGTTCGCGAACACCTGGCTCTTCGGACCGGTCATCTCAAGTGCGCTCATGGGTTCACCGCGGACCGCGGCGACCATCCGCACGCCCACCGCGGTCACGATGATCGATGGGGGCGTCAAGGAGAACGTGCTTCCCAGCGAGGCTCATGCAATCGTGAATTTTCGCCTTCTGCCGGGCGATTCTGTTCAGACCGTCCTGGAACACGTGCGGCGGACGATCGCCGCCGACGATCGGATCAGCGTGCGCGTCCTGACCGGACGCGAGCCGACAGCGGTCGCAAGCACCGACACTGCGGGTTTTCGCGCGATCGAGCGATCGATCTTCGAGGCGTTTCCCGACGTTGCGGCGGTTGCGCCGATCCTGACGCTCGGCGGCACCGACTCGCGCTACTACGATCAACTCACACCGAACATTTACCGATTCACGCCGACCGTGATGCGACCGGACGACCTGGGCCGCTTCCACGGCATCGACGAACGCATCTCGGTGGACGGTTACGCGCGGGCAGTCGGATTCTACCTCCAGCTCGTACGCAACGCGTCGCAGTAGCCACGCACCGCCGCGCGCATCAACGCGCCGCCGCTGGCAGGAAGTAGAACATCAGCGCGAGGATCGCGTACACAGCGAGCAACTGCACGCCTTCGAGCCAGTTCGATTCGCCGTCGCCGGAGATTTGCACGGTTACGGTGACCGCCAGGACGACGGCCAGCACCTCGGGCGGCGTGAACACCAGGTCCATCGGTCTCGGTCCGAGCAGATAGCTCGCGAGCACGAGCACCGGGGCCACGAACAGCGCAATCTGGACGCTCGAGCCGACCGCGATGCCGAGTGCCAAGTCCATGCGGTCCTTCATCGCGACCAGAATCGCGGTGGAATGTTCGGCCGCGTTGCCTACCACCGCCACCACGAACACGCCGACGAACACGCTCGTCATTCCCATCGTCGCCGCAGCGTGCTCCACCGAGCCCACGAGTACCTCGCTCACCCACGCAACCAGCGCGGTCGCAACGCCCAACACCAGTAGCGAGCGTTGAAGGCTCCAACGCCGGGGTGCATCTTGCTCGACCGCTGCGGCCTCGGCGCGATGCCCCGCGAAGAGCTGGCGATGGGTGCGGAGCGCGAAGACGAGCCCCAACAAATAGGTCGTAAGCAACACCAGCGAGATCTCGACACTGAGACTCCGCTCGCTCGGGACGCCGGCTGGCCCCGAGAAGTAGTGATAGGCGGTCGGAGATACCAGCGCTGCCGCGGCAAGCAGGAGCATCGTGGCCTGGCTGCGCGCCGCGGTGACGTTGAATCGCTGGCTCGGATGCCTAAACCCACCCGCGAGCAGCGCGCAGCCCAGCACTAGCAGGATGTTGCCGATGATCGAGCCGGTGATGGACGCCTCAACGATGTCGGTGAGCCCGCGTCTCAGTGCGACCGCCGCGATGATCATCTCGGCGGCATTGCCAAAGGTCGCGTTAAGCAGCCCACCGACGCCGTCGCCGGTCTGCTCGGCGAGATGCTCGGTTGCGCGGCCCATCCATCCGGCGAGTGGAATAATGGCGAGGCACGCGGTAACGAAAATCGCGGCGTGGCTCGCAGGCGCGAACCACTCAAGCGCGACCGCCACCGGTACGAACACCAGCAGCCAGTCGAGCCGCGGGGTGAGAACGAGCGTCACTCGGCCTCGAGTCGCATCCGCTGTTTACCGCCGTCGCGTCTCCCTACGGCGCGGAATCCCGCGGCCGAGAACATCGATGGCGTTCCGGTCCACGCGAACACTGCCGGAATCTTCGCTCCCTTGCGGCGCGGTTTGACGGGGTACGCCTCGACGATTGCGGCTTGCCGCTTTCGAAGCGCGTTCACCGCGAACTTCAGCAACGCCGTCGCGACGCCGCGCCCGCGATAGTTCGGCTTGATGTAAAAGCATGGGATCGACCAGACCTGATCCGCATCGCTGCACGCGAAGCTGGGCGCGCGATCGAGTTTGTCGAAATCAGTTCTGCGGTCGAATGACATCCAGCCAACCGGCTCGCGATCCTCGTATGCAAGCGCGCCGTGCGCTTTGCCAGCAGTGACCAACCGCCGAAAGCGGCGGCGGTTCTCGGCACCTTTCACTTTGCTCCACCGCTCGCCCTTCGGCTGGCGCCACCACATGCACCAGCATCCACCGACCGCGCCGCGCTCGCCGAATAGACGCTCGAGATCCGGCCACCTCGACGGCTTGAGTTCGTGCACCGTGATTTTCATTGTGCGCTACCGAGAACGTCTCCGTACGCGAACGGCGTGCGCAATTATTGCCTATCGCCGTCTCAAGCAATCATCGCTGCGCGAATACATATCTATTGTGAGTTCACCATTTAGTTCAATCAATCCATGATCGAGTGCTCTTCACGTCGCATAATCACGCCCGATCATCAATTTGTCGTGCAACAGTGACAAAAAGTCTTGCCTCAATTTGGTATCGCGTGCGATGATCATTGACGTCAGCTAATCTTGAATTCGAGGTCTGACCGTAAAGGAGGGATCAAACGGTGGAAGCTTGGCGCACGCGACGAAGGGCGGTTTTTGTTGGTGGCGCGGCTACTGCGCTCGCCTTCGCGGTCGGGTTGATCATCTCGGCGATCGCTGAGTCGACTGCCCGCGCTGCCGGGCCCGTCACGGTTGTGGCGGGTTCCATGGCAGCAGGCCAGGGTAGTGTGGTGGTCAAGGTGCGCGGCAGCCGCAAGGGTTACCGCCCGACCAGCGCGGGTCTTTTCAGCATCACTTCGGCGAAACTCGCCGGCACGCACACCCTTGTCTTTAAGAAGGGCAAGCAGAAGTTCAGCATGCCCGTGACCGCGCCCGCCGGCACGACGGTCGTGCTGAGCGATGTGACACTAACGCCCGGCGGCACAGCTGAAGCCGAGACGGTAGAAACAAAGATTGAAGGTACGCTTTCAGCGGTCTCCTGCGATACGGCGCCGCAGACTTTCACCGTGTCCAACGACGTGACTTCCGTGACAATGGCGATTGACCCGCTGACGACCGAGCTCAAGAACGAAGAAACAGACGCGCCGATTGCGACCTGCGAGGAACTAGCCGGATTGGTCGGTTCGCCGGCGAAGGCGGAGGGCATCGTAAACCCGGATTCCACTATCACCGCTGAAGAGCTCGAAGTCGGCGAAGACGGCGAGGGTGAAGACGATATGGACGACGCTGAGTTCGACGGAACGATCACCAGTACGACCTGTCCGAGTTCGATTACCGTCGACCGCGGTGGAGAAGCGGACGTCATCGTGAACATCGGCGATACGACGATGATTGAAATCGAATCGCTCGGTGAAGATGTCGCCGCGGCGTGCGCAGACCTGACGGCCGGCGCCAGCGTCGAGGTTGAAGGCGCGCTTCAGCCTGACGGTAGCGTCAACGCCTCCAAGATCGAGCAAGAGAGCGGTG
>CAYSCX010000090.1:0-5408 GCA_964429575.1 uncultured Binatia bacterium (SeqCode) | reverse complement strand
GCGTTCGCAAACACTGCGGGATGCCGTGGCGGATGAGTGCGACGCCGTGCGAGGTCCGCTCGCCGGGACCGTGCATCGGCCAGCATACCGATGAAGTATTGACCACCACGCTCGGCTACTCCGCCTCCGAAGTCGAGCACCTCCGCGCGCTCGGCGCCCTCGAATAGACGCCGCTCTCCCTCTTTCGTAGGGGCGCACAGCTGTGCGCCCTCTCCCCGTCCACGTAGGGGTGCACGGCTGTGCGCCCTCTTTCCTGGCAGTCGCCTCTCTCGCCGCGGTCCGGTTCCCCTTCCCTTTAGGGAAGGGGTCAGGGGTTAGGTAGGCCGCGGCTCGCGACCCTCTCCCTGACTTGGGAGAGGGCGGCGCGCGCGTTCACCTACCAGGCCGACAACCAGCTCACCAGCAGCTACACCAGCGACGCCGACGGCAACCTATTGTGCAAGGGTTCGTGCTCGTCGTTGAACTTCACCTGGAACGAGCGCAATCAGCTGGTCGAGGCCTACGGCATCCCAGCCGGAACCAGCACGATAGTCGATGAGACCTTCCAGTACGACGCGGTCGGACGGCGCAAGAGCCGGACGGTCAGAATCGGCACCGGCGCGCCCGAGACTACGACTTACCTGTACGACGGCCTCAACGTGGTGAAGGAAGTGAGAGGCGCCGACACCATCAATTACCTGACCGGGCTTGCGCTCGACGAGATCTTCACCCGCATTCAGCCCGCCGCCACGCGCTACTTTTCGAGCGACGCACTGGGTTCTACAATCGCGCTGACCAACCCCAACGGGGCGGTGAAGACCCAGTTCAAGTACGAGCCGTTCGGCCGGACCACCGTCAGCGGCGACACCACCACCAACCGCTACCGATGGACCGGGCGCGAGGACGAGGAGATGGACCTCTATTACCTGCGCGGCCGCTACTACTCGCAGGAGCTGCACCGCTTCATCTCGCGCGACCCGATCGGCTTCGCCGGCGGCGACGCGAATCTTTACTCCTACGCCGGCAACAGCCCAACGAACATTACGGACGCGATGGGACTCTATGGTCTCCCCACCAGCGTCGGGCCGGGAGGTTGGGACTCTGTCGGTGGAGTCCCGTACGGGCATGGCGGAATCGGAGCCCCTGGAGGGCAGGCACAGGCCGGCGGCGTGCCCATAGAAGCCACAGTGATCCTCGCGACCGGTTGGAACGAGTTTGCGATCTACGGGCCTTTCGCTTTTGGCTTCACCGCACAGAGCCCAGTCGGCGGCGTCGGCGCAGTTGGCGGACTTCAAGGCTTCGCGGGCGCGGTAGGAAAGGTCTGGAATTCACCCAATACTGGGATCGGTTTGATCGCGGGCGGAGTGGGGCTCGTTGGTGGTGCAAAGTATAGCGGTATTGGCAATAATGCTATCCAATTTACTAGTCACCCGCTGATTCCCACTGGCAGCGCGCTGACGCTCGGAAACGCCATCTTGTACGGTACCGGCGGTGAAGCGAACGCTGGGCACGAACAAGCACACACCTATCAGGGCGAAATTCTAGGTCCCGGCTATCTTTTCGCTCACGCCGTCGGTATGAGCTTTTCGATCCTCTCGGGTCGGGGTACGCACTACGGCAATTTCATGGAGACCGGACCCTTGATGAGTACGCCCCAGCCATGGGGATGGTGACTATGACTCGTCGCGTCTTGCTTGCGTTCGTCGTCTCGGGTGCGGTCATGACATCTGGCTGCGAGCAGTTCGTCCGCGGAGAGATCTTGCGAGTTCAGAACGATAGCGGCCAAGATGTGAGACTTCTGAGTACCGATCGTGGTTATCGTCTCAATTGGGAGTGCTCGGTGCCACCGGGCGAGATGCGAGCCATGAGCATCGCCGACGACCTCACGATCGATCACAGCGGGAAGTCATGGTCATACGATCTTTCCGGCCACCCAAAGCGATCGGTGATACTAATAGAATGCGCTGGAAAAGGTTGGTGGGTCCCTGACTTCCTTCCGGATTTTTCTCCTGATACGGATCGGGCCACGATCAAACCCGACGGGACGCTGGAGATATTGAGGTTGACGGGGGAGCGCGTCGAGGCACGGCCAATCGGACAAACTCTGCCATAATCAGAAAGCAGGTCTGTGGCAGCGACATCGACCCCCCTCCCCGGATTTCGACTCCATTAGAGATTCAAGCCAACGCTGCCGAGTGCCACGCGCTACTTTCTGGCCGACGCGCTGGGCTCGACCATCGCGCTGACAAACCCCAACGGGGCGGTGAAGAGCCAGTTCAAGTACGAGCCGTTCGGCAGGACCACCGTGAGCGGCGACACCACCACCAACCGCTACCGCTTCACCGGGCGCGAGGACGAGGAGATGGACCTCTATTACCTGCGAGGCCGCTACTACTCGCAGGAGCTCCACCGCTTCATCTCGCGCGACCCGATCGGCTTCGCTGGCGGCGCGCGCTTGACCGTGCCGCCGCCGGCGGGCGATTCTTCGCTGCGACTCACGTACCGCCGCTCCCCCCATCGGAGGTTAGCCATGCGCAAACTCGAACTGCTGCTCGGCGGTCTCGTCTTTCCCGAAGGCCCGCGCTGGCGCGACGGCGTGCTCTACTTCTCCGACATGCACGACCACAAGGTCATCACCGTTGACCTCAACGGTAAGACCTCCGTGGTATGCGAAGTGCCCAACTCGCCATCCGGACTCGGCTGGCTGCCCGACGGCCGCATGCTGGTGGTCTCGATGAACGATCGGCGCCTGCTTCGCCTCGAGCCCGGCGGCCTCAAGCTCCACGCCGACATCTCCAAGCTCGCGTCATTCACCTGCAACGACATGGTGGTGGACGCCAAAGGCCGCGCGTACGTCGGCAACTTCGGATTCGACATGATTCCCGGCGCGCAACGAAAGCCCGCCGAGGTCGTGCTGGTCGAGCCTGACGGCGCCGCGCGCATTGTCGCGACCGGGATGGACTTCCCCAACGGCAGCGTCATCACGCCCGACGGCCGCACCCTCATCGTCGGCGAGTCGTTCGGCCGCCGCCTGACCGCGTTCGACATTCAACCTGACGGCAGCCTCACCAACCGCCGGGTGTGGGCCGACATCAAGCCCGCGGTTCCCGACGGCATCGCGCTCGACGCCGAAGGCGCCGTCTGGGTCGCCTCGCCGTTCACCAACGAGCTGCTTCGCGTCTTCGAGGGCGGCAAAGTCGCCGAACGCATCGCGTGCGACTCGCAGGCGATCGCGTGCGCGCTCGGCGGCGCGGATCGCACGACGCTGTTCGCCCTGCTGGCGGACAGCATCAACGCCGATGAGTGCCGCGCAAAGCGCAGCGCGCGCATCGAGGTTGCCCCGGTCGAGGTGCCCGGCGCCGGCTGGCCGTGATCCGATCGCCGGTTGAGTGCGCGCGCTCGCGAGGGCAAACTCGACTGGACGGGCGATGAGCGCGAACGGAAAGCTCGAACTGTTTCAGCGGCGGCGCCGCCGCTTTATGGACGCGATCGGCGCGGAGTCCGCCGCGATACTTCCCAGCGCTCCCGTTTCGGTCCGTTCCAACGACGTCGAGTACCGCTATCGCCAAGACAGCGACTTCTACTATCTGACCGCGTTTCCCGAGCCGGAGTCGGTCGCGCTGTTTGCGCCGGGCCATCCGGACGGTGAGTTCGTGTTGTTCGTCCGGCCGCGCGACAAGGAACGCGAGACGTGGACCGGGCGGCGCGCCGGCGTCGAAGGTGCGATCGTCGATTACGGCGCCGACAAGGCGTTTACAATTGATGAACTCGACCGGGTGGTGCCGCGCTACCTTGAGCGCGCGGAGCGCGTCCATTATGCGTTCGGCCATAACGATCGCATGAACACTCGCATCCTCGCGCTGATTCGCTCCGCGCAGGAGATGCGCCCGCGCGTCGGATCGGGCCCGACCGCGATTCTCAACCCGCGCGAAATCATCCACGAGGCGCGCCTCACCAAGGAGCCCGAAGAGATCGAATTCATGCGCCGTGCCATTGCGATCTCCGCCGAGGCGCACAAACGTGCGATGCGCACTGCGCGGGGCGGAATGTTCGAGTGGCAACTTGAGGCCGAAGTCGATTACGCCTTCCGCTCGCGCGGCGCCGCGGGTCCGAGCTACCCCTCGATCATCGCGTCGGGACCCAATGCGGCAATCCTTCACCACGTGCAAAATGATCGCGAGCTGCGCGACGGCGAATTGCTGCTGATCGACGCGGGCTGCGAGTACCAGTACTACGCCTCGGACGTGACGCGCACCTTCCCCGTGCACGCGCCCTTCAGCCAGTTGCAGCGCGAGCTCTACTCAATCGTGCTCGACGCGCAACTGAAGGCGATCGAAACGGTGAAGCCGGGAGTGCACTTCGATGATCCTCACGAGGCGGCGTTGCAAGTGCTCATCGCCGGCATGATCAGCGTCGGGCTGCTCAAGGGCTCCGTCGAGGAAGTGATCGCGCAAGGTTCGTATCGCCGCTTCTACATGCATCGGACCAGCCACTGGCTCGGCATGGACGTGCACGACGCCGGCCTCTACCGCGTCGGCGGCAAGTCGCGCGTGCTCGAGCCCGGCATGGTGCTCACGGTCGAGCCCGGGCTCTACATCAGCGCCGATGACGACAGCGTTCCCGCCCACTTCCGGGGCATCGGAATTCGAATCGAGGACGACGTGCTTGTCACCGAGAGTGGACACGAAGTTCTGACCGCGCAGATCCCGAAACAGATCCCGGACATCGAGTGTCTCACCGTGGCGTAGCCTGCCCGCCGGCGTCACGGTCGGCGTGGGGGTTCCGTAGCGCTGTTCGCACACCGCGCGCTCGTCGGCGCACTTCTTGTGGCAGTTCGCGAGCTTCCACTCGCATACGTGGCGGGCTTCTCTGCGGACCACGCAGAGATCGAAGTCGCGGCTGCACGGATACAGGCAGCGGACTTCGTGCTCGAGGCACGTTTGAGAGGTCGGAGCGCGCGGCCGGTGCGAGGCACGCGGCGATGTTTGCCCGCGCCGCGGCGGCGGTTACAGCGGCCGCGAGCGGACGGCACGCAGTCACAGCTTCACGTCGGCTTCTCTACAGTTCCAGCGCGCTCGCGGTGCCGACGATCGTCTTGGCGCCGTCGGCCTTCTCGCACCACACCTCGACCTCCGCGCGCGTGCGCTTGCCCTCGGGACGCCGCTCGATGATGCGGCCCTTTGCTCCGGTCGTGTCATTGCCCCACAGCACGTTCACAAGCCGCAAGTCCATGCGGCCGCCGTTGTAGAAGCCGAGTCCGAAGCGCCGCGTCATCATTTCTGACACGAGACAGACTGAGAGCATCCCCTGCACGACGAGGTCCGGGAAGCCGAGTTCAATCGCCTTGGCGCGATCGGTGTGATAGTTGCGCGCTGGCCCCGAGAACGCCATGCACATCTCTTCGCTGATCAGCCGCATCGGCGCATCGA
>CAYSCX010000089.1:0-5478 GCA_964429575.1 uncultured Binatia bacterium (SeqCode) | reverse complement strand
TGGCGCCCCCTGCGGGATTCGAACCCACGGCCCCAGGATTAGGAATCCTGTGCTCTATCCATCTGAGCTAAGGGGGCGCCAGCAGGCGGTTGAAAAAGCCATTTTCAACCGCCTGCTCCCTCTCTCTCCTCTCCCCCAATGGGGGAGAAGCTGAGGAAGGAAGCCAACTTTCACGCAGAGTGTTGAGCACACCTTCGGGACCGCGCCGATATGTTCCGCGTTTCTCAACACTCTGCCAAGGTTCACGATAAACCCGCATCGGCGGCTCGGCAACTGAGCACGCACGGGAGTGCGCGCGTCGAATCGTCAGCCTGGCGGAGATGGCGGGGGAGGATGGTGTGAAGCCGCGCGATGTTTATTGCGCAGTGCAGTCTTCAAGATGCGGTTGCGCATGCGCACCGAAGCGGGAGTCACCTCGACCAGCTCTTCTTCGTCGATCCATTCCAACATCAGGTCAAGCGACATCACCCGCGGTGGCGAGAGCCTGATCGCCTCGTCGTGACCCGCGGCGCGGATGTTGGTGAGCTTCTTCTCGCGGCAGACGTTGACTGGCAGGTTGGTTTCGCGCGAGTACTCGCCGATGATCATTCCCTCGTAAACCGGATCGCCGGGGCCGATGAATAGTTGTCCGCGTTCCTGCAGGTGCCAGAGCGCGTAGCCCGACGCAGCTCCCTCGCGATCGGAAATCATCGCGCCGTTGCTGCGCGACTGAATTGGCCCGCACCAGGGCGCGAAGCCATTGAAGAGCGGGTTCATGATTCCGGTACCGCGCGTATCGGTGAGAAAGTGGCTTCTAAAGCCAATCAGCCCGCGCGACGGAATCTCGTACTCCAGTCTCACCCGGCCGGTCGTGTGCGTCACCATGGTGCGCATTTTGCCCTTGCGCGGCGACAATAGCTGCGTGACGATCCCGATGAACTCGGCGGGAATGTCGATCAGCACCAACTCCATCGGCTCTGACAACACGCCGCCGATCTCGCGGGTGATGACGCGGGGCGCGGACACCTGCAACTCGTAGCCTTCGCGGCGCATCGTCTCGACAATCACCGCGAGTTGCAATTCACCGCGCGCGAGAATCTGCCACGAATCGACGCTGCGCTCCTCGATCCGGATGCTGACGTTGCGCCGGGCCTCGAATTCGATGCGCTCGCGCAACTTTCGCGAGGTGACGAATTCGCCCTCGCGCCCGGCCCAAGGCGAATTGTTGACGGAGAAGGTCATCGCGACCGTGGGTTCATCGATCCGGATTGCGGGAAGCGGCTTGGGATCCTCGAGCGCTCCGATGGTCTCGCCGATCGCGATATCCTCGACGCCCGCGACCGCGACTATGTCGCCCGCCTTCGCCTGTTCCAGTTCGATTCGCTTGAGACCGTGCCAGCCGTAAAGGTGAGTGACTTTCGCTTGTGTGCGGCCGCCGTCGAGCCTGCACACCGAATAGCTTTCGCCTGAAACGATTGACCCCGCGACGATTCGGCCGATCGCGAGCCGGCCCACGTAGTCGTTGTACTCGAGGTTGTTGGCCTGGAATTGGAGCGCAGCGCCGTCGTCAATTTCGGGGCCCGGAAGTTGGCGCACGATGGTCTCAAAGAGTTCATGGATGTCGGTGGCGCTTCCGCTCGGTTCCCTGAGCGCGATGCCATCGCGAGCGTTGGTGTATAGGACCGGGAACTCGAGTTGATCTTCGGTCGCGTCGAGGTCGATGAACAAATCGTAAACCTCGTCGAGCACCTCGGCCGGCCGCGCATCGGCGCGATCGATTTTATTGATGCAGACCACCGCAGACAGCCCGGCTTCCAGAGCCTTTTTGAGGACGAACCGGGTTTGCGGCATCGCGCCCTCGCACGCATCGACGAGCAGCAGAACGCCATCGACCATCGCGAGCGTGCGCTCGACCTCGCCGCCGAAATCCGAGTGGCCGGGCGTGTCGACGATGTTTATCCGCACTCCCTTCCACATAATGGAGGTGTTCTTCGCGAGGATGGTGATGCCGCGCTCGCGCTCGAGCGCGAAGCTGTCGAGCACGCGGTCGATCACCTGTTCGTTCGACCGGAAGACGCCCGACTGACGCAACAGTGCGTCGACCAGGGTGGTCTTGCCGTGATCAACGTGGGCGATGATCGCCAGGTTGCGTATATCGTTGCGGCGCATGTCGGCCTGAATATTGAAACGCGGCGAGCCCGATAAGGATCTCACCGCGCAGTTAAAGAGTGTATTCGCGTCGAGCGCGGGAGTAAACGAGGCGGGGAGCGAATCTGATCAACTCGCATCGCCGATCACGGCATTTGGCGGGCGGTCGATTGCAACATCAGCAGCGTCGCATCGTTGCCGCGGCGGTTGACCGCGCGGCGTCAGACTGTGTAGCCCTATCAGAACGCCGCAAAGCCAGTTCCAGGCTCGGCGGAATTTCGGAGACTTTTCATGGCAGCAGCGACACAAACAAAGAGTGCGGTTCGGATCGCAACTATCGCGGGCGTCGAGATCGAAATTGACTACTCGTGGCTATTCATCTTCGCGCTGGTCCTATGGAGCCTTTCAGCCGGCTACTTCCCCTACCACTATCCGGGGTACACGTGGCGCGCGTATTGGTTCGTCGGATTCGCCGCGACGCTGTTGTTCTTCGCATCGGTCCTGATTCACGAACTCTCGCATGCGGCGGTTGCGAATCGGCTCGGCGAGGATGTCCGCAAGATCACGCTGTTCATCTTTGGCGGGATGGCGCATCTGTCGGGCGAGCCGCGAAGCGCCTCGGTGGAATTCCAGATCGCAGCGGCGGGACCGCTTACGAGTATCGGGCTCGCGATGATCTTCTGGTTCGTGGATCTTGGGCTGCCGCACGTGCCGGATTATCAGCTTTGGTCCGCGATGTTCCGCTATCTGGCGTTCATCAATCTCGCGCTCGCGTTGTTCAATCTGCTGCCTGGTTATCCGCTCGATGGTGGACGGCTGCTGCGCGCGTACCTGTGGTGGCGCGACGGCAATATGCGTTCCGCTACCGAGCGCGCCGCCGACTGGGGCCGCGGTATCGCGTTCGGACTGATCGCGCTGGGCGTGTTGCAGATCTTCGCGGGCAGCCTGGTCGGTGGACTGTGGCTGGTGTTCATCGGGCTCTTTCTGCGAAGCGCCGCGGTGACGAGCTACCAAGGACTGATCATGCAGCTGGCGCTAGGCGGCTCGCGTGTCGCCGACATCATGGTGCGCGAACCGGTAGTGCTCGACCCGGAGCTTTCGGTCGAACGCGCGATCGAAGATTACTTCCTGCGGCTCGGCTACAGCGGTTTTCCGGTGGTGAGCAACGGGCGGCTTGCAGGCATGTTGTCGCTCGCCCAGGTGCGCGACTGTCCTCCTGACGAGCGCATGCGACGCCGCGTTCGCGACATCATGCGCCCAGCAGAGCCGGGTCTCGAAATTGCGGGCTCCGCGTCGGTCGGCGAGGCGCTCAAGCGGATGGGCGAAAAGGACGCGGGGCGGCTGGTGGTGATGGAGCAGGGAAAGATCGCGGGGCTGATCACGCGGTCGGGCATCGCGCGGTACGTACATCTGCGAACGGAACTTGTCGGCCCGGAGGAAGCCCAACCGCGTCCGTCCGGCGCTGCTTGATGAGCACGATGGAGACAAAGCGATGAACGACGAGCAAGCGATCAGGGAAGTCGAACAGCGCATTCGCAGCGCGATTGGCGCGAGCGATGTGAATGGAATCGTCGGTTGCTACGTCGCCGACGATTCGCTCGTAATCTTTGACGACGTGATGCCGCTGAAGATCGTCGGCGGCGCGGGCTGGCGAAAAACGTGGCAACAGGCGTTCACACTGATGCCCGGAAAGTGGCAGGTGGAGTCAAAGGAGATGGGCGTTGCGTGCGGCGGCGACGTCGGCTTCACGTGGAGCATCGTGCAGATCTCCGTCGCAAACCCCGGCGGGCAGAACGTCGACGGGACGTTTCGGCTGACGCAGGGCTATCTCAAGATCAGCGGAAAGTGGATGGTCACGCACTCGCACCTGTCGCTTCCGCTCGACCCGCAGACCTGGTCGGCGGTTTTCAATGCGACATAAGAATCCCCGCGAATCAGTCGAGCGCTGGGCGTCGATCGCGCCACGGGCGAACTTCTTCGAATGACGCCGCTATCGCGATGATTTCATCTTCCGCGGCGGGACGCCCGACGATCTGCAATCCGATCGGCAAGCCCGCCTTCGTGAGTCCTGCCGGTAGCGAAAACGCGGGCTGGCCGGTCGCGTTGAACGGAAACACAAACGCCGTCCAGGTGTAGACTTCCGGGACCTGCCTGCCGTGCTTGTCTGTCCTCCAAGGATCCGCCGACGGTAGCGTGCCGAGCGGAACCGCCGGCTTGGTCAGCGTCGGAGTCAGCAGCGCGTCATACTGCGCAAGTTCCTGCACGATTTCGCGGGCAGTGTTGTGCATCTGGGTCAACGCCTGAATGTATTCCGCCGCGGAAATCTTGCGTCCGTATTCCCAGACCGGACGTGTCACCGGATCGATCAATTCAGGATCTTCGACCCGCATTGATCCGATTCCGCTGATCGCAACCGTCGACGTGCATTCGAGCAGCCGTGACAGATCGGTATGAATCGGTTCGACGGAGTGACCCATCGCGCGAAATGTGGAGCAGCACGACTCGAAAGCGGCGAGTACCTCTGGATCGACATCGATGAGCGGCGTTTCGGAGAGCGCGGCGAGCCGAAGCTTCTTCGGCCGGTCTTTGACCGCGGCCGAAAACGGGCGCTGCGGCTTCGGAAGCCAATACGGGTCGCCCGCGGCCGGCCCCGCGAGCACATCGAGCATCGTCGCGACGTCGCGCACCGAGCGGCCGATGGGTCCTTTCGCGCTGCAACCGCCCCAGCCCTCGCCTTGAACCGGCGCGAGAGTCACGCGGCCGCGCGAAGGCTTGAGGCCGACGGCGCCGCAGCACGCCGACGGAATCCGGATCGAGCCGCCGCCATCACTCCCTTCGGCAATCGGTCCCAGCGCCGAGGCGACGGCACACGCGGCACCGCCGCTCGATCC
The DNA here is from genome assembly GCA_964429575.1 of uncultured Binatia bacterium (SeqCode). Taxonomy (GTDB): domain Bacteria; phylum Desulfobacterota; class Binatia; order Binatales; family Binataceae; genus CAYSCX01. Next base: position 460 of record CAYSCX010000089.1, on the reverse strand, counting down.
GCCCGCGGTGTGTGCGAGGTTCCATGGATTGCGCGCGGTCGGACATGCGCCGCCCTCCGTAGTTGCGCGCGCACCGAACTCCGGCGTCGACGTCTTGCCGAGCATGATTCCACCGGACTCGCGCATCCGGACGGCTATTTCCGCATCAACCTCGGGAATGAAGTTCGCGTAGTTCTTCGAGCCGAGCGTGGTGCGGATGCCCTTGGTCCAAGTGAGATCCTTGATCGAATAGGGAACGCCGAAGAGCGGAAGCTTCGCAGCGCCGTCGCGCGAAAGCTTCTCCAATCTCGCGGCGTCCTCAAGCGCACGCTCAGGCGTCACGGTGACGAACGCGCCGAGACTGGGATTCAACTTATCGATGCGCTTCAGAAAAAACTCGGCGACTTCACGCGGACGAATTTCGCCCTTGAGCACCAGTTCACGAAGTTGCCAAGCCTCGATGTATGCGTCGAGCATCGTC
>CAYSCX010000088.1:0-5758 GCA_964429575.1 uncultured Binatia bacterium (SeqCode) | reverse complement strand
CAGGAAAATGTCCTATTGCGCCATTATCGATAGCTTCTTCGCTAGTCGCCGGGTCAAGTCGAACCCGATTAAGAAGTTTGCGGCGTGGAAGCGAATAGATGAGGCGTTGCGCACGTATTTGGCCTTCGCTGCCGCGGACCAGGCCACAAGGGCAGCCAAGACAAGAGCCAAGACAAGAGCCAAGACAAGAGTGCGCGAACTGGATCCCGGCAAATGGGAAGTTCTTTCATTGAGCAGCATGTCGAGGCTCTCCGATGAGCGACTGCGGAAAGCATTGAAGACACTGGATCCCGAGGAGCGGGAAGTTCTTCAGAATCACTATGCCGAGTTGAAGCGGCGTGCCGAGTTGAAGCACCTGCCCGAGCCCAGGCAGCCATATCGCGGATCGCTGGCGACGGTACGTCGCGCCATCCAGTCGATCCGCCCCAAGGCGGTGATGAAAAAGCCCGCGCTGGGCGAGCTGATCAACCTGCTCGCGTTGATCTGGTTCGAGTTCCACGACGGGAAATTCCCAGGTCGTACCTACGATGTTTATGTGAGCGCGGAGAAAGGTCGTTTCAGAGCTTTTGTGGAGCTCTGTCTCAAGGCCGTTGATCCATCGCTCACGCCTCCCGACGGGCTGATCCGCCGGGTGATCAACGGCCACCGTCCACGACCGACGACGCCATAGCCGGTTCATACCCGCTTCCTGCCAAAATCCGTTTTTCTCCATTATTCGTGGAGTCACGCGGGGCCTACGCTAGCACCCGTGGACGCGCACGCGTCTCACGGAGGACCGGAGGTGGATGAACAAAATTTGCTTACAGCGATCGAAGCGGCCGCGTTCCTAAAAATTCCTGTACGCCAACTTGAGGCGTGGCGACACCTTCGGCAGCGCCCCGTGTACATAAGGCTCGGCAAATCACGCGGTGTGCGATATCGCCGGCGGGACCTCGAACGGTTTGTTAGCGAGCGCGCGGTCGTTCCGGCGGCTGAACGACGCAGTCGGCGATGAGCACCCCATCCTTACCCGGCAAAACGTGGATCAATGAATCGCGCGAAACTTCGCGGGCGACGTGCGCGCATCATCCCGGCGAAATCGTGCGGGGGCGAGATTGGGCCAACGGCAATAGCACGGCATTCGGTGCTTTATGCGGCTGCAAAACCGTTGACCTGTTTCCGCCGACTTCCGAAACTGCCGCTGAGCCGGCAGTCCCCGCAACGCAGTTAAGGGCAGCGCCCAAGCGGGCCTACGCCCTGGCCTACGCGCGACGGGGCATCCCCGTATTTCCCGTGCATCACATCGAGTCTGACGGTGAATGCAGTTGCGGCAAGCTCGGTTGTTCCAGCGCGGGCAAGCATCCCCGAAACAAAGGATGGCAGGCCGACGCCGCGACGGATGAGGGTGTTATCCGAGATTGGTGGCACACCAATCCGGGGGCAAATATCGGCGTCGCGTGCGGCGAGAAATCGGGCCTGACGGTTCTCGATGTTGACGGTGATATCGGACGTGAGACGCTGCGAGAACTCGAATTGAAACACGGCGAATTGCCCATCACGCCAGTAGCCACCACCGGTTCCGGCGGCGCGCACTACTACTTCCGCTTCGAGGCGAGCGTCGGGAACGCCGTACGCTTCGCTCGCGGACTCGACATCAGAACCGAAGGCGGCCTGGTCGTCGGCGTCGGATCCAAAACGAAGCGCCGCTACATCTGGATGGCCGGCTATGAACTCTCGGACACCCTTCCGCCGTCGGCGATGCCCGAGTGGTTGGTCAACTCAATAAGAGCCGGGCAGCACGGCAACCAGAACGGCGGGAGCTTCAAGCTGCCGGATGATTTTATCGTCGAGGGCGAGGGTCGTAACTCTTGGCTATACAAGCTGGGCCGATCACTAAGAGCCAAGAGGCTGCCGGAGTCGGCGATTCGCGCGGCCATCGAAGCGACCAACCGCGACCGCTGCCGGCCGCCGATGGCGCGCGCTGAACTCGACGCCATCATTGCCAACGTAATCAAGCAGCCCGACCGGGCCGAGTTCAGGAACGGCGATGGCAGCGCAGAAACGGTGCAGACTAAATCTGTCGCCTTCTCAGAAGACGCGCTCGCGCTCGAATTCGCCGCACGCTACGGCGACGACCTGCGCCACGTGCCCGCGTACAACAAGTGGTACGCGTGGAACGGTGCCGCATGGGTGCCCGATCAAATTCTGCGTGTTTTCGATCATTCGCGCGTAGTCTGCCGGTCCGCTGCGGCCACGGCGAAACGGCGCATGAAGGCGCAGTTGAGCGCGGCGCGTACAGTCGCGGCGGTGGTCAAGCTCGCACGCTCGGATCCGCGCATCGTTTTGCCGCCCGATATTTTTGACGCGGATCTATGGCTCCTAAACGCGCCGGGCGGCGCAGTCGATCTTCGCACCGGCGAGCTGCGCGCCAACCGTCGCAAAGACTACGCGACCAAATCCACGGAAGTCGCGCCTGCCGCAGCTGCCCACTGTCCGCGCTGGTTGACGTTCCTTGCCGAAATCACGCGCCGTGACAATCCCGCCGAGACCGCCGCGCTGACCGAGTACTTGCAACGCGTCGCGGGCTATTCGCTCACCGGCGTCACCAGCGAGGCTGCAATCTTCTTCGCGCACGGGACCGGCGCCAACGGCAAAACAACCTTTGTTAAGACCATAGCCGACATGATGGGTGACTACGCGCGTGCGGTGCCGGCCGAGACTTTCCTGGTGTCGCGAATCGAACGCCACCCAACGGAAATCGCGAACCTCATGGGCGCTCGTCTCGTGACCGCAACTGAAATCGGCCGTGGACGCACCTGGCACGAGAGTCGCCTCAAAGAGTTGACAGGTGGTGACCGCGTGTCAGCTCGATTCATGCGAGGCGACTTCTTTCAATTCACGCCGCAGTTTAAGCCGTTCATCGCGGGTAACCATAAGCCGGGCCTGCGCAACGTCGACGAAGCCATGCGGCGGCGGCTACATCTAATTCCGTTCACCGTGGTGATTCCGAAGGAGAAGCGCGACCAAGACCTTGGCGCGAAGTTGCGCGCGGAAGCACCATCGATTCTTCGCTGGGCTATCGAGGGATGCCTTGAGTGGCAGCGCATCGGCCTGAATCCACCGGACGAGGTGTGCGCCGCGACCGACCGCTACCTCGAAGAGCAGGACGTAATAACCAGGTGGCTCGACGAATGCGTTGAGCTCGACGGCACGGTGTTCACGACCTCGAAAGAGCTGTTCGCATCATGGAAATCATGGTGCGAATCCGCGAATGAATGGCCCGGTACGCAGAACTCTCTGACCGAAACGCTTCAAGACAAAGGCTTCAGAGCCGGGAGACTCGCCGTCGGTCGGGGCTTGTTCGGACTCAGAATTAAATGACAAACCATCACATCCATGCCGCGCATTCCGCGGACTTGCATTTCAAGCGTTATGCGCGCGCGTGCGCGCGTACGTCTGAAAACGGAAGTCGTGGAACGCGTGGAATCAGCCGATTGTTTTCACCGCCCGCGCCGGCGAAAACCCTCGACATTTCAAGGACGTTTGCGTCGTGAACCACGAGTGCATCGCGCGATTGCGAAGCGCGGCACGCGGCCCAGCGTGCAGCCGTTCTCGCATTGCGATGGATGATGTGCGCCGAGACGATGAAACCTCGAATGCCGATGCGATCGCGGTTCTTCGCGATGTGAGGAACTAGAAACGGACGTGCGCAACGGAGACGGCAACTACGTGACGGACCGACACGCCCAGGCAGCCGCCCTCCCGGTGGTTCCGTCGCTCGAGGAAGTCGCAGCCGATCCTAGCAGCGCAGCTGGTTTATCGCTAGAAACGTTCGCTGCGCTCGCCGTCCGTTGCGCGATCGTCCAAACCGCGCTTGCCGAAGCACTATTCGCGGCCGCCAAATCGCAGCCAGTGCGTCGCTCAGACCAGAGTGCGACCGATCGGACCCTCGACGCGGACGAGATCGCGCGCCAACTCGGGCAGAATCGGCGCTGGGTATTCAGGAATTCCAAGAAATTGCCGTTCGTCCGCCGAACCTCGCGCAAGTCAATCGTCTGCAGCGAGGCCGCGCTCAGGCGCTGGCGCGAAACCCAACGGCCCTGACGCGGTGGACAGTTCTCCGGCGCTATAGTATCGTCTAAGGAATGAAGAAGCGCAGAGCCCGCACCCGCGAGGGCATGATCGTGACGTCGATGGCGTTGCCGGAGAAACTGCACCGTAGGCTCGCCATCGCCGCACTCGACCGGCATGTGGCGATCGCCGAGCTCGTGCGCGAAGCGATCGAGACGTACTTGAGGCGGCCGACCAAGGCTCGCCGGGGAGGGAAATCGTGAAATCCCGTGAAGAGATGGAACGCGCGTATCGCAACGCCGTCGACAAGCTGCGAAAGCTTGATCCACAGCTGGCGCAGGCATTTCCCGAGAAAATAGCGCAGCCGCCCGAACGCGAGGTCGACGCAATCGATCCAAAGCAACCGCTCGCCGTGACGCCGACGAGCGTCCAAGCCAAAGGGCCGCGGAGCCAGTCGGGCAGGTTGCGGGGAATGGGCCGAGTCTTCCAGCCCGGCTACCGCGATCGCAACGGTGCGCTCAAGCACGCGTCGACCTGGTGGATCTGCTACTTCGTCCACGGAGAGAGGATTACCCAGAACGCCCATACTCAAAACCGCGCCGACGCCGTCAGGCTCTTGAAGGCACGTATCGCCGACTCCGCCGCTGGCAAACCGGTTGGCCCCCAGCTCGACAAGACCACGCTCGCTGATCTGCTCGACATGGTGGCGGCCGATTACCTCGCCAACTCGCGCAAGAGCGTCGATCGCGTAATTCAGGCCGGCGCGCACTTGCGGGAGTTCTTCCGCGCGGAGCGCAAGGCGCGCGACATCACCTCCGACTTGATCACGCGCTACCAAGCGCACCGCCTCGGCGAAGGCGCCAAGGCGAGCACCGTGAACTACGAGCTGGCGATGCTGCGCCGCGGGCTTCGGCTCGGCGCTCGGGCGGGCAAGGTTGGGACGCGACCGGAGTTCGCGATGCTGAAAGTAGACAACGTGCGAAAAGGGTTCTTTGAGCCCGAGCAATTCCGCGCGGTACTGCGCCATCTGCCCCACTATCTCAGGCCGGTTGCGACCGTCGCCTACATCACGGGCTGGCGAACCAAGAGCGAGCTGCTCACGCGTCAGTGGCGGCACGTTGACTTCGACGCCGGATGGCTGAGGCTCGATCCCGGAGAATCGAAAAACTCCGAAGGCCGCGAGTTCCCGCTCTCGTCCGACCTGCGCTCCGTGTTCGACGAACAGCGGGAGCGCGTGAAGGCCATCGAGCGCCGCCTGAGCGCCGTGATACCTTGGGTTTTCGTGCATCCCGACGGCAGTCCGATCCGCGATTTCCGCGGCGCATGGGCGACAGCTTGCGATGATGCTGGCGTGCCCGGAAAGCTCGTTCACGACATGCGCCGGACGGCCGTTCGAAATTTTGAGCGCAGCGGCGTCTCGCGCAGCGCAGCGATGAAGCTCACGGGCCACAAAACCGAAGCCGTCTATAGGCGCTACGCGATCGTGGATGCCACGATGCTCCAAGAGGCGGCCGCCAAGCTGGAGAATTTTCACGCCGCCGAGGCCACCGCCAGCCAGAACAGCAAAAGTACCGCAAAAGTCAGCCCCCTAAAGACCGGTAATGACGCCCACGCCAGTTGAAAAAACCCGCGAATTACGGCAGCTTTTCCCCTTGTGCGAGAGTGGCGGAATGGCAGACGCGCCGGACTTAGGATCCGGTGCCGCAAG
>CAYSCX010000087.1:1614-5959 GCA_964429575.1 uncultured Binatia bacterium (SeqCode) | reverse complement strand
GCCGGCGTCGCCCTCGCCCGTTTCATTCTCGATACGCTCTACCTCGGCGGCCGCCGTACCCTGCGCGCGATTCGCAAGGCCCCCAAGCGCGCGGTGAAACGCACTATCCGCCGCCTCCGCCGCCAACCCCCCCGCCGCGCATAACCGGCCCATCCTGGTCTGCTCCACTCTCCCCGCGCTCCGCTCCCCCTTCCCGGTTCCCCTTCCCTTTAGGGAAGGGGTTAGGGGTTAGGTCGTGCCGCGCCGCCCCTCCAGCACTGCCTCATCGTCCGCCGCCGCCGGCAGCCCCAGCCGCTCCAGGACCCTGCGCTGACTCACTCGAAGCCCGCGATCCGCGAGCATCGCGACCACCTCCGCGAACCTGCGCACGTCCTCGTCCTGCGCCAATCGCAGCACGAACTTCGGATAACGCGCGCGCGGCCCGAGATTCAAATCCACAATCGGCTTTACCAAATCCCGCGTCACCGTCGCCGCGACCCTGCGCGCGTCCGCCGCCATGATGTCCCTGCGCACGGTATTGTGCACTTCCGCCGCCGCGCGCGATCCCGCCCCGCGCGCAATCTCCGTGGTCAGCGTCTGCCCCAGCACCGCCTTGGACACCTGCGCATCCAGGTACTCGCAAAACCGCTGGTACAACTCCGGACTCGCGCCCCGTTGCGCCTGCACGAACTCGATCATCATCGACTCCGGAATTATCGCCGCCGCATCCGTTCCGATGTTCGCGACCGCGCGCAGCAGCGTGCGCTTGTCCATCTCGGTTGCGCCGGGCTGGTACTTTCCGATCCGCACCGGCTGCCCGAATATCTCGGCGAACGTTACCCAGTCCTTTAGTATGTAGTTCTTAAATAGGTACGCCCATCCAGCCGCTCTGGCTAATCCGCCGCGGATGGGCAGCCCAGATTTCGCCTTTGCGACGTGCGCAATGAACTTGAACGGCGAAAGCGGCTCCGACATCGGCTGCGCGTCCCACCCACGCCGCGCAGCGCCGAACATCCCCTTGCCCTTGAAGTGTGCGCCGCCGCGGTCGCCGCCGGAATTTCCGCCCGCCGCCTCCTCGCGCATGCAACGCACCCGCAGCTCGTCGCCGGTCATCCAGTCAAATACGAACCAGCGCGGGTCGCGCCACTTAAGCCCCGCCGGCGCCCACTCGCGTCCCGACGTGTCCCACATGATTTCGACCACCGAGAATCCCTTTCCCAATGCATCGAGCAGATCGAAAAGCACCGCCTCAATGCTGAGCGTGCCCTGCAGAAGCATTTCTCGCACCATCGCCGCCGCGCGAATATCGTCCGCGCCGTCGCTCGCCGGCTCCACCAGCGCATCAAGCTCCGCGACCGACTGCCTGCGCGTGGTCAGCACCGCGAGATAATGGAGATCCTTTTCCTCCATTTCTTCGGCAAGCTCGAGGTACTGATACGGATCGCCCGCCTCCGCGGCCTGCAGGATGTCGCTAAGCCGCTCGGGCGTCAGCCCCGCCGACGGATGCATTGTTGAATACACGTTGCGGACGCCGGTGGTTGTCGCTCCCGCCTGCTCGCGCCTGAGCGCCGCCATATCCACTTCGCGCCCGAATGCGTCATAGAGCGTCATCGTCACATCCTCCCATCCTCGTCATCTCGCGCATGTTCCGCGCCCCTTTCCACCAACCCCTTTCTCTCTCTTCCGTAGGGGCGCATGGCTGTGCGCCCTTCTTTTTCTACGACCCGACCAACGGGAGCGCCATCCTCACTGCTCTCCGCCTCCGGCCCCTGGGAGTCGCGGCTCGCGACTTACCACGCCCCTCTTCCAAACCTCGCGCGCGCCTCCACCAACCTCATCTCATCGCCGCTGTCCGCATCCGCCGCCGCGAACATCGACCGCCGCTCGCGCGCCACCGGCTCGTACGCGACCACTCCCGCGTCCATCCTGCTCGCGAAATACGCCAGCACCGCCGCGATCGCCGAATCACCGTGCCTGGGCCTGCGGTCGCTCCCGCGCGTGCGGCCCTCCGCGACGTGCGCAACTCCGCGCTCGATCACGATCGCGCGATGGTCCAGCAAAATATCCGCGTCGCGCGGAATCTCGATCGTCCCGTCCTCGAATGCCGCCCGATACCTCGGCATGTTCTCGCGATACCATTCCTGCGTGAGCATCACCTGCGCGATTCGACCCGCGCCGTATCGTTGCGCCGCGGTCTCCGCCAGGTACTGCCCGTTGCCGCGCGCATCCATCGCGCCCGCGATGAACTTCGGCAGGCGGTCCGCGATGTAAAACAGCACCTGCTCCTGCTGCCGGAACGGCACGTTGCGCAACTCGGCCACGAACGGCGTCGTCCGGCGCAAGTCCGCCTCGATCTGAAGCGGCCAGATCACCGTCAGGTCGCCCGAGCGGCCGAAATCCTCGCCGAAAAAACTCGCGCGCGTCGGGTTCATCGAACCGAGCGCCGCCTCGAGGTTCTCCGCGCACCACGCCTGCACTTCGGATTGGCGGGTGCCTTCCGGGCGCTGCGCAAAATCGTCGGACACCTCCAGTCGAAACACCGGCGCTCCCGCGCGCATCCGGCTCTCGATTAGGGCCGATGACAAAAACGCGCCGCCACGCGCGCGCGGCGTGCAAAACAGCTCTTCATCCGCGCCGTCTCCGTAGTACTCGATTATCTCGGCGCGCCATGCCGCCTCGCCCTGCGCGCTCCACTCCCGTTTCAGCTCGGCGCAGATCCGCTTGTAGAGCCCGTCGGCGAGCGCGTCGTCGAGCGTCGTCCGGTGCAATGCGTAGCGCCGCCGCCCTGCGCGAATATCGGTTACCAACTCGTTGAACGGATTATCCGCGCCGTTGTGCGTCGAAAGCACCCGCACACATCCGCCCCACATCACGAATGCCAGCGCGGCCTTGAGCAGCCCCGCAAGGTCGTCGTGAAATGCCGCCTCGTCGATCACCGCGCAACCTTCCTTGCCCCGCAGATTCGACGGACGTGAACTCAGCGCGACCACCTTGTGCCCCGAGGCGAACCGGATGCGGTACGCCAGGATGTCGCGATGTTCATCTTCGATCGCGCACTCCTCTATCGCCGCCGCCGCACGGTTGAGACGGCGCGCCCACAAAGATGCTGCCTCGATGAACTCCAGCGCCATCTCCTTGTTGTAACCGATGTACCAGCCGTCCATTCCCGCCCGGCCGGTCGTCGCGGCACAGAGCGCACGGTCCAGCGCCTCGGTCCAGGTCGCGCCGATCCGCCGCGACTTTTCCCACACCTTCACCTGCGCACGATCTGCGATCCATCTGCGCTGATAGGGCAAGAGGATGCTCAGTTCACTATCCACAGCCACTCACCCGTCCCGACCAACGGGAACGATCCGCCGGCCAACCTTCGCCTTCCTGTTATTGGGAGTCGCGGCTCGCGACCCCTCTCTCCCGTAGGGGCGCACGGCTGTGCGCCCTCTGCTTCTCCACCTCTCCTTTAGGAGAGGTCGCTCGCAAGCGACGAAGGAAGCCTGCGAGCGGGAGAGGTCGTCTCAACCTCGCAGCCCCCGTCGCGGCTCGCGACCACTAACCCGACCAACGGGAACGGTTCCTCGCCGATGCCTCGCCTTCATGTTATTGGCCGTCGCGACTCGCGGCCGACCTCACACCTCGATCCCCGCCAGCGCCGCCCGAATCTTCTCCGCCGCCTCTCCCGACAAACCCGCCCCCTTCTCCGCCTTGCTCAACGTCTCCTTCGCCTCTCCAACTTTCTCGCGCACCACCGCCCGCGTCTGCGCGATCCACTTCTTCTGCGCAATCGCCGCGCGCCCCAGATTCGCAACCGTCCTTCCCAGCACTGCGAGATTCAGGTTGGGCGGATTTCTTCCCGGCTCGCTGCTCACTGTCGCCGTCTTGCGCTTCGGTTCATCCGTTGGTCTCGCCCTGTGTTTCCTGAGCTCCACCAGCACCTCGAATAGCGACGTCTGCACCAGTCTCATCAGCGCTTCCGAAATCTGGTTGTCGTCGTCCGGCGATGCCGCCACGATCTCTCGCGCCTGCGCCGTCGCCAGCTTGATCGCTTCCAAGTGCTGCTCGAATTTCACATGGTGGTTCTGCAGGGCCGCATGTGAGATCGCGTAGCCCTTGTCCGCCAGCCACTTCGAGAGTTTGCGGTAGCTCTCGAAGTCTTCCTCGCGAAGTTTGCGCTCCAGCTCCTCGCGCAATTTCTTCGGCAGATTCGGGATCTTGTGCCGCCTCCGCTCTCGACCAACGACCCCGACCAACGGGAGCAAACTTCCAGTTGCGGTTTCGGTTCCCATTACTGGGCGTCGAGGCTCTCGACTCGCAACCTTCGCACCGCTGTTCGCTTCCTTCTTCACCCGCTCACACGGGCGCACCGCCGTGC
>CAYSCX010000087.1:0-1514 GCA_964429575.1 uncultured Binatia bacterium (SeqCode) | reverse complement strand
TTCGCACCGCTGTTCGCTTCCTTCTTCACCCGCTCACACGGGCGCACCGCCGTGCGCCCCTACACTCGTTCGTCTCTCTGTTGCTCTGCTGTCGATTGCTCTCAGTTGGTTCTCACGCGGTCAATCCTAAAATCTTGGCCCAACCTTTTAGGTTGAAATCTTGGGTGGAACTCTCGCCCCGCAGATCTCCCATCCCCTGCATCCTCCGATGATCGCTGCCACTCCGTTCCCGTTGGTCCCGTTCCTCGCCGATGCCTCACTTCCTGTTACCGGCCGTCGCGACTCGCGGCCGCCTCCGGTTCCCCTTCCCTTTAGGGAAGGGGTCAGGGGTTAGGTCGTCGCGTATGCAAAGCTCTCCCACCGGCGGTGCGCGACTCACCAGTACTTCTTCGGCCTTGCGATTCCGGCCGGCGTCGGCACCGTGTACTCGACCGTGTCCACTCCTTTGGCGGTCAACTTCGCAAACCACGTGTCGGCGTCCTCGCCTTCCAGCTCGATCAGCCCATGGTCCTTCAAATACGAAAGCTCGCGGCGCACCGAGTTGAGCGAGAACCGGATCTTGATGTCGGTCAGCACGCGCCAGATGATTTGCTCGGAGACCGCGATCGGCCGCCCCGCGTCAATTACTCTGAGGATTCGCCAGCGCGCCTCTTCCCGCTGCTTTTGTTCGATATCTATCGCGTCAGTCATAGAGCCGCTCCTTTACCGCGGCGATCTCTTCGCGCATCTCCTCGCGCAATGCATCCAGCTTCGCGTCCAGAGTGCCGCTGAAGCGGATCCAGTCCTCGCGCCGCACGTATTCGATCGGCAGTTGCGCGCGCAGTTCGTAAAGCTCGCGCGCCACAGCTTCGACCCGCGAGCTGCCGCGAACCAGCGATGCGAAATGCCGATCGAGCATCCACTTGATCATCCCAACGTTGAGTCCCGCGATGGTCGCGAGCGCGAGCGCAAACGTCGCGATTGCATCCCAGCTCATCCCTGCACGCCTCCCCCCGTACCGCCGACGGTACCGGGCGCGCCCGACGGTTCCTGCGCCGCCTTGATTCGCACCGCTCCCGCCATCGCGAGCAGCACCAATCCGAGGCCGGTGCCGTACGCGCCGGCATCGGTCGCGCTGAATACGCCCAGCCCAAACACCGCCGACGCCCAAAACGCGATGTACGCGAGCGCGCCGAGCACGCCCACCACGCGCGCCGCGTCGTAGGTGAGGTTGTCGCGCCCGGTCATCGTGTCGCGAACTATTTTCCCTACTTCCATTTCATCCGCTCACGACTCCCCTCCGCTCTCCCCCTCTCTCCCGTAGGGGCGCACCGCTGTGCGCCCTTTCTCTCTCGCCGCGGTCCGGTTCCCCTTCCCTTTAGGGAAGGGGTCAGGGGTTAGGTAGGTCGCGGCTCGCGACGCGCGGCGCACGGCACCCCGCAAGCAGCACGTCGCGCTGGCGGACCACGCCCTTCAGTAGCGCGACCGTCGATGCGTACATCCGCATCGCGTCTGCCGGCGATGCGTCCGCACCG
>CAYSCX010000086.1:0-6006 GCA_964429575.1 uncultured Binatia bacterium (SeqCode) | reverse complement strand
CCACAAGGAAGCCGGCGGCGCCGCGGCGCCCGCAGCTGCGGCCAATGGCGCGCCGACATCGGCGGCGTCAGACGGCGCGCCGCAGCCTGCGCCTAGCATGACAGGGCGCGACAATCAGGCACCCTCACCCTCGCCCTCTCCCGGTGGGAGAGGGAATCAGGCATCGCCCCCCCTCGCGGCGGCTGCTGCGGCCGCGGTCGCGTCGAACGACGAGTACGATCCGGTCGCGTGGGAAGTGCCGGTCGTCTGCAAGGACTGTAACCAGCAGTACACGATCCCATACCGGCATTTTCAGGTGGGCGTTGTGTTCTACTGCCCGCAATGTTCGGGATCGTTCGTGCCGACGTCCACGATCGTGCGCACCGTGCTCGACGCATTCGAGGGATTTTACGCACTACGCCGGAGCGCGCGTGAGGTGTTCGAGCGAAGGCGTGAGCGCGAGTTGGAGAAGTTCGAGGCGAAGCAGGCGGCCGAGATGGATGGTTTCAACGCGCGCCTGCAGGAGATTGCCCGGACGATCAAGCCGGCGGGCAAAGTGGTGCGCAAGAGCGGGCTCGCGTCGATGTTCACGTGAAGTAGCGGCGGCGCGCGCTTGCGCGTTTACCCACTCCCGGCGCTCGCGACGCATCGCAGCGCAGCGCCGACCTCTCCCCGGTCAGGGGAGAGGTGAAGAGCGACGACAGATTCAGTCGGACTGGCGGACGAGCGCGTAGCCGGCGCGGAGCAGATGGCCGCGCACGGACTCGATGTGGTCGAGGCCGCGGGTTTCCAGCTCGAGCATCACGCGCGCGCGGCCGATTGCGACGTCGCGGCGCGCGCGGTCGTGCGCGATGGTGCGGACGTTGGCGCCAGTTTCGCCCACGCAGGCGAGCAGCTTTCCGAGTTCGCCCGGTCGGTCATGCAGATCGATTGCGACGCGGAAGAGACGGCCCATCCGTGCGAGGCCGTAGCCGATGATTCGGTCGAGCAGGTTGATGTCGAGATTGCCGCCGCTCACGACCACGACGACGCGCTTGCCCTTGAGATCGCGACGCAGCTTTAGCGCGCCAGCGAGCGCCGCCGCGCCGGCGCCCTCGGTCATGAGCTTCAAGCGCTCGAGCATCATGAGGACCGCTTCGCCGATTTCGAAGTCATCGACGGTGACGACGCGCTTCACGCGTCCGCGAATCAGCTCGAACGGCAACTGACCGATGCGGCCGGTCGCGAGGCCGTCGGCGATGGTGTCCACCGGGCGGTCGAGCGTTGCGGGTGCGTCGAGGCGGAGACTCTCGCTCAACTGTGGCGCGCCCGCAGCTTCGACAGCGATCACTTCGCAGCTGGGAAGGCGCGCCGACAGTGCCGTCGCGATCCCGGCGAGCAGTCCGCCTCCGCCGACCGGCACCAACACCGCGTCAGGCGCGAACTCGTCGGCGATTTCAAGCGCGATGGTGCCCTGTCCGGCGATGACGTGTGCGTCATCGTACGCATCGACGAACACCGCGCCGGTGCTGCGATGGAGTTCTTCGGCTGCGGCGCGCGCGCCCTGGTAGTCGACGCCCTCGAGTACGAGCGTCGGCTCGTAACTGCGAGTCGCCAGCACTTTTGCGATCGCGGCGGATTTTGGCATCACGATGGTCGCGCGCACGCCCGATCGTTGCGCCGCGTAGGCAAGCGCTTGACCGTGGTTGCCGGCCGACGCCGCGATCACGCCGCGCGTTTTTTCCTCTGCCGAGAGCGCTGCGATGCGGTTATATGCGCCACGAATCTTGAAGGAGCCGGTCTTCTGGAGGTTTTCGGGCTTGATGCGCACGTCGGCATCGAACATGCGCTCGAGCGTCGCGCTTTTGATCAGCGGCGTCGGCTTGGTGATGCCGGCGAGGCGCTGGCGCGCGAGCTGTATGTCGTCGATTGTGACAGTCATCGGTGGTAAGCGGCGTGAAGAACGCTACCGGCGGTGGCCGCCGGGAGTGAATTGATGCTCGACTGCCGCGCCGAAGTAATCGCCGTCGAACTCCACGCGCAAGCATCGGCCGGTCGCGTAGTCGAGATCGAGCAGGAGATTGCGCACCGCGCGCCGCTTAACGTCAGCGATGAGGTGCGAGATTGATTCGCGATCGTCGCGGGCGATCGAGACGATCTCGGCGACGTCGAGGCGGCTGATCGCGCAGAACTCGCGCGCGAGGCCTTCGCTGGTGAATGCGAGCAACCCAGCCCACGACGCATCCTTTTGCTGGAACACGATCAGCGACCCATCGCGGTCGAGCAGGAGGTGAAACTCCTCGGGCAGCGGCGCGTTCAAGCCGCTTCGATCCGGAGCCGTCCGGAGCGGATCGCCTCGGCGCGTTCGCGAACCAGCGCGGGGTAGGTGTAATAGTGCTCGCCGTTCAAGTGGAGGAAGGAGTCCACGTCAACGTCGTCGAGGTCGAGGCCGGCGATCTTCCGTTCGGCAGCGTCACGGCTCGGAGCAGAAACAATGATGTCGAAGATCTCGCGAGCCTGTGCGGACTGAAAGTCGTCGCGAGAGGGCAGCGCAGACTTGTCGAGTTCGCCCGCGTGGTGGTGGTCGAGAATGTAGCGAAGCGCCTTGAGTTCGTGACGGAGGATGTCGATTGGTTTGAGCGTGTCGCGCGGGGGCATCTCGTGATGAGCTTATCGCCGACCGAGGTGCCGATCCAATCTTGGGTGCGCTTCCCGGATCAGTGAGCGGTGACTGTGCGGCGACATGGATGCAGGTTTCGAGGTCCATCGACCCTCACCCGGTCGCGAGCCGCGACTCCCAATAACATGAAGCGGGGCATCGGCGAGCAACCGCTCCCGTTGGTCGGGACGGGTATCCAGCGCGCATAGTCGCGTCGCGCGCGACCCTTCGACAGGCTCAAGGCAGGCTCTCTCCCGCAGCGAGAAGTGAGGAGTGCGGCCTCACCCTTACTCTCTCCCAAGACAGGGAGAGGGGACACAAGGGCCCGGAGAAAGAACCGGGATTCTTCGCTTCGCAGACTCCGCTCTGAATGACAGAGGGAGGTGGGTGGCAAGCGACGAACGACCCTCACCCGCTCGCGACTTTTTGTCGCGAGCGACCTCTCCCCCAGGGAGAGGTGGAGAACCGGGATTCCCTTCGGCAAGTTCAGGGCAGGCTCTCGCGGAGTTTACCCTGAGCAATGTCGAAGGGCTCTGAATGACAGAAGGCGAGGGGCTCGGAACGACAATCGAGAGGAACGGGGGAGAGAACCAGATCAGTCGCCGCGGATGAGGCGGTGAATCGCGGTCAAGTGCTTTTGGGCGTCGCGCTTGCGGCCCGCGTCGTTGTAGAGGCCGGCAAGATTTCGATGCGCCTCCACGAGCGTCGGGTCGCATTCGATCGCGCGGTGAAAGCTTCGAATGGCGTGATCCGGTTCGGAGCGCTTGCGGTAGAGCAGCCCGAGTTTGAAATGCACGCCGGCATTTGCGGGCGCGATCGCGGCGGCGCCGAGGAGGTGGCGGAGCGATCCGGAAAGGTCGCCCTCGGAATCGAGCAGCGCGGCGAGCCGCAGGTGGCCTTCGAAGTTCTGCGGTTCGCGCCCGATGAGCGCGCTGTAAACGGAGAGCGCTTTGAGCGGGTCGTCCTCGGCGATGCGGCGGGCCTCCTCAAAGCGCTCGCGCGCGCGTGCGGGACCGAAACGGTCGTCCACGGCGGTGGGCGGACGCTCGGGCTCGAAATCGATCAGCATCTGCCCGGTGTCAACTTCGAAGGCGGCGCGGCCGTCGCGGATGACGATGCGTCCGTCGAGGTTGGAGAGGCGCAGCGAACTAACGGGACGATCGGGCGCGGCGATTTCCATCGCGCGCACGATGCAGCGGCGCACGGGATCAATGCGATGACGCTTGGGCAGCAGATCCTTGGCGAGGCGCATCACGAGCAGGTCGTTGAACGCGAAGCGAAAATTGCGCCCGCGCATCATCGCCGGGCTGATCAAGCGCCGACGAACCCAATAACGAATACGCTCGGCAGGAACCGCAAGGATCCTCGCGGCTGCACGCGTCGTAAATGTACCGCCCCAGCCCACACCCATCATTATTCTTCGACGCTGAGTGCGAAGTATAAGAAGCGCGCGACGCGACCACAACGGATCGGCGCAATCGTTTGTAAACAGTTGTTGAGAGAACGAGGGCGCGCGCTCAGCCGCCCAGGTCAGCAAGCGCGCGGATCATTTTCACGACCGCCTCGATCGCGTGCCTGGCGTTGTCGATGCGATCGCGCGCCTGCTCGCGGGTCATGCCGGGACCGGTAATGCCGAGGCCGACCGGTTTTTGGTACTCGAGCGCGAGGCGGGTTGCCGCGCGTGCGGTGGCATTGGAGATGAGTTCGTCGTGGAGCGTCTCGCCCTTGATGACCGCGCCCAACATCGCGACGCCATCAACGTCCTTGCGCGCCAGCAGCTTTTTCACCGCCAGCGGCATGTCATAGACGCCAGGAACGTGAACGACGCGGCCGATCTCGGCGCCGAGCGACTTGGCGTGTTCGACCGCCCGCTCGAGCATCGGATGGGTCACATCGCTATTGAAGTCGGAGACGACGATGGCGATTTTCACGGCGCGCTCCCATCGAAGGTCACCGCGTCGCGCACCTCGACGCCGGCGGTTCGCAGGTAGCGCTTGAGGTCGAGGATCGAATGCTCGCCGTAGTGGACGATTGATGCAACGATGGCCGCGTCGGCGCCGCCGCGTGTAAACGCATCGCGCAGATGTTCAGGCGTTCCGGCGCCGCCGGAGGCGATGACCGGAATCGAGACGGCGTCGCTGATGGTGCGGGTCAACTCAAGTTCATAGCCGAGCTTGGTACCGTCGCGATCGATTGAGTTGATGCACAGCTCGCCTGCGCCGAGCCGCTCGCCCTCGCGCGACCACTCGATAGCGTCGCGGCCGGTGGGAGTGCGGCCACCGTCGATGATGACCTGGTAGCCCGACGGAATTGCGGGACGGATGCCGGTCTTCTGCACCTGCATCGATAGCACGATGCACTGGCTGCCGAATGCCCGAGCGCCTTCGGCGATGATTTGCGGATTACGCACCGCGCCTGAATCGATCGAGATCTTCTCCGCGCCAGCCAACAACACCGCGCGCATGTCAGCAAGCGTGCGAAGCCCGCCACCGACGCTAAACGGGATGAAAATCTCGCGCGCGACCGCGCGGACGACGTCTATCATGATGCCGCGGCGCTCATTGGATGCGGTGATGTCGTAGAAGACGATCTCGTCGGCGCCCTGCTCATAGTAGTAACGCGCCATCGCGACCGGATCGCCGAGGTCGGCGTTCTTCAAGAACTGGACGCCCTTGGTGACTTTGCCGGCACGCACGTCGAGGCAGGGGATGATCCGTTTGGCGAGCATCGGTCAGAACTTGAGCCGACAGAAATTGTCGAGCAGCTTCAAACCGGAAGCGCCGCTCTTTTCGAGGTGGAACTGCGTGGCGAGAACGTTGTCGCGCGCAATCGCCGCGGTGAACTGCACGCCGTAGTCGGAAGTTGCGATCGCGACTGCGGGGTCTTCGGGAACTGGGTAGTACGAATTGACGAAGTAGAAATGCGTATTGTCGGGCACACCCGCGAAGACGGGATGCGGGCGCAGCTGTCGCACGCGGTTCCAACCGATCTGCGGAACCTTGAGCGGACGTCCATCAACAGAACGCGGGAAGCGGACGACGCGCCCCGGTATGATTCCGAGGCAGTCGGCGGAGTTCTCTTCGCTGCGGTCGAGCAATACCTGGATGCCGATGCAGATGCCGAGGAACGGCTTGCCCGCCGCGACGATGTCGCTGCGGAGCACGTCTACGAGGCCGAGCGCGCGCAGGTTTTCCATCGTGGCGCCCGCAGCACCGACGCCCGGCAGAATCACGCGGTCGGCCGTGCGGATGCGCTCGGGCCGGTCGGTTATCTCGGCGCGGTGGCCGAGGTGCTCAAGGGCGCGCGCGACGCTGGTGAGGTTGCCCGCCTTGTAATCAACGATTGCGATCATTGGCCGCTTCGGGCGAATGATCATATCCGCTCGCGCG
>CAYSCX010000085.1:0-6033 GCA_964429575.1 uncultured Binatia bacterium (SeqCode) | reverse complement strand
CTCTGGCCCCGTTTTCCCGATGAAGATCATCTCATTCGGCGACGTGCACATGGCGACCCGCAACTTGGGCCGCATGGCCGATGTTTTACGAGACACCGATCTAATCATCGTCTCGGGCGACCTCACCAACTTCGGTGGCGCCGGCGACGCCCGCAAAGTCATTGACGATGTCCGCCGCGCCTGCCCCAACGTACTCGCGCTACCCGGCAACCTGGATAAGCGCGACGTAATCCCGTTTCTCGAAAGCGAGGGCGTCGCGCTTCACGGCAAGGGATTGGTCAGAGATGGCGTCGCGATATTCGGTTGCGGCGGTTCAAACATCACTCCCTTCAACACGCCCACCGAACTGACTGAGGATGAGATTTACGAGACCCTGATGCGCGGTTATCAGACAGTCAAAGATCATCGCCCGCTGCTGATGATCTGCCATCCGCCGCCCTTCGACACCAAGTGCGACCTCATCATGAGTGGCAAGCCGGTTGGCAGCACCGCCGCGCGCCGGTTCATCGAGGAAATCAAACCCGACGTCTGCATCTCCGGCCACGTCCACGAATCCGCCGGCGTGGACCACATCGGCCCGACCACCGTGCTCAACGCCGGACCCTTCAAGGGCGGCGGCTACATCGTGGTGAACACGCGCGAGCACGGGCTCGATGCGAGGCTCGAATTTCTTTGACGTGCCGGCGATGTCGCGCGCTGAGCAGTCGCTGCGTGTTTACTACCAGAAGTTCGTCAATGCCTGGCCGCAGGTGCTGAGACATTCGCCGCGCTTGCTCTGGCGCTTGAGGCCGCGCGGACGGCGAGCGATGGACTGACGCCGCGCGCTCCGCTACCGAACTACGAACCGTGGAGTCCGCAGAGAAGGGAGAGTCATAGAGGAATGAGTGCGCGTGACGGAATCCGCATGCACTTCGACCACGTTTCGATTGCGGTCAAATCGATCGAACGCGCGCTCGAGTTCTTCGGAAAATACTTCCCAATCACACCGCGCAATTCGCGCCTCTATGAGGAGCAGGCTGCTGGCGGATTCTATTGGCAGGACTTCAACCTGGGCGGCTTCGCCATCGAACTGATCGAAAATCCGCCGGACAAACCCGGCTTCGTGACCAAGTTCATCGAACGCCACGGCGAAGGGATGCACCATCTGTCGCTTGAGGTCGAAAACTTGGGCCCGCTGATCGAGCAGCTCAAGCGCGACGGCGTTCGGGTCGTCGATGAGCAGCACTTTGCGTCAGGCGGATCGACCGCGTTCATCTCGCCCCGTTCCGCCTTTGGCGCATTGATCCAGTTTTGGAATACCGCCGGCGGCGACGTGCACGAAATGGCGCATCCGCGCTCGGACCAGGCGCATTTCGATCACGTATCGCTGGCGGTGCGCGACATGAAAAGTGCTATGGATTTCTTCGCGCGCTACTTCGGCGGACGCATGAGTCACCAACCGCACTTGAGCAATTCGACCGGCAATTACATCCTCGGACACATGGATGTCGCCGGCTTCAAGCTCGAGTTCCTTCAAAGTCCCGGACCCGGGCACCAGCCGCGTCACGACTTCGTTGCAAAGTTCATCGAACGCCACGGCGAAGGCATGCATCACATCTCGCTTGACCTGAAGGACTTCGACGGGACCCTCGAGCGCCTCAAGCGCGACGGTGTGCGGGTCGTCGATGAGGGCGCCAACTGGCGTGGCGAACGCCAGTTCTTCATCTCGCCCCGCAGCGCATTTGGCGTGCTTATCCAGGTCTGGGACGGGATGTAACCTGGCACACTCTTAAGGGGTTGGGTCACACACGCGCCCTGTTTCCCCGCGCCTGGTTCCCCTTCCCTTTAGGGAAGGGGTCAGGGGTTAGGTCGTCGGTTATGCAAACCTCCCCCTCTGGGGGAGACGCGAGAGAGGGAACAGGCGGTTGAAAATGTCTTTCCCAACCGCCTGCTAGGCATAGATGCTCCGCGCAGTTTTTTTCGATGCGGCCGGTACGCTCTTCGACGCGCGCGAGCCGATCGGCTCAACGTACGCGCGCATCGCACGCCGCCACGGTCTCGATGCGCCCGACGATCTCGTTGCAGCATCATTTCGGCGCGTCTTTGGCGCGGCGCCGCCGCTCGCATTCGGCCTCGGCCGAACTCCCGCAGACCTTCGCCGCCTCGAGCGCCAGTGGTGGCGCGATCGTGTAGCGGAAACCTTCGCCAAACTCGGCGCGTTTCGTGATTTCGATGCGTACTTCGACGAGTTGTTCGCCTATTTCGCCAGCCCCGAAAGCTGGGCGGCCGACCCTGAAGCCGCCGGGCTCCTGCAACGTCTAAAGAGTAGCGGGCTGATAGTGGGCGTCATCTCCAACTTCGACCATCGCCTCTACCGCATCCTCGACGGTCTCGGCCTCGGTCAATCGTTCGACTCGATCACCATCTCGTCGGAGGTCGGCTGCGCGAAGCCGGCGCGCGAGGTGTTCGACGCGGCTGTGCGACGCCACGGAATTTCGCCCGCCGAGACCGCCCATGTGGGCGACTCCGAAGAGCACGATTTTCGAGCCGCCGCGCGTGCGGGAATGGCCGCAATTTTGGTTGATCGCCGCGCGCCGGCTCCTCGAAAATCTCAGGATCGCGCGCAGCGCGTAAACTCACTTGCGTCTGTGCATGAGGTTGCGCAAGTATTGGCTCTTGCTTAAGCCCGTGAGGCTTAATTCGTATTTTCAGGGCCACTCCGACCCCCGGAGATGGCGCTTGGGGAAAAGAAAATGAATGTAGGTTACCGTCCATCCGGGATGTTGACGTTCCTCGCACTGGCAGGGGCGTTTTTCTGGTTTGCCGGCGCCAGTCAGGCGCAAAGCGCAGGCGATCTCAACGCGGAGCTTTCGGCGATCGAAAGCCAGATTGGCTCGGCCACGTCGAATGCGAATGCGGCCGGCTCGGTCATCGACCGGCTCGACAAGGCGGTGACGCTGTTCGCAAAACTTGCCACCGATCCGAAGGTCGACAAGGGCGGATTGGTGTCCTCGTACAGCCGGATCGAGTCGATGCTCAACAAGATGTATTCGACCTACAAGCAGCGCAAGGAAGATTGCATCAACCAAATTTCAGCGGGCGCCGAATGTGATTACACCGAGTCCGAGACACTCGCGCTGCAGG
Source organism: uncultured Binatia bacterium (SeqCode) (assembly GCA_964429575.1). Lineage (GTDB taxonomy): Bacteria > Desulfobacterota > Binatia > Binatales > Binataceae > CAYSCX01. The sequence goes on along the minus strand of CAYSCX010000085.1, from coordinate 2,910 downwards.
CGCTTTATCCGCTTTCGTGGCTCCGCTATCAGGCCGCGGTCAGCCTGTTCAGCACTGACGCCGGCCAGGCGCGCCGGCTGCTCAATCAGGCCATCGACGGATTCACCGAATCGACCCTCGTCATCTTCGATCCCGGCTTGATCCGCGAAAATCTGCTCGGCCGCGCCAACTGCGAACGTGAACTTGGCAAATATGACAAGGCCGAGTACGACAAGGCGCTCAAAGACTTTCAGACGATCCTGAAGGACGGCCCGGGCACGCAGCAGTACAAGGCCGCGCAGACCGGCGTTACCACGACATTGGCCGCGATGGGCCGGTTCGGGGACGTCGAGAAGATGACGGAAAAGATGGTCAAGGGTGGCGGAACCGGCGGCAGCCAAGGTGGCATGCTGATGATGCGGCTGCAGAGCTTGTTCAAAGCCGCCCAAGCGACCCGCGATGCCGCCAAGCGCCAGGGCTACTACGACGACGCCATCGACGCGATGAAGCAGCAGGAGGGCAACAAGCAGAATTGGCCGGTTGTCATTGCGGCGGTCATTCAAAACGTTCCGAACCCGGCGCAGGAGTTCGCGTTTCGTACCGATCCATTTACCAAGTGGATCGTCGCCGAATCCCTGCTCGCCAAGAAAGACAAGATGGGCGCCGCGCAAGCCTTCCTCGCCGCAGCGCGCACCGGAAAATATCCGCAGGGCTACAAAAACGCCGCAGGCATCTACCTCGACGCGAAGCGTTGGGACATGGTCGAGCAGATCGTCGGCGAGATGGGCCGCGTCGGCGGTGCCGACTCCCAGTGGGCTGCCTACACGAAGTTCTCAATCCCCCTCGCACAGTGGAAGCAATCTGGTAGCAAGAACACCCAGCTGGAAGACCGCTGGGCGCAAGCCGCGCAGGGCTACCTCAAGTCATACCCGGCGGGCAAAGACGCCGGTGAAGTGCGCTTCTATCTCGCCGATCGCCTCCAGCGACAGGGCAAGCATGTCGACGCGGCCAAGGAGTTCGATCAGGTCGGCGGAAGCCCGCTCTACTCGTTCCTCGGCACGTTCCGCGCTGCGCAGAATTACTATCTGACGCTTGTTGCAGCCGGCGATTCCAAGCAGGGAACCAAGATCGATACGGCCCGACTCCGCAAGGATGCTGTCGATGGATTACGCGAAGCGTTGAAGCTGGCGCCCGCGGCGCAGGCCGCATCGCAGGGCAATCAGAGCGTCGTGCGCGAAACCAAGGGGCAAGCCATCTACATGCTGGCGGGCATGTTGGAGAAGGATGACAAGTCCGATCCCAATGAGGTCATGACCCTGCTTCAGGGCTATGAGACGAACTATCCCGGCATGAAGGAGAAGTTCAACGACATAGCCGAGTGGCGCATCAAGGCGGAGGACAAACTTGGCCAGTACGCCGAGGTCGAACGCGACATCAAGCAGATCCTCGAGCGCGCCAAGGGCGCCACGCAGTACAGCGACTTCATCAAGGTGCTGGGTCTGGATCTGTGGCGCTCGGGCCAGATGAAGTTGGCGAAAGGCGACCAAAAGGGCTTCCAGGCCGATGCCAAGCTGACCGGGCTCGCATACAGCTACTTTGCGGATCAGGTCGCGCAAGCAAAAGTCCCGGCCAAGAATCTGACCGGTACGTTGTCGATTCTCGGCCAGGCCAATCTGGCCGAGGGCAACGTGGCCGAGGCCGAGAAGATCTTCAACATGGTTGTGAAGGCCGACCCCGGATCGCCCGATGCCAACGCGGGCCTCGCGCGTATCGCGCAGGCCAAGAAGGATTACCGCAACGCAGTCGAGCTGTGGACCACGGTGGAGAGCGTTTCCAACGAGTCTGACGATCTCTGGTACGAGGCGAAGTACAACGTCGCGATGATTTACCTCGCGCAGGGACGGACGATGGATAGTTGCGCCAAGTTCCGCGGCACGCGCGCGGAGCACCCGAGCCTCGGCTCGCCCGAAATGCTCGCGAAGTGGAACGCCGCCCAGCGCAAGTACTGTCTCGACGGCAAGGGAACCAACTAGCAGGGTGTTGACAAACCCAGACCATGGCGTGGCGGATGCGCAGGCGTGCTCAACACCCTGCGGGAAAGATGGCTTCTTACATAATCTTCTCCCCCATTGGGGGAGAAGAGAGCGAGGGAGCAGGAGGCGGTTGAAAATGACTTTTTCAACCGCCTGCTAACCCTCGCGTGCTTCGGCGCATCCATCACATCGGCGTAGTCGTGCCCAAACTCGATGACGCGCTCAAGTTCTGGCGCGACGCGCTCGGCCTCGAGGTGACCAAAAGCGCGACCGTCGAAGATCAGGGCGTTCGCGCCGCGCTGCTCGACGCCGGAAGCAGCGAGATAGAGCTGCTCGAACCGATCAATCCCGGCGGCGGCGTCGCAAAGTTCCTCGCCCGCCGCGGCGGCGGGTTGCATCACGTGTGCTTTGAGACCGCAGACGTCGCGGCCGAACTCAACGCGGCGCGCGCCAAAGGCATTCGACTCATCGACCACAAGCCCCGTCGCGGACTGGCGGGCATGATATGCTTCCTTCATCCCAAGTCGACGCGCGGCGTGCTGATCGAGTACGCGCAGCCGATTGACGAGGAGTAGGGCGCGATGCCGATTTACGAATTTCGCTGTGCCGAGTGCGAACGCACCTTCGAGGCGTTGGTGCGCGCCGGTGACGATGGCGTGCGATGCCCCAAGTGCAACGGTGCGAAACTCAGCCGCGAGCTGTCGACGTTTGCTGCGCGTACCGCCGCGTCCAACGGAGCGGCGCTGGCCGCCGAGGCGATCGAATCATCGTCGCGCACCGGCGGAAATGGCGGCGGCTGTTGCGGTGGCTCGTGCGGCTGCCACTGACCGCGGCAAATCTCACCTCGATTCCGAGTATCAACTCTCTCTGCGCGCCTTGAATTCGTCCTTCGCCTGCT
>CAYSCX010000084.1:0-6149 GCA_964429575.1 uncultured Binatia bacterium (SeqCode) | reverse complement strand
CGGAATTGGCGTTGCGAAGCTCGGATGCGAACGGCGGCGCACCGCCTCCGCGCGGCTCAAGCCTACGTCAATCCGAATCGGTGCGCGAGTTCGCTAATCGCTCCGAAGCACCAGCGGCCGCTCCATCCAGAGCACGTCCCAGAAACGGTCGAACTTGCGGCCGTTCTCGGTGAACAGCGCGGCCTGCTTGAAACCCATGCGCTTGTGAAGTGCAACTGATGCGTTGTTGGGCAGCGTGATGCCCGCGACCAGCCGGTGGATGTCCTCGCGAGCGAGCGCGACGAACAGCGCCCGGTAGAGCATCGTGCCGATTCCGCGCCCGAGCGCTTCGGGAGCGCAGTAGATGCTCGTCTCGGCGGTGGTGTCGTACGCCTCCTTGGCGCGAAAACGGCCGCTGGATGCGTAGCCGGCCACTTCGCCAGCCTCGCGCGCCACCATGATGCGATAGCGTCCCGTGGTCGAATGTTCGTCGAACCAGCGCCCACGGCCCTCGATGGTGTACGGCTTGATGTCGAAGGTTATCGGAGTCGTCTCGACGTAATGGTTGTAGATTGCGGTGAGCCTCGGCAGGTCGGCTCTACGCGCAGGACTTATGGTTACCTTGCCCATTGTCGTCTCCCTCGGCGATTCCATTCGCAAGCGCGGGGCCACTTGCTCGCGGCTATTTGGAGGCGGCGAGTTCCCGAAAGGTCGTGAGGCGAATCCCATGGCGGTCGAGAGCTTCGCGCACGGCGCGGCTGGTCAGAATTTCGACCTCACGCTGCGCCGCCGCCGAAGGCGGCACGCCGCCGGTGTCCGCCGCCGGATGAAAGTACAACTCGGTGACCCCTTCCGGCAGCCGGTCGATTACGCCCAGCACGTAGGGCTCGGTCAGATGGCCACTCTGATGAAGGCCGAAGAGCGAGTCGGTCGATTTGATTCCCTTCGCATCAATAAGCCGCCGCGTTCGCTTCGAAAGCGCCTTGAATATTGCGGCTTCGAGCAGTTTGCGCGCAAAGTTGTCTTTCGCCAGAGCGAGCGTCGTGCCCACCGGCTCGCGCGGCAACCGAATGCACGGCACTCCGTACTCCGCGGCGAGTTCAACGACAATGTCAGCGATGGTCGGGTGCACGTGGAAGTTCAGATGGCCGTCGATGTGATTGAGGTAGCCGACGAGCATCAGATGCGCTTCAATTTGCGCGCGGCATTCCGCGCGAAGAAGTTTGCGCACGCGGCGGTCGAAAAAGTATCGCAGGCCCGCGAGCACCGGACTGTCCGCAAATGCGCAGTTTGAATCGACCAGTCCCGGCAGCTGGCCGCGAAGCAACACGCTGCGACCCTGGCATACGACCAGGTGCAGCCCCACATCGAGGCTCGGGTTCGCACGCGCGTACGCTGCCGCCTCGTCGCGCGCTGGCGACGCGACCATCAGGCTCGCGCTCGTGAGCACACCGTCGCGATGCGTGCGGATGATTCCGGCGTTGACCTCGGCCGAGTGGCCGAAGTCGTCGCCGTTGATGATGACCGCTTTCACTTGGCGATTCCGGCTTGCCCAATGCGACCGCGTGCCGCAGCTTGACCGCACTGGATGTGCGCGCAATTTTGCTTGGTGCCGCGCCGCTGCTCAAGCGCGCGGAGCGCCGAAGCGGCAAGCTTGATCCTGATATTTCATGCATTCCGCCGCGAGTTGGCGCCATTCGACGCGCGCCTCGTGGAGCGGCGACCGCTGGACATCGCCGGCCTGCGAGTTTTCCGCGCGCGACTGCGGCCGGGCGGCGCGGAGATCGCGACCGTCGCGACCGGCATGGGGCCGATTCGCGCGCTCGAGTCAGCAGTCCGTGCGCTCGACGCGCTCGTACCGGTAGATCTCATCGTCGTGGCCGGCGTTGCCGGCGCGCTCTCGCCGGGACTGAAGCCGGGCGACCTGATGCTCGCCGACCGCATCATCGAAACCGATCCTGACACGCTCGCCGCCGCGCGCACGTTTGCCACCGCGCCGGCGCAACTCGAAGCCGTCGGCCGCTCGCTCGCCGATGCGCGCATCGATTTCTCATCCGGCGCGCTTCTCACGAGCCATCGCATCCTTGTCACCGCAGACCAGAAGCGGCGCGCAAATCAGCAAACCGGCGCCATCGCGGTGGACATGGAGACGGCCGCGATCGCCGGCGAAGCGGCGGCGCGCGGGCTAACGGTCGTCGCGATTCGCGCGATCATCGACGGTGTCGGCGACGAACTGCCAGGTGCGGGGCGCGACGCCGAGCACGGCGAAATCCGTCCATTTCGGATCGCCGGTTTTCTGCTGCGGCATCCGGGCGAACTGCTGAAGCTCCCGCGGCTCGCGCGCAACATGTCGCGTGCGACGCGCGCACTCGCCGCCGCTCTCGAAACGCTTGCAGCCGAACGTTCGCAGTCCTAGCAGGGTGTTGAGAAAACCTTGGAATGCCAGCTTGGCATCGGCCTTGTTCCCAACACCCTGCGAGAAAACTGGCTGCCTTCCTTATCTTCTCCCCCTCCGGGGGAGACGCGAGAGAGGGAGCAGGATGTTGAAAATGCCTTTTTCAACATCCTGCTAACGGTTTCGCAGCTCGGGCGGGATGAACGCGCCGGCATTGAAGCCGCCGTCGATCGGAACCGCCACGCCGGTGATGAACGACGCCTGGTCGGATGCGAGAAACGTCGCGAGCGCCGCGATCTCCTCGGGCTTCCCGTTGCGGCCGAGCGGATGCATCGCGCCGGTCCGTGCCCAGATTTGCTGCGAGCTACCCGCCGGCGCGCCGGTGCAATTCTCGAAGATGGGAGTCTCGATCACGCCCGGACAGATCGATATGCACCGAATGTTGTGTCGTGCGAAGTCGAGTGCGATTCCCTTCGACATGATCACCACGCCACCCTTCGCCCCTTGGTAGGCGGCAAGATTCGGCACGCCTTCAAGCCCCGCGCCGCTCGCGGTATTCAGGATCACTCCGCCGCCCTGCTTTACCATGTGCGGAATCGTGTACTTGCAGCCGAGCCACACGCCCTTGAGGCACACGTCCACCACCCAGTCCCATTCCTCTTCAGTGGTGTCCACGGCGTTCTTGGGCACATAGACGCCCGCGTTGTTGAACAGAATGTCGATGCGGCCGAATGCCTTGATGGTATCGCTGACCATGCGCTCGACGTCGGCTGCACGGCGCACATCGACGCCGACCGAACGCGCGACGCCACCGTCTTTTTCGATTTCGGCGGCGGTGTTGGACGCGGTTTCGGTGCGCAGGTCCGCGACCATCACCTTGGCGCCCTCCTTGGCAAAACGAATCGCGGTGGCGCGCCCCATTCCCGAGCCCGCACCGGTGATCAATGCGACCTTGTCCTTGAGCAGCATGGCGTTACTCCCGAAGGTTGATGTGCCGATTTGACCGCGACGCTCGCACAAGCGCCCGCGAATTGAAAGCGCGCTCCAGCCTTCCGCTCTCCCTCTGTCATTCAGAGCGGAGTCTGCGAAGCGAAGAATCCCGGTTCTTTCTCCGGACTCCTTCGCTGTCCCCTCTCCGTCTGCGTAGGGGCGCACGCCTGCCCTGAGCATAGTCGAAGGGGCTGTGCGCCCTTCCCCTCAACCAACCCGACCAACGAGAACGATCCTCCAGCCAACCTTCGACTTCCTGTTATTGGGAGTCGCGGCTCGCGACCCTCTCCGGGTTCCCCTTCCCTTTAGGGAAGGGGTCAGGGGTTAGGTAGGTCGCGGCGGCTCGCGATTGCTGTCGCCGTACATCCGACTGCCGCCGGACAGTGCTGGCAGAATCACCACCTCACCATTCGGCCCCACCTTCGTCTGCAATCCCGCGCCGTAACGGACGTTCTCACCGTCGACAAATACATTGACGTGCCGGCGCAGATTCCCCTGGTCGTCGAGCACGCGCTGCCGCACGCCTGGGTACTCCCGCGCGAGCATCGCGAACACCTCGGCGACCGTGACCATCATGTCACTCGCGAGTGGAACCTCAACTATTTCGTTGCCGCCAGAGAACTTTCGCAGTGCCGCTGGAATGTGGACGCGCATCGTCAGGCGACGACGGTGGTTTTCACGCACAACACCGGCGGCAGCCAGTCGGCGATCGTGCGCCAGCTCTCGCCTTCGTCCACCGATGCGAACACCTGTCCGCCGCGCGTTCCAAAGTAGAGCCCGGCGGGCTCGAGCGGATCCGCCGCGAATGCGTCGCGGAGCACCGTCAGATAGGCGTGCTTCTGCGGCAGCCCCTTCCAGAGCGGTTCCCACGTCGCGCCGGCGTCGCGCGTGCGCCACACTTTCGCGGCGCCGTCGGGCATCCACCGCAAGTCGTCGCGGTTGAGCGGGATGACGTAGGCGGTGCCCGTCGCACGCGGATGCGTCACCAGCGGAAATCCGAAATCCGACGGCAGCCCCGCCGCGATGCTCACCCAGTTGTCGCCGCCGTCATCGCTTCGGTACACGCCGGGATGATTCTGCAGATAGATGCGCGCCGGATTCTGCGGATCGAGCCTCATCTTGTGCGCGCACTGCTGGCCGAACTCCGGATGCGGATCGACGCCGGGGTTTAGCTTCACGCCGCGATTGCTTCGACTCCACGACTCGCCGCCGTCATAGGTGCGATACACGCCCGCCGCCGAGATGCCGACGTACATGCGCATCGGATCATCGGGATGAAACAGTATCGTGTGCAGGCAAAGACCGCCGAAGCCGGGCTGCCACATCGGACGGTGCGGGTGACTAAAGAGCGCGTCGTTCAGGCGGAACGTCTCGCCGCGATCGTCGGAGCGATAGAGCGCCGCCGGATCGACGCCGGCATAGACGACTCCCGGCCCCAACGACGGTACCGGCTCTAACGCCCACACCGCATTGAGCGAAAGGCCGCTGCCTTGTGGAAGCTTGATGTTGCCCTCGGCGGGTTCGTGCCAAGTCTGGCCGAAGTCGTCCGACCAACTGACCACCGCACCCCAGTGTGTGCTCTGGTTCCCGACGAGAATCCGCGGCGTGGCGCCGTTCCCCGAGAGAAACGCGGCCGAGAATACCGCCTGCCCTTCCAGATGCGGTCCGCTGATGCGGAATCTTCGGCGCGTCGGATCGCCCTGTAGTATGAATACGCCCTTGCTCGTGCCGACCAGGACGAGCAGGTCACCAGCGTTGGGTGGTTTTTGCCTTGCCGCCACGCGTCAATCCCGGTCTACAGACTCTGCAAACCATAGCAAACTCGCGCGCGCCCGCAATGCGGCGGGCGATTGGAATCATGCACGCTTGCGCGTGCGCTCGAGTTCGTCGGCGCCGCTGTCATTCCAAATCGGCAGTCCGCGTTCGTACGGAAAATCGCTCAGATGCCGCTCGACCGCGGCGGCATCGCCGTAACTTTCGCGCCGCGCCACGATGTGCCCCACCAGCACGTAGAACGGCAGGTAGATGAAAACGCTCGCCCATGCGATCTCGGGCGCGTTGATCACAAACAGCATCGTGATGCCGAAGCCCACGATTCCGGTGTACAACGCCGGGCCGAACAACGCGCGCGACGGCATTTGAAGCGCCACACCGCGCGGCTTCGCCCCTGCGCGGTTCAGCCATCCGTCGAGATACTGGAAGAGTCCTATCGTCACCGCCGCGACGAAGTACCAGCCGAGATAGTTCTCGATCTTGACGCCGAAATGCGGACCCGGCGGGTCGTACCAGAAGATCTTGCCGAGGAACCAGCGGTCGCCCAGCACGCTCAGCGGATCGACCACCATGTCGATCATCACCATGAACAACGCCGCCATCAGCCACACCCGCGGCGAGCGGCGAATTTCCCACGTGTCGAGAATCCGCAGGTCGGCGCCGCGCCGGTAGAGCGGCGAGCACACCAGCAACGCCACCGTGTAGCTCGCGAAACTCAGAAATGTAAACGAGAGCGAGTCCATGAACGGAACGCCGAAGACCCAGATTTCGCGGTCACGGGTCGTATCAATGTAATGGTACAGCCCGAACGGAAAGCCGTTGTGCACCGACGAAAACTCGCACGTCCATGCAATTGCGTAGGTAAGAACCGCGAATATCAGTGTCGTGCGCAGCCCGAAATTCGTGATCCCGATGAACAGGAATGCCGCGAGATAAACGAACACGTACGGACGCAGCATGATCGTTCCGATGAGAAGCGCCATAGCCACCCCTCTAGAGCGCTATCACCATC
>CAYSCX010000083.1:0-6208 GCA_964429575.1 uncultured Binatia bacterium (SeqCode) | reverse complement strand
GTGCTCGCAGGATACCTTTCGCTGGAATAGCGCGAAACCGTCAGCCGCGGTCCCGATTCGAAAGCGCGGACTCGATCTCGTCGAGGCGAACTTCGCGCTGCTCACTCTTGCGGAGATCGCGCAATTGAACGACGCCGCGCTTCAGTTCGTCGTCACCCAGGATGACCGCGTAGCGCGCGCCAATGCGGTCAGCGCGGCCGATCAGCGCCTTGAGCTTGCGATCCGGCGAGAGCATCTCGACGCTCAGTTTCGCCGCGCGAAGCCGCCGCGCCAGCGCCACCGTTTCGCGCGCCGCGGATTCTCCAACCGCGATGAGCGCGGCATCCGGCCCGTGCTCTCCGAGTTTTTCCGATGCTTCCAGCGCCAATGCCAGACGATCCACACCAATTGCGAATCCGATTCCCGGCACCGGCGCGCCGCCGAGCGTCTCCACCAACCCGTCGTATCGCCCGCCCGCGACAACCGCCGACTGTGCGCCGACGTTGCCCGACAGCACCTCGAAGGCGGTGCGCGTGTAGTAGTCGAGACCGCGCACGAGCCGCGGATTCTCGTGAAACTCGACGCCTGCCTCGGTGAGAAGTTCCTTGACGGCAGCGAAGTGCGCGCGGCACTCGTCGCACAGGTAATCGGTGCTTCGCGGTGCGGCTGCGGCGACTTTCACATCAGTTTTGCAGTCGAGAACCCGAAGTGGATTACGGTCGAGCCGCCGATGGCAGTCCTCGCAGAGTTCGGCAAGATGCGCGCGCCCGAAGTCGAGCAGCACCTTGCGAAACGCCGGCCTGCACTTGGGACAACCGAGCGTGTTGATCTCGAACCTGAGGGTGAGACCAAGGTCGCGGCGCAGATCATCGATCATGATCAGCAGCTCCGCGTCGCACGCCGCGTCGCCGCGTCCGAACACCTCGACGCCGAACTGGTGAAACTGCCGGTAGCGCCCCTTCTGCGGACGTTCGCGCCGAAACATCGGACCCGAATAAAAGAAGCGCTGCTCAGGATCGCTGCGGTCCAACCCTGCCTCGATGTACGCTCTTGCGACGCCCGGCGTTCCCTCCGGTCTCAGCGCGACCAGCGCCGACTCTTCGTCGCGATCCGTGAATGCGAACATCTGCTTCTCGACGATGTCTGACGTTTCGCCGGTGGTGTGCTGAAAAAGCGACGCGCGCTCGAGCACGGGAATCCGAATCTCGGACACGTTGTAGCGCGCCATCAATGCCCGCGCGCGTTCCTCCACGATGCCCACCGCGCGAGCTTGCGCGCCGAGCAGATCCCGGAAACCCCTTAGCCGCGTTGATTCCAACTTGGTCAGCCCGTCTTCGAAGCGGAGCGTGCCCGCGTCGCATCGCGGAGCGTCCGGTACTTGATGAGTTGAACGCCCTCGTTGGCCGGCAGCCGGCGCACCGCTGACGTTAGGTCGGACTGTATTTCGCTTTCGTCTGGCACCGGTGCATCAAATCTAACGGTCGCGTGACCAATGAAAAAGGGCCGCCTTTCGGGCGGCCCTTTTCGGCACTTCCTTGACGCGTCTTCGCCCGATCTTAAACCGTCAGAATATGGATCGTGCAGGCCGAGCCGAGCCCGATTACATGGGCCTGCCCGACCTTCGCGTTGGGCACCTGACGGGCCTTCGCGCGCTCGTCCTGCGTGACATGCCATACGACTTCGCAAATGTTCGCGACACCGGTGGCGCCGAGCGGATGTCCCTTGGAGAGCAGACCGCCCGAGACGTTGACCGGCGCTTTTCCGCCGAGGTCCGGATGCACGCCGCCGCCTTCGTCGATGAACTTGCCCGCCTCGCCCTCCTTGCACAGGAACAGGTTCTCGTAGTGAACGAGTTCTGCGGTGGCGAAGCAGTCGTGCAACTCGGTGAGTGCGATATCTTCGGGGCCGATTCCCGCCTTCTCGTAAGCCTGCTTGGACGCGCGCTGCGTCAGCGTGTTCACGTCGGGAAGAGTCAGGTCGCGCTCGGTCCACGGATCCGAGGTCAACACTGACGCCGCGACCCTCGCGCGCTTGCGGCCCGCAGCGTACTGCTTCAGCTTGTCCTCGCTCACCAGGATCGCAGCCGCGGCGCCATCGCCGGTCGGGCAGCACATATAGAGAGTGTTCGGAAATCCGACCATGCGCGCATTGAGCACGTCCTCGAGCGACACTTCGTTGCGATACTGCGAGAACGGATTCTTGGTCGCGTGCTTGTGGGACTTCACCGAAATCTTGGCGAAGTGCTCCACCTTGGTTCCGTACTTGCGCATATGCTCGATGCCGGCCTGGCCGAACACCGCGGGCATCAGGCCCGAGCCGAGCTTGCCCTCGGTCGAGTATGCGGGGTCACCGCCACCCGCGCCGCCGAGCAATCCTTGCTTGCCCATCTGCTCAACGCCGACCGCCATGGTGATGTCGTACATCCCTGATGCGACCGCGAGGTACGCCTCGCGAAACGCCGTGGAGCCGGTCGCGCAAGCATTCGATACGTTGATGACCGGAATGCCGGTCTGGCCGATCTGCTGCAGAATTCTCTGCCCGACCATCGCATTGGACTGGTACAGGTTTCCGCAGGCGAACAGCTCGACATCCTTGATGCTGACTCCCGCGTCTTTCATGGCGATCAGAGCCGCCTCGCCGCCCAGTTCTGGAACGGTTTTCTCGGGATAGCGGCCGAATTTGATCATCCCCGTTCCGAGCACGTACACATTTCTCATCTCAACACCTCTGGGCGGCCTAGCGCGGGGCTAAGTCCGTCGAATCGATTGGTCCGCAATCGCCCTTTCAAATCAGTCTAGTTCTTGGCCGGACGGTATGCAAAACAGACCACGTCGTGGCCTTCGCGATCCTTCGCGACCACCTGCGTCGTCATCTCCACAGGAAGATCGAAAGCCCCCTTGGGATTTTTCTGAACCTCCTCAGGATTCACGTCGATCAGGTTCGCCCGCACGCTGATTCCCTCGGGCAGATCGATGATCGCCGTCACGTAAGGAGTCTTGACGCCCGGGAAGGACTGGTGAACCACCGAGAACACGTAAACCTTACCGCGATCGGATAGCGGCGTCGGCTTGAGCGACTCCGCGGTCGCGCCGCACTTGGAGCACGCGATGCGCTTCGGATCGAGGAACATCGCGCCGCACTTCTCGCACTTGAGCGCCTCCAGATGCGGTTTTGGTGTGAGTTTGAGGAACGGAACAATCGGACGCGGTCCCGTGTCTGGGGTCTGAGCCTGCTCGGCCATGCTGATCCTCCGGGAAAGTGGTCGGTAAGTGCGAACACCGGCCGCACGCCGGTCCCAATCCGCGACGGAGTTTCCCACAGGTCTCCCAATGCGTCAACCCTCGCGCCCCACATCAATCCCGCTAATGCTCGCGCGCGATTTCAAGCTCCACCGCGCGTCCGCGATATGCCCGCAATCGCATCGACTGCTTGGTGGCTTCGACCATCACCGCGCCGTCGAGATCGGTGCGATAGACGGTCACGCCTCGTTGCTGAAGTCTTTCGAGCACTGCCGGTGCGGGAAAATGAAACCGGTTTCCGTAACCGGCCGATATTACCGCGACCGACGGCGCGACCGCCTCGAGAAACCCCGGCGTCGATGACGACTTGCTGCCGTGATGCGGCGCCTTGAGCACCGTCGCGCGGATATCCTCACCGCGCGCGATCAGCGACGCCTCGCCGCGCGCCTCTATGTCGCCCGTGAAGAGCAGTGACGACTCGCCGAATCGGACCCGCATGACGATCGAGCTGTCGTTCGTGCGCACCGTCCCGGGCGCGCCGGCCGCCACTGCATCAATTGTCACACCGGCAATCGCGAATCTGCGCGGCTGGCCGGTGATGAGCTGCAAAGTCGCGCCGCTGGACGCGACCGTCGCGAGCAGCCCGGCGTAGCTCCGGCTGGTCGACGGCGCTTCCGTCGCCCAGAACTCCGACAACGGAAAGTTCTCCGCGACGAACTCCAGCCCCGCGAAATGGTCATAATCGGGATGGCTTACCACCATGTAATCGACCTCCATGATCTTGCGCGACCATAGATAAGGACCGACTACGCGCTCGCCCATGTCGAAGTCGCCAAACGCGCTGCCTCCGTCGATCACCATCACGCGCCCGCCGGGGAATCGCACCACCGCCGAGTCGCCCTCTCCCACCGAGAGAAAGGTCACGCGCAGGCCGCGGTTTAAGTAGCGGTCGTCGATCCACCATGTCGCGTCAGCTGCGAGGAGCACCGCAAGCGCAGCAATCACGGCGGCGCGCCAACTCAGTGCCAACCGGCGAAAATCGCGTCCCGGCGCCGGATGATCCGGCGCGCTCGGCGTGGCGAGCGGCGCGAATAGCCACAGGGCGAGCAAGACATAGATGATCGCGAGTTCAAGCGGCGTCGGCGTGAAGATGCGCGTCCACGCGAACCGAAGACTCCCGAACCACTCGACGAACCAATTACCCACCTCGAGACACACGCCGCCAAACCAGAGCGGCGCACCCGCAGCCGGCATCGACACGAAGCTCAAGGCCGACGCACCGAGCCCGCTCACCGTCGCGCCGAGTCCGATGATCGGCACCACGATCGGATTCGCAACCAGGCCCACCAGCGAAAACTGATTGAAGTGGAATGCGGTCAACGGAGCCGTCGCGATGAGTGCCCAGAACGAAACGGCGACGTAGCCGACCGCCCACTCCGCCACCACCCATGAGCGCGGGACCTCCTCCACCGGCAGCAACCGCTCCTGCTTGAACTTCGCCGTCCACGCGACGTAGCGGCGCATCCCGAGCAGAATCACCAACACCGATGCGAACGAGAGCTGAAATCCGATGTCCGCGCTCGATCCGGGCAGCGCGATGCAGATGATCAGGGCCGCAAGCGCCAGACTCGCAATCGCTTGGCGCCCGCGGTCGATCACAATCGCGAACATGTACGCCGCCACCATGATCAGCGCGCGCACTGTGGGAACTCGATCACCGGCGAGTAGCGCATATGCGATCGCCGCCGCCACCGCCGCCACCGCGGCAATCTTGTTCGCACGCCCCAAGCTGGTCAGCGCGAATGCGGGAATCAGCAGCAGCCGGACAATCAGAAAGACCGCCGCGGCGACGAAACTAAGATGCAGACCGGAGATGCTCAGCAGATGAACCGTTCCGGTGCGCACGAATTGGTCGCGCAAAGTCTTCGAGACGCCGGTCTGGTCGCCGATCACCAGCGCTCGCATCTCGGCCGCCTCCACTGGCGCGAGATTCGTGTCGATGAACCGCCGAATGTGCGCGCGGGCCGTCTCGACGACTCCAGCCGCTCCCGCCACACCCCGCTCGACGATCTCGAAGCGTGGCGTACCCAAAGCGTCGCGCGGCAATGACATGGTTGCGTCGATCCCGCGCCGCGCCATGAACGCCGCGTAGTCAAACTCACCGGGGTTGCCGAGGTTGCGCGGGAAGTGAATCCGCGCGGTCGCGCGCAACCGATCGCGGATATGGAATTTCGCGGCGTCGAGAATCGTCAGACGCACGATTCCCGAGGCCGGCTGCGGCGCTTCGCCTTCAATCGCGGCGCGTTCTACGTCGATTACGAGCCGCGTGCGATCATCCAGATACTCCGGATCGTTCGCGACGCGTCCCTCGATGGTCACGCGCGAAAGGTCTGTGAACGCGCGAATCGTACCGGGCGCGCCGCGTGGCTCCAGAAGCCTCGCCGACGGAATCGTCGCCGCTCCTGCGATCGCGATCATCGTCGCGACAACGCCGATCGAATTGCGCCGCAACGCAAACGCGATCGCCGCCGCGAGTCCCAGTGCGACGGCGCCCCAAAGCGGCACCGCGACGCGCACACATCCGAGCGCATCGCCCACGACTACCGCGACCGCGACCAGGTAGAGAGGCGGGATGTCGCCCAGACGCGCGACCGCCCGTGCCAGCGCCGCGGCCGCTCCGATCTCGCCGACGCGCCCCAACGCCGAACCTTCGCTCGCTGCTGCTATCGCCTGCTCCCCCTTCGGACGGCGACGGACGGTTGCTCCGCTAGACGCTCTAGCAGGGTGTTGAGAAAAGCCTCGAGTTCCAACCTGGCATCGACTTTTCCCTCAACACCCTGCGTGAAAGTCGGCTGCCTTCCTAATCTTCTCCCCCTCTGGGGGAGACGCGAGAGAGGGAGCAGGCGGTTGAAAATGCCTTTTTCAACAGCCTGCCAGCCGGCCGCGAGCCTCATCTGAACCGCGCGGCGTCATGCTCCCTCGCTGGCGGC
>CAYSCX010000082.1:0-6396 GCA_964429575.1 uncultured Binatia bacterium (SeqCode) | reverse complement strand
GTGGTTCGACGGCCGGCTGGCCGCCCGGGTCCGCCGCAACTGCGGCGCGCCGCGATGCGCGCCGCGACTTGAACCAGTCCTCGAACGCTTCCATGTAGGTGTAGAACACTGGCGTGATGTAGAGCGTCAGGAACTGCGAGAAGAGAAGACCGCCGAGCACGGCCACGCCGAGCGGCCGGCGCGACGACGCGCTTGGTCCGACGCCAATGGCAATCGGCAACACGCCCATCAGCGCCGCCATCGTGGTCATCATGATGGGGCGGAAGCGGATGAGGGCGCCCTCGAAGATCGCTTCGGCGGGCGACTTGCCTTCGGTGCGCTGCGCATCGAGTGCGAAGTCGATCATCATGATGGCGTTTTTCTTGACCAGTCCGACCAGCATGATTACGCCGACGAACGCAAACAGATCGAGGTCAAAGCCGAACACCCAAAGCGTCAGCAGTGCGCCGAAGCCGGCCGCTGGGAGGCCGGATAGAATCGTGATGGGGTGGATGAAGCTCTCGTAAAGAATTCCGAGCACCAGGTAGATGACGAGGATCGTCATCAGGAGCAGGACGCCGAGGCCGGTGACGGAATCCTCGAACGCCTGTGCAGTACCGCCGAAGCGCGCGGTAATCGTGCTGGGAAGCGTGTTCGCGGCGAGAGCCTTGACCTTGTCGAGCGCGGGGCCGAGCGATACGCCCGGCGCGAGGTCAAACGAAATGGTCGCCGACGGCAACTGGCCCGAGTGGTTGATGCTGAGCGGGCCGGTGGTGCGCTCGAGCCTCGCAACCGTGTCGAGCGGAATGAGCTTGCCGCTTTGGGAGCGCACGTAGAGCAGGGAGAGGGTGGTAGGGTCGGACTGGTAGCGCGGCTCGACTTCGAGCAGGACGCGGTACTGGTCGTGGGCCGCGTAGATGGTGGAGATCTGGCGCGAGCCGTAGGCGTAGTAGAGCGCGTCCTCGATGGCCTGCACGGAAAGCCCCAGCGTGTGCGCCTTGTCGCGGAGGATATCGACCGTCACCTGGGGGTTCGACAGTTCGATGTCGCTGTTGACGCCGCGCAAATCGGGGATCTCGCGCATCCCGCGCTCGAGCAGCCCGGCGTACTTGTAGAGCTGCTCGGTGTCGGGGCTCTGCAAGGTCATCTGGTACATGCTGCGCGTGAACTGCGCGCCGATCCGAATGGGCGGCGGGTTTTGCAGATACACGAGCACGCCCGGCACCTGGTTAAGTCTGGGACGCCAAACCGCGATTATCTCATCAGCACTGAGGTCGCGTTCGCGGCGCGGCTTCAGATGGATAAAGAAGCGCGCGGAGTTGCCCGCGCGGCTGGGCCCGCCCGCGCCAACGTAGGCCGAATAGGTGCGCACGTTCGGGTCGTTCGCGATTACCGGCTCGAGTGCGTCCTTGTAGCGCTTCATCTGCTCGAACGAGGTGCCCTGGGCGGCCTCGACGAACACCATCAGCTGGTCGATGTCTTCGCTGGGGAGAAAGCCCTTGGGAATCGAGTAAAACAGCCACGCGGTCGCGAGCAGCAGCGCGCCCGAGAGCATCATGGTGGCGCGCCGGCGCTCCATCGCGAAGGCGAGGCTTTGCTGGTAGAGGCCGCGTGTGCGGTCGAACACGCGCTCGCTGAGGGCATAGAGCGATCCGTGGCGCTGGCTGCGCGGCGGATTCATGAAGCGGCTGGAGAGCATCGGGGTCAGCGTCAGCGACACGAAGCCTGACACCAGGATCGCGGCGCCGATGGTGACGGCGAACTCGGTGAGCAGCCGCCCGAGGATGCCGCCCATGAAGAGCACCGGGATGAACACTGCGGCGAGCGAGATGGTCATCGAGACAATCGTAAACCCCACTTCGCCGGCGCCCTCCACCGCCGCCTGCATGCGCGACTTGCCCATCTCCATGTGACGCGTGATGTTTTCGAGCATCACGATTGCATCGTCCACCACGAATCCGACCGCGAGCGTGATCGCCATCAGCGACATCTGGTTGAGCGAGAAGTTGAGAGTCCACATGACGCCGAAGGCGCCGATGATCGACAGGGGCAGCGCAAGGCTTGGGATGACGGTGGCGGAAAGGTTTCGGATGAACAGGAAGATGACCATCACGACCAGCACTACGGTCAGCAACAGCGTGAACTCGACGTCCTCGACCGAGGCGCGGATGGTCCTGGAGCGGTCCATGAGAACGCCGAGCTGGAGCCCGCCGGGCAGGTCCGCGCGCAGCATCGGGAGCAGCGCGCGCACCCGATCGACGATCTCCACGGTGTTGGTGCCGGGCTGGCGCTGAATGGCGAGCACCACCGACGGCTTCCCTTTGGTCCAGCCGCCGATTTTGTTGTTCTCGACGCTGTCGATCGCGCGGCCGACGTCGGCGATGCGCACCGGCGCGCCGCTGCGATAGGTGATGACCAGCGGCAGGTAGGCCGAGGCCTGGGTGAGCTGCCCCTTGGCCTCGACCGTGAACGCCTGGCGCTCGCCGTACAGGGTGCCAGTGGGCAGGTTGACGTTGCCGCGGCGCACCGCGTCGGCAACCTCGTCGAGTCCGATGCCGAGCGCGGCGAGTTTTTTCGGATCAACTTGCACCCGCACCGCGTAACGCTGCGAGCCGTACACCTGTACCTGCGCGACCCCGCTCACCATCGAGATGTGTTGCGCAAGATAATTCTCCGCGTACTCATCGACCTTCGACAACGGCATGGTCGCGGAGCTGAGCGAGAGATACAGCACCGGCTGGTCGGCCGGGTTCACCTTGCGGTACGACGGCGGGTTCGGCAGGTCGGGCGGCAAGTGCGACTGCGCCGCAGAGATGGCGGCCTGAACGTCCTGCGCGGCGGCATCGATGCTGCGGCTCAGGTCGAACTGAAGCGTGATGTCGGTGAAGCCCTGCAGGCTGGTCGAGGTCATCGACTTGATGCCGGCGATGGTCGTGAACTGCTTTTCGAGTGGAGTTGCGACCGACGACGCCATCGTCTCCGGGCTTGCGCCGGGCAGTTGCGCGCTTACCGTGATGGTCGGGAAATCGACGTTGGGCAGATCGTTGACCGGCAGGTACCAGAACGCCATCGCGCCGAACAGCACGATCGCGAGCGAGACCAGCGTCGTGGAGACCGGACGGCGGATGAAGAATTCGCAGAAGTTCATTGCTGCACTACGGCGGCCGGCGTGAGGGGGGTCTTGATCGTTACGGTGGAGCCCGGCATCAGGCGGAGTTGGCCGTCGGTGACTACAGTCTCGCCCGGTTGGAGGCCGCGCTCAATCACAGTTTCGCCGTCCACGGTCGGACCGACCACCACCGTACGCGGCTGCGCCTTCATCTGCTTGTCGATCACGAACACGAACGATCCTTCCTGGCCGGACTGAACCGCTTGCGACGGCACCACGAGCAGGTCGGGCCGCTCGCCCAGCGTGAGGTACGCATCGACGAACTGGCCCGGCCACAGCCGCTCGTTGTCATTGGTGAAGACGCCCTTGAGCATGATGGTGCCGGTGTTTGGATCGACGCGATTGTCGATGAAGCTCAACTCGCCGCGCTCCCACTGTTGCGTCTGAGCGGGGAGCATCGCTTCGACGGGCAACTTGCGCGAGTCGAGGTGGCTGCGGATTTCGGCGAGGTCTTTTTCGGGCACCGCGAACGCAACGTAGATGGGCTTGATTTGGTTGATGACGACCATCGGGTCATCGGCGTTGGCTTTGACGAGATTGCCGGCGTGGACAAGCAGGTTGCCGAGGCGCCCGTCGATGGGCGCGCGGATGGTTGCGTAGGCGAGGTTGAGCTTGGCGGCGTCGACGGCGGCGCGTCCCGCGGCGACCTCCGCGCGCAACGCCTCGGCCTGCGCGTGAGCCTGGTCGAACTGCTGCGGCGAGCCGACACCCTGGTCGAGCAGAAATTTCTGGCGCTTCTCGTCGGCGTCGGCCTGCGCAAGCTGCGCCTGGTTGCGTACCAGCGCGGCTTGCGCCTGCTTGAGCGCTGCTTCGAACGGGCGCGGGTCGAGGGTGAAGAGCACATCGCCCTTTTTGACGAACTGGCCCTCATCGAAGTGGACCTTCTCGAGTTGCCCGCTCACCTGCGCCTTGATGTCGACGGTCGAGTACGCCTCGACGCGGCCGATCGCATGAATTTTCTGCGCGATGCTCTTGCGCGCGACCTTGGCGACCAGAACCGGCACGGCCGCTTGCGCGCCGAACTCCGCGTCGCCTTCGCTGGCTCGTCTGCATCCGGGAGCGCATAGCGCAGCCAGTGCAAACGCCGCGACGGCGATACTCGCGACGCGGCTCCATCGCATCGAGGCGAAAAATGACGGCGGACGCGCGCCGCGTCGCGCGTCCGATGAGCGACACTCGATCAACTGGGTATGCCTTCCAAAGCCCGTGCCCGCCCGGTTGGCTCACACGGTCCGAGCGTGGCGGCCACCGTCGCGAGCGATAAGGGCAGCTTGCAAACGTAAGGATATTATCAGGCTTGCGAGGGACGAGGAAAACGTGGCGCCGCCGACGCTGCAGCGGTTAGCTCTGCCGCGCCGCCGCCGCGGGCTTCACAACGGGCTGGTACATCGGCAGCATGCAGAGCGCGTCGCTTTGGATCTCGAGCGCACGGTTAAAGCGCGCGCGAAGATTCTCCAGCGCGATCGACGCGGTCAGCTCAACGATCTGATCCTCGCTGAAGTGGCGAGCGAGCGCCCGATACACGCCGTCGGGCACGTCAACGCGCTCCTTGCACATCTCCTCCGCGTAAAGCAGCAATGCGCGTTCGCATTCGTCGAACAGCGGGCTGGCCGCGTAGTCCGCGACCGCCTGCAGCTTCGCCTCTTCGATACCGTCCAGCCTGCCAACGGCAGTGCCGATGTCAATTCAAAACGGACACCCGACAATTTGCGCAGCACGAATGCTGGCGAGGCGCTTGAGCTTCGCGTCCACAAGCTTGGAGCGTTCGAGCGCGGCGGTGAGCGCGGCGAGCCCGAGCAGGACGCCCGGGCGTCGCGCCCAGACCTTGTACGGGGTCAGAGTCTTGCCGAAGCGCTTCGCGAGATATGAGAAGAACGGCCGCAGCCAAAATCGAGCTTCGTTGCGCTCCAATCCACGGATTCTCATGTTGCTCTCCTCGTATGACTTACGCCGCGGCGGAATGCACGCCATCGATCGCGTGGCGGTTGCGTACCAGAGAGATTGCGGCGGCCGCGAGGAGTACCGCCGGAACCAGGACGCCGAAGAACTCGACCCATATGTGCTCGCCGCTGAGCAGGTGCGCCGCGTGCGCATAGACGTGCAGCAGCGTATGGGCGCCGGCGGCGATGGCCGCGATCACCACGGCGACCGCATAGCGATGGGGATTGCGCGCCGCCGCGATTAGTCCGATTCCAATTGCAAGGTTGAACGTACCTGCATCTTGCACGAGATGCGCATTGAACGGGCCGGTCTCCGGCACACCGGGAACCAGCGTGAAGAACCACGCGCCGGGCGCGAAGAGCTGCGCGACGGCGGTGAGCAAGGTCAGCGCGGCGAGAATCCACAGGGCCGGCGGAATCCATCGTGCAGGCATATCGTTCACGGTCGTCTCCGGGCGGCTAGCAGGCTGTTGAAAAAGGCATTTTCAACAGTCTGCTCCCTCTCTCGCGTCTCCCCCAGAGGGGGGAGAAGATTAGGAAGGCAGCCGACTTTCACGCAGGGTGTTGAGGGCAAAGTCGATGCCGGCTTGGAACTCGAGGCTTTTCTCAACACCCTGCTAGGCCATCGATTAGGCGCCGCATGGGCACGCCGGCGCTTTGGCGCGATGATTAGATGCTCAGGTGATACAGCTCGGCTACGTTGTCGTGGAGGATGTAGTTCTTCTCCACCTCGTTGAGGCCCTTGGTGTGCTTGGCGAGAATTTCCTGCGACCACGGCCAGGTCGAGTCGGAGTGCGGGAAGTCATTGGCCCACATCAGCCGGCGGATGTTGCACAGGTCCTTCATCTGGAACGCGACCCAGTCGTCCTGGAAGGTGGTGTACACGTTCTCGCGGAAGTACTCCGACGGCATCTTGGACAGCGCGCCGGCCGGCAGCCAGTAGCGATGCCGGTCATAGGCGTGGTCCATGCGGTACATGTAATGAGGCACCCAGCCCGCGTCGGCCTCGGCGCACACCACCTTGAGCTTCGGGTGACGCTCGAACACCCCGCCCAGGATGAACGTGCCCATGATGTCCTGGCAGCCGCGGATGATCGCGAGGAATCCGTTGAGCTTGGGGCCGCGCGCCTGGTCGATGCCGTCCTGCTTGCTGGTGAGGATGTGGAAGCTCAACGGCATCTCAAGATCGATCGCCGCCTCATAAAAAGGAGCATAGATGGGGCTGTCGTAGTCTTCGAGCTTCGGGTTGCCCGTCATCATGACGCCCTTTAGCCCGAGCGCCTTCATCTTGCGCAGATCCTCGATGCC
>CAYSCX010000081.1:0-6407 GCA_964429575.1 uncultured Binatia bacterium (SeqCode) | reverse complement strand
CTAATCTTCTCCCCCTCTGGGGGAGACGCGAGAGAGGGAGCAGGCGGTTGAAAATACCTTTTTCAACCGCCTGCTAGGATTTGCGATGGGACTGCTCTACCCGGGCGCGCTCTTGCTGCTGGCACTGGTGCCCGCATTGATACTCGCGTATCTCGCGCGCGAACGGCCATCGCGCGTCACGGTCTCCAGCGTGCTCGCGTTTCGCGCGCTGCGCGGACTTCGCGCAGAGCGATTCGGCGGGCGTCCGCGCTTCGACTGGATCTTCTTCCTCGAACTCCTGCTGCTGTGTCTCGCCGTACTCGCAGTCGCGGGGCCGTACGTGCTTCGCCCAAGCAGCCCGGTTGCGGTGGTGCTCGACAATTCGGCGGCAACGCAGGCCGAGCTTCCGGGCGGCGGCAGCCGCTTCAAAGCCGCGCTTGAAAAGCTCGACGAAGCGCTCGCTGCACACGAAGGGGCGGGTGAAGTCGCGGTGTATTTGACCGCGCCGCATCCGCATCGAATCGCGCCGCCATTCAAGAGCATCGCCGAGGCGCGCGCTGCAATCGCGAAGGTTGTACCCACCGACGCACCCGCAGATTCCGCCGCGGTCGGCGGTCTGTTGAGTTCGCTCGCATCAGAGCGACGCTACACCAGGGTCATATATGCGGGCGCACATCAGATTGTGGCGGCCGCGGCGCCTGTAATTACGGCATTTGCCGTCAGCGAACCGATTCCGAACTATGCGATCGGTTCGTTCGTGCTCAGGCGCGAGGTGTTCGGCGCGGAGGCGCTCCACGCGCGCATTCGGCTCGCGAACTTCGCTGCGCAAACGCGCGACCTCGAAGTAGTCGTCACGGGCGACGGCCGCGAGCTTGCACACGCAAAGTCGGTGCTCGGCCCCGGCGAGACCGGCCAACTCGAATTTCCCGAACTGCCGTCGGCGAATGTCTATCGAGCCGAGCTGCTTCCGACCGACGGCTTTCCGCTCGACAACACCGCCTATGCGACGGTCGGATCGATGCACGCAGTGTCGATTTTGTTCGTGAGTCCGACGCCGGACGATGCAAAGGGTCTCGAATCGATTCCCGGCGTCGCCGTAGTCGCGCGCACTCCGGATGCGTACGCGCCGTGGGAACTCACCGGCGCCGACGTCGCGGTATTCGAGTACTCGGCGCCCAAAGAGCTTCCGCCGGTCAATGCGCTGTTCGTGATGCCTCCGCCGGGCGCCCCGACCCTCGGATTCGTGGTGAAGCAAGCCGATCCGGTTCAGATCGCGAGCTGGCGAAAGACCGACCCGCTCGCCGACTCGGTGAACTTCCGCCTGCTGAATCTGCGTGCCGGCGAAATGTTCGCCGTGCACCCGTGGATGTCGGCGGTGGTCGAGGGTCAGGACGGCGGACTGCTGCTGCGCGGTGAGCGCGATGGACATCGATACGTCGCGTCGGGATTCAATCTCTTTCCGTATCTCGGCGGGCGCAACCTCCCGATGTCCGTGCTGACGCTCAACGTCCTGAGTTATCTCGCGGGGCTGAGCGCGGACAGTACCGGCTATCGCACCGGTCAGCCTTGGCTGGTACCGGCGGGGACCACGCAGGTCGCGCTTCCATCGGGGAGAATCGCCGCGGTCACCCCGGGGAGCATGTTCAGCGAGGTCGCTGCGCAGGGCATCTATGAATTGATCGGCGCGAACGGCGCGCGCACGCCGCGCGCAGTGAACCTCGCGGACTTTGCCGAGTCGGACCTTGCGCACCCGGCGCCGATTCACGTCGAGGTGGCGGCGGGCGAATCGGCGCCGCGGACCATCACACAGCGCGTGCCTGTGGGCGCATGGGTGCTGCTCGCAATCATCGCGCTCGCGATGTTCGAGGCCGTACTAGTCTATCGACGGCGCCGTCGTGGCGTTGAGGTGAGCGCGTGAACGCGATTATCGCGCTTCTCACGGCCGATCTGCGCGCCCTCACCCACGGCGTGACGTTCGAGAATCCGGCGATGCTATGGCTGCTCGTGCTCGCGGCGGCGGCGTTCGCGTGGGGCGCATTCAACGCGGGCGAACGACGGCGGCTCTATGCGCCGGCGATGCGCGCAGTGGTGCTCGCATTGTTCGCGTTGGCGCTCGCGAACCCTGAAGCTGTCACTCGCACCGAGGGAACCTCGCGTCCGGCGGTGGTCGATGCGTCCGCGAGCATCACACCCGCGATGCGCGCGTGGACCGCGAATCTGCTCAGCGAGGAACTCAAGTATCGCGACGACGACCCGGCGATAATGTTTGCAGCCGACGCGGTCGCCGATTCGGCCGGACGCGTCGAGGAGACGCTTCGCAAAGCGGCGCCGTGCGCCGAGTGCAATCCTGAATCGACCGACATCGGACGCGCGCTCGAACGGCTCGCGGCCGACTCCGCCGCCGAAGGCGGTCCCGCGGTGCTGGTGACCGACGGTTGGGAGAATCGCGGAAGCGCGGAGCGCGCGCTCACCCGTCTGGTCGCCGCGAGAATCCGGCTCGACATCTTTACGCCGCCCTACACCGGCCCGGTACCCAACGTTGCGCTCTCGCAACTCACGCTGCCATCCGCGCTCGACAAGGCGCAGGCGTTCTCGCTCGGCGTGACGGTCGAGAACCAGGGAACCGCGCCCGCCGCAGGCACAATTCGCATTTCACAGGGCGACCGCGCAATTGCGCAGCGCCACGTGACGGTTGCGCCGGGGTCCGAGCGAATTGATTTTCCCGTGCGCCCCGCAGACGCGGGACTGGAGTCGTACACCGCGACGTTCACGCCCGATAACGCCGCGCTCGACGTTTACCCCGGTGATGATTCGCTGCGCGGATGGGTCGGCGTCGGCTCGCAGCGCAAGGCGCTGATTCTTACCGGCAGTGCACAAGACGCGCGCTATCTCGAAAGCGTCGTGAAGCGGATGGGGCTCGAGCCGGCAGTGTTCGCGCTCACCAGCGGCGAGTGGAACGGCAACCTCAAGGGCTTCGACGTCGTGATGCTCAACAACGTGCCGCAGGAACGTCTCTCACCCGCGGCGCAGAACGCGCTGGTTGATTACGTCGAGCGCGGCGGTTCGCTGGTGATGGTGGGCGGCGACAAAAGCTTCGGACTTGGCGGTTACGAGCGAAGCCCGATCGCGAAGGTGATGCCGGTGGTGATGAAACCGCCGCAGCGCGAGGAGCGCACGCGCGCGTTGGTGCTGGTAATCGACAAGTCCGGCTCGATGAGCCGCGGCGACAAACTGCGCTACGCGAAGGCCGCCGCCGTGACCGTTGTCAAGACGATGAAGGACGATGACCTCATCGGCGTCATCGGCTTCGACTCGCAGGCCTTCGTTCTCATCCCGCTCTCGCCGGTTGGCAAGATGCGTCCCTACCTTGATGAGATGATCGGCCGGCTGGCCGCGCAGGGTCAGACCTACCTGATGCCCGCGCTGCAGGAAGCCGAACGGTCGCTCGCGAAGAACACCGCGCAGATCAAGCACATCGTCGTGCTGACGGACGGCGAAACCGGCGGCACCACGTCGATGTACTACGACCTCGTCTCGCGGCTTCGGCGCGACGCGGGTACGACCATCTCAACCATCGGGATCGGACGCGACGTAAATGCGGCGCTCCTGCAGGCGATCAGCAAATACGGCGGCGGCGGATATTACCAGACCGACGGCCCGAGAAATCTGCCGGAGATATTTCTCGAGGACGTGCGCCAGTACGGCGGGCAGAGCACGATGGTCGAGACGGAGTTCAAGCCGCAAACGGTTAATCCCGATCCGGTGCTGAAGGATTATGCGGGACGCGCGCTGCCCGCGCTCAAGGGTTACGTCAGCACCGACCTCAAACCGGGCGCAACGCTCAGCATGTTCGTCGATCGGAAGGGAAAGGCGGAACCGATCGTCGCGAGTTGGAAGCGCGGCGCGGGCAAGGCGATGGCGGTGACCACCGATGCGAGCGGCCGATGGTCGTCGGAGTGGGTGCAGGCAAACGCGTTCGCGCCGGTGTGGGACCGCCTGCTGCAATGGATGATGCCGGAGACGGGCGGCGAGCAGCAGAAAATTGACGTCGCGCTCGGCTATCAGAACGGCCATCTCAAGATAAAGCTCACCGACTACGCGGAGCGTCCGACCGCGTCGAGCCATCTCGTGATCGCGACGGTCACGCGGCCCGATGGCACGCGCGTCGATACCGTGCTCACTGAGAACGTGCCGGGCGAGTTCAACGGCTCGATCGAAGCGGCCGAGCCGGGCACCTATCGAATTGAAGTGAAGGGACAGACCGGCCGGATGAAACTCCCGCCGCTCGCTTACACCGTCAGTCCCGCGGTGCGCGCGGAGGTGCCGCGTCCCGCGCCGAATTACGCGCTGCTGGAACAGCTCGCGACCGCGACCGGCGGGCGTCTCAATCCGTCGCCCGCGGACATCGCGTTGACGAGGCCGATGGTCGAGCGGCGCACGTCGTTCAGCGCATACCTGATCGTCGCCGCGATGTTGTTGCTTATCGGCGAGGCGCTCGTACGGCGCATCACGGCGTGAAAGGAAGGAACGGCAGATGAGCGTTGACCGTCCCGTCCATGCGAACCATCGCGTGCAACATCGCTATCCCGCCGACGTGCGCTTCTGCGCGCTGTGCGGCGGCGAAATGCAGCCGCGCGAGGTGCTGCCCGACCGCAAGCGCTTCAAGGTGTGCGCGCGATGCGGCTTCGTCGATTTTCCGTCGCCGAAACTCGTAGCCGGGTGTCTCGTGGTGGAGCGCGGCAAAGTTCTGTTGCTAAAGCGTGGAATCGAGCCGGGGCTTGGGCGATGGACGTTTCCCGGCGGCTACGTCGATTTGGGCGAGCATCCCAAGGACGCCGCCGTGCGCGAGGTTGCCGAAGAGGTCCGCATCGAGGTGCGTGCGGGTCAGTTGCTCGGCGTGTACTTTGCTCCCCGCAATCCAGTAGCGGTCGTGGTGGTGTACCTGGCGGAGCCCGGGCCAACCCCGCCGTCGGTGTCCGACGAGGCGACCGAAGTCGGCTACTACGAGGCGTCGGCAATCCCGTGGGACGACCTCGCATTCGACACCACGCGACAGGCCCTCGCGGACTGGGTTGCGCGAGAGCGCTCGGATCGCTAAGCAGTCCAGGTCGCTACTAAATCTGACGTCGGCGCGCCGTTTCGACCATTAGCAAGGGTTAGAGAGATGTGGTACAGAACTGATACCCTCGGCCGCTTGAAGCCACCCCGGTTCCGATGCGAGGAGGCCGTTTCGATGGAACGGGTGGAAGTAGTCGGAAGTCATACATTCGTACTGCGGACCCGCCAACTCGGGCCGACGTGCTGGTGCTGCGGCGTTTTCGAGAGGCGCCACGATGTCGGCGGCGTGGAAGAGTTCCTGTTCGAGGATTTCGGCGAGTCGGAGCTCGAGGCGTTCGCGATGGCGCTGACGGACGCGGAGTACTAGCCCGCGCGCGCGTCGTTCACTCCCGATCCGCCAGCGGCTTGACGAGCTGGCGTTCGTACTGTTCGGCGACCGTCGAAATCGTGTCTGCTTCTTCCGGCGATTTGTCATCGCGAAATCTCACGATCCGCGCGAAGCGCAGCGCCATCCCGCTTTCGTATTGCGGACTTCGCTGGATGTCGTTGAACGCGACTTCCACGACCACCTCGGGCCTGACAACCACAGTCCCGCGATCCTCCGCGACTTTGAGTTGAAGCAGCCGCTCGGTGATTTCGCGAAACTGATCGTCGGTGAGCCCCTTGAAGGTCTTGCCGACTTCGGCGAAACCACCGCGGCGGTCGTCGCGCGCGGCGAGATGATAATTCGATAGCCAGCCGTGGCGGCGTCCGTAGCCCCAGTCAGCCGCGACAATGACGAGATCGAGCGTGAGCACGTGCTTGACCTTCGCCCAGCCGCGCCCGCGCACGCCCGGCGTGTAGGCGCTCTTGAGCGACTTGGCCACCACGCCTTCGTAGCCGGTCGCGATCGCATCATTGAAGAATTTCTGTGCGTCGGCGAGTGACGGCGGCTCGGATCTGCCGACCAGCTCGAGTCCCGCCCCGCCAGCGACCGCTTCGAGCGCGGCGATGCGCTCGCGATACGGCCGGTCGATCACGAGTGCGTCGTCGAGCGCGAGCAGATCGAACAGGTACAAGCGGATCGGTTGTTCGGCGCGCAGCCGCTCGATTTCGCGGACGCGCCCAAAGCGGCGCATCAGCTCCTGGAACGCGCGCGGGCGCCCGTCGGGTTCGACCGCGATGACCTCCCCGTCGAAGATCGCGCGACGGCCGCCGAGTCGCGCGCACCATTCGACGACTTCGGGCAGGCTCGGAGTGATCTCGTTGAGCTTGCGCGAATAGATTCGTACGTCGTCGCCGCCGGTATGAATCTGCACGCGCGCGCCGTCGAGCTTGTGTTCGAGCGCTAGTTCCGGCCCAAGCACCGCCAACGCCTCGGCAATGTCGGC
>CAYSCX010000080.1:0-6753 GCA_964429575.1 uncultured Binatia bacterium (SeqCode) | reverse complement strand
GATTTCCATGTGCCTAACGGAACCACCGGGCGAGTCCTATGCTTTCAAAGGAACCGCTCAACACCTAGTCGATACGCGATCGCAGCTCGGCGCCATCTTGAAGGCCTACGGGGAATACTGATGATGACGTCTCCCCCGGCGTCTCTCCTCGAGCGCGGCTGGGTATCCTTCGGGACCACTGCGCTCGTCAGGCACGTTGGCGTGGTTCCGTTCCTCAGGGGACTGCATCTTCACATTCGGATCTGAATTTTCGCGCGGGACGCAGTGCAGTTCGGTTTGGCTCCGATCACGCGACTCAACAGGTAAACGTGCGAGCCTGAGCGCTCACCAATTGGAGTCATCCACCGTCGGCAGCGCGTTGAAGTAGATTATTAAACCACGCAAATAGCGCTCCTGCCGCAAATCCCCAGATCACCAAGACCAGCAATGGGTACACGAACATCAGGAATGTGAACGGCATAACCGCTCCGAGCTTGTGAAAATCGAGGCCGTGGAACAGGGCATTGAGGAAATCGATTCCTCGCTCTGGCCACAGAGCATAAAGCGCGCAGCACACGGTGTAAGTGATGACGACGGTCAGCGATACTGCGATTCCGGTTCTCAAGGGATCGTTGGTTGTCATAGATCTCTCCTTCCGGCAGCGACTCACCTGCGGGGCAATGGGCGAACGCTGCCGACGCCGCAGCAATTCACGGAGTCCTCAACGTAGCCTTCGACTGCCGTGAAACGTTTCCGATCTGCCGCGTATCACGCTACCACGAACTCCTGACAAACTGATCGTCGAAAGACGACACACTGGACTGCCCGATCTCTTGTACCCGTCGATAAGTTACTGTGGGTCACGACCGCAACCATGGGCGCGTGGGTGGTGTGCCCGCAGAATCATCTACCAGCCGAGAAATTAATAGAGTTGGTTGATGATTCCCCGGCCGGGCATCCGCTACCGTCGCCGAAAATATATGATTGCCACGCACCACTCAGCGCGGGCCGACGATTGCGCTAGGCAAAGCGTTCTGCCGACCTGGTCTTCGGAACAATGTCCGTGGATCTTCGCCACAGCGAGCCGGACCCGCTAACGCTATGTCTGCGATTGGGCGCGCTTGATGGCATTCGGCGTGCTCGAAAAGGAGAGAGCTATGGGTTTTCGTGCGCGTCCTGGGTGCTTCGAAGGAATTGCGCTCGCCGTCGCAGCGAAACCTGTGCCGGAGCTGCGCCTCCTCGCGCTGGTCGCATGCGTGACGCTGCTTGTTGCCGGCTCGGCGCTTGCGGAGCAGGCGCCGAGCCCGCTCAATTTGGGGTGGCTGCTTAAGACGGCGCTTGCCGAAAGTCCACAGATCCGCGCCTCCGACGCGCGCTATCGTGCAATGGCGCAGCGACCGGTTCAGGAAGGCACCCTTCCGGATCCGTCGGTCGGTTGGAGGCTTCACAATGAGGACTTCGGCCGCTTTACACTCGGCGACTCGGAGTTTTCCTATTACGAGTTCTCTGCGGAACAAGAGGTGCCGTTTCCGGGAAAGTTGGGTCTGCGCGAAAGTGCCGCTACACACGCCGCCGAGCGCGAGCGTGCGATGCGGGATGTCACGGTGCTAGAAGTCCTGGCCAAGGTGGTGATTGCGCACAGCCAGCTCACGGTCGCAGATCGCGCGACTGCAATTCTCACCGAAAGCGTCCAAGTGCTGGACACCATGACGAAGCAGGCGGCCGAGAATTACAGCGTGGGTTCCGCCGCGCAGCAGGACGTATTGCGCGCGGCGCTGGAACGCGACGCGCTACGCGAACGACTGGCGATGCTCGCGCTCGAACGAAAGGCCGCCGAGTCGGTCCTCAACGCGCTGCTGAACCGTGCCGCGACCGAGCCGCTTGGCGCGACTCAATGGTCGGCCGACACGTTAGCGCTCGAACCGCTCGACGCCCTCACGCATCGCCTGAAATCAGGGGCGCCAGAATTGCGGGCCGCTCAGGAAGAGGTTCTGCGCGCGGACGACAGGACCAGACTCGCGCAACGCGAGTACTTTCCCGACTTCTCGGTAATGGGAGCCTACATGAACAAGAACGGCTTGTTCGCCGAATGGGAGGTCGGGCTCAAGTTGACGCTTCCGCTCTACTTCTGGCGCAGGCAGACGCCCGCGCTGGAAGAGGCCGCATACGAGAGGGAGGCTGCGGTTCATTCACAGCGCAATGCGCAGGTTTCGCTGGCGGGACGCCTGCGCGAGTTGCACAGTGTGGCGGATACAGCGCTCAGGCTAATCGACTTGTACGGCGATGTGCTGATTCCGCAGGCTTCGCTCACTCTCGAGTCAGCGCGAGCTTCGTACGCGGTCGGCAAGGTCGATTTTCTCACGACGCTCACCGCCTTCAACTCACTCCTCGAATACAAGGTCCGGCACGCCGAGCAGGTCGGGCAGTTCCGACGAGCGGTTGCAGAAATTGGACCGTTGATCGGCGAGCACCCGCGCGAGCTCCAGGTGGCGGGGCGCCGATGACAGTCGCCGTGATTCTCGCCGCGTTGGCGCTGGCCGCCGTCGGCTGCTCGCGGCCAGAGCGCGCCGGCGAGCATGACCACGCCGACCCGGGAGTCTCGCGAACGCCACCGGTTCATGCCACTCAAGGCAAATTTGCCGCCGAGGGGCAGGTCCCTGGGATGGCGCCCGTCGATGTGCCCTTCGAGCGCCGGCAGGCGATCGGCGTTCGCACAGCTCGTGTTGAACGCAGACCGCTCAGCGCCCGGATTCGCACGGTCGGCGTGGTGGCCGAGGACGAGCGCGGGATCCGCAAGGTTCACACCAAAATCTCCGGCTGGGTTGAGAATCTCTTCGTGAGCTTCACCGGACAGTACGTCAACAAGGGCGACAAGGTTCTCTCCATCTACAGCCCTGAACTCGTGGCGACGCAGCGCGAATACCTGCTCGCGCTGTCGGCGGCCGGTGCTCGCGCAAGCGGTCAAAGCGGAATCGGCGAAGACGTGACACGGCTGCTGGTCGAGTCCGCGAGAAAGCGTCTGCAGCTCTGGGATGTCACGGAGGAGCAAGTCAATGAGCTTGAGCGAACGGGCGCGCCTTCGCGCGCAGTGACATTGTACTCGCCAATCTCAGGCTACGTCACGGTGAAGCCGGTCTTTGGCGGCGTGTACGTCACTCCCGAGATGGAACTCTACACAGTAAGCGATCTGGCGACGGTCTGGGTGTGGGCCGACGTGTATGAGAATGAAGCGGCGCTGGTCCGCGTCGGACAACCCGCAACAATCACGATCAACTCGGCCCCCAATTCAACGCTCGCCACAGTCGTGAGCTACGTAAACCCGACGATGGAGATCGCGACACGCACCGTCCGCGTTCGCTTCGATGTGAACAACCTCCGCGGACGACTTAAGCCTGGCATGTACGCGACCGTCGAGCTCGAGACGGCGCTGGGCGATGTGCTGGCGCTTCCCGAGGACGCATTGATCGACACGGGCGAGCGCAAGATTGTTTTCGTGCAAACCGGCGAATCTACCTACCAGCCGCGTGCCGTGCGTTTGGGACAAAAGGCGGACGCTTACTACGAAGTTTTGGGAGGCCTCTCTGACGGCGAGCGGGTCGTGGTGAGTGCGCAGTTTCTGCTCGATTCTGAGAGCCGGCTGCGCGGTGCGACGGGCGGCGGCCGCCACCGAGGGCATTAGCGGTGATCGCGCGCCTGATTGACGTCTGTGCCCGAAGACGCGCGCTCGTGCTGATCGGCACGGCAGTACTGGTTGCATGGGGATTCTGGGCGCTGCGCACCGCGCCACTTGATGCGTTGCCTGATCTTTCCGACACGCAAGTGATCATTTTCACCGAGTGGATGGGGCGCAGCCCCAACCTCGTCGAAGAACAGATCACCTACCCGATCACGACTACGTTTCTCGCCGCGCCCAAGGTCAAGGTCGTGCGCGGGTACACCATGTTCGGCATGTCATTCGTCAGCGTCATCTTCGAGGACGGCACCGATCTCTACTGGGCACGCAGCCGCGCACTTGAGTATCTCGCCAAGGTCCAGAACAAGCTGCCTCAGGGCGTCACGCCGGTGCTGGGGCCTGACGCCACCGCGGTTGGCTGGATCTTCGAGTATGCCCTTGTCGCTGAAGGCGGCCGCTACGATTTGCAGCAACTGAGGGCCTTTCAAGACTGGTACTTGCGGTACTGGCTTTCAGCAGTGCCCGGGGTGGCGGAAGTCGCAAGTGTCGGGGGCTACGAGAAGGAATATCAGATCGAGCTTGATCCCGTGCGATTGCAGGCTCACGGCCTTGCGATCGGCGACATCGCCGAGGCCGTGCGGATGTCGAATCTCGATGTCGGCGGCCGCGTCGTCGAGCTCGCTGAGCACGAGTACGCGGTGCGGGGCCGCGGCTACATCAAGTCCCGTGACGACATCGCAGAGATCGTCGTTGCGACGAACTCGGCCGGCACGCCGGTCAGAATCGGCGACATCGCACGCATCCAGGTTGGCGGCACGATGCGGCGCGGTCTGGTCGAACTCGACGGCAAGGGCGAGACCGTCGGCGGCATCGTCATCATGCGTCCGGGCGAGAACGCGCTCGACGTGATCGGCCGGATCAAGGCGCGGCTAAAGGAGCTCGAGCCCTCGCTATTGCCAGGGGTGAAAGTCGTAACGACCTACGATCGGTCCGACCTCATCCGCGATTCGGTCGCCACGCTAAGTGAGGCGCTGGTCGAGGAGATGATCATTGTTGGCATCATCATGCTCCTGTTTTTGTACCACGTGCGTTCGACGCTCGTGCCAGTGATCGCCCTGCCCGTAGCGGTAGTCATCTCCTTCATCCCGATGGCCTACATGGGGCTGACGACCAACATCATGTCGCTCGCCGGGATCATCTTGGCGATTGGCGATGTGGTGGACTCCGCCGTGATCATGGTCGAGAACGCGCACAAGAAGTTGGAGCGGGCGGGCGCCGGTGCCGATCGCGCCGAGTTGGTAATCGAGGCAGCAAAGGAACTCGGACCCGCCGTCTTCGGATCGCTTCTCGTAATCACAATCTCGTTCCTGCCGGTCTTTACGCTCGAAGCCCAGGAAGGGCGCCTGTTCCAGCCGCTCGCATTTACCAAGACCTTCGCGATGTTCTTTGCGGCCATGCTTTCAATCACTCTTGTGCCCGCGCTGATGGTGATCTTCGTGCGGGGCAGAATACGTCCCGAGGCGGACAATCCGCTAAACCGTGTGTGTATGGCGGCATACCGGCCCGTGCTCAGCGTCTGTGTTCACCACCGGCGCAAGCTCGTCGCGCTGGTCGCAGCCGGTTTCTTGCTCACGCTGATTCCGTTCTCGCGCCTGGGGTCCGAATTCATGCCGCCGCTCTATGAGGGGTCGTTTCTTTTCATGCCGATCACGGTTCCCGGGATTTCCATCGAAGAGGCGAAGCGTCTCCTTCAGGAGCAGGATCGAAGGCTGAAGGAGTTCCCGGAGGTGGCGTCGGTGTTTGGCAAGGCGGGACGCGCCGAGACACCGACCGATCCCGCGCCGCTCTCGATGATCGAAACGGTCATCGCACTCAGACCACGCTCGGAATGGCGCGCGGGGATGACTTGGGAGCGGCTCGTTCAGGAAATGAACGACGCCGTTACGATGCCGGGGTTTCAGAACGCGTGGACCATGCCGATTAAGGCGCGTGTGGACATGCTTACGACTGGCATTCGCACGCCGATCGGCATCAAGATCTTCGGCCCCGACCTTTCCGAGATCGCGCGAATTGGTGAATCGCTCGAGCCCATTCTGCGAGACATCCCGGGTACACGTTCGGTATATGCCGAACGCCAGCTTGGAGGCTTCTTCATCGACTTCATTCCGGATCGCAAGGCCATTGCGCGATACGGCCTGCGTCTTAGTGACGTGATGAATGTTGTCGAAACCGCCGTAGGTGGATTGGACTTGGATACCACCATCGAGGGCCGCGAGCGCTACCGCATCAATGTTCGCTACCCGCGTGAACTGCGCGACAGCCCGCAAAAGATTGCGCAGGTTCTCGTCCCCATTCGCCGACAGCAGCCTGCCGGACCGAGCCGCGACGGCTCCGGTAAGGCGGGGATCGGCACAATGGCTGGCGGCGGCTCAATGCCTGCGACCGATCGAGTGGCACACGTCCGGCTCGGACAACTTGGAAAAATCGTCACTACGATGGGAGCGCCGATGATCACCGAGGAAGCGGGGATGCTGAGCGGTTGGGTCTATGTCGATACTTCCGACGCCGACATCGGCGGCTACGTCGCGCGCGCCAAGGCCGCGGTGGCCCGCGAGCTCGAACTCAAGCCAGGTTACTTTCTCAAATGGACCGGCCAGTACGAGTTCCTCGAGCGAATTCGCGCGCGGATGCAATTCGTCGTGCCAATCACGATCGCGCTCATCCTGGTCGTCCTCTACTTCAACTTCGGCGGCTTCGTTCAGGCGCTGCTGGTGATGATTTCGCTCCCGTCGGCAGCGATCGGTTCGGTGTGGTTGATGTACGCGCTCGGATACAACACCTCGATCGCGGTATGGGTTGGCTTCATCGCGCTCCTCGGTGTCGCCGCAGAAACGGCGTCGGTGATGGTCATTTACCTCGACCAGGGAATGCGCCAGTGGAAAGCCGAGGGACGCCTCAACGGAGGGCGAGACTTGGTGGACATGGTGCTCGAGACCGCCGTCCACCGAGCACGACCGCTCCTGATGGCGGTTGGGATGAATATTTTCGGTCTTATCCCGGTGATGTTCGCGGTCGGAATCGGTTCGGACGTCGCCAAGCGG
>CAYSCX010000079.1:0-6797 GCA_964429575.1 uncultured Binatia bacterium (SeqCode) | reverse complement strand
GGCACTTCCGCGAGATTTTTGAAGTACACAATTTCGGGGTCACCTTCATCGAGATTCTCAATGCGCCCACTCTGCGCGTAACCGAGCCGCTCGCAAAGCCGGCGCATCGCAGTGTTGGACTCGTTGGTCGAGGTGAACAACTTCGGCGTCGGACAGTCGCGCTCCGTGATGCGCATCAGCGCGGTTGCAACGCCGCGGCGGCGGAAATCGGGATGGACGACCAGCAGCGATATAAATCCGTTGCTGAAGAAGGTCTGCTCCAGCACCACGAATCCGCATACTTTGCCGTCCGCACGGGCGACCGCGACCTGCGCGGTCTGAAGCGCCTTCGCGATGAACTGCCGCCGGCTGCGGTCGCCGAAAACGGTTTCGTCCAGCGCGCAAATGTGCTCAAAATCGTCATCCGAGGCACGCTCAATGATCATCATCGCAATTGAAGAGCACATCGAACCGTGAGCGACCAGGCCCCCCGCGAACCGCTGCTCGTGCATCACGAACCACCGCTCGGCTGGCTGGTGCTCAACCGGCCCGAAGTGCGCAACGCGCTTAATCTTAGGACCTGGCAGCGAATCGCGGAAGGTGTCGCGGAACTGGAAAGCGACGACGCTGTCCGCGTCATCATCATGCGGGGTGCAACTGACGCGGCGTTTATTTCGGGCGCGGACATCTCGGAGTTTCCCGCGATGCGCTCCGACGCCGCGCAGGCCCGCGCATACCGCGACGCTCCCAATCGCGCGGTATCGTCGATGCTCCAGTGTCAGAAGCCGATCATCGCCATGATTGCCGGCGTGTGCATCGGCGGCGGTGTGCAGGTCGCGCTCTCGTGTGACATCCGCATCGCCGCGCGCGGCACCCGTCTTGGCGTTCCAGCCGCGCGGCTCGGTCTCGCTTATCCGCTCGACGGAGTCACCGCGCTTGCGCAAGTCGTTGGTCCCGCGAATGCGCGCGACATCCTTTTGTCTGCACGCCTCTTCGAGGCGGACGAAGCGTACGCGATGGGCCTCGTGAACAAGGTGGTGGAGCAGGGCGAGCTCGAATCTTATGTGCGCGACTACGCGTCGAAGATGGCGACCAACGCGCCGCTGACCATGGCAGCCGCTAAGGCGGCCATCCGCGAGGCGCCCAAGGATCCTTCCGATCGCGACGCGAAGGCCGTCGCGGCGCTCGTCGCGCGTTGCTTCGACAGTGATGATTATGGCGAGGGCGTCCGCGCGTTCCTCGAGAAGCGCCGTCCCGCGTTCAAGGGCCGCTGACCACACCGCCGTCGTGTCCGACCCGCAGTCGAACTCCCAACATCACGATGCAAGCCGGATCGGCGCGGCCTGCGGTCTCGGCGCGGCCCTGCTGTTCGGTGCGAGCACACCCTTGTCGAAACTTCTGCTCGCGGAAACCGAGCCGCTGCTGCTTGCCGCATTGCTGTACCTCGGCGCCGCGGTGGCCCTCACGCTTGCGTCACCATTCGCGCGCTCTGCGACGAGTCTTGGCGCCGAAGCGCGCATCCGGCGCGCGGACGCGCCGGCGCTGGTGGCGATCACGTTGCTCGGCGGCGTCGCTGGACCCCTCCTGATGCTCGAAGGGCTCGCACGAATCTCCGCGCTCGCCGGTTCGCTACTTCTGAATCTGGAAGCGCCATTCACCATGATCCTCGCGGTCGTGTTGTTCCGTGAGCATTTGGGATTGCGTGCAACACTGGGTGGAGCATGCGTGGTCGTCGGCGCTGCGCTGCTCGGCTACCGCCCCGGCGAACTCGGGGGAGAACTCATCGGCTGCATCTCGATTGCCGCCGCATGCCTGTGCTGGGCACTCGACAACAACCTGAGCCAGCAAGTGTCGCTTCGAAGTCCGCTGGCGATTGCTCGAGTCAAATGCGCGGGCGCGGCGGCGTGTATGCTTGCCATCGCATTCGCGCTCGGGACCGCAGTGCCGAGGCCGATGTATGTTGTGATCGCTTTGCTCGTCGGCGCGGCAAGCTACGGCGTGAGTCTTGCGCTCGACATGTACGCGCTACGGTTGCTCGGCGCCGCGCGCGAGGCCGCCTACTTCGCGGCCGCGCCGTTCATGGGCGCCGTGCTCGCGCTTCCAATTGCCGGCGATCTCCCGACCGCCGCCGACCTGGGAGTCGCGGCAATCATGGGGGCGGGAATCGCGCTTCTGCTCATCGAGCGGCACAGCCACGAGCACGCTCACGCCCCGCTCGAGCATGAACATCTCCACGTCCACGACGAACACCATCTGCACGCGCACGAAGGTGCGATTGCGGAGCCACATTCGCACGCCCACCGCCACGTCTGCGTCACCCACAGGCATCCTCACGTTTCAGACCTGCACCACCGCCATCGTCACCTGTAAGTTGCGGTATTATCGGCGGTTCCGTCAGAATAGAGACAACCGTCCCGACTGTTTGCGTCATGAGGTGCACCCGGCGATACGCTGACGGTAGCGCGAAGTGCGTGAGGCACAGTCAATGAACGAGTCAGCCGAACCAGTCCAGTTCAACCCACTCGACGCATCGTTCCGCGCAGATCCGTACCCGCAGTACAAAGCACTTTATTCGGGGCCTCCGCCGATCCTGAATCTGTTCATCCCGCTGATACCGGTCGCGCGCTATCGCGACCTCGTAGCAGTGCTTCGCGATCACGAACGTTTCTCAAGTGTTCCACCGCGCCAGTTCGCAAATCCCGAAGATCTCAAAGTCACCGGCAACGCGCCGACCTTGGTGAGTTCCGACCCTCCCGTGCACACCCGCCTGCGCCGCCTGGTAAGCCGCGCGTTCAGCCCCACGCGGATCCGCGCGATGGAGCCGCGGATCCGCCAGATGGCTTGCGAGCTGCTGGACCGGGTTGCCGAGCGCGGCGAGTTCGAGGTGATGGAAGATTTCGCGGCGCCGTTACCCGTACGGATCATCGCGGAGATGCTTGGAGTCGATCCGGCGAACTACCAGCAGTTCCGAGAATGGTCCAACACTCTCATCGACAGCTCAAACCGATCGGGACCAGGCGCGCCGATGCCGCCTAATATCCGCCGCGCATTCATCGAGCTGCGCGACTACTTCGGCGTCGAGATCGAACGACGCAGACGCACGCCCGGTGACGACCTCATCTCACTGCTCGTCGCCGCGCACGACGAGGCCGAAGCGCTCAGCGCGGGCGAGTTGATGGGCTTCGTCATTTTGCTCCTCATTGCGGGCAACGAGACCACTACCAATCTGATCGGAAACGGGATGCTCGCGCTCGCTCGTAACCCCGACCAGCTTGAACTGCTCGCGCGCAACCCGGACCTTCTGCCGAGTGCAATCGAAGAGATGCTGCGTTACGACAGCCCCGTCCAGTCAACGCTTCGCGTTGCGAAGGGCGACACCGAGGTTGGCGGAACGTCCGTCCCAGCCGGTGCGCTCATGTTTACGCTGGTCGGCGCCGGCAATCGCGACCCCGCACAGTTTCCGGAGCCTGACAGATTCGACGTCGCGCGGGAGCCCAACGATCACCTGGCATTCGGCGAGGGAATTCACTTTTGCCTCGGCGCATCACTGGCGCGCCTCGAGGCGCAGGTGGCGTTCAGCGAAGTGCTGGCGCGCTTTCCGCACTTCCGGCTCGCGAACCCCGGTGTGAAGCTTCAGTATCGCGGGTCGTTCTTCGTGCGCGGGCTGACCGAGCTGAGAATCGCGGTGTAGCAATTCGCACTCCGACTGAAGCTGGCGGGCTGCATGCAGCGCACTTCATGCGGGCGTGTGACAGCAATTTACTGCGGCATTCACCTGCTGACCACGGCATCGCGATTGCTTCACGCCAATCGTGGCGCACTACGCGATTCGTGAGAAGCTGCCCCGCGCGAGTGTCACGATCGACCGAAGGAGTATCGAGGCGATGAGCGAAGCAACCGAGCAGATCTATTTCAATCAGTGGGATCCGGCTTTTCGCGCGAACCCATACCCCTACTACAAGTTTCTATACGACCGTCCGCCGGTGATGCTCCCGCGCATGGAGCCGCTGCCGCCGACCGTGCTGGTCGCTCGCTATCGCGACGTGCAGGCGGTACTGCGCGACCACGCGCACTTCTCCAGCGTGCAGCAATTTCCGCCGGGGTTTGAGCCGCGAGGGCCGTTTCGCGGCGCCGCCACCATGCTGTTCTCCGACCCGCCGGTTCACACTCGGCTGCGCAAGCTCGTCAGCCGCGACTTCACACCGCGACGCATCCGTGAGATGGAGCCACGCATCCGTGAAATCGCCACGGGTCTGCTCGACGCTGTCGAACGCAACGGTGAGTTCGACGTGATGGCGGACATGGCCAATGTCCTGCCCGTGATGGTGATCGCCGAAATGCTAGGAGTACCCGCCGAGCAATACGCAACCTTCAAGCGATGGTCGGACGCGATCATCGCCGGCGATAACGCCCTTCCCGGCACCGAACCGCCCGCCGAGTTCTTCGAGGCGAGCAACGCGCTGCGCGAGTATTTCGTCGCCGAGATCGAGAAGCGCAAGCGCGAGCCGGGCGCCGACCTCATCAGCGCGCTTGTGCAGGCGCACGAGGAGACCGACGTGATGACGGCCGAGGAGCTCATCGCGTTCGTGCTGCTTCTGCTGCTCGCCGGCAACGAAACCACTACCAATCTTATCGGTAACGGACTCAACGCGTTGATGCGCGATCCCGATCAGCTTGCGCTGCTCCGGCGCGATCCCTCCCTGCTGCCCAAGGCCATCGAGGAGATGCTGCGCTACGACGGCCCTGTGCAGTCCACCGTCCGATTCACGCGCGAAAACGTCGAACTGGCCGGCGCGCAAATCCCGGCGAATACCGCGTGCTTCATCATCGTCTCGGCGGCCAACCGCGATCCCGCGCAATTCCTGGACCCCGACAAGTTCGACATCACGCGCGACCCCAACGATCACATCGCGTTCGGCGAAGGCATCCACTTCTGCATCGGTTCTCCATTGGCGAAGCTCGAAGGATCTATCGCGATCGGATCGGTGCTCGAGCGTTTTCCGAAACTTAGGCTCAAGGATCCGGACGCGCCCCTGACCTACAAGGGGTCGTATTTCCTGCGCGGACTCGTGACGTTGCCGATGGCGCTCGAGTAACCTCGCCGCCCACGCATCAAACTCGTCTCGTGGAGATCTAACGATGGCCGACGGACCT
This sequence comes from uncultured Binatia bacterium (SeqCode), assembly GCA_964429575.1. Classification (GTDB taxonomy): domain Bacteria; phylum Desulfobacterota; class Binatia; order Binatales; family Binataceae; genus CAYSCX01. The sequence continues at coordinate 1,664 of CAYSCX010000079.1, read as the reverse complement.
GTCGGCGCGCCAATTCTTGACGCGCCCCCGGCGTCGCCCGACGACGAACGCAGGAGCGTCCACCTCGGTCTCTTCGGCTCGACCCCCGCGTTCACCCGTCGGCAGTGGCGGGTGTTTCTCATCACCACCACCGCGGGATTCTTCGATCAGTACGATCTCGCCCTGTTGAGTCTCGCCTTGAAGCAGATTCAGCAAGGGCTTCGCATCGCCGAGGCGCACCTCGGCGGCGTCCTCTCGTTGATTCGGCTTGGCTACATTTTCTCGTTGCTGCTGACGCCGCTCGCCGACGTCTTCGGCCGCCGCCGACTGCTGCTCTACACGGTTGTCGGCTACACGGTGTTCACCGGACTGACCGCCATCGCGCCGACCGCCGAAACATTCGTCATCGTCCAGTTTCTCGGCCGTGCATTTGCGGGTGCCGAGGCGACCATCGCGCTTGTGATCCTCGCCGAAGAAGTCGATGCGGCGGTACGCGGATGGTCGGTCGGACTGATGGCTGCGATCATGTCGAGTGGTTACGGACTCGCTGCGGTCGTCTTCGCCTTCATTTTCGTGATCCCCTACGGCTGGCGCGGACTCTACTCGCTGGCATTGGTTCCGCTCGTAATCGTCATCCCTCTTCGCCGTTCATTGCCGGAAAGCCAGCGCTTCGAGCGCGAGAGGCTCGCCGGACTGAAGCCCGCCAGCGTCCTCCAGCCGATCCGCTCGCTCTGGAATGCTTACCCGCGCCGGCTTGTCATGATGCTGTCAGTAGTCTTCCTGGCCTCGATGGGCGGAAACGCGTCGGGGTTATTTTTTCCCAAGTATCTGCAGGAGGTGCACGGCTGGTCGCCCGCACACATTTCGACGCTGGTGTTCTTCGGCGGCGCGCTCGGCATTCTCGGCAGCATCATGGCCGGGCGCCTAAGCGATCGGTGGGGGCGGCGGCGGATGCGCGCAACGTTCACGATGCTCGCGCCGATTCTAACCGCCGCGCTCTATTCGACCCGCAACTTCGTGGTTGTCCCGATGTGGATTCTGCATCTTTTCTTCGACATCGCAGCCGCGACGATCCTCCGCGCGTACAGCGCCGAGATGTTTCCCACGTCATACCGCTCCACCGCCGGGTCCGCGATCTCAATCGCCGGTACCACCGGCGGAGCGCTTGGCCTATTCCTCGAGGGCGTGCTTTACGTACTGGTCGGCTCGCACTGGACCGCGATTCGCATGCTCACCGTGTTCTGGATGATGGCGCCGTTCATCATGTTCTGGTTCTTCCCCGAGACCGCGGGCCGGGAACTCGAGGAAATTTCTCCCGAAGAACAGCTGGGCCTGTCGCAAGCGACCTGACGGCGCCCGGCCCCTTGCGCTCGTGAGATTCCTGATTTCACATATCTCCTGCGCATTGCTCGCAGCGGCATTCGCGAGCGCCGCCGGATGCTCGCGCGGAGCCGAGGTCGCGATCGTCGCGCCCGACGGTAAAGTGCGCGCCGTGATTTGCATCGAAATCGCGGCCAACTCTGAGACGCGCGCGATGGGCCTGATGTATCGTGACGAGCTGGCTCCCGACTCCGGGATGTTGTTCGTCTTTCCGGAGCGGCGGGTCGTGTCGTTTTGGATGAAGAACACCCCGATACCGCTCGACATGATCTTCGCGGACAGTGCCGGCCGGATTATCGGCATCG
>CAYSCX010000078.1:0-6851 GCA_964429575.1 uncultured Binatia bacterium (SeqCode) | reverse complement strand
CGATGGCGCGCGAGAAGAAACGAGCCGCAAAGACTCGGGTGGAGATTCCACCGACGCCGCTGTCGCTCGAAGGCTACACGATACTTCATCAGATGTTTCGCGTGCGCGGCCGGGAGTGGCGAGCGGCGGACGGTGACGCGCGCCGTCATGCGCTCGACGAGGCCGCGCGTCAATTGGGTGGCATGGAGCGCGGCGAGGGCGGCGAGTCGGCGTTGTTTTCCGCGGTCGGCCACAAAGCGGACGTGATGATCGTCCATTTCCGCCGCACGCTCGATGAACTCAACGAAGCGGAGCGTCAGATCGCGGGACTCGCTGTGTCTGACTACCTCGAGCAGACCACTTCATATCTTTCGGTGATCGAATTGGGGCTGTACGAGGCGTCCGTCGCGCTTTACCAGCGGCTCGTATCGGAGGGTCTCGACGCGCATTCCGCGCAATGGCAGCGGGCAGTCGACGCCGAACTGGCTGACTTGCGACGAAAGATGACGGCGCGCCTGTACCCGAGAATTCCCGAACGTCGCTACGTCTGCTTCTACCCGATGGACAAGAAGCGCGATGGCGCCGACAACTGGTATCGATTGCCGATCGACGAGCGGCGGCGCCTGATGCACGACCATGGAGTGGTCGGGCGGCGCTACGCGGGCCAGGTGATGCAAATCATCTCGGGTTCGGTGGGACTCGATGACTGGGAATGGGGCGTCGATTTGTTTGCCGACGATCCGCTGCTGTTCAAGAAGCTGGTGTACGAGATGCGATTCGACGAGGCCAGCGCGGCATACGGGAAGTTCGGGACGTTCTACGTGGGAATCCGTCTGGCGCCGCCGGATCTCGCAAAAGTTCTCGCGCCGTAGCGAACGGCACAGACCCGATCGCATCAACTCGCGACGCGGATTTCGCTTGCGGGAGTCGCCCATTTCTGGTTTAGCCTGCGAAGCAATCGAGCGAGGTGCGGCGCCATGATCACGACCGGTGACGATTATCCGATCCATCAAACGCCGGAGCCGGTGCAGCAGGTTTTCACGAGCGACCGGAATTTCTACGACCGCTTTTTCTTCAACGGGTATTCACGCGAGGGCGACTTGTTCTTTGCGGTCGCGATGGGCGTGTACCCGAACGTCGGAATCATGGACGCCGCGGTGAGCGTGGTCGCCGACGGCGTGCAGCACTGTCTGCGCGCGTCGCGAGTGCTGGGCGCGGATCGCATGGACACGCGGGTCGGGCCAATCTCAATCGAGATAGTGAAACCCATGCGCACGATGCGCGTACGTGCCGAGCACGACTCGGTGAGCGCCGACCTGACGTTCGAGGCGCGCGCGAGCGCAATTGAGGAGCCCCGCTTCACGAGCCGCTCCGGCCCGCGCATCGTGATGGACCTGACGCGGTTTACGCAACACGGCGCGTACTCGGGGACAGTGCGCGCGGGCGGCAAGACATTTCGCGCTGAACCGTCGCGGGTGTGGGGCTCGCGCGACCGCTCCTGGGGGGTGCGCACGGTCGGTCCTCGCGATCCCGCGGGCGTGCCGAGCACGGCGATGCCGCAGTTTTTCTGGTTGTGGTCGCCGACCAACTTTGAAGATTTGTGCACGCACTTCGACGTGAACGAGTACCCCGACGGCACGCGCTGGCACGAGTTCGGCGCGGTCGCCAACGCGCAACCAGGCGCGCAAGCCGAGGTGATGACGGCGGTGGATTGGAAGATCGACTTTGCGCCGAAGACCCGCCATGCGCGGCGCGCGGAGATAACGCTGCGCGGAGCGGGCGGCGCGGAACATCACGTCGAATTGGAGACGCTCTATAACTTCTACATGCACGGAATCGGCTACGGACATCCGACCTGGGGACACGGGATGTACGTGGCGCCGGAAAGCTCGACCTACGAATCGTTCAAGACCGCGGAAGTGAACCAGCTCGATCCGCTCTATCAGCACATCCAGGCGGTGAGCCGCGCGAAACTGGGATCGCGGAGCGGGATCGGAATTCTGGAGATGATTATCCTGGGACCGCACGCGAAGTGCGGGTTCAAGGATCTGCTCGACCCTCATCCATAGGCGCGCGGGTTGGGCGACGGACCGGCTCAGCTGAAGAGTTTTCCGAGAACGCGGCCGACGACGCCGGTTGGCGCGGATGCTTCGAGCGGCGGCAGCTCTTTGCCTTCCTTGAGCATCGTGTAGCGCTGCTCCACCTCGCCGTCGACCGGGAAGCGGTGCACCTGCGCCTTGGAAAAGATCAGTTTGCCATCGACCAGCACGTCGAACTGGCCGCTCTGCCCGGGCTTTATCTGCGCGTCATCGCCGAACCGGCTTTTGAGCGAGGCGGCCAGACTGGCCGCGCGAGGCTTATAGCCTCAAGCGGAGCAGTAAAGAATCAGAGTAGCCATAGCCAGAGGGTATCGGCGCGCGCCGAACGACTCAAACGCCCCTACCTGCCGTTGAACGGCAGATCCACGAAGACCGCGGCGGCGACGACGGATGACCACAGGCCGTCGCGATCGCCGATTGCGGACTGGGTTACGTTGCGGGTGGTGACGATCTTGTCGGAAACGCGCCAGATGTCCTTGCGTTCGTCGTAACTGGCGTTGGGATCGAAGTCGACGCCCAAGATGGTCGCGAGCATCATCGCAGCGAGGTCCTCGGCGTAGTCGCCCGCCTTCTCATCGGTCTCGCCGAAACTGTGATGCTCCGACAGGTAGCCATACTGGCTCTGGTTGGCGGGGACCGCGACGCCCACCGACGCGGCGATCAGGCGGTGCGGTTCGTTGGTCGCGTTGTCGCTCATCACCGCGAAAACGATCTGGCCGGGCGTCAGGTACTTGAGGCCCTCCTGCTGAGGAATCAGTTTGCAGTTGGGAGGGAAGATCGATTTGACGCGTACGAGGTTGTATTCGGCGATACCCGCGGCGCGCAGCGATAATTCGAAAGCGGTGAGCTTCTCCCGGTGTTTACCGACGCCCTTGGTGAGAAAAACCCCCTTCGGCAATGGCCCCATCTACGACCTCCGGCTCACGCGGTCACGCATCACCGCGCGACCCAATTGTCGGCACACTTTTATACGAGCGGGAGCGCAAATCAAATCGGTCCGTTGTCACGAGGACGTTACAACGCGTCGACGGGGCGGTACTCGCCGAACACGCGGCGCATCGCGTCGGAGATTTCGCCGATCGTGCACCACGCGCGGACCGCGCCGACGATCGCGGGCATCAGGTTTTGACCGTCGCGCGCGGCGGCCTCGACGCCCGCCTGCGCCTTGCGGGCCGCGTCGGCGTCGCGCTCCGCTCGCACCTTTTGAATCGCACGCTTCTGCTGGTCTTCGAGCGCCGGATTGACCTTGAGCAGCTCGCCCGGCGGCTCTCCGCCGGCGGTGAATTGATTCACGCCAACGATAATTCGCTGCTTGGTCTCGATTTCGCGCTGGTAGATGAAGGCGGCGTTCTGAATCTCGCGCTGCATGTAGCCCCGCTCGATTGCGGCGACGGCGCCGCCGAGATCGTCGATGTGTCCGATGTACTCGAGAGTCTTTTTCTCGAGTTCGCGCGTTAGCGATTCGAGGTAGTAGGCGCCGCCCAGCGGATCCGCGGTGTCCCCGACGTCGGATTCGTGCGCGATGACCTGCTGGGTGCGCAGCGCGAGGAGCGCAGATGATTCGGTCGGCAGCGCGAGCGCCTCGTCCTTGGAGTTGGTGTGGAGCGATTGCGCGCCGCCCAGCACCGCGGCGAGCGCCTGCAAGGTCACGCGGACGACGTTGTTGTCCACCTGCTGCGCGGTGAGCGTCGAGCCGGCGGTCTGCGCGTGGAAGCGCAGCATCATCGAGCGCTCGTCCTTCGCGCCGAAGCGCTCGCGCATGATTCGCGCCCACAGGCGGCGCGCCGCGCGGAACTTTGCGATTTCTTCGAAGAAGTTGTTGTGGACGTTGAAGAAGAACGATAGGCGACTCGCGAAGTCGTCGATTTTGAGGCCCGCCTTCACGGCCGCGTCGACGTATGCGATCCCGTCCGCGAGCGTGAACGCGAGTTCCTGCGCGGCGGTCGAGCCTGCCTCGCGGATGTGGTAGCCGGAAATCGAGATCGTGTTCCAGTTGGGAACTTCTTTCGACGCGAAACTGAAAATATCCGTGATGATTCGCATCGAGCCGCGCGGCGGATAGATGTAGGTGCCGCGCGCGACGTACTCCTTGAGGACGTCGTTCTGGATGGTGCCGTTGAGCTTGTCCCACGCGATGCCGCGCCGCTGCGCAACTACCAGATAGAGCGCGAGCAGAATCGACGCAGTCGCATTGATCGTCATCGACGTCGAGATCTTGTCGAGCGGCAGGTCGTCGAGCAGCGTCTCCATGTCGGCGAGCGAAGAAATCGAAACACCAACGCGCCCTACTTCACCGTGCGCGAGCTGATGATCGGGGTCGCGGCCCATCTGGGTCGGCAAATCGAATGCGACCGAGAGGCCGGTCTGTCCCTGCTTCAGGAGGTAGTGGAAGCGGCGATTCGACTCCTCGCCGGTGCCGAAGCCCGCGTACTGCCGCATGGTCCACAAGCGGCCGCGGTACATGGTGGGCTGCACGCCGCGCGTGAATGGATACTCACCGGGGTAGCCGAGATCATCGACGTAATCGAAGCCGTCGAGGTCGGCGGGATCGTAAGTACGCTTGACGTCGATGCCGGAGCTGGTGACGAATTTTTCGCGACGCTCGGCGCCGCGCTTGAGGGCCGGAGCGACCTTGCGCTGCTCCCACGCCTTGCGCGCGCCTTCGAGCTTACGATCGTCTGAGGACATGGCGGCCCTCGCTACTCGATCACGAGCAGCACTTCGCCTTTTTCGACCGTCTGCCCCGCCGCGACCTTCACCTCAGTGACCAATCCGGCCTTGGGCGACTTGAGTTCGTTTTCCATCTTCATCGCTTCGATCACAATCACGCCCTGATCGGCCTTGACCTCGTCTCCCTGCTGCACGAGGACGCCGATCACGCGGCCGGGCATCGCGGCCTTGAGTTCGACGCGTCCACCGACCTCACGAGCGCGGCCGCCCGTGCGCATCGCGCGGCGGGCGGCATCTACCAGCATAAGCCGGGTGGTGCCGCCACGCGAGGTGATGACCAGCTCCTCGCCGTCGCGTACGACGTCAAAATCGAAGGAGCGGTCGGCGACGATGACCGAGTAGGACACCGGGCCGATTTGCTTGAGGTCGGCGTCGAACTGGCGCTCGCCGAGGCGGATACGAAACGAGTCGGTGGAAAGTTCTTCGACCTCGACCTCGTGCTCCGCGCCTTCGAGCGTCGCGACGTATCGCATCATGCCGGGATTCCGTTCTAGCGCCGGAGCGCCTCGAGCCGTCCCTGCGTTCGCCACGCCGAGACAGGGGAGTTCGCATTTGCACTACTCGGAACCTGGCCGTTGACCGCGCCATTGGGGCTCCGCTGCGCTGCGACGGCGGCGAGCAACATTGCGGCGAGCCGCGCGCCGTCGCCACCCGTGCCGGCGGCGGCGGGATGATATTCCTGCTCGATGAAATGCGTATCGAAATCGCCGGCGAGAAACCGCGGGTGATTGACGATCCAGCGGTGGAACTCGAGATTGGTGCGCAACTCACCGGAGATCACGAACTCGCCCAGCGCGCGCCGCATCCGGTCGATCGCCTGATTGCGATCGATACCCCAAGCGGCGAGCTTTGAGATCATCGGATCGTAGAAGACGGGCACTTCGGCGCCCGCGTACACACCGGCATCGTTGCGGATACCGGGGCCGCCGGGGAATCGCAACGTTTCGATCCGCCCGGGTGCGGGCACGAAGTTTTGCGCAGGATCTTCGGCGTAGATGCGGCACTCGATTGCGGCGCCATGTTGACGCAAGCCGCCTTGCTTGAATGGCAGCGCCGCTCCGGCAGCGATTTCGATTTGTGCGCGCACCAGATCAACGCCAGTAACCATCTCGGTCACGGGATGTTCGACCTGGATGCGCGTATTCATCTCGAGGAAATAGAAATTGCGATCCGCATCGACAAGGAACTCGACGGTGCCGGCGCTGACGTAGTCGACGGCGCGCGCGGCGCGCACTGCGACTTCGCCCATCTGCGTGCGCATCTCCGGAGTCAGAAACGGCGATGGGCTCTCCTCGACCACCTTCTGATGGCGGCGTTGAATCGAGCATTCGCGCTCGAAGAGATGGACAGTGTTGCCGTGGCGATCGGCGAGCACCTGAACTTCGATATGGCGCGGGCGCTCGAGGAATTTCTCGACGTAGAGACGGCCGTCGCCAAACGAGGATTTGGCCTCGCTCGCGACGGTGCGCACTACTAACGCGAGGTCTTTTTCGTTTTCGACCAGGCGCAAGCCCTTGCCGCCGCCACCCGCGGCCGCTTTGACCATGATCGGAAATCCGATCTCGCGCGCGGCCTTGAGCACCGCCGCCTCACCGTCGAGCGTGCCGGGCGAGCCCGGAACAATCGGCACTCCGGCCGCGGCCATGAGCTTTCGCGATTCGACCTTGTCGCCCATCTTCTCGATCGATTCGGGATGCGGACCGATAAACACAAGCCCGGCGCCTTGAACGGCGCGCGCGAAGCCGGCATTTTCGGAAAAGAAACCGTAGCCGGGATGGATCGCTTCAGCGCCGGTGCGCCTGGCGGCGTCGAGGATGCGATCGATGTTGAGATAGCTTTCGGCCGCGGGCGGCGGGCCGACTGCAACCGCGTAGTCGGCTTCGCGGACGTGCAGAGCCGCGCGGTCGGCTTCGGAATAGACCGCGACAGATTCGATGCCGAGGTCGCGGCACGCGCGAATCACCCGCACCGCGATTTCGCCGCGATTGGCAATCAAAATTCTCTTAAACATTTTCGTTCGTTCCAAGCTGCATGGTTCCCGGC
>CAYSCX010000077.1:0-7182 GCA_964429575.1 uncultured Binatia bacterium (SeqCode) | reverse complement strand
GAGCACCATGGCGACACCGGCTGACAGAGCGTCTGCCCGAATGCGACCAGCAAGCCGTTGTATTCGATCCAGTAGCGTCGCGGGAGAACTTCGCGCAGCGCCATCTCCGTTTTCTCCGGCGTCTTCGTGCGTGCCAAGCCCCACCGATTTGATATCCGATGCACGTGCGTATCGACGCAAATGCCGGGCTTGCGAAACGCCTCTGTAACGACCAGGTTCGCGGTTTTGCGCCCGACGCCCTTGAGCGTCAGTAGTGCGTCGATCGAGTCGGGGACACAGCCACCGAATCGCTCGGCGAGATCGCGCGCGATGCCGCGGATCACGCGCGCCTTGGTCCGGTAGAAGCCCACCGGGAAAATCAGTTTCTCGATCGTTCGCGGCGTTAGCCGAAGAATCTCCGCCGGCGTACGCGCGCGAGCGAAAAGACGGCGGACCGCGGCCGCAGTCACGTCGTCCTTGGTGCGTAGGCTGAGAATGCATCCAATGAGCGTGAGAAACGGGTCGTCCTCCTGCGCCGCCACCAGCGTGAGAATCGGCGCGTTCCAGGTGGGCGCGTTGCGCCTGAGCACCCGCAGCAAGCTGCCCACGCTGCGCGACGTGACCAACGCGCGCCGCGGCAAGTTCGCTGATGGGACGCTGTTCATTGCAGGTCGGATCTAGCACGCACCGATGCGTGCCGTCGCCAGTTGCCGAGCGCTGGCGCTCGCCAGTTGCCGAGCGCTGGCGCTGGTGGTAATTTTTCATACCGAGACGTCGACGGCCGCTTGCAAATGGCTGCTACTGCGGTAAAGAAGACCATTTCGCTTCCGCGCGAACTCGCGCGCGATGCTGAGGAGACCGCGCAGGCTGAAGGCAAGACCTTGAGCGCCGTCATCCAGGACGCGCTGCGCGCGGCCCGCGCGGAACGCCTCAAGGCGGAATTGCGCACGATTCAGGGCTTTTGGAGCCGTAAGGCGAAGGAGAAGGGAATCGTCACCGAACGCGACCTGCAACGCTATCTCAGGCGGTGAGGGTCGTTTTCGACACCAAAGTCCTGGTCTCGGCGCTGGCGATTCCGGGCGGACGGGCCGACTCGGCGTTGCAGCGGATCATCGGCGGACGCGACACGCTGCTCATCTCGCAGGCTATCATCGATGAGCTGTTCGGTGTGCTCGCGCGGAAGTTCGCGCGCGATAAAGAGTCGATAGCGCGCCTCGCACTGTTTCTCGATGAGCTCGCCGAACTCGTCCGCCCGCGGCGGCGGATTCGCGTGCTCGCCGACGACCCCGACAATCGAATCCTTGAGTGCGGACTAGCGGGACGCGCCGATGCGGTGGTAACCGGCGATCACGCAATGCTCGCACTGCGCACGTTCCGAGGCATACGCATCCTCAGCCTCAGCGAATACCTGCAATCTGCCTGAGCGTATCAGACGAACCGTGCGCGCATTTGACGCTTCGGTGCGCTTGGGAATAGTTTTGCGCACGCTGGGGCGAACCTGCCCCGCTCCCCTCATCTCGCCGTCCGAGGAGGCAAGACCAACGTGGATATCGGCAAAGACAAACTGCTCGAGATGTACCGCTCGATGCAGCGAATCCGGCAGTTCGAATCGCGCGTTCGTGACCTCGCGATGGCCAACGAAATCCCCGGTTTCGTGCACGTCTCAATTGGCGAGGAGGCGAGCGCCACCGGCATTTGCGCCGCGCTGCGCCCGACCGACCGCATCACTTCGACGCATCGCGGCCACGGCCATCTGATTGCGAAGGGCGGCGACCTCAAACGAATGATGGCGGAAATTTACGGCAAGCGAGACGGCTACTGCAAAGGCAAGGGCGGCTCGATGCACATCGTCGATTACTCACTTGGTATTCTGGGCGCCAACGGCATCGTCGGCGCAGGTCTGCCGATCGCGACCGGCTCCGGGCTCGCTGCGGTAATCGCGGGACGCGACGACGTCACCGCGTGCTTCTTTGGCGATGGCGCATCCAACGAGGGCACCTTCCACGAGTCGCTCAACCTCGCTGCGATCTGGAACCTGCCAGTCATCTTCGTGTGCGAGAACAACGGCTTCGGCGAGTTCACGCCGATGCAGACGGTCACCTCGGTCAAGGACATCGCGGTGCGCGCACAGGGCTACAACATTCCGGGTCACATCGTTGACGGTAACGACGTACTCGAAGTGTATCAGTACGCGAGCGAGGCGGTTGCGCGCGCTCGTAGCGGCACAGGTCCGACGCTGCTGGAGTGCAAGACCTATCGCTGGGAAGGACACGTGGTCGGCGAGCAGGCGTTCTTGGGCGACGAAGCGTACCGCACCAAGAAAGAAATCGAAGAGTGGAAGCTCAAGTGTCCGCTCATCAAGTTCGAAAAGTTCGTGCTCGAAAGCCGCAAGATCACGCAGGCCGAGCTCGACAAGATCGTCGCTGAAACCAACGCTGACCTCGATGCAGCGATCGAGTTCGCGCGCACCAGTCCGCTTCCGGAGCCGTCGGAAGTGACTGACGACGTGTACGTCTGACGCGCGCCGCGGAGCAACCCATCATGCCGCAATTGAATTTCATCCAGGCAATCAATCAGGCGCTGTTCGAGGAGATGGAACGCGACCCCATGACATTCGTCATGGGCGAGGACGTCGTGCTGAGCGCATTCGGCGCCACCAAAGGGCTCATCAACAAGTTCGGCGCCGCCCGGGTGCGCAACACTCCGATCTCCGAAGCGGGATTCGTCGGCGCGGCGGTGGGCGCCGCCATGGCGGGTACTCGCCCGATTTGCGAGGTCGAATTCGCGAGCTTCTTCTATTGCGCGATGGATCAGGTGTGTAACCAGGCCGCGAAGCTCCGCTACATGTCGGGTGGACAAGCAACGATGCCTATCACCTTTCGCTGCGTGTTCGGCGCGATGGGCGGGGCGGCCGCGCAACATTCCGAGACGGTCTATGCGCAGTTCCTGAGCGTCGCGGGACTGAAGCTGGTCGTGCCGTCCGGACCTGCCGACATGAAGGGGCTTCTGAAAAGCGCCATTCGCGACGACAACCCGGTCATCGTGTTCGAGCACGGCGGACTCGGGCGTCTCAAGGAGGAAGTCCCCGGCGGCGACTACCTGGTGCCGCTTGGAAAGGCTGCTGTGAAGCGCGAGGGCACCGATGTAACGGTGGTCGCAATCGGCGCGATGGTGTCGAAAGCGCTCAAGGTTGCGGAGAAGCTCGCCAAGGAAAACGTCTCGGTCGAAGTTTTGGACCCGCGCACGCTGTTACCTCTCGACGAGGAAGCGATCTTGACGTCGGTCGCCAAGACCAATCGCGCGGTGGTCGCCGACGAAGGACACCTGCGCGGCGGCGCGGCGGCGGACATCGCATCGATCATCGGGGAGAAGGGCTTCGACGATCTCGATGCGCCGGTCAAGCGTGTCGCGTCGCTCGACGTCCCGATTCCGTTTAGCCCGCCGCTGGAACGCGCGGCGATTGCCGACGAGGCGCGCATCGAGGCCGCGGTCCGCGACGTGCTCGGCCGCTGACGCGCGGCAAAGGCCTGCTGCTCAAGTGGCGGTTGAAGTCACGATGCCCAAGTTCGGGCTCACGATGCACGAGGGCACCGTGCAGCGGTTCTTCAAGAACGTCGGCGACGTGGTCGCTGCCGGAGAACCGCTCTACGAAGTCGAAACGGAAAAAGTGCTTTACGAGGTAGAAGCGCCCGTGTCCGGGACGCTTGCCGCGATGCTGTGCGCCGACGGTGACACGGTCGAATGCGGCGTCGCGGTCGCAGTGATCGCGGAGTCTGGCGAGAACCCCGCCGAGGTGGCGTTGCGGTACTCGAAGAGCGCCGGCGCGGCGCCCCGCGCCGCCGCCGCGGCCGCAGCGAGTGGCGCGAAATCGCCGGCGCCGGCATCGCCGGCAAGCGGCGCATCGTCAGCGGATGCGCGCCGCGCAGTGAGTCCGGTCGCGCGTAAGCTTGCGGCGGAACTCGGCGTCGATCTCGCGAGTGTCGTGGGCTCCGGCCCCGGCGGACGAATCACCCGCGAGGATGTCGAGCGTGCAGCGACGGAGCCTCAACGCGTATCGGCAGCAGCACGGTCGCCCGCCAGGGCGGCGGCTCCGTCCCCCTCGCAGCCGACTCCATTTCGCGGAATCCGCAAGACCATCGCGGAGCGGATGCATCAGAGCCTGCGCGACACCGCGCAACTCACCATCACGGCCGAGGCGGACGTCACGCCCGCGACGGAGCTGCGCACGCGCATCACGCGCGAGTTCGAATGCAGCGTGACCGACTTGATAATCCATGCGGTCGCGCGCGCGCTGGTGAAACATCCGCGGCTCAATTCGCGCCTCGACGGCAATCAGATCGTGGCCTCACCGGCGGTCAACGTCGGCCTCGCCGTTTCGCTCGACGATGGGTTGATTGTGCCGGTCATCCATGACGCCGCGCAAAAGACCCTTCGCGAGATCGCCGTCGAGAGCAAGTCTCTCGCGGAGCGCGCGCGTCTTGGCCGCCTCAAGCTCGAAGATGTGACGGGCGGAACATTCACAATCACCAATCTGGGTCCGTGGGGCGTGGACGCGTTCACGCCGATTCTCAATCCGGGCGAGACCGCGATTCTTGGCGTGGGCCGTATCGTTGAGAAGCCCGCGATCTACCGCGGCGAGATCGCGCGGCGCGCGATGGTAACGCTAAGCCTCACCTTCGATCACCGCGTCGTCGATGGCGCACCCGCGGCCGAATTTCTACAATCGGCGGTCGAAATCCTCAACTACGGCGAGCGATAATAGCTGACATGCGTTTCAAATCTCTCAGCAGCCGCCGCGCGATCGTGCTGGTGGCAGCAGCCGCACTCTTCGCGGTTTGCGCCGCCGGCGCTGTTGCCCAGGAGAAACAGCCCGCTAAAACGGCGCCGACGCCGGGAACGATTGTTAAAGCTCCTCCGCCCAAACCGATCGACTACGACAAGATCACCAAGGAGGCGACAGCCTTTCTTTCCGAATACGTACAGGTGGACACGACCAATCCGCCGGGAACCAACGAGCAGGCCGCGGCGCGATTTCTGAAAGAGAAGTTTCTCGCCGACGGAATTGCCGCGACCACCTGGGAGCCGGCCCCCGGCCGCGGAATCGTTGCCGCGCGGCTGCACGGAGCCGGCTCGCAGAAAAAAGCGATCATGCTGCTGAGTCACATGGACGTCGTGCCGGCCAATCCCAAGGATTGGGAGGTGCCGCCGTTCTCGGGCGAGGTGAAGGACGGCAAGATTTGGGGACGCGGCGCCTTGGATGACAAGGGACCGGGCGTCATCTTCCTGATGTCGATGCTCGCGATTAAGCGCTCCGGCATGCTGCTCGACCGCGACGTCATTTTCCTCGCGACCGGCGACGAAGAAGATGGCGGCAAGCTGGGCGCCGGCTGGTTCACCGAGCACGAGCAGAAGCTCTATGGTGACGTCGAGTTTCTGCTCAACGAAGGCGGCGGCATCACCGTCCAGGCCGACGGCAAGAAGCTTTACAACGTCTCGGTGACCGAGAAGACCCCGATGTGGCTGCGGCTCACCGCCGAGGGTCCTTCGGGCCATACCTCCACTCCGCCCGAGCAAACCTCGGTCACCAAGCTGGTCCGCGCGCTCGACAAACTCATCGACTATCGCCCGTCGGTTCGACTGATCGATCCGGTGGCGGGCTACTATCGCGCGGTCGCAAAGCTCAATGGCGGCCCGAAGCAATGGCTCGATCTCGCAACCTCGCTCAAGGATCCCGCGTTTCAGAAGAAATTCATCTCGGTGCCGTCGCAAAACGCGATGGTGCGCGACACCGTGACGCCGACGATTCTGAGCGGCAGCCAAAAGACCAACGTCCTTCCGCCAATCGCATACGCCGAGGTGGACTGCCGTCTCCTGCCGGGCACCGATCCCAAGGCGTTCCTCAAGACCATCCGCAAGGTGATCGGCGACAATTCGATCAAGATCGACGTGGTCCTGAACTTTCCACCGGTCTCATCGCCGCAACGCTCCGAGCTCATGACAGCGATCAAAACGCTCGCGGAGAAAACCGACAAGAGCCAGGTGGTTCCGATCATGACGGCGGGTTTCACCGACAGCCACTACTTCCGCGAAAAAGAGATCATCGCGTACGGTTTCGTGCCCGTCGAAATTCCGCAGGGCGAGGCGCGCGGTGTCCACGGCGTCAACGAAAAGATCGGTATCAAGGAGATGGGCCGTGCGATCCAGCGCACGGTGGAACTCCTCAAAATCATCGGCGGACGCGCGGACGCCAAGTAATCAAATGCTCAAGGGGGGCGTCGGCTGTTCGACCGCATCGAATCCGCGCATCGCGGCATCCGAGGCGGTCCATGACGCGCTCGCGCAGGCCGGCTTGGAGCGTGTCGAGGGCGCGTTGGTGTTCGCAACCACCGCTTACGGCGCCGCGTTTCCATTGATCCTTCGCACGGTTGCTTCGGAAGCGCACACCCAAGAGGTCGCCGGCTGCTCGAGCGTGGGTGTCATCGCCGGTGAACAGGAGATTGAGACTGGCGCCGCGCTTTCGGTGCTGGTGTTCGGCGGCGACGCGATCAGCGCCAAGCGCCTGTTCGTGCCGTCGCTCCGCGGTCGTGCGGCGGAGGTCGCCGCGCAGATCGCCGCCGCGGTGCGTCCTGTGGCGGGACCGCGCAAGCTGCTCTGCCTCTTTCCCGATACCTACAACTTCGAGCCTGACCCGATGCTCGAAGCCCTCGAACGTGAGTTGCCGGGCGTGATGATGGTCGGCGGCGGCGCCACCGAGGACGGCTCAATCGGCGAGACGTTTCAGTTCTGCGGCGACACCGTCAGCTCCAACTCCGTCGCCGGGATGCTCATCTCTGGCGATTTCGACATGACGGTCGCCAGCACGCTTGCCTGCACTCCGATCGGCAAGCCCCATCGCGTCACCGCGGTGCGCGAAAATGTAATCCTCACGCTGGACGGCCAGCCGGCGTTCAAGGTGTTCGCGGACGCGGCCGGCCCGCTTGCCAGGGATTTGCGGCGCGCGTTGGCGTTCGTGTTTCTCGCGATTCCGCTCGATCCTGCCTCTGAACGCATCGAGCGCGGCGGCTACCTGGTGCGCAACATCATGGGCGCCAGCGAGGAGCACGGAGTGATCGCCGTCGCGCATCGACCGTCGGTTGGAGACGTAATCGGATTCGCGCTGCGCGACGGGGAGCGCGCGCGTGAGGACTTGAAGTCGATGCTCGA
>CAYSCX010000076.1:0-7772 GCA_964429575.1 uncultured Binatia bacterium (SeqCode) | reverse complement strand
ATGATTACGCTCGCGCCGGCATCACCACCAGCGCCCTCCAGTTCAACTCATTCGCGGCAACCCCCGAAGAACGCCGCGCGAAGATACTGAAGTCGATAGAAAAGATCGCGGAAGTCTAATCCGACGCTGACACTCGAGCGGGGCGCGGACCAATGGTCCGCGCCCCGATTTCCATCGCGGCGCCGGTTTAGCGCACCGCAGGATTGAAGAGCGGCGCGCGCCCTATCCCAAATCGACATGGCGAGAAGTGAATTGGAACTCAGGCGAACGTACGGCGCGCAAGAAAAAACACCACCGCGCCGACTGCCGCGTACACCGCGACGCCCTCGACCAGTCCGATCCCGCTGGTGAACAGCACGAATGCCAGCACCAGCGCGGAACCCGCGATGGCGGCCACCTGCTCGATTCGTTTTTCACGCAATCGCATCCGCGCGACGTGTTCGGTTATCGGCGCGCCGCAGTTGGGGCACACTCCTCCACGCTTGACCACCAGGTCAGCATCGCATTGGGGGCATTCGATCTTGGTTCGGAGCGGCATTGCGGACGTCCGTAGTACGTCGCCCCACGAGTCTAGCGCGCGCGACGCGGATTCGCTGCTGGATCGCATTTTCGACAGTCCCGGTATTTCGTGCTAGCAGTTCGGGCCGGGACGGATCTCCGTCCCATCGGGGGGCGGCATTGTACTGTCCGAAGTGTGCGGCGGAGAATCGGGACTCTGCCCGTTTCTGCACGCGCTGTGGTGGACCGCTCGACGGGCGCGTTGTGGTCATCCAAAACGCGAAGAGCCCCGGGCTGGCGGCAGTACTGTCGTTTCTGTGGTGCGGTCTCGGTCAGATTTACAACGGCGAAATTGGCAAAGGAGTAGCTATGCTCGCCGCGTATATCGTGTCGGTTGTCCTGATCTTCATCGCGATCGGTCTCGTCACTACACCGCTGCTGTGGATTTGGGGAATGATCGACGCGTACAACACCGCAGAGCGGCTCAATCGCGAGGCCGGAGTCGCCTCGACCCTCTAGCCACTCGCCCGCGCCCGGCCGGACGACAAACCCACGAAAGGGGCGGCCTTCAGACCGCCCCCTCCAAGCGACGAATCAGAATGTCTCGACGCGTGCGGTCGATGCGACGCTACGCGCGCGCCTTGCGGAGCTTTCGTCCGCGCGCGCTTGCGCTCACTCGCCCGACCTTGCGGCGCGGCCTTCGCGGCAGCGCGATGATCTTGGCGGTCTTCGCCGCCGGACGCGCAACCTTGGCCGCGACCTGCGCGGGTGCGGGCTCCTTCGCCTCGATGACCGCAACCTGCTCAGGCGCAGCTGCCGCTTCGGCGGCCAGGCGCTCGCGCTCTGCGCGCGTGCGTTCGATATCGAGGAGCTTGCTCTCCTTCCACTTGCGCAATCCCTCGCGCATGTACTCCGGATTGATGTCGAGCATCTCGCAGACGTTGTCGAACGAAAACACCCAGCGCTTGTCGACCGTGGTGATCCATTCGTCCGCGTCGCGGAACAGGCGCTGGCCCTTGTTGGTGGCCGAGTCGATGCACTTCATGAAGCACTCGACGGCGTCCTCCAGCACGCTCAACACCAGCCGCTTCTCGCCCTCGAGCAGATGCTTTTTGCGCATCGCCTCGAAGTATTGAATCGGCAGCAAGGTGTCGGGCTCGAACAAGCCCGGCAGCCTCTCGTCCAAAGTTCCCTTGTCCTCCATTTTTTCTTCCTGGTGAGAACTCGCCTTCAACTTTTCTTCCACCGCCCCATCCTCCTATGTAAGACGCCGCGCTAGCGGCGCTTATTCAGCGTCGTTTCCACTCTCCTCTTTGTAGATTTCAAGCCATGCCATCTGTATCGCCTCCAGCTTCGCCTCATTGGACGACGCCGGATTATCTTCAAATTCGTCCAAATCGATCACCCACTGGCGTAGGTCTGTAAATCGAACTTCGCGCGGATCGATCCCGGGATGGTTCTCCGCGAGCACTGCGGCGATTTCGTCCGCCTCCTCCCACTTGAGTCCCATCTTGCGAACCCTCCGTTACGACAACTCCTCGACCGACTTCTTCTCGAGCGCCGTCTTGATGGCGGCGTCCATAATGCGCTCGGCGAACGGCGTAGTGGTTTGGTTGAGCTGTTCGACCAGCGCTGCGATCAGTTCGCGATCGGATCCCCCGCGTGCCGCATCCAACTTCCGCGCCTCCTCCTCGATCCGTGCGCGCTCGCCGGCCCCGACCAGGCGCCCCCACTCCCCGAGCTGCTTGTGAGTCGCGGCCAGCATCTGCGCGGCGTCGGTCTTCGCCGCGATCAACAGCCGCTGCTCGAGGTCCTCCTCGCCCCGGTCAATAGCCTCTTCGAGCATCCGTTCGATCTCATCGTCAGTAAGCCCGTAGCTGGGCTTGACATCGACCGAATGCTCGCGCCCGGTGCGCTGATCCCGCGCTATCACATTTAGTATCCCGTTTGCGTCGATGAGGAAAGTGACTTCGATACGCGGCAATCCCGCCGGCTGTGGATCGATTGGGCCCAGCTTGAAGCGCGCGAGGCTCCGGCAATCGCCGGCAAGCTCGCGCTCGCCCTGCAGCACGTGCACGTCCACGTGCGTCTGGTTGTCGACCGCGGTGGTGAATTGTTCGGTGACGCTGGTCGGGATGGTGGTATTGCGGTGAATCAGCCGCTCCATCACGCCGCCCATGGTCTCGATGCCGAGCGACAGCGGCACCACGTCGAGCAGCAGCATGTCGCCCTGCGTGCCCATCAGCACGCCGGCCTGCACGGCGGCGCCCAGCGCTACGACTTCGTCGGGGTTGAGCGAGCAGAGCGCTTCGCGGCCGAACAGCTCCGCGACGCGGTGGCGCACGAGCGGCATGCGGGTTGAACCGCCAACCAGAACGACCGCATCGATGGCCGACGCTTCGAGTTTCGCGTCCTTCAGCGCCATCGCGCAGCGTTCGAGCGTGCGTTCGACGAACGACGCGGCGAGCTTTTCAAGTTCCGCCCGCGAGAGCCGCTTGTGGATAACCGTGCCGGGCAGGTCGAGCCGTACCTCCGCCGTGTCAGCGTCGGTGAGCCGTTTCTTCGCGTCCTCGGAGGCTGCGCGCGCGCTGTTCCACACGTGACGGTCTCGCTTCGTTTCCGCCGGCAGGCCCTCGAGCAGATACTCGACGATCGCGTTGTCGATATCGTCGCCGCCCAGATGCGTGTCGCCGTTGGTCGCGAGCACCTCGAAGATTCCGCCCTTGACGTTCAGGATCGAAATATCAAACGTACCGCCGCCAAAGTCGTAAACCGCTACGTGACCCTCGGCGAGCTTGCCCAAGCCGTACGCGAGCGATGCGGCCGTGGGCTCGTTGACCAGGCGCACCACATCGAGGCCGGCGAGCCGGCCCGCGTCTTTGGTCGCCTGGCGCTGGCCGTCATTGAAGTAGGCCGGCACCGTTATGACCACGCGCTCGGCCGTCTCGCCCGCAAGCGCGCGCTCCGCGCGTTGTTTGAGCGCCTTCAAGATTTCAGCGGAGATTTGCGATGGCGTGAACGTCCGCGTCCCGACTTTGAACCTCACCACCGGTCCGCTGAGGTCGGCGAACGTGTATCGGACGCGATCCTCAGGCGCGACTTCGCCGCCGCCGAGTCCCATGTAGCGTTTCACCGAGCGAATCACCGCGCCCCGCTCGCCGCCCGCAAAGCCGGCGGCGCTGATGCGACCGTCGCGCTCCACGGACAAATGCGGCTCGAGTTCGGCCGCGCGGTTCCCGACCTCGACTTTGCCGTCCGGCGCAATCGCGACAACCGAGGGCAGCAGCGTCGCGCCGGTCGCAGCGTCGGCGATTACGCGCGGCGCGGAGTTATGCATCACAGCGATGAGGCTGTTGGTGGTGCCGAGGTCGATGCCAAAAATGCGGCTCATGTCACGCTGCCTTGGCGTTCTGCAATTCGCGGTCGATGTCGCGAAGCAGGGTGCGCAGGTACGCGATCTTTGAAAGCGCTGCCTTGAGGTCCCGCGTCAGCGCCTTGCGATCCGCGGCGCCGTCCGAGTCCCACCGCGCGAAGTTGCGATTCAGTTCTTCGTGCGCTCCGTTCGCGACCGCGACGATCTGGTTGCGGCGTTCCGCGGCTTGGTCGCGAAGCGCGCGCGCTGCTGTTGCGCTTTCTGCTTGCGCGTCGCGCAGCTCCGCAAGCTGCTCCTGCACGTTGAACACAAGCTCCGCAAGTTCCGCCGGCACTTGCTTGTTGTTTTCGGCAAGCTTCTCGCCGCTCAGTTCGAGCCAGTAGAGACCGCGGGTGACCGGGTCGCGAAGCGTCCGATACGCACGCGTCAAGAGCGATGTCGCATGGAGGCTTGCGGTGCGCACCGGAGTTGGCGAGCTGGCGAAGCGGTCGGGATGCATCCTGCGTCCCAATTCGTGGTAAATGCGCTCGAGCGAGCCGGTATCGATGGCGAGTTTTCTGGGAAGGCCGAGGGCGGAGAAGAGGTCGAGATTAGCCGCAAGCGGCGATCCGCATTGTTCGCAGATCAGCCGGGACTCCTCGAGCCGTCCGCATGACGGGCATTTGACCATTGCTGCGCCGATGACCCCGCATTCGTCCGCTCACACCACGAACGATTCCCCACATCCGCAGGTACGTTTGGCGTTCGGATTGGTGACCCGAAAGCCGGCCGCCATCAACTCCTCGGCGTAATCCAGCTCGGAACCGTTGAGATACAGAAAGCTCTTCTTGTCCACGATCAGCCGCGCGCCATCGCGCTCAAAAATCTTGTCGCGCTCGCCCGGCGCATCCAGTTCCATTCGGTACTGCAGTCCCGAGCAACCGCCGCCCACCACCTTGACGCGCAGACCCGTGCTCTCACCCTTGCCGGTGGCGAGCTGCTTGATCTTCTGCGCTGCATTTTCGCTGAGCGAGACCATCACTAAATTCCCCTACGCCTGCTTCGCCTCGTCGGGCTGTTGGGCGCCCTCGGCCTTGCGCTTTCTCCAGTCAGTGATCGCCGCCTTGATTGCGTCCTCGGCGAGCACCGAACAGTGGATCTTCACGGGCGGCAGGTTCAGTTCCTTTACAATCGTTACGTTCTTGATCGCCATCGCCTCGTCGATGTGCTTGCCCTTGACGAGTTCGGTGACGTAGCTCGAACTTGCGATCGCGCTGCCGCACCCGAAGGTCTTGAAGCGGGCGTCCTCGATGACGCCGCTCTCGCTAATCTTAAGCTGCAGCTTCATCACGTCGCCGCACTCGGGCGCGCCGACGATTCCGGTGCCGACGTTGGCGTCGTCCTTCGCAAAACTGCCGACGTTGCGCGGATTGCTGTAGTGATCGATTACCTTGCTTGAGTACGCCATGGTGCCTCCGCCGAAAGCGGCGTGTAGGTTGCTATGACTTCCACTGGACCGACTTCAAATCGATTCCTTCTTTCGCCATCTCGTAAAGCGGCGACATCTCGCGCAGCCGCTTCACTTCGTGCGTGACCTTTTCAGTCACATACTCGACTTCATCTTCAGTGTTGAACCGCCCGAGCCCGAATCGGATCGAGCTGTGCGCCAGCTCCTCTTCGGTGCCGAGCGCACGAATCACGTACGACGGCTCCAACGTCGCCGACGTGCAGGCCGAACCGGAACTCACCGCGATGTCGTTGATGCCCATCAGCAGCGATTCGCCCTCGACGTACGCAAAGCTCACATTCAGGTTGCCTGGCAGCCGTTGCGTTGGGTGTCCGTTCAGGTAAACGTCCTCGAGACGCTCAAACAGCCCGGCCATCAGCTTGTCGCGAAGCTCCGCGGTGTGGCGGCTTTCGTCGGCCATATCTGCGCCCGAGATTTCGCACGCCGCGCCAAAGCCTGCGATTCCCGGAACATTCAGCGTACCCGAGCGCATCCCGCGCTCATGCCCGCCGCCGTCGATGATCGGGGTCAGCCTCACGCGCGGCGCCTTCGAGCGCACGTAAATCGCCCCGATTCCCTTCGGCCCGTAAATCTTGTGCCCGCTCATCGAGAGCAGGTCGATTCCCGCGGCGCCAACGTCAACCGCAACCTTGCCGACCGCCTGCACCGCGTCGCAGTGGAAGATGATGCCCTTGTCTTTTGCGATCTTGCCGATCTCGGCGACCGGATGAATCGTCCCGATCTCGTTGTTCGCCCACATGATCGTAATCAGCACGGTCTTGTCGGTGATCGCCTTGCGGACGCCATCAGGATCGACCATCCCGTACTTGTCCACCGGCAGGTAAGTGACCGTCGCCTTGCCGGAGCGTTCGAGCGCGCGACAGCTATCGAGCACCGCCTTGTGTTCGGTGACACAAGTGATGACGTGGTTCCCCTTGTCCTTGTAGAACTCGACGATGCCCTTGATCGCGAGATTGTCCGATTCCGTAGCGCCGCTCGTGAAGATGATCTCCTTGGACTTCGCGTTGATTAGCGCGGCGATTTGGTTGCGCGCCTTGTCAACCGCCTCTTCCGCCTCCCAGCCGAAGCTGTGATTGCGGCTGGCGGCGTTGCCGAACTTGACCGTCAGGTACGGCATCATCGCCTCGAGCACCCGCGGATCGATGGGCGTCGTGGCGTGGTTGTCCATGTAAATTGGCAGCTTCACCATCGCTTCCTCACCTCGCACCGGTACCTCCTCACACTGAACCGAGAATATTAGTGGACCTGTCGGGTCCAGTATAGCTACCATTCGAAAACTGTCAAACGGAACGAACCGCCGCCCTACCTCCACCGCAATACCAGACCCAACCTGTCTACTAATCGTAAGCAGCCAGCCTGTCAAGGAAAAGCCGTAACAGACCGATGGGTCAGCCACTTAACCTTTGAAGTGAAAACTCGCCGCAGAACTAGCTCGACGCCCGGGACGATCCCGGCGCGGATGGCTCGAACGCCACCTCTAACAACTGATGCTCGGTCCGCAGTCTTTTGAGCGCTGCTTCTCGAACCTGCTCGAACTCGCGCGTCAACCATTGAGCGATTCCGGGCAGGAGTGTCGATGGATCCTCAGCCGACGCTGAGGGCATGCGAGTCTTCGCGATCGAGCATCGAAACGCGACGCGCTCGATGCCATCGTCGCGCTCAAGTGCGAGCGTCAGCGTGATTCGGTCGGCGCTGCGCTCGGGTTCGCCGAGCAGCTTTATCGAGTAGTTGCCACGCCCCGTCTGAATGACAGTCGACACGATCGTGTGACTGGTCCCCGGCGCTGTCCGCGCTGCCGACGGGATTAGGCGGCGCGCTTGACCTGGCCGCGGCCGCCGCGTCCCTCCCAGAAGAGAACAACCGGACCTGCGATGTAGATCGACGAGTAAGTGCCAGTGATGAAACCGACCAGAAGCGTGAACGCGGAGGGACGGAGTATCGGTCCGCCGAACATCAGCAACGACAGCAACACGGCGATCGTAGTGCCCGAGGTGAGCAGCGTGCGGGAGAGCGTTTCGTTGATGGCGCGGTTCATCACCGACTCAAGCGGTTCGCGACGGCGTTTGGCGCTGTCTTCGCGAACGCGGTCGGAGACGATAATCGTGTCATGCACCGAATAGCCGATAACCGTCAGCACGGCGGCGAGCGTGGTGAGGTCGAAATCGAGCTGGCTGACGATCAGCGCGCCGACCACGACCAGCACGTCGTGGACGAGCGCGATGACCGCGCCGGTGCCGAAGCTCCAACTGACCTGGCGAAATTGCCACGCCACGAACGCACCCATAAAGATGGTCGAAAAAATGACCGCCATGAAGCCCTTCCGACGCAAATCGCCGCCGACCTTCGCGCCCACCGACTCCACCCTCACCACGTTCGCCACGCCCGCTCCATAAG
>CAYSCX010000075.1:0-7823 GCA_964429575.1 uncultured Binatia bacterium (SeqCode) | reverse complement strand
ATCTCGCGCTGCGCGCGTTCGAACAGCGCCTCGACCTTCGCGGGATCGAGTCCTACCTCCTTGGGATGTTCCGCAACCAGTTGCTGTGACGGCATCAGGTTCTTCTCCCTCGTTCCAATGGTGCCCGACTCATACCACGGGCCGCCCGTTTCTGCTCGCTCTCCCTCTCCGTGTAGGGGCGCATCGTGATGCGCCCTCCGCTTCTTAGCCTCTCCCTCTCTGCGTAGGGGCGCACGGCAGTGCGCCCTCCTTCTCACCAACCCGACCAACGGGAGCGCTTCCCCTACCGACACCTCATCTCATGTTATTGGGCGTCGAGGCTCTCGACCCTTTTGCATCGCCACCCATCCCGCGCGTCCCTCGATTGTTCCGCGCACCACCTCACACACCGGCAGCTCCGCGACGCTCAGCCGCTTCGCGACCTCCGCGAGCCGCACGAACTTCGCGCCGCGCTCATTGAGCGTCCGCACTAATGCGGTGAACCACTCGAGCTGCGCCATCCCCTCCGTCTCCGCATGCGCCGTGTGAACGTTGAGTGTCTCGTCTTTGAACCGCTCGATAAAGAACTTGAGCAGCGCCGCCGAATCACCAACCTCGCGGCGTCCCACCACTTCATCGAGTGTCGGCAGCGTGGTCGGAATCTCCGGCGTCGCAAGCACTCGTCCATCGACCGCGCATCGATACGGCCCGGCTCCGCGCGTGTCGCTTCGATAGCTGAGCCCCATTGTGTCGAGCACCGTCATCGCGACCGTGTTTGTCCGCCATCCTGGCGCTGCAAATGCGCGCGCGGGCTCTCCGAATATCGCGCGGTACGCCTCGAACGCGTCGTGAACTTCCGCGCGCACGCCGTTTTCGCCGAGCGCATCTAGCTGATCCTGCCATTTCACGTGATCGTAACCGTGAACGCCCACCTCGAAACCGCGCTCTCGCAATTCGCGCAGCAGCGTTGGAAACGCAGCGCCCACCGGCCGCGCCGGTAGCAGCGTGCCGGAAAGAACGGTGCGCAATCCGTAGGTTCCCACCGCGCGCGTGCGCAACATCTTTTTGAGAAAGCCGGGGTTCTTGAACAATCTGACCAGCGCGCGGCCCGAGTTATCCGGACCCATCGCGACGTAGAAGCTCGCCAGGGCCCGTTCGCGCTCAAGCATCCGCGCAAGCCGCGGCACGCCCTCGGCGAGTCCGCGATGTGTATCGACGTCGATCTTGAGCGCGACTTCCAACTCCGCGCGCCTCTACTGCGCAAGCACGTTGCGGAACCACTCCATCGTACGTGCGACCCCGTCGCGCAACTCGACCTTCGCACTAACGCCGAGCAGCGTCCTCATCTTCGTAACGTCCGGCACGCGCCGCGGAATGTCCTCGTAGCTCTTGCCGTACACCTGTTCCTGCGTCACGAATTTGATTTTCGACTTGCCCGGCCCGTACAGCTCCAGCATCAGCTTCGCGAAATCCAGCACGGTCGTCTCGACGTCGGTCCCGATGTTGATCGCATGTCCGTTCGCTTCCGGCTTGACGCCCGCCGCCATGGTCGCCTCGATCGCGTCGGTGACGTAGGTGAAACACCGCGTCTGCATTCCGTTGCCCACCACCGTCAGGTCTGCGCCGCGCAAAAGTTGCCCCATGAAAATTGTGAACAGCCTGCCCACGTCCACCCGGTCGAGCCGCGGCCCGTACACGTTGAAGTACCTGACCATCGTCACCGGCAGTCCGAGCTTGTGGTATGCGAAGCAAAAATGTTCGCCCACCGCCTTCGACGTCGAGTAACACCACCGATCGATTCGCGTTGACCCGAGCACCCGGTCGTCGTCCTCGCCCCACGGCACCTTCGGATTGCGCCCGTACACTTCCGACGTGGAACTGAACACCAGCCGCTTGCCGTGCTTGTACGCCGCCTTCAGCACATTCTGCGTCCCATTCACGTTGACGTTGAGCGTCTCATAGGGGTCCGCGACGTAGTGTTCCACGCCGACCACCGCGGCAAGGTGGTAAATGAGATCCGTCTTCGCAACCAGTGAGTCGAGCAGCTCCACGTTGAACACCGAATCGTGCACGTATTGAAAGCGCGGATTGTCGAGCAGGTGGCGCACCTTGGCGATCGCGCCGGTGTCGAGCACGAATACTTCATCGCCGCGCGCGATGAACCCGTCCGCAAGATGGGAGCCGAGAAACCCCGCTCCTCCCGTGATCAGAATCTTCATTCACTCTCTCCGTTTCGTTCCGTCCTCTCTTTCACCTCTCCCTGACTTGGGACAGAGTCTGCCCTGTCTCCCCGCTCCCGGTTCCCCTTCCCTTTAGGGAAGGGGTCAGGGGTTAGGTCGTTAGTTATGCAACCCTTTCCTGACCACGGAGCGGGTACTCTGTTCACTCCAATCGCTTGACGCCGCCCAAAACTTCCGCGGCCGCACCCTCGGCTCCGCCTTCCAACTGCGCGCGCACGACCAACACGCTTCCCTCGCCCGTCGCAACCTCCACCGCGCCGTCGTCGCTCACGCCGGCTATCTCGCCCGGCTCGCCGCGACTTCCGCTCTCATTCGCGATTCTAGCCCGCCACACGAACAGTGTCCGCCCGCCTGCAACGCAAAACGCCCCCGGATACGGATGCGTCACGGCGCGCACCAGGTTGAACACCCGCCGCGCTGGCCACGCCCAGTCGATCCGCCCGTCGTGCGGTTTTCGACCGCCGAAGTAACTCCCCGCCTTCAAGTCCTGACGCGAGCGCGGCGCCGTCCCCGCGACAATCAGCGGATGGAATTCTCTGACTATCGCGGCGCCCAATGTCGTCAGCTTCCGATAGAGCGTCAGCGCCGTGTCGTCATCACCGATCTCGACCGCGCGCTGCGCCACGATGTCGCCCGCGTCCGCGCGCGCGACCATGTGATGCAACGTCGCGCCCGTCTCGCGCTCTCCATTCACCAGCACCCAGTTGACCGGCGCGCGCCCCCGATACTTCGGCAGAAGGCTCCCATGCAGGTTGTATGCGCCCAGCGGCACAAGCCCGAGCACTCGCTCCGGCAACAGTCGCCGATAGTAAAAGGAATAGATCACGTCGGGCCGCATTGACACGATTCGCGCGATCCACTCTTCGCCAAGCTTTTCCGGGGTGTAGGTCGGAATGCCGCGCTCGCGCGCAAACTTCGCGCATGAACGCCACCAAATCTCTTCATTCGGATCGTCGTCGTGCGTAAACAGCGCGACGACCGCCGCGTCCATCCCGAGCAACGCCTCCATGCACGCGTAGCCCATCTCGTGGTACGCGAACAGCACGCATCGGGCGCCTCTGACCCGCGCCGTATCGGTCTCCACCAATTTGCTACTTTTCCTGGAGATCGCGGCTGTCCGCGCCTGCATGCACGTCGCGTACGAGATAAGTCGGGCGGCGGCGCACTTCCAGATAGATGCGTCCGATGTACTCGCCGATCAGTCCGAGCGCGAGGAACATGAACCCGACCAGGAAGAACAGAATCGCAAACAGCGTCCACACCGCGCCCTCTTCCTGTGGACCGTAGATCACGCGATGCGCCAGCAGGAAAATCGCGAATGCCGCATCGAGCACGAAGATGCCGACCCCCACCACACTTAACAACTGGATCGGGAGCAGCGAAAAGCCGGTGATCAAGTTGAGGCTCAGCTTTGCGAGTCCGAACAGATTGTACTTCGACTTCCCGCCCGCGCGCGTCTCATGCGCGACCTGTATTTCCGAGACCCGTTTCGCAAATGAGTTCGCGAGCGCCGGCACAAACGCCGCCTTTTCGTCGCACGCGACCACGGTGTCCACGATGTGCCGCCGGTATGCGCGTAGCATGCACCCGTAGTCGTGCATCGAAACGCCGACCATGAGTGACGTCAAACGGTTGTGCAGTCCCGATGCGAACCGGCGAAACGGCGCGTCATGCCGCTCCGTGCGCCAGCCGCCGACCACGTCGTTGCCCGCATCGATCTCTTTGAGCAACCGCGGAATCTCTTCGGGAGGATTCTGCAAGTCCGCGTCGAGCGTCACCACGATGTCTCCGCGGCATTCGCGAAACCCCGCCAGGATCGCCGCGTGCTGCCCGAAGTTGCGCGCCAGCTCGACCACTCGCACGCGCCCCTCTTGCGCCGCCGCGATTCTCCGCAGAATCGCGAGCGAGTCGTCCGCCGAGCCGTCATCGACGAACACCGCCTCCCACGTTCGTCCAAGTCCGTCGAGCACCGGTAAAAGACGCGCCCACAAGGCGCCGAGGTTTAGCGCCTCGTTGTAAACCGGCACCACGACGGAAATCAGCTCCGCGCGCGCCTGCTCGGGAGTTCGAATCGGAGAGACTTTGCTCGATGTGGCCACAGACCGTCGCGCCGCCTTCACGCCCATCTCGCGCGGTCGCCGCGACCTCCGCGCCTGGCGTTCGATGCATTCTAGAAGAGCCCCCGCGCCATTAGAAGCCGCCCCAATCCTCCGGTCCTCTCCCTCTTCCGTAGGGACGCACGGCTGTGCGCCCTTCCCCTCAACGACCCCGACCAACGGGAACGATCCTCCAACCGTCGCTCGACTTCCTGTTATTGGCCGTCGAGCGACTCGACTCGCGGCTCGCGACGCGCCTCATTGACCCCGCGCCCTCCGCTCTGGACACTCGCTTCTGATGCTCGCTCGCTCGCGCCCCGCCCGCGTCCTCATCGCCGCAATCGTCGCCGCGCTCCTCTACCTCCCCGCGCTCGGCTCCGCGCCGCTCTGGGAGCCTGACGAGGGCCGCTACGCCGAAATCCCGCGCGAGATGCTGGTAAGCGGCGACTTCGTCACCCCGCGCAACAACTACGTCCGCTACTTCGAAAAACCGCCGCTCGTCTACTGGATGACCGCGGCCTCGATGGCCGTCTTCGGCGAAAATGAATTCGCCGCGCGACTCCCGGCCGCACTGGCAAGCATCGGCCAGGTCGTCATTGTCGCATTGCTCGCCGAATCGATGCTCGGCGCGACCGCCGGTTTCATCGCGGCGCTCGCCCTCGCGACGTTCCCGGTCTTCATCGGCTTCGCGCGTTTTGCGACCCTCGATCCGCCGCTCGCATTTTTCGTCACCGCCGGCATCGCCGCGTTCTACGCCGCGGCGCGCACCCGCGACTTTCGGCGCGCCCCCGGCCGCAACTGGTTCATCGCGTCAGCCGCGATGCTCGCGCTCGGGACGCTCACCAAAGGTCCCATCGCGCTGGTGCTTGGCGGCGGAATCGCGCTCGTGTGGCTCATCCGGGAGCGGCGCACCGCCGAAATTCGCTCGTTACCGTGGATTCCCGCCGTGGTGGTTTATCTCGCGATCACCGCGCCGTGGTTCGTGTTGGTCGCGACGCGCAACCCGGGCTTCCTCGAATTCTTTTTCGTCCGCGAGCACCTGCTGCGCTATTCGGAGTTCCAGGAACACGCGCGTCCACTCTGGTTCTTTGTTCCGATCCTCATCGCCGGCGCGTGGCCGTGGACCTTCTTCGCACCGCTCGGCTACTCCGCACTTCGCTCCGATTCCGAACACGCCTGCGCATTTCGATTCCTGGTGGTCTGGTTCCTGTTCGTTCTGATCTTCTTCTCGCTGCCGCAATCGAAGCTCGGCGGCTACATCCTGCCCGCGCTCCCGCCGCTCGCGATCGTGTGCGGCTGCGGCGTGACGCGCCTCGCCTCACTCGCGACCGACGCCGCCCGCCGCCTCCTGCTGTGGTTTGGCGCGATCAACGTTGCTGCCGCCGCATTCGCGCTCGTCGTGCTCATCGTGATGCGCTCGCGGATAAGTGCCGACGCGCTCATGAGCGCCGCCTTGATCATCATCGCTCCACCGGTCGGCGCCGCGCTCGCCTACGCGCTCTGGCGCCTCACCTCGACTACGCTCTCCGTCGCCGCCGCGATCGTCATCGCAGTTGCGATCGGCGTGGTCGGCGCCGAGGGCATCCGCGCCGACGTCGCCAGCACCAACAGCTATCGCAATCTCTCCGCCGCGATCCGCTCTCGACTGCAACCCGATTGCACCGTCGCGTCGTACCGCCACGTCGTCCAGTCGCTGCCGTTCTACACTCGCACCCGTACCGCGATCGTCGCGCATCGCGGCGAACTCGCGCCGTGGAGCCACACGCCCGACGCGCGCGCGAGCTTCATCCGCAACGGCGCCGAGCTGGCGCAACTCTGGTCATCCGGCCGTTGCGTGATTCTCGTCGCCAACCGAAAAGAGCTTCCGCTCGTTCTTCCGTTGCTCGACCCGAAACCCGCGGTCGTCGGTTGCGAAGGCAAAAAGTACGCCCTCTCCAACCGTCCCGCCGATGCCGCGACGTCGCCCGCAGGATGCGATCTTCCCGCCGGCTGACGCGCTCGCGCCGCCGCTTGGATTTGCGCGCGATGAACTGTACCTTGCTTGGGTACGCACGCCGATGAGGTCTGATCGTCTCGCGATTTTCTGCGCGTCCCTTGCCGCGCCGTTGGCCGCGTGCGCGCCGCTCGCAGCGCGGCCCATCACCGCGCGCTGACGCGGCGCCGCGACGCATCCGCTCTCACTCGAGCAACGCCGTGGCCGAAAAGCCGACCCCAAACTCGAGCACCGGCCCCGAACTCGCTCGCATCGGCGGCGATCCCGATCAGACGCTGGGCGCCTGCATCATCGGCCTGCGCAAGCAAAAGGGCCTCTCGCACGATCAGGTCGTCGCCCAGACCCGCATCCCCGCGCACTACCTCAACATGATTGAGACCGGCAACTTCACGCTCGTCGCCGACCAGCTCTACCTGCTCCCGTTCGTGCGCCGCTACGCTGATTTCCTGGGACTCGACGGTGAGGACGCCGCGATGCGGTTCGTGCGCGAAGTGCAGCGCGCCGAAATCAGCTTCCAGCGAATTTCCGATCCGATGACGATTCGGCCCAAGACGCCGGGCCGCCTGCGCCGTATCGCGACCGTGCTGCTCATCTTGATCGTTCTCATCGCGATCGTTGATCTCGCCGTGCGCTATCTCGTCCCGATGACCGCAATCAACTTCGGCTAACTCGCCAGCGCGCCCGATCACCTCTTCTTAATTTAGGGGAGCATCGCGATGCGCCCTCCTTCCCCTCTCTGGTTCCCCTTCCCTTTAGGCCTGCCCTGGCTCCCCACTCCCGGTTCCCCTTCCCTTTAGGGAAGGGGTCAGGGGTTAGGTCGTCGCTTATGCAAAGCTCCCCCCGACCCTACCGCGACACCGCCGCGGCAATCTCCCGCGCGACTTGCTCGCGAGCCGCGCGCATGTCGTCCCCCGGATGCACCAGCGCGACCAGCTTGAACTCCTGCGGCGCACTGCTCACCGTCGCGCGCGCGACGATCACTGTGTCGTAAACCTGTTCCATCGCAAGATGCTCGTAGGCTGTCGCCCCCGCGGTCTTATCGACTGCTTGCCGCTCCGCGAGCAGCTCACGGTACGTCTCGCTCAGCGGATCCGACGGCGTCGTGGCGCGGCGATGTGCCGCAATCGCGTACGGGTCGGGCCGCTCGTCGCCCGAATCGCCCAAGGGCGGCGCCTGGATTCCGAGCGATTCGAGCATCCCCGCGATCGCCGGATCGCCCGGCGAAATCTGATTGAGCGACGTTGCCGGCGACATCACGTTGTCGTGCACCGTGACCGTCAGCGTAACCGTCTTCTCGCCCGCCTCGAACTTCGGCGTCAATCCCATCGATCGCAGCCGCGCATTCAGCTCCCGCTGAATCACCATGTCGGTGCAAACCGCGACCACCGATGCACCCGCGGGAATCGGCAGCCTCCCGAGCGTCTTGATCTGTGCATCGACTGTCGCCGCGCCGATGCACATCAGCGCGACGGCAATCGTGACTACCCTCGCGATTCGCGCTGCGATTCGCCCGAA
>CAYSCX010000074.1:0-7990 GCA_964429575.1 uncultured Binatia bacterium (SeqCode) | reverse complement strand
CGTTGGACTGATGCGGTTTGCAGTCGAGGTAATACTTGCCGCTGACCCCGCCCACCTCGGGCGACGACGCCAGGTAAATGCTCGTCTGGGCGCCGCGCTGCGGCGTGCGCATGAATGGTCCCGCCACCGCGAATATCAGCTTCGCGAGACCACCGTTGTTCTTGCCGAGACCGGTCGAGACGGTGCCGGGATGGAGGCAGTTTACCGTGACGCCGGTGCCTTCCAGGCGTCGCGCAAGTTCGTAGGTGAAGAGGATGTTCGCGAGTTTCGACCGTCCATAAATACGAAACCCGCTGTACCGCCGCTCGCCGCCCAAATCGTCGAAGTTCATCGAGCCGAACTTGTGCGCATCGGACGCGACGTTGATGATTCGCGCGGGCGCACTGCGCTTCAGCCGATCGAGCAGCAGAAGCGTCAGCATGAAATATGCGAGATGATTGACCGCGAAGGTCGTCTCGATGCCGTCCCCGGTCACCGTCCGCGACATGTTGACCAGCCCGGCGTTGTTGATGAGCACGTGCAGCGGTTCGTCGCGCTCGAGGAGATTCGACGCGAGCTGGCGAATCTGCCTCTGAGAGCCAAGGTCCGCGATCATCAGCTTCACGTCGCGGTTGCCGGTCTTCGCGGCTATCTCGGCGACGGTGGTTTCGCCGCGCGTGCGGTCGCGGCAGACAAGCAACAGCCGTGCGCCCAACTTGGCAAGCTCCATTGCAGTGATCTTCCCGATCCCGGAGCTCGCGCCCGTGATCATGCAAGTTTTGCCCTTCAATGAGTTCGCATCGTTCATGCTCGCGATTGTCGCCCATCAAGCCTCCGCACCCAAGGCCGCTCGGGAAGTACGATTGACGGCCGATGCGGACTGATGGGATGAAACCCTGATCCTATGAAAGCGCGGAGGCACCGATGACCGACGATTCGACATTCACCCATCATACGGCCGCGGTGAACAACGTGCGGCTCCACTACGTCAGGGCCGGCAAGGGCGACCCGGTCGTGCTGCTGCACGGATGGCCGCAGACGTGGTTCGAGTGGCGGCGCATCATTCCAGCGTTAGCCGAACGCTACACTGTAATCGCGCCGGATATGCGCGGCCTGGGCGATTCGTCCAAGCCCGCCACCGGATATGACAAGCGGACCGTCGCCGATGACATCTACAAGCTCGTGCGGCAGCTTGGTTTCGAACGAGTCTTCCTGGTCGGGCACGACTGGGGCGGCCCGGTGGCTTACGCCTACGCGGCGGCGCATCCAAGCGATGTTCGACGGCTCGTCATTCTTGATGTTGCGGTCCCGGGCGCCGGACTCGAGCAGATTCCGCAGGCATCGCGCGCGGGCGGGCTGTGGCACATCTCGTTCCACGGCGTGCGCGATCTGCCCGAGGCGCTCATCAGCGGCCGCGAACGGACGTACCTTTCCTGGTTCTATCGGATTGGCGCGTACAACCCTCGCGCGATCACCGAAGAGGAAATCGATGAGTACGTGCGTTGCTACTCATCGCCGGGCGGCTTGCGCGCGGGCTTCGAGTACTACCGCGCGATTTGGGACGACGTCGATCACAACAAGGAAAACGCCAAGACGAAGCTCAAAATGCCGGTGCTGGCGCTCGGCGGCGAGCGCGGCTTCGGCGCCGGGGTCCAACGCTCGATGCAGGCGCTCGCCGAAAACGTCCGCGGCGGCGTCATCGAGCGATGCGGCCACTGGATTGCCGAGGAGCGCCCGGACTACCTGATCCCCGAGCTACTCAAGTTCTTCGGCGAGGAGAAATGAAGCGTGCAGGCGATCCGCCGGCAGCGCGACGATGTCGCCGATTCGCGATAGCGGCATTTCGAGTCGCCCGCCACGCGGCTTCCCGCCCATGAGCGTGCGTGAAGAGCGAGCCGACTGGGACGCTGGCGTATCTGATTACGAGCGATGGTGGCCGCGCAGCGTCCGCGCGACGCGCCACATCAACGATCATCTAATCAGGCTTGCCGACGTTCGCCCCGCCGCTCGCGTGCTCGACATCGCGACCGGCATGGGCGAACCGGCGGTCACCGCGGCGCGGGCCGTGGGAGCCAACGGCCGTGTGCTGGGGACCGACTTCGCGATTCAAATGCTGGTTGCGGCGCGTCGGCGCGCCGCAACCTTGGGAATCAGCAACCTGAAATTCTGCGTGTGCGACGCAGCTTCTCTTTGCATCGCGAGCGAATCTGTTGACTCCGCACTATGCCGGTTCGGCCTCATGTTCGTCGACGACCTCGATTCGGCGGCGTGTGAAGTTCACCGCGTGCTGCGAACAGATGGATGGTTTGCGGCCGCGGTGTGGTCGACACCGGACAAGGCTCCGATGGACATGCTGGCCCGCAAGACGAGCCGTTTGGCTGGCGTGCCCGCGCCTCCTAACGATGTGCCCAAGATGTGGCGACTGGCCGATCCGGCAGTCCTTGAAGGTGCGCTCAGACGGGCGGGATTCCGGACCGTCGAGATCGAGCGTTCGGTAGCGGCGTACGAATTCGATTCTGCCGAGACCTTCCTCGA
The DNA here is from genome assembly GCA_964429575.1 of uncultured Binatia bacterium (SeqCode). Classification (GTDB taxonomy): domain Bacteria; phylum Desulfobacterota; class Binatia; order Binatales; family Binataceae; genus CAYSCX01. Next base: position 5,476 of record CAYSCX010000074.1, on the reverse strand, counting down.
CGTCCGTCGCGCGAGCTCGACAAGATTTCGCGAAGCGCTCGACGCCCAGATACTCGAGCAGCGCCGGCAGGCGATTGCCCGAATCCTCGATGCGACCGGCGAGTACAAGGCGCCGGGTGGGCGCGTTCGCATCGACAACGAAGCGATACTCTTCGCGGCTCAAGCATGATTCCAGCGCTGCAATCGGGAGGTGGTCTTTACTTAACACTGACCCCCAAGCTAAGAAATTCCCTGCCGAAGCAACTTGGATCTAGCGCAACCAGAGGTATGCGCTCATGGCCGATTATCTCCTGATCGAGTCGCGCGATCCCTTCGAGTGCAACGACGTCCTGTATTTCTACGAGCTCGCTGCGAACCTCGCGCGCGAACGCAACAAGGTGACCCTATTCCTCATTCAGAACGGTGTCCTGCCCGCGCGCCAGTGCAGCCGTTCCGAACTGCTCAGCACGCTCAACAAGGCTGGCGTCGAACTTCTGGCCGATGACTTCTCGCTGCGCGAGCGGGGCATCGCCACCAGCCGGCTGGCCGCTGAGGTGCGGCCGGCATCGCTGGAGGTCGTGATCGAGCGGCTCGCGCAAGGCTGCAAGGCGCTCTGGCACTAGCAGGCTGCGAAGCCTTTTTCCGCAGCCTGCTAGGAGGATGCCCCGATGGCCGATCGAAAAACCCTGACCTTTGCATTCATGGATGCGCCTTACGAGAACGAGCGCACGACCACGACGCTGAGGCTGGTGGATTGCGCGCTCAAGCGCGGCTTCAACGTCAACGTGTTTGCCTACGAAGGAGCGGTGGCGGTCGCGTTCGCCAAACAGGCGCCGCACGCGAACGCGATGCATGGCCGCGACGTGGCCCAAGAGGATCATCCCAACCCGAAGGAATGGGTGGCGGCGCTGCTCAAGGAAGCGGAGACACGCGGAGCGAAACTCGACTGGGTGCAGTGCGGCCTGTGCGTCGATGAGCGCGGAGCGGGCGAGTGGATTGCGGGCATTCGCCGAGGCAGCCCGGCCGATTTCTGGAAATTCGTGCAGGAGTCCGACAACACCCTGGTCATTCCGACCAAGTGAGGGAGCCTCCATGCCCAAGCGCATCCTCAACATTATCGAGAGCGCCTACCGCGCGACCATCGAAGAGCAGGACGACACCGTCATCTGGTTCGCCTATACGCTCAAGGGGGTCGGCGCGGATCTCGATGTGCTGCTGCGCGGAAACGCGGTGAACTACGCCGTCGTGGGGCAGGACGCATCGGGGCTGAGCTTCGGCGAGCGCCGCCAGACGCAGCCTCCGCGCATCGACGAGGATCTGCTGAGGCTAATCGACAGGGGCGTGCAGGTGTTGGCCGTCGCGGAGGATCTCGCCGAGCGCGGACTTGAGCCGCCGGACCTTATCACGGGCGTTAAAACGACCCCGCGGTCGGGGCTCGCGCGCTTGCTCGAATCCTACGAGCAAGTCTGGCACTGGTAGGTGGCGAACACATCCACTGATTGTTTCGTCCCGCATCGCGCGCGTGAGTCGCACTGAGAGGCGCTCATGGCGAAGCTCAAATTCGGCGTGTCGATTACGAACTGCGCGTGCCCGGGCGTCGATCCGAAGCATGTCGATCTCATCGCGAAGGGGGTAAGTCCGAACCTGGCGTGGTCGCTGCATCGCGCTCGTACAGCTGGATGTTGACCTTGTCGAACTTGCGCTCGTCCACCAGCCGGTAGTCGCGCGCGAGAGCCCGAAGGATCGCGTTGCGGACCTCGGGCCGCCCGGATTTCCATAGTGTGTCGTGGCTAATGACCATCCAGACCCGCTCGTACCGATTCGACAGGCTGGTGAGCATCTGGTTGTCAGGCCCGTCCGGCCCGCTCATCTCCACCACCGACAACTGCTGCTCGAGCGGCGTGCTCCAGGCAGGAAAGACAACCTCGGGCGACTGGCCGGCATCAGCGAATCGCTCGCTGTAGTAGTGGACCGGGGACCAGCCCTGCTGGTGGTAGATGATTAGTGCGTCGCCCGGGCGCGCGGCGCGTACGACGTACTCGGTGGCGCCGCGCCAGTCTTCGCGGGTGGCTGCCTGGTAGTAATTCCAATCACGTGCCAGAGCCAGCGCGATCAATACTGCGAACGTCGAGCGCATCAACCGCGCGCTGGGGATGCGGGTCAAACCGACCGCGACCAGAATCAAGAACAACGGCTGACTGATGAGTAGAAACCGCCCATGAAGCACCGGCGTGAAGAGCGAGACAATGATCGAAACACCCATCGGAAAGAAGGCGCCGGCGAGCACTATCGCGTAGGGGCGCGTGAGTTCCGGGGGACGCGGCTTGCGGCGCGCGAAATCAACGACCGCGAACCCCGCGAGCGCGATTACCATCACGCGCAGCGCCGGCGTGACTGAGAACCCCTTGACGCTGCCCGCGCCCGCGAACGCAAAGAGCACATTGAGCACGGACTGCAACCTGAAGTGCAGCCAATTGAGTTGGTCGCGGTCGTTGAACAAAGCGATCGTTCCAATCGGAATCAGTAAGACGCCAATGACGGCCGCGCACGCCGCGACGCGGCGTACCGGAACCTTGGAGCGTTCGAAAAAGACCAATGACGCAAGCTCGGCCGCGAACACCAGCGCACCGAAGATGTGCGCGTAGCTGACCAGAACGGTTGCCGCGATCCATCCGATCCAGTCGCGCGGCCGATCGTCATCGAGCGCTCGGACGAACAACAGCCACGAAGCTGTGGCAAGGAACACCACGAGCGCGTACGAGCGCGCGTCCTGCGCGAACTCGATGTGCACTTGGTTCACAGTCAAAAGCAGCGCGGAAACCAGCGCCACGCGCGTGTCAAACAGCCGCCGGGCGAGCGCGTATATGAGCGGAATGGTCGCAACCGAGAAGACCACCGACAGCAGTCGAATCGTGAACTCGCTCTTTCCGAACGCGAGCCAGCCGTGCAGCAAACCGAAGTAGAGCACCATGTTCGGCTCGCCGTGGCTGAAAACGCTGAAGAACGTCGTCCAGTCGGTCTCGGCGCGCGCCACGCTGGCGGCTTCGTCGAGCCACAAACCCTTGCGCCCGAGCCCGTAGAGCCTGAGCGCTGCAGCCGCGACGATGAACAATGCGAGCCAAGCCCGCGGTGCGACCGCGGTGCGCTCGCGCTCAGAGGATTGCGTTTGTGACATTCAGGGCGATGCGTTCAGTCGCGCTCTGCGAGAGCCACCCCTTGCAGGTTCGTCCCAACCATCGCAACAAGTATGGGGCGGAGTGTAGTCACCACGATAGAGCGCGGCTACTGTTTGCGATGCGCCTCAATGACCAGCAGCAGCGGGCGCCCGTCGAGAAAGTTGGCGCCCGGTTCGAACGCGCGATTCGCCGGCGCAGCAGTCGTGAGGCTCGCAAATTCTTCTTTTCGCGCTGCTCCGGTTACGGCTATGATCGCGCGTTCGCCATGGCCGACAGAGAAGATGCGCGCAGGGCTGACCTCCGACCGCCGGCGCCGGTCGGAGGGAGGTACGCCAAGTACGTGCTCGTCGTGCTGGTGCTGGTCAACGTTTTCAATTTCCTCGACCGCCAGCTCATCACGGTGCTCGCCAATGATCTGCGCGCGGACCTTGGGCTCACCGACGCGGAAATAGGATTTCTCTATGGGACGGCATTCGCGGTGTTCTACGCGGTCTTCGGTATCCCCTTGGGCAAAGTCGCTGACGTGTGGAATCGGCGCGGCCTGATTGCGGTCGGGCTTGGATTCTGGAGCGCGATGACCGCCCTCTCTGGCTTCGCGAGCAACTTCGCGATGCTCGCGGGCGCGCGCATCGGCGTGGGCGTCGGCGAGGCAAGCGCGAGTCCCGCCGCGTTCTCGATGCTGTCGGACTACTTTCCGCCGCACCGCCGCACGACCGTGCTGTCGGTCTATGCAAGCGGAGTTTACATCGGCGCGGGAATCGGAGTCTTCCTCGGCGGATGGATTCTGGACCTCTGGAACGCGGCCTATCCGCCCGAGTTGGGCCAAGCACCGTTCGGGTTCAAGGGATGGCAGGTCGCGTTTCTTGCAGTGGGACTGCCCGGTCTTCTGATGGCGATCTGGGTTCAAACGCTGCGCGAGCCAGTTACCGGAATGAGCGAGGGACTAGTCAGCGCGGCTCGGAAGATCGAACACCCGCTTGCGGCATTTTGGCATGAACTCAAAGCTCTCTTGCCCGGCTTCTCGCTCGCCTCGCTCGCGCGTGCGAGCGCTGGATCACGGGTCATTCGCATCAACCTGACAGGCCTCGCGGTGATCGCCGCGTCGGCGTCCGCCTTGATTATGCTGGTCGGCACGCCGCTCCAGTGGATCGCACTCGGTGCCGGCATCTACGCTGCGTTCTCGTGGGCGCAAGGTTTGGTGCTGCGCGATCAGCCGAGCTTCGAGCTCATCTATCGCTCGCGCGCGATGATCTACTCAGCAATCGGCTTCTCGCTGCTCGCATTCACCGGCTATGGAATCGGCGCATTCGCACCCGCTTTCTTCATGCGCTTTCATGGCGTCTCGGCCAGCGAGGTTGGAACGGTCGTCGGGCTTACTGCTGCGGTTGGGGGTTGGATCGGCGTTACCGCGGGCGGGCTGCTGGCTGACCGGTTGAAGACGCGCACGCGTAACGCGCGGCTCTATGTTGGCCTGCTCGCCGCGACGATGCCCGTACCGTTTGCGCTATTAATGCTTGCGACCGAGAGCACGCCGCTCGCTTACGTGCTCAATTTCCCGTTCACGGTCACCCACAGCATGTGGGTGGGCGCCGCCGCCGCGACGGTGCAGGACCTGGTCCTGCCGCGGATGCGCGCGGTGGCGTCGGCGAACTACATCCTGTGCGTGACCTTCATCGGTCTCGCGCTGGGGCCCTACACCGTTGGGCGCATGAGCGACGGGCTCGGCGACCTACGGCTTGCGATGATGCTGTCGTTCGCGGTTAACGTGGTCGCCGTAGGCTTCCTGCTCGCTGCGCTGCGCCATCTCGCCCGCGATGAGGACACGCGCTTCGAGCGCGCGCGGCTCGCCGGCGAGCCTACCGAGGCGGTCGCGCAAGCAAGCGGCGCCAGCTAAGCGGGTGGAACACGGCGGCGAGCGCGGTGATCCCAGTGGGAGTCGGACCCGCGTTTCCAACATGAAGGGCCGAGTGCCATCCGAGCTGCGCCTTCCAGACTTCATCGCGGTTGGCCCGCCCCGCACGGGGACAACTTGGCTGTACAAGGTCTTGGGCGGGCACGTCGGCCTTCCGAACGGTCTCAAAGAGACCGATTTTTTCGCCTGGGAGTACCGACGCGGCCTTCAATGGTACAGCAATTTCTTCCGCAACTGTTCCCCGCACTTGTGTGTCGGTGAGATCGACCCGAACTACTTCGACTATCCGAAAGCGGCGAGCCGAATCGCCGCCGACATACCAGGCTGCCGAATCGTTGTAACGCTCCGCGATCCGGTTGACCGGGTCTATTCCTGCTACAAGATGACGCATCGAATCGGCCTGATCGAC
>CAYSCX010000073.1:0-8111 GCA_964429575.1 uncultured Binatia bacterium (SeqCode) | reverse complement strand
GCGAAATCGACGATCAGCACCATGTTGGAGACGGCGATGCCTACGACGAAGACGACGCCGAGGAATGTCTGGATATTGAATGTCGTGCCGGTCAAAAGGAGCGTTGCGACTACGCCCACGGCGGCGAGGGGCACCGCCAGCATCATAATGAAGGGGTCCAGAAACGAGCGGAACTGCGCGACCATCACGAGGTAAACGAGCGCCGCCGCCAGCACGAGCGCGAAGGCAAGGTTTTGAAACGAGCTGCGCATTTGCGTAACTTCGCCGACGATGGCCACCGAGTAACCCGCCGGAAGGCTATCGTGCATCGAAGCGATTTTCGCTTCCACCTCTGCGGCGACACTTCCAACATCGCGCCCAGCGATATTCACGTTTACATTGATCACCCGGCTGATGTTGACGTGATTCACCTCGATCGGTGCGGTGGTCGCGATGAAACTGGCGACGTTATTCAGGAGCGATAGCCGGTTGCGTTCCGAGCGGCCCGAGCGACCGTCAGGTCCAAACCCACGCGTCGGAAACGGCGCCAGTTCGATCGGCTTCGCACCGGTCAGCGGGATACGCTTGAGCGTCTCCATCGAGTCGATGTCCGGTTCGGGATACTGCGCGCCGAGGAAATAGTGGTTACCGTTTTTTGGATCGATCCAGAATGCAGGCTCGAAGTTCACCGACGAATTCAGACTGGTCACGACGTTCTTGACCACCTCGGTCGGAGTCAGTCCGACGTAGGCCGCCTTGGTGCGATCGACGTCCACTCTGATAGCCGGATAATCGAGCCGTTGCTTGATGCGCACATCGATGGTGCCGGGCACTGCGGAAACCAACTGCCGGATGCGCTCCGCGATTTGGTAGCTGGTCTGGAGATTGTTGCCGGTAACCTGTATGTCGATGGGCGATGGCAGGCCCTCGTTTAGCGCGGCGGTGATGATCCCGCCGGTCGAGAATGCAAACTCGACGCCGGGAAATCGACGATTCAGATCCGCGCGCAGGATCGTGGCGTACTCTTGTGATGACCGCGAACGGTCGTCAGTAAGCTGAATCTCGATGAAACCGTCCTGCGGACCGGAATTCGGTGTGTAAGCCGCCGGCCAGTCGAGCAGCACCCCGATGTTCACAATGAGCATCTCGAGGTCGTCAGCCTGGATTACTTCCTTGATTCGCTTCTCGATCTTGGCGGTCAGCTCCTCAGTGCGTTCGATCCGTGTTCCGCTCGGAGCGCGCAGGCGCACAGTCAGTTGGCCGGCGTCGACCGCCGGAAACAACTCGCGTCCCACGAACCCCGAAAGGAGTATGGCGGCGATCAGCGACAGCGTGGAACCTGCAATCACTTCGCGCCGATGCGCGAGCGCCAACGTGAGCCAGCCGACGTAACGGTCGCGCAAACGCTCGAAGAATGTTTCGAATGCGGAGTTGAACTGTGCCAGAAGGCCGAACCTTGGTGCGGAGCTCCCTTCCGTCTCGGCCCTGAGCACGTACGCGCCGAACAGCGGCACTACCATCATCGCGACGAAGTACGACGCGCCGATGGCGAGCGCCACTGCCACCGCAAGCGGCGTAAACAGGTACTTGCCGATGCCGGTAAGGAAAATCACCGGCAGAAAAATCACGACGGTCGCGATGGTGGCGACCAACACCGGCATCGCTACTTCGCCGGCAGCTTCGCGCGCCGCGTCGGCAGGGGCAACTCCGCGGCTGAGATAACGGTCGGTGTTCTCAACCACGACGATGGCGTCGTCGATCAGTCTGCCGACCGCGAGCGCCAGTCCGCCGAGGGTCATTGCGTTGATCGAATGGCCCGTGAAGTACATGCCGCCGAGCGCGGCGACAATCGAGAAGGGAATCGCAAACGAGACGATCAGCGTAGAGCGCCACTCGCCGATGAAGGCCAGGATCACCAGCGCCGCGAGAACCGCGCCTATGATTCCCTCCTTTATGAGGCTTCCGATTGCCTGGCGCACGTAAACGGACTGGTCCATCACTACGTTGAGGTTGATCCCGGCGGGCAGGCGTTTGAGGATTCCGGTGAGCGCGCCCCGCACCGCATCCACTACGGCGATCGTGTTCGCGCCAGGTTGCCGGTAGATCGGAATGTAAACCTGGCGCTTGGGCGTCATGTCTGGCCGCGCGCTGATCCGGACCACGTTGGTCTGGATCTGATGCGTGTCTTCGACCCGCCCCACATCGCGGATTCGTACCGGGGCGCCGCGCGCGTCAATCTTGACCGGGAAATCGTTCATCTCTTCGACGCGCTCGGGCATTCCGTTGGTGACAACTTGATAGTCGAGCCCGCCCAGCTTCGCGCTGCCAGTCGGAATCATCGTGCTGAAGTCGCGCAGCGTGCGCACGACATCCATTGGCGAGAGCGAACGCGCCTCGAGCTTGTTTCGGTCCACGTACGCAAGAATGCGCCGGAGCTTGCCGCCATACACGGCCGGTGCAATGACGCCGGGAATTCCCTGCAGGCGGTTGCGCAAGTCGAAGTACGCGACGTCGTACAGGCGCGTCTCATCAATCGTCGGACTCGAGACGGTGATAAGCGCGAGCGGAAGGGTCGCCGTCGGATCGAACGGCATCACCATCGGCGGAATTGTTCCCGGCGGCAAATAGAACAGATCCGACATCGCGTATGAGCTCACCTGCGCGATCGCGGCGGCAGGATCGACTCCTTCGTGAAAGAAGTCCTTCACGATCGAAACGCCGATCATCGAGCGGGACTCCTGCCGCGCGATTCCGACCGACTGCCCGGTCCAGCGCTCGAGGCGGGTAGTGATGTCTTTCTCCATCACCTCCGCAGGCATGCCGGGATAAAATGTCACGACTTGAACGGCCGGCGTCGTGAACATGGGGAGGATGTCCACGGGCATGCGCGCTGCCGCAGTTATTCCCAGCACCAGGATCACCAGCACGCCGACAATGACTGCGTACGGATTGCGCAGCGAAAACGCGACCAACCCCACATCAACCTCGTTTCCAGGCGGTTAGCGCGGCTCGCCAAGTTGAGCCCGGAGATCCGGCGCGAGCTCGGATGCGAGATCGCGTTCGGCGACCAGCGCGTACCAGATCTGATTCGCCTCGACGAGACACACCGCGTATCGGCCCAGCGTGTGACATCCGGATTCCCGCGGGACCGATGCACGGAACGTGCTGGAATCGAGCAAGAACAGCGAGACTCGCCGGCCGCCGTGCTCATAGATGGTGAGCGCCGCTTTTTGGCCTCGTAGCCGGCACAGCCGTCCCCCGAGGAGCTTCGTGTCACGCAGGTCGGGCAGCTCGAATCCGAAGCCAACCTCCCGCGCAAGCGCGGACGAAAGCTCCCGTGGATCGCCCGATACAATTGCGGCAGGCTCTGGCACCCCGAGATAGTGAATGTGATCCGCGACCATCGCCTCGCGCAGCTGATCGACCTCTGGTTCGTACCGCCGCGTTGACCATGTCGAGATTAGAGTGACGATAAGTAGTCCAGCTGCGACGGTGGCAGCTCCTGCCAGCCATGCCGCGCGAGGCTTCGGCCCTCGCGACCGCGCGCCCATTTGGGTCACTCGCTCGCGCAAGCCGTGGGGAACGGGATGGATCGTGGCGCCGCTCGCGACTGCCTGCTTGAGTTGAATGAGAGCATCGACGCGGGCGCGACAGACTGCACACGCATCGAGATGCCGCCGAAGTTCGAGTTCCTCTGCCGGTGAAAGCGCGCCGTCGACGAATTCGCTCAGCCTCTCGAAATCTGTGTTGCGGCAACTCATTGTCTTCGGCGCGCACCGATACCCAGCGCTGCGGCTTCACCGGCGAGACTGCGCATGAGCTGCGCGCGAGCCCTCGCGATTCGCGAGCGAACGGTGCCGATCGGGCACTCCATAGCCTCAGCGATCTCTTCGTATGAGAATCCCTCGACGTCGCACATGACGATCGTACTGCGAAATTCCTCCGGCAGTTGCGAAAGCGCGCGGGAAATCGCCTCACGAGACAGCCGCGCCAACGCCTCCGCTTGGATGTCCGATCCCGGCTCTCCAGCGGAACCGATCGATTCAATACCTCCTTCGATCACCGTCAGCTCCGGACGCGCCCTGCGGGCACGGTAATGCGAGACGGAGCAGTTGCGCATGATCCGAAAGAGCCAGGCACGGATGCTTCCAAGGTCGTGCAACTGGTCAGCGTGCGCGAACGCATGCGCGTACGTCTCCTGCACCAAGTCCTCTGCGTCTGCCTCGCTGGCCGTCAACCGCAGCGCCGCGTTGTAGAGCGGTGACAGTGCGGCGACCGCGAGCGCTGCGAATTCCTCCTTGCGTCGGGCATTCATACCGATATCGTCAGACCTCTGACGAACGATCCTATCGCGGGGCCAAAGACTCCGCCTGCCATACTCCAAGACGCACGGAGTGGCGCGAAAGTTCCCGGCAACGCGCGCGTGGGTGGTCACCGCGCGGAGCGCGGTACGGGCGGGTTACGGCGGGGGCATTGAGGATGAGCTGTCCGTTCGGCGCCAGCGACGCCGCAACGGGTGCCTCGCGAAGTCCTAAGTCGGTGCGCTAGGAATAAACGGTACGCCGCGCCGAAGAAGACCTGATGCGCGCGCAGTCGGGCGCCGTGCTCACGGCACGACGCGCCTGACGTCCAGGACGATCACGCGGTCATTGGCGAGGTCGGTTGCATACACGGTGGCGCCATCCGGCGAAACCGCGACCTGCTCGGGCGAGTACACCCGCTCGTCCGGCTCGGGCAGCTTCCACTCGGCGAGTAACTCGCGCTTGGGCGACAGCATCGCGACCCGATGGTTCGCGCTGTCGGCCACGTGGATGAACCCGCGTGTGTCCACCGCAACACCGGTCGGCACGTTGAACCCGCCTGAGCCGCCCGCGGGGCGCGGCCAGAGCCACATGAGCCGATGCCCCATCTCGGCGACCGGGTCGCCCGCGCCCGAGAACCACTTGAGCGCGTAATTGTAGGCATCGGCCACCAGCAATCCGCCGTCGGGGAGCACGGCAACTCCGGTAGGATAGTTGAGCCCGCCCCTGCCAATCCTGCCCGGATGCCCGATAGTGCGGACATACCGTCCTCGCGCGCTGAGCTGCTGTACGCGGCTGTTGTAGAAGTCCGCGACGTAGATGCTTCCGTCGGCGTCGACTGCCAGCCCAGCCGGAGCATCGAACTCGCCCCGCGCGCTGCCGTGACCTCCAAACTCGAGCACGACATTCCCGCCGACATCGAACTTGACCACGCGGTCACGCTCGAAGTCAGAGACATAGACCGCGTTGTCACGGCTCACAGCAATACCGACAGGATTGAGAAATAAGCTGGCGCCGGGAGCCCCGGACCACTCACCTAGATACGTTCCGCCAGCCAGAAATCGGACCACACGACGGCGGGCGTCGGTGACGTAGACGGACCCGTCAGGTCCGACCGCAACTCCGATCGGGCGCACCAGGCGGCCCGCTGGAGTGTCGCTCGCGGTCCAATATGCGCGAAGTTGGTAGCCGCCTTCGTGGAGGCGGGGAGCACCCTCGTTGCAGCCCGCAGTAAGAAAAATGGAGACGAGCACCAGGGCCGCAGCGACCTTCCGCGATGCCAATGGCCTGATCACTGAGCTTTCAACAGCTGCCGTCCGCGCGTGCGCTCTTTCGCGTGATCGCGCCCGCGCCGAGCCCTGCCTCGCTCACCGCATGCTCGATCTGCGGCTCCGTGACGCTCGTGCCCTGCGACACGGTCAGCGTTGCGGCAGACGCGGCGAGATCCACCTCGACACTTTTCACGCCCGCGATTTCCGCCAGATGCTTCTTGAGGCCGTATGCGCAGAAGGGGCACGCCATGCCGTCGACGCCCACGCTGATGCACTGGTTTGCGGTGGGCTCGCCGGCGAGCGCCGTGCTCGCCACGAACGCTCGCGTCCCGATGGCGAGCAGGAGAGCTGCCACCGTACCTAACCCAACGGCCCGCCGTTGTGTGCGCGGTTGCCGCTTCTTTCTATGATCGTTCATCGCTCACCTCAGAGATGATATGGGAGGAAAAAGTTCCACCTGAATCCTGCTACGACCTGAAAGTCACCGCCGAGCGCGCTTCCGTTCAAATCCTGAACTGCCGGCAGGCGCACGGCCGCCTCAAGCACGTAGCGCTCGGTCACGAGCTGCAGGCCCGGATCGATGAACCAGGTGAAGCCGCCGGAGTTCGAATCGACCATGCCGCGGATTCGGTCCTTTCCTTGCCAGATGAAGTTGCTTTCAAACACAGCGTACACGAACGCCGGTACCCCGCCGCGCTCAAGACGCCACGGCCAGACGCGGTACTGAAACGACAGGTCTCCGAACGCGACGTCGCCGAACTCGAACCCATCCGCGCGCGTGTTGAACCGATAACCGGCATCCGAATCGAATTCCCATCCGAGGGTCTGCCACGAGAAGATCGTTCCGAGCAGCGGATCCCAAGAGCCCGTGCCCGGCCGAAGGGAGTGAGGAATCGTACCGAACTTGTCGCTGCGCGAATCGCTTCCGGTCGGCATCTTGATTCCCGCGAACGGCGCGACCCGAATGGTCTTGCCAGGCCAGTTGAACTCGAGCAGCGTGTAACGTCCGAGGAGCACCACGTCGCCGAAGCCGTTGGTGCCCCGGCTGACCCGCCCTCCGTCCGGCAGATCGAAATCCAGCGATTTGTGCAGGAACAGCGGCAGCAGCACAAACAGTGCGAGGTCGCGTGTCGCGCCGTAGGCAAGTACCGATTCTGCTCCCACGCCGGTGAACGAACGGTCGGCGCCGGTAGGGTCGCCGGTTGCCCGCGTGACCACCGCCTGTCCGCGCACGATCCCCTGACCCTGCGCTATAGGCAGCGCGGTGTTGAACGTGATCGGACCTGCCACTGCTTCGTTACACCAAAGCATCCAGCAAAACGCGCAGACGAAACTGACGATCGCGCTGAGTGCCGTTGGTTGCCACTTGCGCCGAATCATAGTCGGTACGACCACAGAACTACGACGAGCACCGTTGAGGTCCATACCGTGGCCTTTGACCACCACGCTCCGTGCCTCTTCAACGTTGCGACATAGTGCGCGCGCCCTAGGAACACCAAGGACAGGACAAGCAGCGCGTACTGAACCCACTCCGTGAACAGGATGCGAGTCGCAACTGCGGACCCTGCTAGCCCGAGCAGGGAAAGTGCCGCCGGTGCGATTCAACACCAGGGCAGCGACAGTAACACTGCACCCAAACCAAGCTGTGGACGGTCGGCCATTTCACCTCGGAGCGTAAACCCTCAACCCGCGTTCAGGGTCAAGATGCACTTGGGTTGCCGAACTCGACTCGGTCGATTGGCGTCCCGCCGCGCCGCGGCGGCTACCGGCCGCCACGGCGCGGCCATCGCTCTAACCTGCCTCGCGCAACTCGCCGCGACGGATGCGCTCGACCAGATCGTTCCACTGGGCATGCGTCAGCCGGACGACGTTGTCGTCCTCACCGATCACCACCCCAGTGTCGCTGATCTCGACCGCAGGGCACTCGCCGCAGCAAGGACAGAGAACCACTCGGATGCACTCCATGTCTTCACCTCCTTCCGCCCGCTATGCTACAAGTTAAAGTCAGCTTTAAAGTCAAGGGGGGAGACCCGATGACGATCGGCAGACTGGCCCGCAGAGTTGGTGTCGCGCCATCCGCAATTCGCTACTACGAGGCGCGCGGTCTGCTGCGTGCCTCGACGCGGCTGCCTAATGGCTACCGCCGATACGACGAAGGCGCGGTCGCCACGCTCGGCTTCATTCGCCGCGCGCAGAGCTTCGGCATGACCCTGGATGAGGTGCGCGATTTGCTTCGTCTGGCGGCACACGGCAATCCGCCATGCGCACGTGTCCGCGAGATAGCCCGCGCGCACCTCGGACAAGTGCGAGCGCAGATCCGAGAGCTCGTGGCGCTGCAACGCGAACTCGCCCGACTGCTTCGCCGCCGCCCGGATCGCGCGCAGAATGCGCACATATGTCCGCTGCTTGAGCAAGGTGGCGGCTCGCACCCGCGCATCGCCGACACACACAACTGATCTCCGGCAAGAAGCGCCAACCAGGCCCGACGCCCCGTGCCGTCGTGCGGGGAGGGCCGGCTGCGGCGCGCGTCCTCAGCCTTCTGCGCAGCAGCTCAGCTTCG
>CAYSCX010000072.1:0-8395 GCA_964429575.1 uncultured Binatia bacterium (SeqCode) | reverse complement strand
CAAGGGTTCGACTTCCATCCGCTCGTCGCGGGCCGAAAGCTCGTGCTCGGCGGAGTCGAGATCGCTCATCCAAAAGGTTTGAGCGGGCACTCCGATGCCGACGTCGCGGCGCATGCGCTCGCCAACGCGATCCTCGGTGCGATAGGCGAGGGCGACCTCGGTCGCCATTTCCCCGACGACGACCCTCGCTACACCGGCGCGGACAGTCTCAAGCTGTTGAGTGAAGTCGCCAAGCTCGCGCGCGACCGGGGTTGGCGGATCGGCAATGCCGATCTCACGATCTTTGCGCAAGCTCCGAAGCTAAAACCCTTCCTCGATGAAATGCGATCGCGTCTCGCTGCCGCGATCGGTGCGGAGCCCGGCTCGTTGAACGTGAAAGCGTCGAGCCCCGAGGGTCTCGGCGCGCTCGGCCGCGGCGACGGCATGGCCGCCTCCGCAATCGTCCTCCTCGAATCTGACTAGCCTGGTTTCCCAGCCTACTGCTTCTGAACCCTCTCCCTTGCATCTGTACGGGAGAGGGTTTGGGTGAGGGTTCATCCGCCATCTTCAGCTGTCCATCCAGTCCCCTTCCCATGTTCTCTGGTTCCCCTTCCCTTTAGGGAAGGGGTCAGGGGTTAGGTTGCCTGCCCTGAGCGTAGTCGAAGGGAGCGAAACTACAGCCCACCGTCGCCACCATCCACGCGGCTACTCCCACCTCCCTCAGTTCCCCCCACTTAGTCATCCTGAGCCCTTCGGCATTGCTCAGGGTAAACTCCGCGAAGAATCCCGGTGCCTTTGCTACTCGAACCTCCGCACCGCCACCGCGGCTCGCTACCCCCCTACAACTCGTCCTCCGACGATCCCCCATCTTCCCCTCCGCTCTCCAAATCCTCCATCGCCTCATCGAAATCTTCGCCGCTGAACTCGTCGCCCATCTCCTTCCCAAGCCGCTTCATCATTCTCGCGACGCTCTTCGGATCATTCTCGTCGACGTCGCCGAGCTTCGACGGGTCCGCCATCGAATCGAGCCGCGCCTCCTCGCTCTTGGGCATCGCGAATCGCGAGAGCAGCCGTCGCATCTTCGCTCCTCCGCAGTGCCTGCACTTGGCGCGCACCCGCTGGCTGACGCGCGTGGTCAGCACGCTGGTCCGCTTGTGGCACTTCGCGCACTCGTATTCGTAAATCGGCATGTCGCTTGAGGATAGATTCTGCGCACGCCCCGCGCCCGCCGCAACCGCACCAGGGTCGCTCGCGACGATCCTCGGCGCACATTGCCCAACGTTCCCGACCAACGGGAGCGGTTACTCGCCGAAGCCTCACTTCGTGTTATTGGGAGTCGCGGCTCGCGACCGGTGCCGTTGCTACTCGAACCTTCGCACCGCCATCGCCTCGCGCGACCGCTTGATCAGCTTCGGCGGGTCGGCCCCCCTTTGGCCTGCGCTCATGCCGCAGCCGCGGATTTGTGAATGGGAATCTTCCCGAGCTTACTGCGCAGCGCACGCTCGGCATGCCACAAGTCATAGGCCTGCTGCATCCTCAGCCACAACCCGGGGCCGTTGCCGCAAAAGCGCCCGAGGCGCACGGCCATCTCGGGCGTAATCGACGTCTTCTCGGCCATGATCCGATGGAGCGTCTGCCGGGTCACGCCAAGCTGGCGCGCCGCCTCACTGACCGAGAGCCCCAGCGCGGGCAACACGTCTTCGCGCAGTATCGACCCGGGATGGCTGGGGGTTCGGGTGGGCCGCTCGTTCGGAGTCCGCTTGGGGGTCATGGTCGCCTCGCTAATGGTATTGTTCCAACTCAACGTGCCACGCGTCGCCGTCATGCCAGTCGAAGGTTATGCACCACGGCCCGTTCACATGGAGACTGTAACGGAGCGGCTTGCCCTTGAGCGGATGGAAGTCGAAGCCGGGGATGTTGAGGTCGCGCAACGTTGCCGCGTTTTTGAGCGCATCGAGTCTCCTGAGCGCCCTGCTTTGCAGGTCCGCCGCCACCTTGGGGCTCCGGCCCTTGCGGAAGAGCTCCTCGAGCCCCTTGTGCCGGAAGCTTCTTATCACCCGCGCACTGTAACATTCGGCGTTACACCTGTAAAGCGCGCCGCTACACGACGCCCTAAAATTTCCGTGCCAGCGCCAGCACCGCATCATTCGACTGGCCGCCGGTCCCCGGCGCAAGGATCGCCACGACTCCCGCGACCTCGCGCGCCCGCTTGATCAGCTCCAAGCGCTCGGCATACTGGTCAGCGTCGAGATGGATGTGCGTATCAATCAACTGCCTTCCTCCACGCCGATCCCGGCGGATACGCGCCACGCGCGCGCGTATCCGCTCCCCCGCACGTCCCGCGATGCATGAACTCCGTGCGATGTGGAGCAACACGCGCATGGTCGTGTTGTGCGCAATCTCGGGCGCCTTGTACGCCGCGGTCCTGATTCCCTTCAAGGTCGTCCCGTTCATCCCCGGCGTCACCGAGCTGCGTCCCGCTAACGCAATTCCGATCGTGTGCTCGTTCCTGTTCGGCCCCGCCGCCGCATGGGGTTCGGCGATCGGCAACCTGATCGGCGACTTCTTCGGCGGCTTCGGCCCCGGCGACATCTCCGGCTTCGCCGCGAACCTCGCCTACGGTTTCATCCCGTACAAGGTGTGGGAAGTGATCGGCCGCGGCCAAAGCCCGGTCGGACGCTCGCCGCTCATCATCGCGAAGTTTGTATTCTCCTGCTTTCTCGCCAGCGCTCTGTGCGGCGTAATCGTGGGATGGTGGATCAACCTGCTCCTGCTCGGCCCTCCGTTCTGGGTGCTCGCCAACGCTATCGTGTTCAACAACATGCTCGCCGCGATGGTGCTGGCTCCGTTCATCCTCGCCGCAGTCTATCCGCGCGTACAAAAGGCCCACCTGACGTACCAGGACCTGATGCCCGAAATTGAGCGCCCGGCATCGCCGCTGCGCTTCGCGGGGCTGGGCCTGCTGATCGTCGGTACCGTCGGAGCATGGGTCGCCGGAAACCTCCTCACGACCGGCTACTGGACGCCTGAGTTTCTGCCCGCCAATCTCGCCGCTCCTCCCTACGACAAATCGATTGGTATCATCGTGACGCCGCTCATCGTCATCGCGCTCATCGGGCTTGCACTCCTCTGATGACCGATGCGCGCACGACATCCGTCGCGCAGCCCGGCCGCGAACTCGCCGACGAGGCGGTCTGGGTCGAAGACGTCTCGTTCACCTATCAGGGCGGTGAGAAAGCGGCGCTGCGCGAATTGCGCTTCTCCCAGGCGCGCGGACAGATGATCGGCATCATGGGCGCGTCGAACGCCGGCAAATCGACCCTCGCCAAGTGCCTCAACCGCATCGTCCCCGAGTTCGAAGGCGGCGAGCTGCGCGGCGCGATTCGGATCCTCGGCCGTCCCATCGACGGTCTCCGCGTCGCCGACGTCGCAAGTTCCGTCGGCATGGTCTTTCAGGACTTCGAGTCGCAGCTTTTCTCGACCAACGTCACCCACGAGGTCGCCTTCGCGCTGGAGCAGGCGCGGATGAGCCGCGATGAAATGACCCCGCGCATCGCATCTGCCATCGAAGCGGTCGGACTGGCCGGCTTCGAACATCGCGATCCTACTTCGCTATCCGGCGGCCAGAAGCAGCGGCTTGCGATCGCCTCGGTGCTGGCGCTCCGCCCCTCGCTAATCGTTTTCGATGAACCCACGACCGACCTCGACCCCGAGGGTCGCGCCGAGGTGTTTGATCTGATCCGCAGCCTGCGCGCGCAAGGGTTGAGCCTCATCGTGATCGAGCACGAAGCCGAGGAACTCCGCGGTTGCGACCGCATGCTCCTTATGCGCGACGGCAGGGTGCTCGCCGACGGCACGCCCGCCGAGCTGATGACGCGCCTTGAGACGCTCGAGCATTGCGGTGTCCGCCCGCCAGGAATCAATGAGGTCCTCGCGAAGCTCGGCATCGGTGGCCACGCGGAAAGTGTTGACGATGCCGAGGCGGCGATTCGCCGTGCTTTCCCAAAAGTTCGCGATGCGCTCGAACGAGCTGCGCCGCCCACGCCCTCCCAAGATTCGCCGCATCTGCAATCCGGCGTTCCTCTGGTCGAGGTTCACAACGTCAGCTTCGCGTACCCCGAAGGTCCGTCGGTCCTCGACTCGATCAATCTCAGCATTCACGCCGGCGAATTTCTGGCGATCATCGGCCAGAACGGCTCCGGCAAGACCACGCTCGCCAAGCACATCGTGGGTCTGCTCACCCCCGGGCGCGGACGCGTGCTGCTCGGGGGCCGCGATCGCGCGACACTGCGCGCGTCGGAGACCGCGCGCGAGGCTGCCTACGTCTTTCAGAATCCCGATCACCAATTGTTCGCCCCCACCGTGGGCGAGGAGGTCGCCTTCGGGCCGCGCAATTTCGGCCTCGATGCCGACGAAGTCGAGCACCGCTGCGCCGAGGTGTTGCAGGCGGTTGGGATGGAGCACTTGGTTGACAGCGACCCCTTTCTTTTGAGCAAAGGTGAGCGCCAAAGAGTCGCCGTCGCGAGCGTTTTGGCGCTGCGCCCGCGCCTGCTCATCCTCGATGAGCCCACCACCGGCCTCGACTATCGCGAACAGCGCCGCATGATGGCGCTGGTCAGCGATCTCAATCGCTCCGGCATCGCGATCGTGATGATCACGCACACCCCGTGGCTCGTCGCCGAGTACGCGCGTCGCGTCATCCTCATGCGCGCCGGCCGCGTGCTGTTCGACGGCCCGGTGCGCGAACTGTTTGCCGATGAGGCGCTGCTCAAGTCATCTTCGTTTCGCGCTCCCGAGGTGACCCAGTTGAGCCGCCGTTTCGGCACTCTCGCGCTGACCCCCGATGAATTCGTAGGCTGGCTCCAGGAGCGCACCTGATGCCTTTCTACTTGTACCTCGACCGCGGCACCTTCGTTCACCGCCTCCATCCGACCGCCAAGGTCTTCGCGCTCGTCGTGCTCTTCTGGTCGGTCTATTGGGTTGACCAGCCGCTCGCGCTCGCGCCGCTCGGCATGCTGCTGGTCGCACTCATCACCGTGACCGGCACCTGGCCTAATTTCTACCGCCTCCGCTGGTTCTTCGTGATCATGATCTTCTTCACGACCGTCACCTGGATGTTCACCTACCGCGTCGGCGCGCCGATCATTTACGTGCCGGGACTTCACGTCAGCCGCGCGTCGCTGCTCTTCAGCATCGGCCGCGGTATCAAGCTGGCGGAGCTGCTCGCGACCTCCGTGCTTTTCCTCTCAACTACGAAGGTCGAGGAATTCAACGTCGGCCTCGCCCGCCTGCGCGTGCCGTACCGCGTGCGCTTCGCGATCACTCTCGCGTTCCGCCTCGCGCCGTTGTTCATCGACTCCGCGATGACGGTGGTCGAGGCGCAGACGCTGCGCGGCTACGACTTCAGCCGCGGCGGCGTGATGGAGCGCGTTCGGCGTTACGTGCCGCTCGTGATTCCCGTGTTCATCGCGGCGCTGAGGCGCGCAAACTCAATGTCGATGGCGCTCGAGGCGCGCGGCTTCGGACGCACGCAAAATCCAACCAGCTTCATCGACTATCCGATCAAGCCCAAGGACGTCGTGGCGTTCGCCGCGCTCGCGAGTATCGCCGCCGGTTACTTCCTCATTTACTACTCGGGCTACGGCGCAATTCCACCAGTGTAGCGCTTCCCGGACCGTGCGCGTCGCGCAACATCGCTTTTGCCGCTGCGACTGGGCGTGCTAAGAAACTCGGACTCGTCGGAAACGATTGTCGACGGCTGTTGAAGTGCTCTTCGTAATCATTGGACATGACGGGCCGCGAGGCGTCGAACTGAGGCCGGCCGTCCGGCCCACCCATCTCGCCTATCTGCGTCCATACCTTGAGCGCGGCAAGATCGTACTCGCCGGCCCGTTCACCGACGGCAGCGGAAGCTTGCTCATCGTCGATATGGACAGTGAGAGCGAAGCGCTCGCTTTCGCGCAAGGCGATCCTTACGTGACTGGCGGCGTGTTCGAACGCGTCGAGGTCAAGCCGTTCCGCAGGGTGTTTCCGGAATAGTCAACGCCGATCGCCGGCTCGTCGATTCGAAATGAACTAATGGCTGGAGCACTGGAAGGACTCAAGGTCGTCGAACTCGGCGAGATGGTTTCGGCGCCGTATGCGGCGAAGCTGATGGCCGACGCCGGCGCCGACGTCATCAAGATCGAGCGGCCGCAATTCGGCGACCGCGCGCGCACCCGCGGACCGTTTCCCGCGGACACTCCGCATCCGGAAAAGAGCGGTCTGTTTCTCTACCTCAACACCAACAAGCTCGGCGTGACGCTCGACGTCGCGCGTCCCGAAGGATTCGCGATTCTCGAAAAGCTCGCCGCGACCGCCGACGTCTTCGTGCATAACGTCGCGCCGCCGCAGATGGATCGAATCGGGCTTTCCTACAATCGGCTTCGCAGGCTCAACTCGAAGCTCGTGATGACTTCGATCCTGCCGTTTGGAATGAGCGGTCCATATCGAGACTACCAGGCTGAAGATCTCACGATTTGGTGCGCGGGCGGCGTGTGCGTGCTCAATGGCGGCGGCCCGGAGCATCCAGAGCTGCCACCGCTCAAGACCTTCGGACAACAGGCGGGATACCAAGGCGGCGTGCATGGCGCGACCGCGACGATGGGCGCAGTTATCGCAGCTCTGCGCGATGGCGTCGGCCAGCACGTCGACGTGTCGGTGCAGGAATCCATCGCCTCAATCCTCGAAATGACCTTCGAGTTCTGGCCCTACCTCGGGGCGATCGCCACGCGCCTTGGGCAGAAGCCCCTCCAGCCGCTCGAGACGCTGGAAGCCAAGGACGGCTACATCTACGTGTGCTGCGTCGAGGAGCACCAGTGGCGCAACTTCGTCCACATGATGGGCGATCCCGAGTGGGCAGAGTGGGAGATCTTTGCGAACCGCCTGAACCGCGCGGCGAACTGGGACGCTCTCAAGCCGATGCTCCAGGAGTACGTCAGTCAGCACACGGTGCTCGAACTCTACCAGACCGCGCAGTCGCGCCGGGTTCCGTTCGCTCCGGTCTCTACGATGGCGGATCTGCTTGGCAACGAGCATCTGAAGGCGCGCGGCTTTTTTGTCGAGATCGCGCAGCCGGTCGCGGGCACGCACAAATATCCGGGCGCGCCGGTCAAGTACAGCCGCACGCCGTGGGAGATTCGCCGCCCGGCGCCCACGCTTGGCCAGCACAACCAGGAAATTTTCGGCAATCGTCTCGGGCTCTCGGCGGCGCAGCTCACCGAACTCTCGCGCAAGGGTGTCATCTGATGGCGAAGGCGCCGCTGGACGGAATCAGAGTCGCCGACTTCACCTGGGTGTGGGCGGGACCGTACTGCACTCTCCAATTGGCGCATCTCGGCGCGGAAGTGATCCGGATCGAGACGCGCACGCGCCCGTGCGTCACGCGCCAGCTCCCGCCGTGGCCCGATAATCAGATGGGCCTCAACCGCTCCGGCTATTTCAATCAATACAACCAGGGCAAGAAATCGCTGACGCTCAATTTCAAGCATCCCGAGGCGCTTGAAGTCGCGCGCAAGCTGGTCGCCTGCAGTGACATCGTGACCAACAACTTTGCCGCGGGCGTCATGGAGCGGCTGGGCTTCGGCTTCGAGGACTGCAAGAAACTCCGCAGCGACATCATCATGATTTCGCTCTCGGGCTACGGCGACACCGGGCCATATCACGATTACGTCGCCTACGGACCGGCGCAGGTGCCGCTGTCGGGTCTCTCTTCGCTCACCGGGTACAAAGGCTGGCCGCCGATGCACGCGGGCTTCAGCTACGCCGACCCCAGCGGCGGCGTCCACGGCGCTTACGCGGTGCTCACCGCGCTGTACAACCGCGCCAAGACCGGCGAAGGCCAGTACATCGACATGAGCCAATGGGAATGCGCGATGGGACTCCTGGCCGAGGGCATCCTCGAGTACACGATGAACGGCCGCGAGCCGGAGCGATCGGGCAACCTCGATCCGTTCATGTCGCCGCACGGGATCTTCCGGTGCCTCGATCTGCCGGAGCGCATCGCTGATGTAGTGATCGACCAGTGGGTCTCGATCGTTTGTGCGGACGACCATCAATGGCTGCGGCTTACGCGCGCGATTGGGAAACCCGAACTTGCCGCCGACGCGCGTTTCATGACGCTGGCCGATCGCAAGCGCAACGAGGATGTGCTCGAGGCGATCATCAACGAGTGGACCTCGACGCGCCGTGTCGCCGACGTGGTGGAGTCGCTGCAAGCTGCGGGCGTCGCCGCGTCCGCGTGCGCAGACAACAAGTATCTGGCCGAAGATCCAAATCTCAACGCGCGCAAGTACTTCGTTGAGCTCGAACATCCTGAGGTCGGCGTTCGCAAACACTGCGGGATGCCGTGGCGGATGAGTGCGACGCCGTGCGAGGT
>CAYSCX010000071.1:0-8531 GCA_964429575.1 uncultured Binatia bacterium (SeqCode) | reverse complement strand
CGGGGAGAGGTGAAGAAAGAGGGCGCACAGCCGTGCGCCCCTACGGGAGAGGGGTCGCGAGCCGCGACCTACCTAACCCCCGACCCCTTCCCTAAAGGGAAGGGGGACTGTGGGATTGAAGTGGGTAGTTAAGTGAGTTACGCACAAGCCCAGGACATCATCGACCGTTTCCCACACCGCGACCTGGTGCAGCTCACCAACGAGGATCCGGCGGCGACCACGCTGAATGCGGCGGTACTCGGGCGCGCGCTGGAAGACGCGTCGGCGGAAATCGACAGCTATCTCGAGGGGCGCTTCAAGCTGCCGCTCGCTGATCCGCCAGCGGTGCTCGAGCGTTTGGCGATCGAGATTGCGATGTACCGGCTGCAGGCGCTTCGTCCATTGCACGATTTGAAGGATGCACGCCAGCGCTACGAGGATGCGATCGCGATGCTGAGGCGGGTTGGGAGCGGGGAGATTTCACTGGGGCTATCGCCGGCCGGTAGCACGGCGCCGAGGTCGGCGCCGGACGAGGTTGACGAGGGTCCGCGGCGCGTATTCGGCAGGAACAAGCTCAAGGGGTTCTGAGGTGGGCGGAGTGTTGGACATCTCCTGGAGCGGCCGCGAGTATGCGCCGCCGACTGCACTGGACATCGGAACGATAGAAGGTGCAGTGGTCGAGGAACTTCGCGCGCATCTTTCGGGAATCGAGATCGCGCGCTTTCCGGATCGTCCCGAGGCGTACCGCATGACGCATCCGGTGGGCGCGGCGCTGGTGGTGTATCGAGGGGCGAGTTACGGCCAGCAACTGGATACTGAGATCGTCGCGCAAGAACGGAAGCTCGAATTCGAAGTCATGGTGCTGGTGCGTGATCTTGGGTGGAACACGGGAGGCCCCAGCGGCGGGGCGGGGCCGGGAGCATACGAGATACTGGAAGCAGTGCGCCTGTCGCTAACCGGTTACACGGTACCGGGCGCGCGCAAGATGTATCCGGTGAAGGAGCGATTCGTCGAGCGCGACAAGCAGGGCGGCGTGTGGGTTTACGGAATTACGTTCGCAATCACCGCGCTCGCCGTGGAAGCACCGCGCGGGAGCAATTTCCCGTTGTTCATTCGGGGCACCGCGCTCGAGAGCGGCGGGCAGACCGTAATCACGCTTGGCGCGGCGCCATACACATTCGATTCATCGGGGGTCATCGGACTTGCGCACGGCAACATCGTCGCGCTGAGCGCCACTACGTTAAGTGGCGGCCCGCTGACGGAAGGAATCGACTACTCAGTGGATCGCGTCGGCGGTGCGGTGCGTGCGCTTGCGGGCGGCGCGGTTGGAGCAGGCGACACGATACGAATCTCATTCAGTTACGCAGAGCAGGTGGTGGCAGAGTCCGGGCAGGACTCGCCGCTGGCGTAGCCTAGCGAATCAAGGCCGCGGAACAGCAAGAAGGACAACGGTGGAAAGATGCCAGCAAGTTTTCTGCACGGCGTAGAGATAATCGAGGTCAATGCCGGCGCCGTACCGGTAACCGTGGTCAAGTCGGCGGTGATTGGACTGGTGGGCAGTGCACCGTCGTGGGCTGTGGAAGCGCCCGCGCAAGCGCCGGCGCCCGAGACGCCGACGCTGGTGTCGTCGGCCTTTGACGCGGCGAAGTTCGGACCGCTGGCCGGCGGTTACACGATTCCATACGCGATTTCCGCGATACAGGCGCAGGGCGCGGGCCAGATAATCGCGATCAACGTGTTTGACCAGACCGAACACTTCACCGCGATCGCCTCAACCGCATTCGCATTCCCGGCCAGCGGCCCACAGGTGGTTAATCTGGGGCACATGGGCGTTGCGAACGTGGTGGTGAAGAACTCGGCAGAGACCGTCACGTACGTCAAGGACACCGACTACGAAGTCGACGCGGTGAACGGGCTGGTGCGGGCGAAACTGGGAGGCGCGATCACGAGCGGCGCGCCGGTGAAGATCGCATTCAACTACGCGGACCCGAGCAAAGTGACCGACGCCGACATCATCGGTGCGGTGAGCGGCGCCTCCTTTACCGGCATTCAGGGGTTCCAGACTGCGTATAGCAAGTTTGGCTTCTTTCCCAAGATACTTGTGACGCCCGGCTACTCGCAGAATGCGGGTGTCGCGCAGGCGCTTTCGTCGATGGCCGACAAGCTGCGCGCAGTCGCGCTGGTGGACTCGAGCGCGAACGTGGCGCCGGCAGACGCGATCGCGAACCGCGCGGTGGCGAGCGCAGCGTTCGGCACGTCGAGCAAGCGCGCGATTCTCTGCTACCCGCAGGAGAAGTTTTTCGACACGGCAATCATCACCACAGGCGTGACGGTCAGCTCGACCGGCGCGGCGGTGGTGGCGAAGTCGAACGCGGACGCGGTCGGGCCGTACTCGCAGTGGGTCGCAGGCGCGATGGCGGCGAAGGACCTGGAACGCGGTTACTGGTGGTCGCCATCCAACACGGAGCTGAGAGGCGTACTGGGTCCCGACGTCGCGCTGTACGCATCGGTGGTCGATGCGGGATCGGACGTGAACGAGCTAAACGCGAAGGGGATCGTGACGGTGTTCAACGCGTTCGGTACGGGGCTTCGGGTGTGGGGCAACCGCTCGGCGGCCTATCCGTCGTCCACGACGCCGGACAATTTCATCAGCGTGCGGCGGACGATGGACGTGATCGAGGAGTCGGTTCAGCTTTCGATGCTGCAGTTCATCGATCAGCCCATCACCAACGCACTGATCGCGGCGATCCTGGCGAATGTGAACGCGTTCGTGCGAACGCTGATTCAGCGTGGCGCGCTGGTGGGCGGGTCGGCGAGTTTCGATCCAGCGAAGAACCCGCCCAGCGAGATTTCCGCCGGGCACCTGGTGTTCGACGTCGAGGTGATGCCGCCGCCTCCGGCGGAGCGGATCACGTTCAACGTGTTCATCGATACCGGGCTGCTGAGCGAGCTTGCGGTAGCAAGCCCGCTGGTGGCGGCGGCGTAAAGAACCACGGCCCATCGGGCGGCGCGACGCCCTTGCCCCAGGGTCATCGAGATGAAGCGGAAACGGGCCATACACATTGAGGAAGCAGAATGAATATCCAGATCAACTCACTGAGTAACGCAAACGTATATATCGACGGAGTCGGCCTGTTGGGGCGCGCCGAGGAGGTCGAGATCGCGCATCCACGCCACAAGATGATTGACTACAAGGGGCTCGGCATGGCGGGCACGGCGGAGTTGTGGGCGGGAGTGGAAAAGCTCGAATCGCGGATCAAGTGGACGTCGTTCGACGCGGAGACGCTGACACTTTCGGCGAGCCCCTTCAAGACTCATTCGTTCCAGGTGCGCGGGAACCTCGAGCAGTACACAAGCCAGGGGCGGAGCGCGGAACTGCCGGTGGTGTACATGATGACTGGAGTGTTCAAGGACGCAGGCAGTTCGACCTTAAGGCATCATCAGATGGTCGAGACCACGTCGGTAGTGAGTATCTATCACGCAGAGCTGTTTGTGGCGGGTACGCAAATCTACCTGTACGACGTGTTTGCGAACATCTACCTGGTCGGCGGCGAAGACCAACTATCGAGTTTCAAGAGTAACTTGGGCGGATGACGCGGCAGAGTCATCGAGAGGCGAGGAAGGCGGATGGACGAAGAACTTCGAATCAACGGGGTACGAGTGGATGGGCAGCGGAAGGAGGCGGGAGAGATTCGCGAGATTGAACTCCCGTCGGGCAAACGCGCTCAACTGCGCAAGGGATACGGGCGCGATCTGATGCGCGCGCAGCGCAGCGCGGCGAACGGAGACCCGACGGCGGTGGTGTTCGCGTTGATCGCCGAACTGGCGGAAGTGGGCGGGGGGCGGCTGGTGTACGAGGACGTGCTGGAGATGGAACTCGCGGACGTGCTTGCGCTGCAGGCCGAGGTGATCGGCGAGAATTTTCAGGGCCCTCCGCCGCCGGCTTCGCGGGACTCGTCCGATTCGGATTCAGGCCGGGCGAATTAGAGGCGATGGATTTCGCAACGCTCAAGTACTGGACGGACGCGGTCGCGCAGTATGAGGGCGGGGCCGCGGAGGGAGGCGGGGTGAGCGACGCGGAGCGGGGCGACGGAAGCGGAAGCGAGAAATAAACAGCGCGGGAAGACGGAGAAAGTTGTGGCACCGAGCGTGAGATTGTTTGTAGGAAATCTGAGTTTTGAGGTCAGCGACGAGATGTTGCGCGAGGCTTTTGCGCGCGTCGGTGAAGTGGAGCGCGCCGAAGTTGTGCGCGACAAGTTCGACGGGCGCTCGCGCGGTTTCGGATTCGTCGAGATGGCGCGCGCGGAGGACGCCGACGCGGCGATGCGGGTGCTCAATGGAACGGAGATCAACGGGCGGCCGGTGAGGGTGGAGATGGCGACGTCGCGGCGCGACACGGCGAGGTCGGCGGAGCGCGAGAACGGCTGAGCACGGACGCGGCGATGGCAAGTGAATCGAATGGCGCGCGCGCGATGGACGCGAGGATAGCGGCGGTCGCACGGCCGCTGGAACGGCTTCACAAGCTCACGCGAGCGACAGACAACTTGTCGGCGGCGAAGGTCGTGAGCGAGAGATTGCGTAGAACGCTCGCGAGCGGGGCGGCGGCGCTCGCGCTCGGAAGCTACCGTTTTCCAGGCAAGCTCGATGGCGAGGTTGCGGGGAGCGATCCGGGCGAAGGAATGAACGCTGCGCGGGTAGCGACAGCTGCTGCGGGACAGGCGCGCATCGGCCGGGTTCGGGCAGCGCAGGATGCGGCGGAATCGGGCCGGCGATTTCGCAGCGCTCGCGGGGCGGACGGAACGATCGCTCTCTCACCGAGCGAGAGCGATCGAAAGAGACGAGCGCTTGGGCGCGAAGCTGGGCGCCCCTACGAGGAGAACGCCGGACAGGGAGAGCTCGCGCGGGTGATGGCGCGCGTCGCGTCAATGAAAGGCGCACTCGGGCCGCTCGCGCAGCGGGAGGCGGCGGCTCCAATAGGAGGTCGCGGCGCGAGGCAGGTGCGGACGAGCAGCGCGACGCTCGGCGCGATCGCGGAGGTGGTGGGGGCAGGACCGCTCGGCGCGGCCGCGCGCGGGAAGGCTGCGCAGTTTTCGGGCGGCACACTGGGGCGCCGGTTCGAAGGAGCGTCATCAACGGAGGCATTTCGCGCGGCGGGCGCCGGGCGCGAGCGGTTGCGCGGACTTGCGCCGCATGAATTCGCGAAGCCGCGCGCGCACGGAGATTCATCAAGGGCACCGGCGACGGCCGGGATGTCAGTTGCAATTCATTCGTCGCCAACCGTGGTCATACAACGTGGCGAACTGGCTACTGACGATTTGGAGCGGCGAGTGGTTGATGCGCTGAAATCGCATCGCGAGCAACTCTACTCGGAACTGGAGCGGGAGTTCGCGCGGCGGCGGCGGACGGAGTTCGAGAGAGCCTGAGCCATGTTTGCACTATTGGGAGAGATACCATTTCGAGTGGTCGGCTCGCCTGACTCGATTGAGTCGGAACGGAGCTACGACTACGCGGAGCATCGGGTGGTCGAGGCGCGGCCGAGGCTGCAGTGGCTGGCGCGCGGGCTCGAGACGATCGAACTCGAGATGGTGCTGCATCGGTCGTTCACGGACCCGTCGATACAGCTCGCGCGGCTGCGCGCGGCCGCGGAGGCCCATCGCGCGTTGGCACTGGTGTTTGGGAGCGGCGAGTTTCGCGGGTACTTCGTAATTGAGTCGATTTCCTCCCGATCGACACAGCATTCGGCGAGCGGGGAGCCGATCGCGCTAACGGTGCGCATGCGACTCAGAGAGTGGGCGGCGGATCGAGGGAAACCCCGGGGCGCCACGGCGCGTCCGCTCGGCGTGATCGAGACGGGCCGCGCGGGGGATGCGGCGAAGGCGGCGGCGACGGCTGCGCCGATCGGGCTATCGGAATTCGCGCCGGCGCCCGCGCTTGCGGAGCCGGGAGTGTCGGCATTGCTGCGGCTGCTCGGGGTCGCGGGTCTTCCGAGCGCGTTAGTTGGACCAGGTGACGTTACGACCGCGACGATCACGCGCAGGCAGCGCGCCTAGCAGGCAGTTGAAAAGCGCATTTTCAACAGCCTGCTCGCTCTCTCGCTTCTCTGCCGACGGGGGAGAGGACAGGGAAGGCAGCCAGATCCTTCGCCCATGGCTCAGGACAGGGTTTTCACGCAGGGGGTTGCAAACAAGGTCGATGCCAATTTGGTATTCCATGCTTCTCTCAACACCCTGCTAATGGCGGCGCCGCGCTTCATCGTACACCTCACGAAGAGCGGGGAGCGCTGGGACCTGCTCGGGTGGAAGTACTACGGCGATGCGACCAACTATCGGCCGGTCATTATGGCGAATCCGGGAGTGGCTATCGAGCCAGTGTTCGATGCAGGATTGATTATCGTAGTGCCTATTCTCGACCAAACCGCGCTCGAGGCCGAGGATTTGCCGCCGTGGCGGACGGAGGCGGGCGGATGAGCGCTGCTGCCGCATATCCAATCCAGTCGCCGCGATGGGTTCTAACCTATCAAGGAAAGAACATCACGGCGGACATCTCACACATGGTGGTCGGGATTGCATATCGCGACGTATTGGGAGGGGCTTCGTCCGAGATTTCGATTGCGATCGAGGATCGGGACAAGCGCTGGCAGGGGCCGTGGCGGCCGAGCGAGGGCGTGGTGGTGAACCTGATGCTCGGATACGGCGGCGAGAAGCTGCTGGATGCGGGCGAGTTTCAGGTGGACGAGCTGGAACTGACGGGGCCACCGGACGTGATGCAGATGAGGTGCCTGGGCGCGTATATCACGCCGGCGCTGCGCACGCGCCAGAGCGTCGGATACGAGAACCGCACGCTGCTGGACATCGCGGCGCAGATCGCGCTGAAGCATGGCCTGCGAATGATCGGCGCGCCGGTGTTTCCGAATGTGTCGTTCAGGCGCGTCACTCAAAACCGCGAGACGGACCTTGGCTTCCTGAGGCGGATCGCGCTCGCGCACGATTATGACTTCACGGTGCGGGGACGGAAACTCGTTTTCTATTCGCGGTTGGAGCTGGAGTCGCGCGCGGCGGTGACGACGCTGAAACGCCGCGACGTGGAGACATTTTCGTTCAAGGCAAGGACGTATCGGACGTACGTGGCCGCGGAGGTCGCGTACCTCAACGCCGAGTTCAAGGGACTGGTGGCGTTCAGCGCCGCGGCGGCAGCCGCGATCGCTACCGGCGACTCATTCAAGCTCATCGCGCGTGTCGAGGATGCACAACAGGCAGCGCTGAAGGCGGCAGCGGCGCTTCATGGAGCGAACATGGAGCAGATGACGGCGGTGATCGGATTGCCCGGGGCGACCAAGCTGGTCGCGGGCAACAGCGTGGAGCTTTCGGGATTCGGAGAGATGGATGGGAAGTACCTGGTTGAAATTGCGCGCCACAGACTTGAACGGCGAAGTGGATACACGACTGAAATCGAAGCACGGCGGGTCGCGAGCCGCGACGGCCGATAAGTCGCGAGCCGCGACTCCCAATGGCATGAAGTGGAACGAGCGCCGACAGATCGCTGCCGTTGGTCGCGTTGGTGGAGGAGAAGGGCAATGTGCTTCACGGGGAGAGGGGAGAGGGGAGAGAGAAGAGGGTCGGAGAGAGAACCGGGATTCTTCGCTTCGCGGACTCCACTCTGAATGACAGAGGGAGGTGGGTGGCAAGCGCCAAACGACCCTCGCCCGCTCACGACTTTTCGTCGCGAGCGACCCTTCGACAGGCTCAGGGCAGGCTCTCTCCCCCGGGGAGAGGTGAGGAAAGAGGGCGCACGGCTGTGCGCCCCTACGGGAGACAGGGGTCGCGAGCCGCGACCTACCTAACCCCTAACCCCTTCCCTAAAGGGAAGGGTGACTGAGGGAAGGGGAACCGGAGCCCGGCGCGAGGGGCGACTGCCAATCGCAGGCAAATGAGTATTCGCTTATGTGCGTGCGGCGACAGCTCGACAAGAGTGGAGGTATCAAGTGGGTAGTGGGGTGAACACGGAAAGCGGGCTCTCATTCATGCGCGCGGGGCACGGTGAAGCAATAAGGCCGAAGGCGGTGCGGACGCACTATCACGTGGTCTGCCGCAACCGCGACGGCGACATCATGTGGGCGGAGGACGTGGACAATCTTGTGACGACAGCAGGCGTGAACAAGCTATTGGATGCGACCTTCAAGACCGGGCTTACGACGCCAGCCTGGTACGCCGGGCTGATCAAGGGCGGGGTCGCGCCAACCTTCGCGGTGGCCGACACGATGGCGGCGCATACGGGGTGGACTGAAATCGCGGGCACAGACGTGAGCCAGGCGAATCGGCAGACGTGGACGCCGGGGACGATCTCGGGCGGTTCGGTCGATAACAGCGCGTCGCAGGCCGTGTACAACATGCTGACGTCGATCACGCTGCAGGGTCTGTTCATGGTGGACAACAACACGCTGGGCGGGACGACCGGGACGTTGTATGGCGAGGCGGCATTCGCGACGTCGCAGGCGGTGCAGAACGGGTACACGGTGAATGTGACGGCGACGCTGACGATCACGGCGGGGTGAG
>CAYSCX010000070.1:0-8614 GCA_964429575.1 uncultured Binatia bacterium (SeqCode) | reverse complement strand
CGCCCGCCTTTTCGCTCATCGCTCGCCTGCGGTCTCCCGGCGGCCTCCGCGTTCCTTCGTGCCTCAGGCCGCGGCGCCGTCTAGCATGGTGTTGAGAAAAGCTTCGCAGTCCACAGTGGATCGACTTCGTCCTGAACACCGTGCGTAAAAGCCTTGTCCTGAGCCATGGGCGAAGGATCGGTCTGCCTTCCTAATCTTCTCCCCCCTGCGGGGGAGATGCGAGAGAGGGAGCAGGCCGTTGAAAAATGCATTTTTCAACAGCCTGCTAATGATTCGCCCAGCTGGAATCGCTCGAAACGGCGGACGTCGATCTTTTCGCCGAGCTTGCCGACGTACTCGCCAATCAAGTCGCTGATCGTGCGGTTGGGATCGCGCACCCAGCTCTGCTCCAGCAGGCAGACCTCGCGGCAGAACTTTTCGAGCTTGCCCTCGACGATCTTGGCGACCACCTGCGCGGGCTTGCCCGCCGACTGCGATGTGTAGATTTGGCGTTCCTGCTCGATGACTCCGGCAGGAAGATCCTCGCGGTTGACGCAGCGCGGATTGGCCGCGGCGACCTGCATCGCGAGTTCCTTCACGAGCGTCTGAAACTCCGGCGTCTTTGCGACGAAATCGCTTTCGCAGTTGACTTCGATGAGCACGCCCAGCTTGCCCCCGGCGTGGATGTAGGCGCCGATCGATCCCTCGGATGCGACCCGGCCGGAACGCTTGGCGGCCTGCGCGATTCCTTTTTCGCGCAGCCACACGATGGCCTTCTCCAAGTCGCCCTTCGCCTCGGCCAGCGCCTTCTTGCAGTCCATGACGCCGGCTCCGGTCTTTTCACGGAGCTCCTTGACCAGATTCGCGCTTACGTCCATCTCGTTCTCAGGGTTCAGTTGTACTCGGCTATCCAGCGAGGGTTGTGCGGGGCCGCGGCTTGCACCGCGGCGCGTTTGGTCCGGCCGTCAGACCGCGGTGGGCGATTCGGATCTTGCCGCGCCGTTCGATCCGAGGCCCGCGTCGCGTTCACCCTTGGCGCGCTCCTCGGCGAGCCGGCGTCCCTCGATCACGGCGTCAGCAATCGCTGCGGTGAACAGTTTGATCGCGCGGATCGCGTCGTCGTTGCCGGGGATGCGGTACGCGATTAAGTCCGGGTCGCAGTTGGTGTCCACCACGGCCGCAACCGGAATCGAAAGACGGTTCGCCTCCGCGACGGCGATGTATTCCTTTTTGGTATCGATGACCCACAGCGTGTCCGGAAGCTTGCGCATGTTCTTGATGCCGCCCAGCACGCTCATGAGTTTCGCATGCTCGCGCGAATGATCGCTCATCTCTTTTTTGCTGAGCGCCGCAATCATCTCCGGGTCCGCCATGATCTCTTCGAGCTTCTTGAGCCGATCGATCGACTGGCGAATGGTCTGAAAGTTGGTGAGCATCCCGCCGAGCCAGCGATTGTCGACGTAGTACATGCCGCAGCGCTCGGCTTCCTCGCGCACGATGTCCTGGGCCTGCTTCTTGGTGCCGACGAACAATACGGTGCCGCCTTGCGCAGCAAGGTCCCGCACAAAATCATAGGTTTGGCGGAACATGCGGACGGTTTGTTGCAGGTCGATAATGTAGATGCCGTTGCGGGCGCCGAAGATGTATGGCTTCATCTTCGGGTTCCAGCGGCTGGTCTGGTGGCCGAAGTGAACGCCGGCCTCCAGCAGCTGCTTCATCGATATTTCGGTCATGTGCCTCTCTTCTTGGTTCCGGCCCTTGGGGGATCGAACAGGAACTTGTATCAATCCCGCAGGCGGGTTCATAGCGCGGCAGGCGCTAGCAGGGTGTTGAGGAAAGCATCGAGTTCCAAGCTGGCATCGGCTTTGCCCTCAACACGCTGCGTGAAAGTCGGCTGCCTTCCTAATCTTCTCCCCCTCTGGGGGAGGCGCGAGAGAGGGAGCAGGCTGTTGAAAATGCCCTTTTCAACAGCCTGCTAGGCGTTCATCGACTCCAGGAACTCGTCGTTGGTCTTGGTTCCCTGCATCTTGTCGATTAGGAACTCCATCGCTTCCACCGCGTTGAGCTGCGACAGCAGCTTGCGCAGGATCCACACCTTGTTCAGCGTGGAGCGCGGCAGCAGCAGCTCTTCTTTGCGGGTCGATGAGCGCTGGATGTCGATGGTCGGGAAGATGCGCTTTTCGAGCAGCCGGCGGTCGAGCGCGATTTGCTGATTGCCGGTGCCCTTGAACTCTTCGAAAATTACCTCGTCCATGCGGCTGCCGGTGTCCACCAGCGCGGTCGCTACGATGGTCAGGCTGCCGCCATCCTCGGTGTTGCGCGCAGCGCCGAAGAACTTCTTGGGCTTGTGGAGTGCGTTGGAATCGACACCGCCTGAAAGGATCTTGCCCGAAGGCGGCACCACCGTGTTGTATGCGCGCGCAAGCCGCGTAATCGAATCGAGCAAAATCACCACGTCGCGGCCGTGCTCGACCAGCCGGCGCGCCTTCTCGATCACCATCTCGGCTACCTGCACGTGGCGCGTGGCCGGCTCGTCGAAGGTCGAACTCACTACCTCGCCCTGCACCGAACGAAGCATATCGGTGACTTCCTCGGGCCGCTCATCGACCAGCAGAACGATCAAGACGATTTCCGGATGATTGTGCGCGATCGCCTTGGCGATCGCCTGCAGCATCATCGTCTTGCCGGTGAACGGCGCGGCGACGATCAGTCCGCGCTGGCCTTTGCCGAGCGGCGCCACCAGGTCAATGATTCGCGTGGTCAGGTCTTCGTGGTTGTATTCGAGCTTGATGCGCTCGTCTGGATAGAGCGGCGTCAGGTTGTCGAACAGGATCTTGTCGCGCGCCTTCTCGGGTTCCTCGTAGTTGATCGATTCGACCTTCAGAAGCGCGAAGTACCGCTCGCCCTCCTTGGGCGGGCGGATGAGGCCGGAAATCGTATCGCCAGTACGGAGGTTGAACTTACGAATCTGGCTCGGAGAGATGTAGATGTCGTCGGGGCCGGGCAGGTAGTTGTAGTCGGGAGCGCGCAGGAAGCCGAACCCGTCGGGCAGAATCTCCAGCACTCCCTCGCCCAAGATCGAGCCGTTGCGCGAGGCTTGGGCCTGGAGGATGGCGAAGATCATCTCCTGCTTGCGCATGTTGACCGCGCCATCGACGTTGAAGTCGCGCGCGACTTGCGCAAGTTCTGTGATCTTGGCCCCCTTGAGCGACTTCAGGTTCAGCACCCCGCTCTCGTCCATCACCGGCGGACGCTCACGCACCACCGGCGCCGACTCGGCAGAGCTCTGACGCCCGTCGCCCGCCGCCACATCACCGTTCGATCTGGCCTGCTGGCGCGCTGCCCCGTGATTGCTCTCGCGGCGTAGCACTACCGCGTCGCCCGATGGCCCGTCGTCGTGTTCGCTGCCTCTTGCCGGTCCTCTACCTCTCGCCATAACCCTTCCTCGCAACCTTGGTTGCTCTTACCAGACTACTGCGAGCGCTGTTAAAAAATTCTGCGCCGCAGCCTCAAGACGCCGATCGATACTCGCGCAAGACGATCTGTTTCTGGATTGCCTGGGCCCAAGCGCTTGGGATTCGGAACGATCGCGCCTTGAATCAGAAGTTAGAGGGCACCTCAGAGCGGGCTCGAATCGCTCCGCCCGCGGGTCCCTTATGCGGAAGCTCTACAACAATACGGTAACCAAGCGATGAGGCGGTGTCAACGACGCGTCAGTCAAGCGATGCCCATCGCTCGGCCGTTCTGGGGTCGCAGCTCACCCCATTGGCGACTAAAAATTCTGCCACCTCGCGTGGCAGCGGCGCAACAAATCTCATCCGCCCGCCGCTTCGTGGATGGTTCAGTTCGAGTGCCAATGCATGTAGCGCCTGCCGGTCGAACATCGCGCCCGCGCCGCTGAGCGCAGCGCGTCCGCCGTACACGGGATCGCCGAGACAGGGATGTCCAATCGACGCGAGATGTACGCGCAACTGATGAGTCCTGCCCGTTTCGGGCTTAAGGCATACCAGCGTAGTCGCGCGGTCGGGATCACGTGCAACGCCCAACCGCTCGAGCACGCGAAGCCGAGTGACCGCCTCGCGTCCCACGCGCGACGCCACCGACATGCGCTTGCGCTCCGTCGGATGGCGCCCGACCGGCCGCGAAATGGTCATCTGGCCGCACGCGACGTGCCCCTTCACAATCGCCAGATACGTCTTGGAGACAGTACGATCCTTGAACTGTCGCGAGAGCGAGGTGCGCGCGAACGGCGTGCGCGCGATAACCATCACGCCCGAGGTGTCCTTGTCGAGTCTGTGAACGATACCGGGGCGCATCACGCCATCCGGCTCGGCCATCACCGCGAGTTCCGGGAAACGGGCCAGCAGGGCATCCACCAACGTGGCATCGTGATGGCTCGGCGCCGGATGCACCGTCATGCCGGCCGGCTTGTTGACGACGATGATCTCTGAGTCCTCGTAGAGGATATCTACGGACGGTGCGCTTGCGTTTGGCTGCGTGACCGTCGCCGGCGGTGGTGCGCCGATTTCAATTCGATCGCGCGCGCGCAGAGCGATCGACGGGCGCGCGGGTTTGCCGTTGATGCGCACCAGTCCCGCTTTGATCATCCGCGCAACTTGTGAACGCGAAAGCTCCGGCGCGAGCCGCTCCGCGAGCACAATGTCGAGGCGAACGCCGGCGTTGCGCGCAGTCGCCGTGAATGTGCTTGCCTCTCCCTGACCAGGGAGAGGCAACTGCGCGACAGCGCATGCGCTACGGTGTGCCGAACGGCACCGGATGTTTCGCCTCGTAGGCAGCGACGTCCTTCTCATGCGCGAGCGTTAGGGCGATATCGTCCAGCCCCTCAAGCAAACGCCTTTTCGCGTCCGGCTCGATATCAAAGTGAGCCGACCATCCGAAGTCGTCGGTCACGGTCTGCTCTGCAAGATCGACTCGCAGGTGGTAGCCCTCGTATTTCGAGATTGCTTTGAACAGCCCCTCGACTTCGTCGGGCTTGAGCACCACCGGCAGGATTCCGTTCTTCAAACAGTTGTTGCGGAAAATGTCGGCAAACGACGGCGCAATGATCGCCTTGAAACCGAAATCCTCGAGCGCCCACACCGCATGCTCGCGCGAACTTCCACTGCCGAAGTTCTGCCGCGAGACCAAAATCGATGAGCCGCTGAAGCGCGGCTTGTTGAGCGGGAAATCCGGATCCTCCGATCCGTCCGGGCGCAGCCGCCAGTCGAAGAACAGCCCACGCCCCAGACCGCTGCGCACGACCGCCTTCAGGAACTGCTTGGGAATGATCTGATCGGTATCGACGTTCGCGCGATCCATCGGCGCGACCATCCCGGTAAAACTCTTGAACGCCTGCACGCTGCCTCTATGACCACTCGCGAATATCGACAAAATGCCCGGCCACTGCGGCCGCGGCCGCCATCTGCGGACTGACGAGATGCGTCCGCCCGCCGGCGCCTTGGCGCCCCTCAAAGTTTCGATTCGACGTGCTGGCGCATCGCTCGCCCGGCTTCAGGATGTCCGGATTCATGCCGAGGCACATGCTGCATCCGGACTCCCGCCACTCGAATCCCGCCTCGACGAACACGCGGTCGAGACCAATCTGTTCCGCTTCGACCTTCACTTGCTGCGAGCCAGGAACGACCATCGCCTGCACGCCTCGGGCGACCTTCTTGCCGCGTATCACGTCAGCCGCTGCGCGAAGATCGCTGAGACGCGAGTTGGTGCACGACCCAATGAATACGCGATCGATCTTGATGTCTGTGATTTTCGTGCCCGGCTTGAGCCCCATATAGTCGAGCGCGCGCTCGGCCGCCCTGCGATCGTTCGCGTCCGCGAACGACCCCGGGTTCGGCACGGCGCCCGTCACCTCGGTCACCATGCCGGGGTTGGTGCCCCAAGTGACCTGCGGCGCGATGCTGGCGGCGTCGAACACGACGTTCTTGTCGAAGTGCGCGTCGTCATCGCTGCGAAACTCGAGCCACTTCTCCGCTGCCTTGTCGAAGTCCTTGCCCTTGGGCGCGTAGCGACGCCCGCGCAGATGTTCGATGGTCTTCTGATCTGCCGCTATCATGCCCGCCCGCGCGCCCGCCTCGATCGACATGTTGCAAACCGTCATGCGCTCCTCGACCGATAGCGCCTCGATCGCCGCGCCGCGATATTCCACCACGTGGCCGGTCGCGCCGTCGGTCTTGATGCGCCCGATGATGCCGAGGATGACGTCTTTGGCCGTGACGCCGCGCGGCAGCGCGCCGTTGACGCGCACTTCCATGGTCTTCGGCCTCGCCTGCCACAGGCACTGGGTGGCGAGCACATGCTCGACCTCGCTGGTGCCGATGCCGAACGCCAGCGCGCCGAATGCGCCGTGCGTCGCCGTGTGGCTGTCGCCGCAAACGATCGTCATGCCGGGCTGCGTGAGGCCGAGTTCGGGACCGATGATGTGGACGATTCCCTGTTCGCGCGAGCCCAGGTCGAAGAGCGTCACCCCGAACTCGCGGCAATTGCGCTGAAGCATCTCGACCTGCAGCGCGGAGTCAGGATCGGCAATCGGCTTGCCGCGATCGGTAGTCGGGATGTTGTGATCCAGCGTGGCAAACGTCCGCGCTGGCATGCGTACCTTGCGTCCGGTCGTACGCAGGCCCTCGAATGCCTGCGGCGAGGTGACCTCGTGGACCAGGTGCAGGTCGATATAGAGCAACGCCGGTTCGCCGGCCGCCTCGCGAACGATGTGGCTATTCCAAATCTTTTCGAAGAGTGTCTGAGCCGCCATGTCGCGCTAATCGCCGCCGATTGAAAGGGCGGGATCGGTATTATGCGTCATCGCAACGATGGTTCAAAGCAGCCGTGCGCGCGCAAGCCCTACTTCACGCGCGTGGTCGGCGCGGCACGCTCCGCATGCGCGAGGCCGCGCGTCACCGCATCATCGCCGAACTTTTCGGCTACGCGGTCGAGCGCGCGATTCAGCCGCTGACGCTTGGTCGCCGCCTCGGGCAGCGCGTCGAACAATCCAAGCTGCGATGAATCGCCGCGCTCGAGGTTGTGAACTTGGACGCCGATCAGCCGGATCATGTCGCGCCGCTTAAGCGCCGAAAGCAGACCGCGGGCCGTGGCGCAGATTTCTGCGCCGTCGTCGGTCACGCACTCGAGCGAGACACTTCGCGAGATGAGTGGATAGCGGCCCGGACCCGCGCCGCGTACTGGTCTCGCGAGCTTGAGCTTCAACGTGATGGTACGGGCACGCACGGAATCGGCGCGTAGCCGCCGGCCGAGCGCGTCGCTGTGCGCGATGATCGCCCGGATGACCGCGTCTTCATCGAGCGAATGGTCGCGTTCGAACGTGTTTTCCTCGCCGTATGATTTGCGTTGCCAGTCGGCGATGACCGCGCGCGAGTCGCGGCCGTTCGCAAGTTCATGCAGATGCGGTCCCATCGAGCCGAACAGCGACTTGAGTTCCGCCACATCGCGATGCGCGAGATCGCCGACCGTCGTAATTCGCGCGCCGTGGAGCCGCTCTAGCGTCACGCGCCCGACACCCCATAAGCGCTCCACCGGCAGCGGCCACAGGAACTCCGTCAGATGCGCGCCGTCGAGGTAAAGTAGTCCGTCCGGTTTCGACATGTCGCTCAAAATTTTTGCCGCCATTTTGGTCGGCGCCACGCCGACCGACACAACCAACCCGGTCTCGTCATGCACTCGACGCTTGAGTATGCGCGCTGCGTCGATCGGATGGCCGAACAGGCGGTCGGTGCCGGTAAGATCGATGAATGCTTCATCCAGCGAGAGCGGCTCGACCACCGGGCTCAGGCTTTCGAAGATTCGCCGCACCACGCGTGAGACTTCGACGTAGCGCTTCATGCGGCCGCGCACGAAAATTCCATTCGGGCAGAGCCGTCGCGCCTCGACGGTCGGCATCGCGGAACGCACGCCAAACTTCCGCGCCTCATACGATGCGGTCGTGACCACGCCGCGCGCGCTGGCGCCACCGACGATGACCGGCTTGCCGCGCAGCTCAGGATTGTCGAGCTGCTCGACCGCCGCGTAGTAGGCGTCCATGTCGGCGTGCGCGATGACTCGCCGTGAAGGAGTGCCGACGGTTGCTGTCGAATCCCTTTGAGCCCGCACTCGAGTTTGCTCGACGTCCCTACTAGACGAGGGGATACTCTACCTAAGGAGCCCGATCGCAGTGTTGCTTAAGATCGACAGCATAATGTACCGCGTGACCGATCTCGCGGAGGCCGAGGCGTTCTACACTGGTGCGCTCCACCTCAGGCGTCTGTGGGCCGACTCCGAGCGCAATATGATCGGGCTTGGTCTGGCCGAGAGCGACGCTGAGGTCGTCATTCATACGGACCCCGCGATACCGAGCCCGGATTTCAGCTTTCTCGTCGCGGACGTCGAATCGCTCTGCGCGGAACATGAGCGGGGAGGACAGCGGCTCATTCTGCGGCCAATCGAAGTTCGCACCGGCTTCTTCGCAATACTGGCTGATCCCGATGGGAATCCGATCCCGATAATCGACCTCAAAAAGTTCGGCGGGAAGCCCCGCTACGATTGAGTTGTGTTCGAGAACTCCGCGACAATCGCATCGGCAGCCTGCTCGCCGCTGCGAATGCAATCCGGAATTCCGACGCCGCGA
>CAYSCX010000069.1:0-8890 GCA_964429575.1 uncultured Binatia bacterium (SeqCode) | reverse complement strand
CCGACGATCACGGCCATCATCGCCGGCAGAATGAATATGACGAGGGGGAACAGGATTTTCACGGTGGTTTTCTGTGCAGCTTCTTCGGCGCGGAGTTTGCGCGTGTTGCGCAGCGAGTCCGATATTGATCGCAACGCAGGGCCGATTTGAGCGCCGAGCTGCTCGCTTTGAATCAGCGTGGCGGCCAGAGGTTTAATGTCGGCGACCGAGGTACGCTCCGACATGTTGCGAAGCGCCTGGCCGAGCGAGACACCCGCCGAGATCTCGCCGCTAACCATGGCAAGTTCGTGGCCGATTTCCTGGCCGTGGTGTTGGGTCTCATTGCCGACGACCTTGATCGCTTCGCTCAGTCCCAGTCCCGCCTCAACGCAAACCACGAGCAGATCCAACACGTCGGAGAGTTGCCTGGCGATCGCCTGCTGCCGTTGGCGCGCCTTTCGCCCGACGTAGTAGCTGGGCACGAATGCGCCCACGGCCGCGCCCGCCACGATGAACATCATCGGCCGGGCGCCGCCCGCGCCGCTCAGCACGGCGTACACGACGCCGATGAATGCGCCTGCGATAGCGGCGGCAAGGCGTATGAAATGAAAGGTTCGCGCGGCGTCGGAACGGACATAACCCGCCTGGACCAGCAGGTTCGCGAGCTGCTGCGCCTTGGCGGCATCCATCTTGGGCGCCGGCAGCCGCTGGGCAACCCATCGGAACAGATGGCGGGCTGCACTGTCGCTGGCGGTTTCGAAACCGCCGGTGTCGCCGTAAGCGAGCCTCATCTTGACACCAATGTCCGAGATGCGGTCTTCAACGCTGCGGCGTCCACTGCGCGCAACCACGTACAAGCCGGCGCACGCCGCGCCGACGAGCAACATCACCGATGCACTAATGATGACGGCGTCCATTTTAGAACTTCACCTTGAGCAGTTGGCGAATCGTAACGAATGCGAGCGCGTCGAGTACTATTGCAACCTTCAAAATCATTACCCCGTCAGGATCGTAGAAGAGCGTGTGCGTGTAGTCAGGTTGCATCACGCTGAACGCGCCGAGAAGAACGACGGGCAGAAAGCCGACGATCATGCCGCTCATGCGCGACTGAGCGGTGAGCGCACGAATCTGCTGATGCAGGCGCTGGCGGGTACGCACGATTTCGGAGAGGCGCCCGATGATGTCAGCGAGACTCGAGCCGACCTCAGATTGAACCTTCACAGCGACGACGAGCAGGCGAAGATCGTCTTCCGGCACCCGCTTGAGCATTTCCTCGAGCGCTCGCGGGAGCGGCAAGCCGAGCCGGCTTTGTTCGATGACCGAGCGAAACTCGCTGCCAATCGGGTCTGCGAACTCTGCGGTGACGACCTGGCATCCGCGCATCAGCGAATGGCCTGCTTCGAGCGAGGACTTGATCAGATCGAGCGCGTAGGGGAGTTGCTCGACAAATGCCTTGAGCCGGCGGTGACGGCGCATGCGGATGTAGAAGAACGGCAGCGTCGCGAGCCCGCCCCCCGTGACCAGAGCAATCATGGAGTCTCCCCACGCCGCGCCAGCCGCGACTACGCCAAACACAAAGAGGATGGACATTATGAGGAGAACGTCGGAGACGCGCGCATAGATCCCCGCCTGCCACATCATCTCCTCGAGTTTTTGCAGGAGATGAATTCGACTGAGCAGATTGATGAGCCGGAATTCACTCGGCGCGCGAAAGCCCTCGCGGGTGATTTCGTCGCCGCCGATGATTTCGGGACGCGACATGCGGCGGACCAATGCGCGGTCAGCGGTGACGGCGCGGCCACTATTCGCAAACAGCGTGGCACTCAGTGCGAACACCGAAGCGAGCACCGCAGAGGTGATCAGGAAATCCACGGCGCTCATGCGCTCTCCCCGGTCTTGAAGATTTTGCCCTCGAGCTTGTAGCCGTACGCCTCGATGCGCTGCGTGTAGGCGGAGCGGACGCCGGTAGTGCGGAAGGCGCCGACCACCTTGCCCTCGGAATCAGTGTCGGTGCGGATGAACTCGAACAGGTCCTGCATCATGATCATGTCGCCTTCCATTCCGCACAGCTCGGAAATCTTCATGACTTTGCGCGAGCCGTCGGAGAGGCGCGCGACGTGGACGATAATGTTGACCGCGGAAGCGACCTGCTGGCGCATCGCGCGCTGCGGGATCTGCATGCCCGCGAGCAGCATCATCATCTCGAGCCGCGAGAGGCATTCGCGCGGAGAGTTCGCATGGATGGTCGCGATGGAGCCGTCATGGCCGGTGGACATGGCCTGCAACATGTCGAAGACCTCGGCGCCGCGCACCTCGCCGACCACGATTCGGTCGGGCCGCATGCGCAGACAGTTACGCACGAGTTCGCGCTGAGTCACCTCGCCCTTGCCCTCGAGGTTGGGCGGGCGAGTCTCAAGCCGCACGACGTGCGGCTGTTGGAGGCAAAGCTCGGCGGAGTCTTCGATTGTGACGATGCGTTCGTCTTCAGGGATGAACGCGGATAGGCAGTTGAGCATGGTGGTTTTGCCCGATCCGGTGCCGCCGCACACGATGACGTTGAGACGCGATCGCACCACTGCCATCAAGAATTCGACCATCTCCCAGGTGATGGTGCCCTTGTCGACCAGTCCCCCGATGTCGTAGCGGCGCCTTCCAAAGCGGCGCACGGAGAGTGCGGGACCGTCGAGCGCCAGCGGCGGGATGATTGCATTGATGCGCGAGCCATCGGCCAGGCGCGCATCGACCATCGGCGAGGATTCGTCGACGCGACGTCCGACGCGCGAAACGATGCGGTCGATGATGAGCATCAAATGCTGATCGTCCTGGAACACGACGTCGGTCTGGCTGAGCTTGCCGCCGCGTTCCACGTAAACCTGGTTGTGGCCGTTGACCAGGATGTCGGTGATGTCGTCGTCGCGCAGCAGCGGTTCGAGCGGACCGAGGCCGAGCAGTTCGTTCTTGATTTCCTCGACCAGCCGCACGCGGTCGTCGTTGGTCAGGAGGCGGCCTTCTTCGTTCAGGATGTCA
Organism: uncultured Binatia bacterium (SeqCode); assembly: GCA_964429575.1. Taxonomy (GTDB): domain Bacteria; phylum Desulfobacterota; class Binatia; order Binatales; family Binataceae; genus CAYSCX01. The sequence goes on along the minus strand of CAYSCX010000069.1, from coordinate 5,884 downwards.
CCGATTGCGGAGGTGACTTTTCCGGACACGACGTTGGGCTCGAGGGTTTCGAGCTTCGACACGTCGATGGTCTCGAACAGACGGTTGTGCACCTTGATCTTAAGGCGGCGGGAGCTATCGGCGAGCGCGTCCTTGCGCCGCCGCACGGTCATCCCGATGAGCGAGCTGCCGGCGTTGGCGGGCTCGTTCGTTTTGCCGTTGCCGGTTGCGTGCGAGATTCGGTCTGCAAGACCCATAGCTACTTCCTCCTAGCGGGGATTGATTGCCGAGAGCAGGCGCGAGACCAAGCCCGGATGGGCGCCGGCCGACTGTTCGGGACCGGTCACCAGGCGGCGCGCGAAGTCTTCGATCGATTTTGCGAGCGCAGACCCAGCGGCGACCTGCCAGAGGTCCTTCGCGCTCAGTTCGACGCGCTCGACCGCCTTGTCGTCGCGCGGAACGTGGGCGTAGATCGGGCGGGTCAGACTGCTTTCGATCTGCTTGATGCCGATGGGGTACGACGGCACATAGCGGTTCAAGATGAAATGCGGTTCGACCGACCCGAGCCCCAGCCGATCGAAGAGGTCGATGAAACGCCAAGCGCATCGCGCGGCGCGAACCGACTGGTCGAGCACATAGAACATCCGATCGGAGCGCTCCCATGCCGCCACCGCGTTCTCATCCAGATGGGAGCCGCAATCGACGATCACGTAGTCGAACAGTTGGCGCATCAGGTCGAGCACCGCGCCGATGGTGAGGTCCGAGACGAGTTCGCCTTCTTCGATGCGCCGCGGAGCGGCAAGCAGGTAAACGCCCGACGAATGTTTGGTCAGCGCCGACTCGAGCTGCATCGAGTCGAGCTTCTTGTCGAGCCTCACCAGCGGCAAGATGGTGACCTCGGGCTCCAGGTTGAGGAACACGGCGAGGCCGCCAGCCTGGAGGTCGAGATCGACCAGTGCGACGCGCTGCTTGAATTCGTAATTGAGCGCCAGAGCGAGATCGGCGGCCAAGGTGGTGACGCCGACGCCGCCTACGATACTCGCGAACGAGAAGATCATGCCGCCGTCGCGCCGCTGCGCGCGCCAGCGCGCCTCGCTTATCTTGAGCAGCGCGCGGGTCGCATCGCCGCCGTCGAGCGGCAGGAACAGCAGCTCATCGGCGCCGGCTCGGAGCACGCGTTTCATCAGGCCGGCGGAACGCCCGGGCAATAGCGCGAACAGCGCGGGGCGCGGTGCCTGCGCGGCTTGCGCCTGCAGGTAGTTGAGCAGCAACTCCTCGTTGCCGTTGAACACCACCATCGCGACATCCGCCGGTGCGTCGCCGTTGCCGTTGGCGTCGATGCTGGGCGCAGTGGAGGGTTCGGACTCGGTGATCGCGAGCGGAGGCTCGGCGAGGCCTTGCAGCGCCGCCCGAACCACGCCGCGCAGCTCCGCAGTTTCGCCGACGAGCCTCACTTTGAGCGACGTACGTGCTGTTTCAGGCCTGCTGCCGAGCGCTGACACCGGTTGCGGTCTCCTGTTGCGCCTTGGTTAGAAGCGCGGCCTCGAAATATCGGGCGTTTCGCTGCTGCGGGTGCGGATATCTTCGGCGGTGATGTACTGGCCCTGTTGCGGATCATAGAGCTGTCCGCGGTCGGGCAACGCGCGCACTATCTGCGGCGTCACGCTCATCACCAGATCGCTTTTGACATCCTCGTAGCTGGTGTTGCGGAACAGGCCGGCGAGGTAAGGAATGTCGCCGAGATAGGGAACCTTTTGCACGACCTCGCGGCGCGTGTGCAGAATCAGCCCCGCCATTATCAGGGTCTGACTGTCACGCAGCTTGACTACGGTTTCGGCGCGGCGGGTGATGAATGCCGGTACGCGGAATCCGAACAGATCAACGCCCAGGGTGAAGTCAGGCTGTGAAACCTCCGGCTTCACCACCAGCTCGATCTGTTTTCGGCCGATGACAGTCGGAAGGAATTCGATCGACGTTCCGAACTGCTTGAAGACGACCGAGGTGTTGAGCGCCTGCGCGATGACGATCGGAATTTCACCGCCGGAGAGGAACTTGGCCTTCTCGCCAGAGTTCGCGAGCAAGCGTGGCTGGGCGAGAATCTTGGCCAGGTTGTGGGTTTCAAGGTACTCGAGCAGACCCTGTCCGATGACATTTGAATTCTGGCCCGATATTCCATAGGTGAGACCCTGCGAGAGCAAAAGCGGAATGAGGTTCCCGCCGGGGGGCAGGACCGCGCCGGTCGAGGTTCCGCCGCTGCCACCCGAAGAAAGCTTGGTCTGCTGGCTGTAGGGGGTCGCGACCAACCCGGGCAGCCCGACCAAAGAGATCCCGTACTTGCTTAGCGCCGCTGAGTAGTTGATGCCCTGGTTCTCGAGGTTGTTGCGATTGACTTCGGCGACGATGACGTTGAGCAACACCTGCTGCGCGCCATTAGCCTCGACCCGCACCTGGCGCTCCTGATAGGTCCCTTTGGAACTCCAGACTGCGAGCGTGGTAAATCCAGGCTTGCGCGCGATGAGATTCAGTTGATGGGGATTGATGACGAGAATGTCGGCGACCGTCGTATCCGCCACCGACACACGCCGCAGTTGCGAGTTGAAATCGACCACCCGCGAGGTACCGCTCATCAGCGCGATGCCGTCCTCGGGCAGGAAGTTCTTGCCACCGTCCACCGATGGACTCCAGTAGTCGCCGCCAGTCATCGCGACCGCGGGATCGGTCTTCCACCCGGTTTCGTTGTCCGACCGCGCCTCTGACGCCGATACCGCTTGCGACGGATGCGGCGCACTCATCGCGGCGATCGCGGGCGCAGCCAGCGCCGCTCGAGGTGTGCCGGCCGGTGCGCCAGCCGGCGCCGCGGTGGAGAGGGTCACCGTTTCGCTCGCGGCTGGGGTGCCCGCAGCGGTTGTCGGCGATGCGTCAACCGGACCGGCGCCCGCATCGAGGCTGGTCACCGTCACCGGCGCAGCGGGGCCGGAATGCGTCCCAGAGCCGACGATCGCCGGTGGCGAATCGGCGGGGCGCAGCGGATGTTCGATATCCACGCGCGACTTGACGGCGACGTCGTAGGCGACTCGGCGTCCGTCTCGAAGCGTAAGCGTGACGGTCCAATCGCCGGGCTCGGCGCCGAGCAGCGTCACCTTTCCGGACGGCTCCGTGTATATGTAGAGCGCGCGCGCATTGTGTCTTACGTTGACCTCCGCAGAGGTGTCAGGCGCGACGTCGTTGATGACGTAGCTCTCGCCCGCGCTCAGTGAGAGCGCGAGGTGTTCGAGGTCAGCCGATGCGCCGCGCGCGCGATGCGCACCAGCCAGCGAGGCGAGCAGGATTACCGCGGCGACGCCTGCGAGCTTTCGAGCCGCACGTATTCGACTCATCGTGATCCCCCACTTTCGGACTGCACATCAACGGTTTGCTCGAAGGGTGCGTAGGCGCGGCTGGCCGATGGGCCGGCTCCTGAAGCCTCGGACGGCGTTTGCGATGGCGGCGAACCCGGAGGCGTCGCGGGCGGCGCAGCGGCGCGGCCGTGAGCGCGATCGAGTTTCGCACTTCCGACCATCGCGGAATTGATGAACGACAGTGATTCGGAGGCGGCTCCGTCGCGCATGATGTCGATCACGACCGGACGCTGACCGGGGCGGCGCAGCGGCGCGGTCGCGATGGCGGCGGCCGAGGCCTGCTGCGCCACGACGACCGGAGCGCGCGTGTCGCCACGCAGCAGCTCCTTCACGTCGGCGCCAGGGGTTGCGACGATGCGTTCATCGCCGTAGCTGCGCATCGCCAGACGCAGGGTGCCCTCGCGGCTCGCCAGGGTGAGCTTTTCGGCCTGCGCGGGTGTGACCAACAAGGTGACGACCTTGACGACCTGCGGTTCGTCCTTGCTCTGGTCGATATCTTGAGCGACCGCGAGAACCTCGACGTTTTGCACCACGACTTTGGAGAACGCGGGTTGTTCCGCACTGTTGCCGGAGATCGCAGCAAGAACGTCCACGTGCGTCTTCGGTTTGACGAATCCCGCGATGACGCTGACTTCGTCGACCGGCACGGACATCGCGCGCATCCCGTCAGGAATCAGCAGCGGCATCACGCCGGCAGACTTTTCACCGAGGTACAATTTGCTCGCGACGATCGGTTCGTTCTGGAGGAACTGATTCTTTACGTAGGCGCCGAGCGCTGATTGCAGGTCGGTGTAGGCGCCGGCGGGGAGGCTGTCGCGCGCCCATCGAGTCAGCTTCAAGTCTATCGGCGCGATTCGCGCGCCGAGCGGCAGATCGCGGGTTGCAACCGCGATCTCGACGGTCTTGGCGAGCGCGCGCTGCACCTGGGCTTCGCGCGTTCGCAGCGCGGAGAACACAATGATCGCGGCGATCACCGCGGCAAGCGCAGATAATCCCAAAAAAACGACGGGTCGTTTTATCACCGCCGGATAGCCCCCTTTGTCCCCTGCCCCGCTGCCGACACCAGGCGCTGGTTGCGGCCACTACTCGCTCGATGCGATCTGCGTCGCGCTCAACGTCGTCGGAAAGCTGGTATTCAATCCGAGATTCGTGAACGTGTTCTTCATCATTGAAACCAGTGCGTTCGAGTTGAGATCGTAGGCGACCGTTACGCTCACGGGCTGCGCGAAACCGGCCGCGGTTTGCACGGTCACGGTGAGATGGCTTCCGCCGCTGCCGGTGATGGTCGGGGAGCCGACCGCGCCCGACGTGATGTACGACTGGACCTCAGCCGCAGTGAGTTCCGGATGTACTGCCGCATAGCGCGCCCCGGTGTATGCGAGCTGGCTCACCGCGAGCGCCGCCTGTCCGATAACCGCAAACGTGATGGTCAGGAAGACCAGAAACAGGAAAAGCGGAATCAAAAGCGCAAACTCCGCCATCGACTGCCCGCGCAACGCGTGCAGCCGCGACGCGATCCCGCTCGCGCTCCGCCCTTGTGATCTACTTACCGCAACCAACTTTTCTCTCCCGTTCCCCCTGCAAGAATCGCGACACGTGCCTACCTCCTCCCAAGCCGACTCGCACTACCCATGACGGCGAACCGGCGACGAGGCGTTGGCGCCTCGCCGCCCGGTGTCGCATCAAGCCCTGCCGGCGCATGCGCCGGCCCACAACAGCGGAATTAGGCCGCCGCCAGTGTGGCAGTGACCGAGGTGATGATGCCCTCGATGCCGCCCTCGAGACCCTGGTACGCCGCGTATCCGGCCACCGCGATGGCCGCGATAATCAACACGTACTCAGTCATCGTCTGCGCGCGGTCGCTGCGACGAATCAGACCAAGAATCCGGTTTGTTGCCTTCGACATTTGAAATCCTCCTGGCGTGCTCTTGTTAGTTTGCTTCGACTTGCTCGCTTCACGGCGTGCATCCATGAAATTCCGCCGACTGCAAGTGGTCGATGCTTCCACTCGGCCGCGTCGATGGTGCTTCATTCGCCGCTGCGGACTAGGAAGTGCAGTCTTCATGCCAGATACACACCCATTAGTCTTGTTGAGTGTCACTGTCTCGATTTGAAATGGCGAGGCGAATGTGGGATTCACGTCGTGTCGCAATGGAACGAGTAGTCAATTATGAGACGCATGCGGTAGTAATCTTGGGCGAAGTGAGAGAATCTCGCCGAAGGAACGAAGGGGGCCGTTTGACGTGAGCCGCGCGCAGGTCGACTTATACGGCGCCAATCAGGCGAGGAGCGGCGGAGGCGACGTTAGTCCGTCAGCACCGCGCGGTATGCGCCGAAGTTGGTTCCGGTTGTGCCTGGTTCCGAACCCGGTACAGTCTGTTCGATGAAATACGCGGTGATCGCCTTGCCGTTGTTAGCGACGCTCGATAACCAGAGGACTGCGAAGCCCTGAACCGGCACTTCGCTGCGCCCGTTGATGCCGGCAAAGTCCACCATCGGTGTGACCA
>CAYSCX010000068.1:0-8962 GCA_964429575.1 uncultured Binatia bacterium (SeqCode) | reverse complement strand
ATGATCGTTCCGATGAGAAGCGCCATAGCCACCCCTCTAGAGCGCTATCACCATCCCATCATGGGCGACCTCTACATCCACGTCGTTCGTATGTTTCAGCATGTCTTCGCTCATATGGGTAAGGACGATTCGTTTGCATTCGAGCCGAGCCAAGTGCTCTCGAAGTGTCCGATAGTCCAAGTGGTACTTTATCTTCTTTTCGAAGAAATAAGCCTCGCAGACGAAAAGGTCGGCTCCGTTCGCTGCCCGTGCAAGATTCTCCGTCCATTGCGTATCGCCGGAATAGACGATCACCTTGCCATCATACTCGACGCGCAGTGCGTGCGAGGGCGAGCCGCTGAAGTGTTCGACGGCAAATGGCGTTACCGCAAGACCGTGAAGTTCGGTACGTCGACCGTCGAACAGCTCGATGAATCGGGTCGCGAATCGACGGGTCACTTTCGACGAACCCCGAAACAGGACTTCCATGGCCGCCTCGACGCGGCTTTGAACCCCTGCCGGACCGGCGATGAGAAGCTGCTCTTCTCTGCCGGAGAATTGGCGGTCGAGGATCAGAAACGGAAGTCCGCCGAAATGGTCTCCGTGAAGATGTGTCAGAAGAACGATCCCGATTTCTCCGGGGTTGATGCACGCACGCTTCATCGCGATCAGCGACGAGGCGCCGCAATCGAGAAGGACAGAGCCGCCAGACCCTCTGAGCAGCAGGCAAGTCTGGAACCGCCCGCCGCTTCCAAAAGCGTCGCCACTCCCCAGAAAGACGAGTTCCGCCTGGCTCATTCTCCGAGCCTTTCAGCCACGCGGGCGGCATCAACCACTCGCTTTCCCATCCCCGACGTCACCAGCGTCAACCATCCCCTTTCCGCACCATACGCGATAGGCGCCTGGAAGACCTCGTAACCACCCAGGCGAGATCTTCGGCTTGTCGCGATCTCAACTTCATCGGCCAAGGACCGCAAGCAGTCAAGCGGCCTTGAATGACCGCACGTGGATCTCATCGGCGCGGCTCCGAGCCTGCCAAAGGTCGTAGGCCATCTGCATCCCGAGCCACGTCTCTGGACTGGACCCGAAACCCTTTGAGAGTCGGATCGCCATTTCTACCGACACCCCCGCCTTTCCGTTCACCAAATCTGACAGCGCCTGCCGAGTAACCCCGAGCGCCTTTGCAGCCTCCGTAACGGAAAGACCCAAAGGTTCAAGGCACTGCCGGCGTACGACACCGCCAGGATGCGGCGGATTGTGCATGGGCATAGATTTCGCGCTCCTAATGATAGTCGACGTAATCGACATCTACGGCGTGGCCCGCTTCGAAGCGGAAAGTCACACGCCAGTTCCCGGAGACCGACACTGCGTAATGCCCTCTCAGGGCTCCTTTCAATGCATGGAGCCGAAACGCCGGAAGGTTCATATCCTGAGCCGTTCGGCTCCGTTCCAAAACGGCGAGAACGTCGCGGAGCTTGTCCACATGTTCCGGTGCCATGCGCCTTGCCGTTCGTCCATCGTACAGAAGCTTGAGGCCGCGATGTTTGAACGATCTGATCACCTAGCAGGACATCTGTAGTGTGTCGCTTGTCACTTGTCAAGCGGGCTTGAAATGTGGGGCGCCTGGGCGCGCGTGCGCTGGCGCTCATCTCAGAAGCAAGCGTCCGGGTCGGTGACGGCCTAGGCGCCGCCGCGTTCGCGCAAGAACGCGATCGCGCGCGCGAGCGCCGCGTCGATTGGCCCGGGCGCATAGCCAAGTTCGCGCCGCGCCTTCGATGAGTCGAACCACATGCGCTTGCGCGCCATCCGCACCTCCGTGAGGCTCGCGCGGGGCGCGCGATGTGTCACGGTGCGTGCAAACGCTTCGGCCCCCAGCGCGAATCCGTATGCCACCGCGTATGGAATTCTGACGCGAGGTGCCGACATCCCCGCAAGCTTCGCAAGCCGTTCGAAGAACTCGCGCAACGTCAGGTTCTCACCGCCGAGAACGTAGCGCTCGCCAATGCGCCCGCGCTCCGCCGCCAGCAGATGTCCGCGCGCGACGTCGTGAACGTCCACGAGATTGAGCCCGGTGTCGAGGTACGCGGGCATCCGGTGATTTAGAAAATCGACGATGACTCGGCCGGTGGGCGTGGGCTTGAAATCGAATTCGCCGACCGGGGTGGACGGATTCACGATGACCACCGGCAGGCCGTCGCGCGCCGCCTCCACCGCCGCGCGTTCCGCGAGGTACTTCGACTGCTTGTATGGCCCGACCATGTCGGCGTACGCCACCGGCGTGTCTTCAGTCCCCGGTGAGTCGTGCGGGATGCCGAGCGCACCAACCGTACTCGTGTGCACGATGCGTGAGACTCCGGCGCGCCGCGCTGCCTCGAGCACGTTTTTTGTGCCGTCAACATTGGCCGCGAACATCTCGCGTGGCTCCGGCACCCAGAGCCGATAGTCCGCCGCGACGTGATAAATCTCGTCGCACCCGCGCACGGCGCGCTCGAGCGATGGCGAGTCGCGCACATCGCCTCGCACAAGCTCGACGTCCACTCCTTCGAGCGCGGCGACGTCCGCGCCTTCGCGAACCAATGCGCGCACTCGGTCACCGCGCTCGACCAGCGCGCGCGCGACCTGGCAGCCCACGAAGCCGTTGGCGCCGGTCACCAGCGAGATTTTCGCCGCCATCCTCTCCTGCACCTCACGCCCGCTCGTGGAGCCATGCTTGAGCCTTTGACGCGGCCGCGCGGCCAGCCACGACCGCGCTTTCGATTGTCGCGGGCAGGCCGGTCTGCACCCAGTCGCCGGCGAGGAAGAAATTCCGAAGCGGCGTCGCCACCGGCGGCCGCAGGGCGTCCGATTCCGGATCCGGCGCCATGGTCGCCTGCTTTTCCTTGAGCACCAATGAGTGCACGACCTTGGCGTCTCGCGACTCGGGAATCATCGCGCGCAGATCGTTCATGATGATTTCGAGCAGCTCATCGTTGGGCCGATCGACCAGCCGCCGCGCACCGCTGATGACGAAACTCAGGTAGCCCGGATGGCGCTCGCCATGGCGCTCGAAAATCTTGTCCTTGTTGAAGAGCCACTGCGTCGTGGTGCCGATGAATCCGACGAACGGCGAAGCGGTAACCTCTCGGTCCAGCCACACGTGTGCGCAGATGATCGGCGAGCTGTCGAGTTTCTGCAGCCGCGCAAAGAACGGGTCGGCCACCGCACTCTCCGGCAGGAAACGGACCAATTGTGCAGGCGGTGTCGCGGCTATGAAGCACCGCGCCTCGACTCGCCGTCCGTCGCGAATCCGGGCACAGGCGACGTTGCCTTGGCCGTCGAGTTCCAGCGCCTCGACGATTGATCGTGGAACGACCGAGCCGCCGTTGCGCTCGACGACTGCGGCGGAATCCGTGCAATAGAGTTCACTGAGCCCGACCTTCGAATACACGAACGCCGAATCGCGCCGGCGCGAAAAGAATGCACGCTTCAGAACTTCCGCGAACAACGCGGCCGACGAGCGCTCCGGGTCTTCGTTTAGAGTCGCGATCGCGATGGGATACCAAAAGCACGCGCGCGCGCGCGATCCTTGGCCAAGCAAATCCATTAACCGCGCGACAGTCGTCCGTTGCAGCGCCGCGCGATCGTGACGACGCATCCATAGGAGCCGCAACGCGCCGCGCACCGCGGCAATGCGCTCTGGGAGCGTGAGATGGCGATAGCGCATCAGCGCCGCACCCATGTGAAACGGTCCCGGCAGGCGAGCGGTCTTGAGCATCGCGCTTTTGCCGCCGCGGTCGAGCATCTCGATTTCGAGATCTTCATGAAACACGAGCTTGTGAGCCGAGCCGATGTGCGAAAGAAAATCGAGTGTCTCGGTGTAGCAACCCATCAGCGCGTGCTGGCCGTTATCGACCCAGTCGTGGCTCTCGTCGTCGGAAAATGAGTACGCGCGACCGCCGAGGTTGGGCTTGCCCTCGAGCACCGCGACCCGTACGCCGCGCTCCGCAAGCGCGACCGCGGCCGCCAGCCCGGCGAAACCCGCGCCGATAATCGCGGCGTCGTGCGGCGCAGCCATCGCGCGTTACCCGCGCAGCGCGCTCAACCGGCCGGCGGCCCACGCACGGCCGACGAGGTAGAGCTTGGTCGGGGCGGAAAGACTGTGGCGACGGTCCAGCACTCGAAACTGCGAGCGCTCGATTCTGGTGAGCAGCGTTCCGTAGATGAGCCGCATCGCTTCGGCCGTTAGCAGCGTCGAGCGATCCTCCGGCGGCAGCGCCTGCTCGGCCTCGCGATAGAACTCGCGCGCGCGCGACGCCTCGAATTCCATCAGTTGCACGAAGTTCGTGTTGTATGTGCCGCCTGAGATGTCCGCCTCGGTCACCCCGAAGCGGGCGAGATCTTCGAGCGGCAGGTAGATGCGCCCGCGCGCTGCGTCCTCGCTCACATCGCGAATAATGTTGGTGAGCTGAAACGCGATACCGAGCCGCTCGGCATACTTGCGAGCAGCGGGGTTCGTATAGCCGAAAATTTCGATGCAGATGAGGCCGACCGCGGATGCGACCCGGTAGCAGTAGAGACGAAGCTCTTCGAACGTCTCGTAACGCTTGCGCGCGAGGTCCATCTCGACGCCCGCGATCACCTCCTCGAAATGCCGGCGCGGGATGTTGAAGCGCCGCGACGCGTCGGCAAGCGCCCGCGAGACCGCGCGAGCCGGATTTCCGCCATACGCCCGTTCAAGTTCATCGCGCCATCTCCGCAACCGCTCCGCCGGCTCCGCCACCGATTCGTCATCGGCAACGTCATCCACGAAACGGCAGAATGCATACACGGCGTAGAGTGCACGGCGGCGCTCGGCGGGGAGCAGCATGAATGCGTAGTAGAAGTTCGACGATGCGCGACGCGTCACTTCCGCGCAGCGTTCGTAGTCGCGCAGGAGCATTGTGCTAAGCGTCTGCTTTTCGTGTGAATTGATCGCCGCCACCGAACTTACACTTCGAGCCGCCCGCGAATCGCGTTTAGTCCGAGCCGCAGATAGTCGAGCTTGGAAAGTTTTGGCCGGCGCTGGAAGACCTCGCATCCCACGCGCTCGATCGCGCGAAGAATCGCAAGTCCGCCGCCGGAGAACATCAGGATGTCGCGGCGCAAGCGGTGGTCCACAGACTTGAATAGGGCGCTGCCCTCGACCAGCATTTTTCGGGAAATCTCGATCTCATACCGCAGTAATTCGACGAAATTCGCGGTTGTTTCGCGCCGCAGCAAATCGGCGGCCGTAACGCGGAATTTTGCGAGGTCCTGGCGGGGCAGATAGATGCGTCCCTTGTCGAGGTCAACGGCGACGTCCTGCCAGAAATTGGCGAGCTGGAGACCGGTGCAAACGAGGTCGGAGAGGCGCTGGCGCTCCTCATCGCGGTAACCGAACAGGTAGAGCACGAGGCGGCCGACGGGATTGGCTGAATTGCGCGAGTAGGCGAGGAGGTCGTCAAGGGTTTCGAAGCCCTTGAAGTCCACGTCGGAGCGGAATGCGACCAGCAAGTCGCGAAACGGCTGCGCGGGAATGTTGAAGCGCGCGAGCGTATCGGCGAGTGCGACCATCACCGGATGGCGCGGCGCGCCGGCGCAGGCGTAGTCGAGTTCGCGCTCCCAATCATTGAGCTTGCCGAGGTCGTGCAATTCGTCGGCGAAGTCATCGGCGATGCGCGCGTACGCGTAGATGGCGTACATATGCGGGCGCATCGTGCGCGGCATTAGCCACGACGCGACGGTGAAGTTCTCGTAGTGGGACTTCACGATGCGCTTGCAACAGGCGTACGCGGCATCGAGCGAGACTGGCGGCACCGCGGACGCGTGAGCGACCGCCGCGCCGCGCGCGCTTAGGCCCGCACCAGCCATCGGCTACGCAGCCTGCGGCCGCGCGCGCATCAATTCGCGCGCGGCGCCGCGCGCCCACGCATCGGTCTCGAGCAAATCTTCGAGCGTGCGGGCGGGCTGGTTGGAGTGGCGGGCCATCACGGTTTCGATGTGGCGCGGAATGTCGGTGAAGGGCAGCTCGCCGGCGAGGAATCCCGCGACCAGCACTTCGTTGGCGGCGTTGAGACACGCGGGCATCGTCGCGCCGGCAGCCAGCGCGTCGAAGGCGAGCCGCAGGCACGGAAACCGCGCGAGGTCGGGCGGTTCGAAGGTGAGCTTGCCGGTATCGGCGAGTGAAAGCGGCTCGAGATGAGTGAGCGGCAGGCGCTCCGGGTAGGCGAGCGCGTAGGCAACCGGGATCGCCATGTCGGGAACCGCCATCTCGGAGATGACCGAGCCGTCGATGAATTCGACCATCGAATGGATGACGCTTTGCGGATGAATCACGACCGAGATCTGCTCGGAGCTGAGCCCGAACAACCAATGCGCCTCGATGACTTCGAGGCCTTTGTTCATCAAGGTGGCGGAGTCAATCGTGATCTTGTTGCCCATCCGCCAGGTCGGATGGTTGAGCGCGTCCTGAATTGTGATCGAACTGAAGCGATCGGCGGGAAGCTCGCGAAACGGGCCGCCCGAGGCGGTGAGGATGATGCGTTTGATGGTGTTGCGCGCGCGTCCTTCGAGGCACTGGAAGATGGCGTTATGTTCGCTGTCCACCGGCAGCAGCTTCACGCCGCTCGTGCGCACCGCGTTGGTAATGAGTTCGCCGGCGATGACCAGCACTTCCTTGTTGGCGAATGCGATGTCCTTGCCCGCCTTGATCGCCGCCAGTGTCGGGCGCAGCCCCATCGCGCCGACAAGCGCGGAGACGAGCAGCTGCGTGCCGGGATGAGTTGCAACGGCAATGGCGCCGTCGAGACCATGAACGATGCGCGGTGCGCCGCGGCCGAGGCGGGACTGGAGTTCGCGCGCGAGTTCGGGGGTCGCGACCGAGACCAACTCGGGGTGGAACTTTGCGATTTGCTGCGTGAGCAAGCCGAGATTCTGTCCGGCGGCCATCGCGACCACCCGGAAACGGCCGCTGAAGCGGCCGACCACGTCGAGCGTGGTGACGCCGACGGAGCCGGTTGAGCCGAGCAGTGCGATCGACTTCATCGGGTTACGCCTTTAGCGACGCCTTCTGTGCCAGGCGCTTGCGGAAACGTCCGAGGGCCATCAGCGGGAAATAGTGCGAGTACAGTTCGTAGCGAAGATAGAAATGGTTGGGAAATCCGTTGCCGGTGGACTCGGGCTCGTCCCATGCGCCGCCGTGGTTGAGGCGCTCCGTGAGCCACGCGATGCCGCGCATCACAGATTCGCTCATGGAATCTTCGCCTGCGACGAGGCCGATGAGCGCCCATGCGGTTTGCGACGCGGTTGACGCGCCACGCCCACGCCACGCAGGGTCGCGATCCGAGAGCGGGCTCTCGCCCCATCCGCCGTCTGCGTTTTGATGGTCCTTGAGCCACGCGACGGCGCGTTTGATCCAAGGTTCCTCCAGATCGGCGCCGATCGCGCGGATTCCGGCGAGCGCGGAGAAGGTGCCGTAAATGTAGTTGACGCCCCAGCGTCCCCACCATGCACCGTCGGGCGACTGTTCGCGCTTGAGCCACTGAATCGCGCGCTGCGCGACGGGATGGTCAGCACGATAACCAACCGCACCCATCATCTCGAGCACGCGACCGGTGAGATCCGGACACGAGGGATCGGTGACGGCCTCGACGTCAGCCAACGGCACGTGGTTGAGCCAATGCTTGTTGTTGTCGGCGTCGAACGCGGCAAACCCGCCGTCGCGCGACTGCATGCCCATCACCCAGTTCGCGCCTGCCGAGACAGATCGCTCGAGCGCGGCCGGATCATCGGTTTTGGACTTGGCGAGCACGCTCAGGATGACGGCGGAGTCGTCAACGTCGGGGTAGCCGTTGTTGTAGAACTCGAATGCCCAGCCACCCGGTTCGAGCTTGGGGCGCTTAATCGACCAGTCGCCGCGCTTGAAGATTTGATGATCGACGAACCACTTTGCGGCCGCGGCGATGGCGGGATGATCGCCCGCCACGCCGGTATCGAGCAGCGCCTGCGCCGCGAGAGCGCCGTCCCAGTTGGGCGAAACGCATGGCATGTATAGCGCGCGGTCGCCGAGATCCCAGATAAGTTCGTGCGACGCCTCGAGCGCCTTTTTCAGCGCGGGATGGTCGTTGCGGTAGCCGAGCGATCGCAGGGCCATCGCGCTCAGCAGGTAGCAGGGCTGAATGCCGCCCCACGACCCGTTGGCTTCCTGATGCTCCAGAAGCCAGTTCTCAGCAGCCCGCAGCGCGTGGCTACGCAGCGACTTCAAGTTGTGACGTGCGTAGAAGCGAAGCGCGCGGTCGGCGAGGTTGATGAAGTTGCGCAGCGAGAGAGCGCGCCTGCCCGGCGGCTGCTTGAACTTTGTGAAGTGCGGCGGCTGGATGTACAGCTCGAGCACGCCAAAGCGGTAATCGACGGATTCGACCGGGCGCGACGCTTGAAGAATCATCAGCGGGACGACGGTGCCGCGCGCCCATGACGACAATTCGTAGATGTTGACGGGCGACCAGTTGGGCAGAAGCATCAGCTCGACCGGCAGGGCAGCGGTCGCCTCCCACGGCACCTGGCCCATCGCGGCGAGATAAAAGCGCGCGAGGGTGCCGCAGCGCTCGATGCCGCCCTGGGAGAGGATCCAGCGGCGCGCCTGCATCATCGGCTCGTCGCCGGCGAGCATGCCGGTCAGCTTGAGCGCGAAGTACGCCTCGATGGAGCTGGACAGGTAGCCGTGGCCGCCGGGGTAGAGACTCCAGCTTCCATCTGGATTTTGCCTATCGAGCAAAAACTTCTTGAGCTTCGCTTCGAGCGTGGGTTCAACCACGTCCATGAAGTGGTTGTAGATGATGAACTCGGCGTTCATCTGTGCGTTCGCCTCGAGGGAGCCGTGCCAATAGCCCTCGGGGTGTTGGCGCGCGATCAAGGATTTGCGCGCGCGGTCGATGGTGTAATCGACCTTGGCGATGAACTCATCGTGCGCCGGCGCGGGCCGCGCGAA
>CAYSCX010000067.1:0-9317 GCA_964429575.1 uncultured Binatia bacterium (SeqCode) | reverse complement strand
TCAATGGCAAGGTGCGCGAGCGTCTCGAAGTCGAAGTCGGCGCCGCCGAGGACAAGGTCCGCGACCTCGCCTTCGCCAGCGACGCCGTCAAGAAGCACCTCGCCGGCAAAGCGCCGAAGAAGGTCATCTACATCAAAGACAAACTGCTCAGCATCGTCGCATAATCCTCTGTCCCCTGTTCCTGCCTTCGTAGGGGCGCACGGCCGTGCGCCCTCTCCTCTCACCAACCCGACCAACGGGAACGATCCTCCAGCCAACCCTCGACTTCCTGTTACTGGCCGTCGAGCCTCTCGACCACCAACCCGACCAACGGGAGCGATCCTCAAGCCAACCCTCGACTTCCTGTTATTGGGAGTCGCGGCTCGCGACCGCGCGGCGGCCTTGATGCCGCCGCGCGCGCCGTGCGATGCTCGCCGCCGAGCACATTTCAAGGAGACGAGTTCACATGGCCGAGGAAGTTCTGCAGGTCGCGCGCAAAGACGCGTGCGTAACGCTTACGCTCAACCGGCCCGAGAAGCGCAACGCGCTCAACCAGCGGGTCATCGACGCGCTCAATCGCGCTCTCGCTGAGTTCGAAGGCGACAAATCGGTTCGCGCGCTCGTGCTGCGCGGCAACGGATCGAGTTTCTGCGCGGGAATTGATTTGCAGGAGGTCGACGAAGCCACCAGCGGCCACAATCCGACCTCGCTCGAATTCGTCTTCGGCCGTCTCGAAAAATTTCCGGTCCCGACCATCGCCGCGATCCAGGGCGCCGCGCTCGCAGGCGGACTCGAACTGGCGCTGCACTGCGACCTTCGCATCGCCGCCGAAAACGCACGGCTCGGCATGACGCTCGGCCGCGTCGGCCTGATGGTGCCCTACGACTTCACGCGCAAGCTGATCGAGGCCTGCGGCTCGCCGAACACCGCGTACATTCTCTACACCGCCGAGCTCATCGACGCCCGCCGCTCGCTCGCGATGGGCCTCCTGCACGACGTCGTAGCCGACGCCGATCTCGACAAGTCCACGGCCGCACTCGCCGACAAGATCTCATCGAACGCGCCACTCGCGCTCCGCGCGATGAAGACGACGGTGCGGCGCTGCATGAGCGAGTCATTCGACGCGTACCACGACGATCTGTTGCGCCTCGCGCGCGACGTGCGCCAGAGTCTCGACGCGAAGGAGGGCGTGCGCTCGTTCCTCGAAAAACGCAAGCCCGTCTGGCGCGCCGAATAGTCCGCTCTTCATCCGTCGCCATTTCTGGTTCCCCTTCCCTTTAGGGAAGGGGTGAGGGGTTGGGTCGTGACGATCGACTCCGCCTTCTGCCTCCGCTGCTCGCCCGTCCCTAACCAGGGAGAGGCCGGCGCGAATGGAGCAAAACTCCGTACACGCCAGGAGGGGGCTACTTCTCCCGCTCGAACGCCCTTCTGATCGCCGCCGCGCTTTGCAGCAGCGTGTCGGGCAGGTTTAACGTCCCCGCGACGTTCGCATACGGATACAAGCGCCCATTGATGTGCGCGTGAAGCGGCAGCCCCTCGCCCTGATGAATCTCGTAGTCGAGCGGCAGCGGCCCCAGCACGCGCAGCAGCTTGAACATCGTGTGACCGAACAGGCGCAGCTCCTCCGGCGCTAGATCGCTTAGCGACCCGCGATACTCCGGCATCACGACGTCGTAACTGCGCGGGAACACGCCGACCGGACTCACGTAGCTCACGATTTTCTTTCCGCGCTCGATCATCAACCCGACGCGCTCGAACAAATCGATCAGTTCATCGAATATCTGCGGATTCCCGCGCTCCGCCTCTACCTCCGCCGCGACCACCGGAAACGGCTCGGGTCCCGCGATGATTTGCTGATGGATGTGCGGCTGCGACGCGCCCGACTCGCGCCCCTGGTTCTTGCGCACCACCACCGAGTGCACCGTTGGATTGTCGAGCGCACGTTTCATCACCCGCACGTCTGCTTCGAGCAGCCGTTGGAAGTGTCCCTCGCCGAGCGATGCGCTGAACACCAGGTCGTCGGTCGAATGCGCGCCGGCGATAAAATGCCGCGGGTCCTCGACCACGATGTATGACTCGTTGCGATTGCCGGTGAGTTCCGCCGGGATGCGTGGAAAGAGATTATTGAACGCGCGAATCACCCACGCATCGCCGTTGCGCGATGCGTCTCCGCTCCATTCCGGAACCTCGTGCGGAGCCAGCCTGAATACTTCGCGCGTCGTGTGGCTCTCATTGCCCGGACAAAACGGACACGCTGCGACCGCCCCCTCGATCACCTCGTCGCCGAGTTCCGGCGCGGTCGGATCGAATGGCTCCCGCGCGCCGAGCGCGAACGCGAAACTTTTCGCGCGCACGTCAACCACGTACGAGATCGCTCCCGTCACCGGGTTTTTGATCCAGACGAGCTTACCGTCGCGAATTTGGTATTCGAGCGCCATGCAATCCGATCACCTAAGCACTGCCCACCCCTGCCTTTCAACGCACTCTTCTCCTTCCCGTCTCCCTTTACAGAGGTTAGGGGGTTGGGCCACACACGCGTCCTGTCTCCCCGCGCCGGGTTCCCTTTCCCAAGTTCCCCTTCCCTTTAGGGAAGGGGCCAAGGGTTAGGTCGTTGCTTATGCAAAGCTCCCACCGGGAGAGGTCGGCGGCTGCGACGTGTCGCGTCGATGCCGCCGGTTGAAGGTGCCTGCTCCTCTTCTCCTTCGCCGTTGACTCTCTTCCAACCCTCCGATAATCCACTCGTGCGACAGGGGCCGCGACGGCTTGGGGTCTGGCGCACCGCGGATGCGGGCACCGGGCTTTTTTTTGGCCGCCGCGCAAAGTGATCCTGTCGCGCGCTGCCGACCGCGCAGGCAATATAGGAGAGCCCTACCCGTCGGCGATCCGACCATGCCACCCGCGAAGAGATACCTGTTCACGCCCGGACCGGTTCCGGTGCCCCCCGAGGTGTTGCTGGAAATTGCGCGCCCCGTGATCCATCACCGCACCGCCGAGTTCGGCGCAGCGCTCGACCAGTCGCGCGCACGCCTCCAACCGCTCCTCGGTACCAAGCAGGACGTCGTGATTCTCTCATCCTCCGGCACCGGCGCGATGGAAGCCTCAATCGTCAACCTGCTCGCACCGGGCGAGCACGCGATCTTCGTCAACGGCGGCAAGTTCGGCGAGCGCTGGGGCAAGATGCTTGCCGCTCACGGTATGGCGGGCCACGAAGTCACTGTCGAATGGGGCCGCGCGGTGCGACCCGAGCAGATCGACGACGCGCTCAAGGCCAATCCCAATGCTCGCGCGGTCTTCGTGCAGGCGAGCGAAACCTCGACCACCGCGGTGCATCCTGTTTCACAGATCGCGGAGGTGACCCGCCGCCGCGGCGTGATGCTCGTGGTGGATGGCATCACTTCGGTCGGTGTGTTCGAGCAGAAAATGGATGAATGGGGCGTCGATGCGCTCGTGACCGGCAGCCAAAAGGCGCTGATGCTGCCGCCCGGACTAGGGATAATCGCTCTCTCACCCCGTGCGCTGGAGCGCGCACAGAAAAACCAAACGCCGCGCTACTACTTTGACATCCCGCGCGAACTCAAAGCACAACGCGACGAACACTCGACCGCGTACACCGCGCCGGTGTCGCTCATCTTCGGCCTGAGCAAGGCGCTCGAGATGATCCACGGCGAAACGTTGCCGCGCGTCTTCGCGCGACACGCGCTCATGGCCGAAGCGACTCGCGACGCCGCTCGCGCGCTCGGAATGAGACTCCTCGCGCCCGACAACCCTGCCCCCGGCGCAACCGGCGTGCTCCTGCCCGACGGTCTCGACGGCGCGAAACTGCTAAAATACGCGCGAGAGGTGCTCGGCGTTCATTTGCAGGGCGGACAGGATCATATGAAGGGCAAGCTCGTGCGCTTCGGCCACATGGGCTGGCTCTCGCCGTTCGACATGCTGATCGCGGTTGGCGCCTTCGAACTCGCGCTTGGCGAGTGCGGGCATCAATTCGCGCCCGGAGCCGGTGTCACCGCCGTCCAGCAACGGATCGCACGAGGCGCCTGAACGAGAACATGGCGCACACCTTCCGCCTCCTCTTAAGTGACACGCTCGCGCGGCAGGGCATCGAGGTGCTCCGGCGCTACCCGCAACTGCATTTCGACATCAAGCCCGGCCTCACGCCCACCGAGCTCGCCGACGCGATCGCTCCCTATGACGCGCTTCTGATTCGCAGCACCACTCGCGTCACCCGCGAGATCATCGACCGCGCCGCCAACCTCAAGGTCATCGGCCGCGCCGGTGTTGGGGTGGACAATGTCGATCTCGATGCCGCCACGCGGCGCGGAATCGTCGTGATGAACAGCCCGGCCGGCAACAGCGTCACCACTGCCGAACACACCATCTCGATGATGATGGCGCTTGCGCGCCACATACCCGCGGCGGCCGCAGCAGTGCGCGCCGGCAAGTGGGACCGCGCAAAGTTCACCGGCACCGAGGTGAGCAACAAGACGCTCGGCGTCGTCGGCCTGGGTAACATCGGGCGCATCGTCGCCGACCGTGCGCTCGGCCTCAAGATGAAAGTCCTCGGCTACGACCCGATGATCACCGCCGACGCAGCCGCGAAGATTAGCGTCGAGTGCGTTAGCCTCGACGAATTATTCGCGCGCTCCGACTTCATCACCGTCCACGTCCCGCTGACCGACGACAACCGCGGCCTCATCGGCGCTGACGCGATCGCGAAGATGAAAAAGGGCGTGCGCATCATCAACTGCGCGCGCGGCGGCATCGTCGACGAGACCGCGCTCGCCGATGCGCTCCGCTCCGGCAAGGTCGCCGGCGCGGCGCTCGACGTGTTTGTCGACGAGCCGCCGCCCGCCGATCATCCGCTGCTCAAGCTCGACAACCTCATCGCTACTCCACACCTCGGCGCCGCAACCGACGAGGCGCAAGTGCAGGTTGCCGTGGACATCGCGCAGCAGGTCGCCGACTTTCTGATCGATGGCGCCATTCGCCACGCCGTGAATCTGCCCGCCCTCACGCCGCAGGAACTCGCGGTGCTCGGCCCGCATCTCCGTCTCGCTGAAAAGCTCGGCCATCTCGCCGCGCAACTGTTGAACGAGGCGCCCGTGCAGGTGACCGTCGCACTCGGCGGCGACGCCGCCGAGCTGAAGCCCGACACCATCACCGCGGGCGTGCTCAAGGGCCTGCTCAGCGGATTCCTCGACGACACGCTCAACTTCGTGAATGCGCCGTTTATCGCCCGCGAGCGCGGCATCCGTGTCACCGAGACGCGCTCGCGCGAAGTTACCGATTACGTCAACACGTTGACCGTGACTGTAACCACGCCGCGCGCGACCCACGAAGTGATGGGCACGGTGCTCTCGGGACGCGCGTTGCGCATCGTTCGCATCGACGGATTCCGCGTCGAGGCGGTCCCCGAGGGCTACTTCCTCATGCTTCATAACCGCGACGTGCCCGGCGTGGTTGGCGCCGTGGGGACGATTCTCGGCGAGGCGCAGATTAACATCGCCGGTCTCGAGCTTGGCCGCGATCGCGTCGGCGGCACCGCGCTGAGTCTTGTCCAGGTTGACGCTCAAGTGCCCGCGGTAGTGCTCGAGAAGCTCAGGACTGTCCCTGCGATCACCGCAGCATCGCTGATCAAACTTTGACGCGCTCGCGATTTGGTCGCCATGATGCCGCGGCGGGAAAAGTGTGACCGCGCGATACGAATTCGTTCCGTTGACCGATGCCCGCCGGGCGCCGCTGCCGATGTCCCCTCTCCTTGACCAGGGAGAAGGCGCGCTGCTCTCAGCAACCCGACCAACGGGAACGACCGTCCAGCCAACCTTCGACTTCCGGTTATTGGGAGTCGCGGCTCGCGACCTCCAACTCGGCCGGCCCAACGACGCATGAAGACCGTAGCAGTCGTCGGCATTCAGTGGGGCGATGAGGGCAAGGGCAAGATCGTTGACCTGCTCGCCCACGACGCTGACATCGTGGTTCGCTATCAGGGCGGCAACAACGCTGCGCATACTCTCGTCGTCGGCGGCGAGAAATTCATCCTGCGCCTTATCCCGTCCGGCGCGCTCCATCGCGACAAGGTCTGCGTGCTCGGCAACGGCATGGTGGTCGATCCGGTGGCGCTGCTCGGCGAGATCGACGATCTGAAACGCAAGGGCTTCGCGCTCGATCCCGGCCGCCTCAAGATCAGCTACGACGCTCACCTCGTGATGCCGTACCATCGCGCCATCGACCGCTCGCGCGAGGCGCACCTTGGCAAGCGCGCGATCGGCACTACCGGATTCGGCATCGGCCCCGCCTACGAAGACAAAATGTCGCGCCTCGGCCTTCGCTTCGACGACCTCGTCGATCTCAATTCGTTCACCGAAAAACTCCGCCGCAACATTCGCGACAAGAACGCGCATCTGCGCGCGGTGCTCAAGGCGAAGACGGTGCCTGCCGATCCGATCATCGCCGCGATGCGCGCCGCGCGCCGCCGCCTGCTGCCCTACCTGTGCGATACCGGCGCATTCCTCGACGACGCCATCCGCGCGGGCCGACGCGTGCTCTTCGAGGGCGCCCACGGCACCATGCTCGACATCGACCACGGCACCTACCCCTACGTAACCTCGTCGAACTGCGTGGCGAGCGCGGTGTTCGCCGGCAGCGGCATCGGCCCGGGACGCCTTGACGCGGTGCTGGGTATCTCCAAGGCGTACACCACGCGCGTCGGCGCCGGCCCGTTTCCAAGCGAGATGTTCGGCACGCTCGCCGATTCAGTGCGCGAGGAGGGCGTCGAGTTCGGCAGCGCCACCGGCCGCCCACGCCGCATCGGATGGTTCGATGCCGCCGTCGCGCGTCACTCCGTGCGCGTCAATGGACTGTGGGGCATCGCGATCACCAAGCTCGACGTGCTGACCGGCATCGACCCTCTCGAGATCTGCGTTGGATACGAGGTGCGCGGGAAACGCTACGACGTGATGCCGCCGGGTCGGCACATGCTCGACCGCGTCAAGCCAGTGTACGAAGAGATGCCGGGATGGCGCGAAGACGTCACCGTCGCGCGCTCGATGAACGACCTGCCTGCTGCAGCGCGCCGCTATCTCGAGAGACTCGCTGAACTCACCGGCGTGCGGCTTGCGATGGTCGGCGTCGGCGCCGCCCGCGAATCAACGATCGTAATCGCCAACCCCTTCCACTCGTGAAAGCGTCGAGGCGCCACCGTGGCACCGCTCGAGGGCTGCCGCCGGCCGGTTTGACGTATTGCGTAATGGATAATATACTCTACAGGTGATCGCGAGCTTCCGATGCCGCGATACCGAACGCCTGTTCACAGACGTCGCAGTTCCCCGTTTCAAGGCGATTGAGCGGGTCGCGCGCAGGAAGCTCCTGTGGTTGCACGCCGCGTCAAGATTGCAGGATCTTGCTTCGCCACCGGGCAACCGGCTCGAAGCACTCAAGGGATACCGCGCGGGCCAGCACAGCATCAGAATCAATGATCAGTGGCGGATCTGTTTCGTGTGGCGCGACGGCGACGCATACCATGTGGAAATTACTGACTATCACTGAACCGCCCCACCGCGTCCGGCGCGGCAATGAAGGAAATCCGGGATGAAAACGCGGACGACTATCGCAAGCAGGGAAAAACTGCTGACGCCAATTCATCCGGGCGAGATTCTGCACGAAGAGTTTCTGCGACCGCTCGCGCTTAGCAGTAATCGACTCGCGGCCGCACTGGACGTGCCCGCCAACCGAATCGCCGACATCGTTCGTGGCCGCCGCACCATCACGGCCGACACGGCCGTAAGGCTCGCGCGCTATTTCGGCACCACGCCGGAACTGTGGATGAATCTGCAACGGGACTACGAGCTGAGGTTGGTCAGGCGCCATCGGCTCGCCGAAATTGAGCGCAAAATCCGGCCTCGCCCGCGGTTTGCGCACGCTTAGCGCCGGCGGCCGCGCGTCGCTACCTGGAGCGTCTTGCCGAACTCACCGACGTGCGCCTTGCGATGGTCGGCGTCGGCGCCGCCAGCGAATCAACCATTGTGCTCGCCAACCCCTTCCACGCTTAGCTGTCCAGCCGAGCCGCGCGCGCCTGATTAGTCATCCTGAGTGCGAAGTTCGCGCGAAGGATCGAAGCTCCCACGCGCCAATTCACTCGCCAATCGCATTTCAGCTCACCGATCTCTCGCTCCGCGCCGCGCCCTCTCATATTCCCGCGCACACCGCCGCGAGGCTCGAAATCGCCACCCCTCGCCTGCCCTGTCTGATGTCATTGCGGTCGAATCCATTGGTGCAATATCCGATCGATATCCCGCTCACCGGATCCCCCCATGCAATCTGTCCGCCCGCGCCGCCGTGTCCGAATGCGAGTGGCGACCCCGTCTTCCCGAATCCGCGATAGTTCGCCATGCCGTCGTCGCCCGCGACTACTACCCCGAGCGCGCGATTGCACTTGATGCCGAAAATCGGATCCTTGTAATCCCCCGACCGCACCCGCAGCGCGTCTTTCAGCACCTCCGGCTTCCAGAGCGGCTTCCCATCGACGCCGCGGTTGTGCAGCAACCCCTGGTAGAACAGCGCAAGCTCGCCAGCCGTCATGATGCCGCCGCCGCCCGGCGCGCCCGCTTCGCGCACCGCGGGATTGTTGAATCCCATGATCGCTTCCTCGGTCACTTCCGTCACCGGCAGGTCGGGCAATCCCATCTTCTTCCGCTCTTCGTTCGTCAGCGGCTCGCCGACGTGAACAAGGTCCGCCACGCGACTATTCAGTGCGCCCGGCAGTCCGACGTACAATTCCGGAATCCCCAGCGGCTCTGCGATTCTCTCGCGCACAAACTGCCTGAAATCCTTCCCGGTCCGCCGCTCGATGATCTCCGCGATCACCCAAAAGCCCGAGGTCGGGTGATACTCGAACTTGCTGCCGACCGGCCATTCGAGCCTCCACTTCTTGAACCGCTCGAGCCGCGCCTCCTTGCTGTTCCACTCGCCCTGCGGAAACGGCGCGTTCGGAAATCCGCTCACGTGCAGCAGTACCTGCTCGACCGTCACCGCGTCTTTTCCATTGGTCGCGAACTCGGGAACGATGTCCGCAACGCGCTCGCTCGGCTTGAGCAGGCCGTCGCCGATCAAAAGCCACGCCGCCGCCGACATGATCGCCTTGGTGCACGAGAAGATCGTGTAGAGCGTCTGGTTGGTCGCGGGCTTCTCCTCACCGCCCTGGACCGCCTTTCCGAATGTCCGCATCGCGCCGATCTTTCCGTCGCGCGCGATCGCGATCTGGCACGACGGCAGCAGCCCGTCGCGGATCTCGCGCTGCGCGCGTTCGAACAGCGCCTCGACCTTCGCGGGATCGAGTCCTA
>CAYSCX010000066.1:0-9343 GCA_964429575.1 uncultured Binatia bacterium (SeqCode) | reverse complement strand
CGCAGTTCCATCGCGGCCCCGACGACGGCGGCACAGTCGTGCTGGGTGATGCCGATGCGCGGGTTCGCGTCGCGCTGGGCAACCGCCGGCTCGCCATCATCGATCTTTCCGCGGCGGGCCACCAGCCGATGGCAAGCGAGGACGGCGCGGTGTGGGTCGTTTACAACGGCGAGGTGTACAACTTCGCCGAATTGCGCAGCGAACTGATCGCGCACGGCTATTGTTTCCGTTCGCGCACCGACACCGAAGTTCTCATCCACGGCTATCGCCGCTGGGGAATCGACGGGCTGCTTGCGCGCCTGCAGGGGATGTTCGCATTCGCCATTTGGGACGCGCGCGAAGAGCGCCTCATGCTGGTCCGCGACCGGCTCGGCGAGAAGCCGCTTTATTTCGCATGGGACGGCAGCACGCTGGTGTTCGCATCCGAGTTGCGCGCGATCCTTGCGAGCCGGCTGGTCGAGCGCCGTCTCGATCTCGCCGCGGCGGTTGGCTACCTGACATGGGGCTCGGTGCCCGCGCCGCTCTCGATTGTGCGAGGCGTGGATTCTCTCATGCCGGGATGCATGGTCGCGCTCGAGCGCGGCCGTCTGGTGCGGCGCCGCTATTGGGAGCTCAGTTTCGATGAGGATCGTTCGATCGATGAGCGTGCGGCCGCCGAGACCACCCGTGAGCTTCTCGCGGAGTCGGTGCGCGCGCGGCTGGTGGGCGACGTGCCGGTCGGCATCTTCCTCTCGGGCGGTATGGATTCAAGCGCCCTGGTCGCGCTGGCGTGCGAATCGGCGCACGCGCGGCTGCGGACCTTCTCGGTGGTATTCGACGAGAACGATTTCGACGAAGGGCCCTACGCCGAGCGTGTCGCCGCCGCTTATCAGACCGAACATACCGCCTTGCGCATCACCTCGCGCGAGGTGCTCAACGAACTGCCGCGCGTGGTTTGGGCGATGGATCAACCGACCAATGATGGCGTCAATACCTACTTCGTGTCGCAGGCGACGCGGCGGGCGGGAACCGTGGTAGCGCTCTCCGGGCTGGGCGGCGACGAGCTCTTCGGCGGCTACCAATCCTTCTGGATGGTGCCACGGCTGCGGCGGCTTGCGGCAACGCTGGGCTGCGTGCCGGGCGCACGCGCGGCTGCATCATGGATGATCTCGTCGTCGGCTACGGACCGGCGCGGCGCGAAGCTGGCGTCCTTTGTGGGCGCGCCGTTTACTCCGGAACGCGCCTACTTGGCGGTGCGCGGTCTCATGAGCGGCGTGGAAGTGCGAACGTTGCTTGACCCCGACCTCTACCGCGCAGGCTCCGACGCGTTCGACGCGGTCGCGGCGCTTGAGCATTGCGCGGGCGCCCCGCCCGCAAATCTGCTGAATCGCGTATCCCAACTTGAGCTACGCGCCTACATGCACAACCAACTCCTTCGCGACACCGATGCGATGAGCATGGCCCACTCGCTCGAGGTTCGCGCGCCGTTTCTCGATCACCGCCTCGTCGAGTTTGTCACGCGCGTCCCCGCCGCCATCAACTTCAACGGGCGGCGCAAGAGCCTGCTGGCCAAGGCGCTTGGCTGGCGGCTGCCGGACGAAGTCGTTCGAAGGCCGAAACGAGGCTTCACGCTTCCGTTCGATCGTTGGCTGCGATCGACGCTGAGGCCGATGGTCGAGGACTGGATCGCGAGTTCCGACGGCGAGCAGGTGTTGAATCCGGCCGCGGTGCGCGCACTCTGGCGAAGTTTCCTCGACGGCGAAGGCCACTGGTCGCGGGTGTGGGCGGTGGTCGCGTTCAAGTGGTGGGTTCGCGACTTTATGCGCGGCAATTCGCCGGGGATGGGTGCGTGATTCTCGGCGTCTTTCTGCAGTTGATCGGCGTCGGCGGCGTGCAGCGGGTCGGACGTCACGCCGCGGCCGTGCTCGCATCGTTCGCGCGCGACCGCGATGAGCCGGTGCGCATTTTTTCGCTCCACGACCCGCCCGGCGAGCATCGCATCGATCTCGGCGCTGAGCGGTTTGGGGTGCGTGGATTCGGCGGACACAAGCATCGGCTTACGCTCGCGGCGTTGGCGACGGTTGCCAGTGTGCGCCTGGCATACCTCGGCCATCCCAACCTTGCGCCACTGGGTTTGATGCTGAAGCTAAGGCGGTCATCGGGCTACCTGGTCGAAACGCACGGCATCGATATCTGGGAGCGGCTTCCGCTGCTGCGGCGAATTGGAGTACGCAACGCGGCTTTCACGATCGCGGCGAGCGTCTATACCGCGCGCCGCATCGTCGCCACGCAGGGAGTGCCGGCGCGTCGCGTCGCGTTGCTTCCGTGGGCCGTCGATCCGGGGATCCACCGCGGCCCGGCCAGTCCCGGCTCTGCCGCAATCGCGCTGCCCGCGGGTCCGTTGATACTTACCGTCACAAGACTTTGCGAATCCGACTGCGACAAGGGCGTGGACCGCGTTCTCTTGGCGATGCCGGCGGTGCTCGGCGCAGTGCCACGCGCGCATTACCTGATCGTTGGCGACGGTGACGATCGCCCGCGCCTTGAGCAACTCGCGGGGGAACTTGGCATCGCGTCGAACGTGACATTCCTAGGCGCGATCAGTGATGCGGCGCTGTCGGATTGCTACCGCGCGTGCGACGTGTTCGTGATGCCGAGCCGCATCGAGGATTTCGGCTTGGTCTTCCTCGAGGCCATGGCTCACGCAAAACCCGTCATCGGTGGCAACCACGGAGGCACTCCCGACGTGGTGCTCGACGGCGAAAATGGATACCTCGTCAATTATGAAGACGTAGAGACGCTCGCGATGCGCCTCATCTCACTGCTTGGCGATGCCCGGCTGCGCGCACGCATGGGCGCTCAAGGACGCGCGCGCCTCGAATCGTTTCACACCTTTGAGTCCTATCGCGTTCGGCTCTGCGCGCTGCTCGCGGCCGCCTCGCGCACCGGGGCCGGCCCATGCTGATGTGCTGCGCGTCCGCAGCTTCACGCTGCATAACTCCGGTCGCGGCACAGCGTCGATGGCGAGTCGCCTATCTGGTCTCGCATCCGATCCAGTACCAGGCTCCGATGCTTCGGCACATCGCGCGCGATCCACGCATCGACCTCAAGGTCTTCTATTTGAGCTCATTCAGTACCCGCGCGTATCACGATCCCGGCTTCAGCGTAGAGGTCAAATGGGACGCGCCCCTGCTCGACGGCTATGAGCACGAGTTCCTCCCGGCGGCCGGCCGCGCCGACCGCCTGACCCACTGGCGTCCGCTCGTCCACGGCATCACCTCGCGGCTGCGGGGCGGCGCGTTCGATGCACTCTGGCTGCACGATTATGCGCATCAGGCGAATCTGCGCGCCGCACTGTCGGCACGCGCGCTCGGCATACCGGTGATGCTGCGATCCGAGTCACACCTCACGAGTCACGCGCGCTCGCTTCCGAAGCTTGCCATCAAGTCCGTCCTGCTCCGCATGTTGTTTCGGCTCATCGACGGATTTCTCGCGATCGGCGCCGCCAACCGCGACTACTACCTACACTACGGCGTATCGCCGGCTCGGATTTTCATGATGCCCTACGCGGTCGACAACCGCTTTTTCCGTGGCGGCGCCGAGCGGGCGCGCGCTACCCGTGAAGACTTGCGGGCCTCGCTCGGTTTCGCGCCCGACCGTCCGATAATTCTGTACGTGTCGAAGCTGCTCGCAAAAAAACGCCCGTGCGATCTCCTCGATGCGTACGCGCGGCTCAGCGTCGGCGGGCAGGAACCGCGGCCGTATCTGCTGTTCGTCGGAGACGGCGCCGAACGGCGCGCACTCGAGACCGAAGTGCGCCGGACCGGCTGGTCGTCGATCCGCTTCGCCGGCTTCATTAGCCCGGAACAACTCCCGCGCTACTACGACCTGTGCGACGTCTTTGTGCTCCCTTCTGAATTCGAACCGTGGGGCCTCGTCGTCAACGAGGCGATGAATGCCGGCAAGCCGGTCATCGTTAGCGATCGTGTCGGCGCCGCGGCCGATCTCGTTCGCAATGGCCACAACGGGTTCGTCGTGCCGATGGGCGATATCGAGACGCTCAAGCGCCGCCTGCACTCGCTCCTAACTAATCCCGCCGTGTGCATGCGAATGGGCGAAGCCTCGCTCGACATGATCAGGGGCTGGAACTTCGATCGCGACCTCGACGGTCTCTTGCACGCGCTGCGTGCCTGCGCGCCCCGCTCCGGCGCCGCACTTTCCGGCGCAATCGACCCGGCATTGCGCACAACCTGAGCGTGACGACTCTCCCGATGCGCATCCTCCACGTCATCTCGAGCCTCGCTGCGCGCGACGGCCGGACGCCCCGAACGCCGCTGCCCGGCGCGGGGCGCGAGCGCACGAAGACGGGATTCGCGACGCCGATGCGCGAATGGCTCGGCGGTGAGCATGGTGCACCGAACAGAATATCGCTCCGGTAATGGACGCTGTTCCTCGCCCGGCAGTTCCGCATCACGGTGCAGCCCAATAACGCGGCGCTGACCGGAGGTTAAATCGTGAGCAATATCTTTACCAGGACTAGCGAAAGGGCGGACTCCAGCGCCTGTGAAGCGCAGGCTCAAAATCGTTCGTGGTGGGAGCAGCTTCCCATGACCTATGCGGATTGGGACGCGCAGCGCCGCCTTGACCCCGATCACTCGGATGGCTTGCTTCGCCATAATCCCTTCCTCCGGGCCTTTGATTTTGCGGTATTTGATAAAAGGAAGGTGCTCGATCTGGGGTGCGGCGCCGGCGACGCAGCCTGCCTGTTTTGCTCCAACGGGGCGCTGGTTTCGGCGGCCGATCTAACCAAAACCAGTGTCCTTCTCACTGCTCACAACCGGGAAAGGCGCCACCTCTCGTTCAGCGTGGTTCAGACCGATGCCGAAAGTATGGGCTTCAAGTCCAGCAGCTTCGACTACGTATTCTCCTGGGGCGTCCTGCATCACTCAGCAAATCCAACTGCGGCTTTCAAAGAGGTCTGCCGCGTTCTAACTCCGGGTGGCGAAGGGCTCATCATGGTATACAATCGCGCGAGCCTGAGATACTACCTCAAAGGACTCCACTGGCTGGTAATCAAACGAAAATACCGCGAGGTCGGCTGGTCGCTGCCGCGAGTTCAAGGGTTTTTCACCGACGGCTACTTACATAGGCATTTCACGGCGCGGGAATTGGCACGCGAGATGGCGAATGCCGGCTTGACCGTGACTAATGTCACGGTAACCCACATGGCCAAGCGGATGGTGCCGATTGTACCGCCGTTCGTCGACGACCTGCTGAAGAGAACGCTTGGCTGGCTGCTGGTCGTGTCGATTCGGAAAGAGAATATCTGACCGCAGCCAAGACACTGCCGGACAATGCGCATCCTCCACGTTATTCCCAGCCTCGCTCCGCGCGATGGCGGTCCGACCCGTGCCTGCATCGAGCTGTGCCGCGAACTGGCACGCAAGGGCGCCAGCGTCGCGATCTACACCACCAACGCAGACGGCGACGGCGAACTCGAGGCGCCTCTCGGCGTGCCGGTGCGCGTCGAGGGCGTCGAGGTTCGATACTTTTCGGTCAGATGGCCGCGCTACTACAGGTACTCGCCCGAGCTGGCGCGGGCGTTGCGAGCGTCGATACCAATGGCGGATATTGTGCATATCCATTCGCTTTACTTGTTTACTACCCAGATAGCGGCGCATTACTGCCGCCGGTATGGAGTTCCCTATCTACTACGCACTCATGGTACACTCGACCCCTATCTGCGGCGTCGCCATCGCCTGCGGAAATGGTGCTACGAACGATTGTTCGAGGCGCGGAACCTGAATCGCGCCGCCGCAATCCACTTCACCACCGATGAGGAGTTGCGCCTTTGCAGCGGCCCGCGCCTTACCGCGCCCGCCGCGGTCGTGCCGCTGGGAGTCGAGCTCGCGAATTACGCCGGCGATTCAACCGATGCATTCTACGCGAGATGGCCCCAGCTTCGCGGACGACGAATCGTGCTGTTCCTGGGACGCATTAACTTCAAGAAGGGCCTCGACATCGTCGCGGATGCCTTCATTCGAACTGCGGCGCAGCGCGGCGATGCACATCTGGTTATCGCCGGGCCCGACAACGACGGCTACCGAGCTGCGATTGCGCGCCGGCTCGCAGCCGGCGGAGCCATCGACCGTACGACCTTCACCGGGATGCTGGAGGGGGCGGAGAAGCTGGCGGCGCTGCGCGCCGCGTCAGTGTTCGTCCTTGCGTCATACACCGAGAACTTCGGACTGGCGGTGGTCGAGGCGATGGCGGCCCGCGTGCCGCTGGTCATATCCGACCGCGTGAACATCTGGCGGGAAGTAGCATCGGCCGGCGCAGGCATCGTCGTTCCGTGCGATGCGTCCCGGGTCGCCGGAGCTATCGAGCACGTGCTTGAGGACCCCGTCCGCGCGCGTGAGATGGGCGCGCGCGGGCGCCGATTGGTCGCGGCAAAGTACACATGGGACTCAGTCGCCCGTCAGATGCTTGCGGTCTATCAAGAAATCTTGACGGCGCATGACCGCAAGCCGCGTGGAGCGCAAGACCACCCGCCGCGCAAGACAGCCGCATCGGCCAAGTTTGTGCAGGCATCGCCCGGCGCTTCGATCGGCCGGTCAGTGTAAGGCGCTCAATGGCGCAAGTGTCGATCGTCATATTGACCCTCAATGAGGAGCGGAACATCGCCGCATGCATTGCGAGCGTGCGCGGCTGGGCCGACGAAGTGTTCGTTTTTGATTCGTTGAGCGGCGACCAAACTGCGCCGATTGCGGAATCGCTTGGGGCGCGAATCTATCGCCGGCGTTTCGATAACTTCTCTCGCCACAAGAACTGGGCGCTCGACCATCTGCCGCTGCGCAATGAATGGGTATTCCTTCTCGACGCCGACGAGCGTGTGACGCCGGCGCTGCGCGATGAAATCGCGGCAATGGCCGCATCACCCGAGCGCGCGCTGGACGGCTACTACGTCGCGCGCCGGAACTACTTCATGGGCCGCTGGATTCGCCACGCGGACATGTACCCGAACTGGAATATGCGCTTCTTCAAACATCGCCTCGGACGCTTCGAGGACCGCATCGTGCACGAGCATGTGATCCTCAACGGCCGCGCCGGATACCTCGTAAACCCTCTCGAGCACGATGACTACAAGGGTCTCGAGCGCTACTTCGACCGCCACAACGTATATTCGAGCATGGAAGCGCTCGAGGCGTGGCGCGTCGGGCGTGAGGGGAACGCGGCGCGGATCGGCAAGCGCCTGTTCGCGCGAGGGCCGGCGCGCCGGCGCCTGATGAAGGAGTTTGCGTATCGATACCTGCCCTGCCGGGCGCTGCTGCGCTTCGTGTGGATGTATTTCATCCGCGCGGGTTTTCTGGACGGCCGCATCGGTTTCCGCTATTGCGCGCTGGCCGGGTTCTACGAATACCAAGTGAGTCTGAAGCGTTTGGAGCTGCAGTCCGATCCATCGTCGCCGATGTTCGCCCGCTACTGCGGCGCAAGTGCCGCGGATTCGAGCAACGACCTTCCCGAGCGCGCCTCCGGCTGCGCGACGGGCGCGGCGCCACCCTGAGCACCGCGCGGACCGCAATGCGAATTCGCGAAAGATTACTCCGCGCGCTCGACCTGTTGCTCGACGCGCGCGCACTCGCAGCGTTGGCTACCTGGCCGCACTTTTCACTCACCTCGTATCGAATGGTCTCGGCGCTGGCGGCTGAACACATCGCGCCTCGCACCATAATCGACGTGGGGGCGAACGTCGGCCAGTTCACGGTTGCGGCCTCGCGGATATTCGGCCCGCATGTGCGCATCCATGCATTTGAGCCACATCCACAATGCGTCGCGCGGCTTGAACACAACCTCTGCAAGCTGCGCAACGTAACCATCTACCCGATGGCGGTGGCGGATAGCGACGGCGACGCGACCCTTCACTTGAATGCGAACCACCGCGCGAGCTCGCTGCTTCCGCTCGCCGAGGCGCATCGTCAATCATTCCCGTCGGCGGTGGAAGTCGGGACAGTTTTGGCCCGCGCCACGACGCTCGATGCCGTGTTTCGTGATCTACCGCTCGCGCCGCCGGTACTGCTCAAGCTCGACGTACAAGGCGCCGAAGCGATGACGCTGCGCGGAGGCGTCTCGACGCTCGCGCGCGTGCAGTGGGTCGTTATGGAGGCGTCGTTTCGTTCGATGTATCAGGGCGAAGCGCCGCTCCTTGACCTCATCCGCGCAATGGAGGCGATGGGCTTTCACTTCGTCCGTCCGGTCGGCTGGCTTTGCGATCCACGCACCTCCGCGATGTTGCAGATTGATGCGCTGTTCGCGAGAGATGAGGCGTACGTCTCACCTGCGGTGGCTGATTCCGCGCCGGTCGCCTCTGTCCGCGTTTCCTGAGTAATCGCTAGCCTGCGTTTTTAGCGGCCACGGATGCGGAAGAGCATCCGTGGCCGCTTTCGTTTGTGCAGCCGGGCGGGAGCGCACGAGTCGCGAGCAGGCGTACGAGAGTAATCGAAGTCGGACACTCGACCACCACCTTCCACGCCAGCTCGCGGTGGAGCGGACCGAGATCGCCGCGCTTTTCCGCGTCCAGTTCAGGGATGAACTAATTCAGCCTTACGGCCGGGACGACTCTGGCGTACCATCGCGAGGCGCGACCATTCGCGCGCCGCTTGGGATGATGCGCTTCGCATCGAAAAATTACGGAACAAAGCTAGCGGTAGTATGCTTATCGCGCGCGCATACCACCTGTAGTAGGTTTTTGGTTGGTCAGCCCGAACTCATTATCGAGATTCGTGGAAACTCGCAGATTCGGTACGAGTTGATGCGATGGTGACGTGGGACGAATTCGCTGCCGCCGCTCCCGAAATGTCCGCGTTCGGCCGCGCGTTGCTCGATCGACTGGGAGCAGGGTTTCTCGCCACGGTGCGCAAGGACGGCTCGCCTCGACTCCATCCCGTCGTGCCGATCATCGCGGCGGGCGAACTCTGGGTCTTCGTAAACCCTGCGAGTCCGAAGTTTCATGATCTCCGCCGCGACCGACGCTACGTGCTCCACACGCTCATCGATCAACAAGATGAAGAGTTCTTGGTCGGCGGGCGCGCGACTGCGATGAACCACGATCGCGGCTTGTGGAAGGCCGTCGCCGCCGCCGCTCCGTACCGCATCCCCGACGACAGGATCGACAGTCACTTTCTGTTTGAACTTGCCATCGAATACGCCGCGACGACCACTTGGTATCATCCCGGGCAGCCCGACACGCGCCCGACGCACCGAATCTGGCGCGCGCCTCGATAGACGCGGGCGAATCGGCCTTTTTCATTCAAAATTGCGACGCTAACTGGCGCATGGTAGCTTCTATGGCTCGCGTTCGGCCGTA
>CAYSCX010000065.1:0-9419 GCA_964429575.1 uncultured Binatia bacterium (SeqCode) | reverse complement strand
TTGCACGCCGATCATTCCGTGCTTTCGATTCGCATACGACAACGCGCCGTCCGAGGCGCGGGAGAAGTGCGAGCCGTAGCCGCGCCCGCTGGTCGCGAGAGCGGGCCTCCTGTACAACTGTGGAGTGCGGTCGCGCAAGGGGGTTATGGGGCCGGCCGCGTACTGGCCTATCGTTCTCGCTCCACCCCTCGCTGAGAGGGTGGAGCTTGAGACTACGCCGAATCCTGCAACGGTCGAGAGCTACGTTCTGACCCGTGCCGCCGAACAGGCGTGGCGCCGGATCAATTCGAACGCGCCCTCGAGCGACCGCGAGATCTACTGGATCCACGGGGCGCCGGGTTCGGGCAAAACCCACTTTCTGAACTACGTCCTCGCACTAGAGCGGCGCGCGGGGTTTGGGGGAGCCGATCACGGGCGGCGCATCACTTGCGATCTGGATGTCGCGGGCCGGTCCAGCGCGGAGAACACCGAGAGGCTGTGTCTGGAGGTACTCGCCAGGGAACTTGCAGGTGACCCGCGCTCACGAATCATCTGGCGGGAGATGCGCGGCCCCACCGCAATCAGCATTGCGCTCGAGCACGCGCGACGAATGGGCGTTCGCTCAATCACGATTGCATTCGACTTTGGACCTGATGACTGCGCGGAGGCGATGCCGTTCTTCGCGACATTGGCGGCAGGGGCATCGGAGCCGCACGATGTGCGACTTCGGATTTTCGCGGCGGTGCGCGATCGGCCGCCCGATGTGGCGTTGGCATTTGAGGTTGGACCCGCCGATTTGAATGAAGCCGCGATAGTTGCACTGCGCCGGACAAGGCGGCTCGCCGGCGGCTCTTCGAAAGCAGTTGCGCGAGCATATCGAGGCGTCGATACGAACGGCTTCGATCCTCAAGACATCTATCCATTCCATCCTGCAACGGTTCGCGCACTGGCGTCGCTCGCGAGACCTCCCGGTACGGTGGCGGCGATCTCGTGGCTTGCGCGCGAAGTGCTCAGAGACGGCGAGCTGCGTATAGGCAGCGCGACCAGTGCGAACAAGCTGGTCTATCCCGCCAGGTTGATGCGGACCAGGGTTGTCACCGCAGGCATCGAGTCGAAGCTCGGCGATAGTGGGCGCGCTGCCTTGGTCATCGTGCGCGCAGCGGTCGCGGCTTTCAACCGGGACGAGCGCGACGCGGCGGTAGATATCGTCGATACGCTGGTCGTCCAGCGCGCCAGCGCAGGTGCGAGCCGGCTTGCGTTCGACGTCCTCGCGGCCCAGCTGGGAGCATCTGCGGGGAAGACTGAGGATAAAGTCTGGTCATCGACGTTTCTGGGCGGCGTGGTCGCGAAGCTGGTCGATTCGACGCACGGCGTGATAGACGCGGATGGCGCAGGAATTCGATTCGAGCCCGGCGCCGCCAGCGCTCCAGAGATCGCAGCGTTCAATGCCGCGATAACGCTGGTACGACGCTTCGCGCCCGACCTCGCGCTGGTGCGAAGCGTGGCCGAGCTTGACGTTGCTGTAGCGGGGCTCCGCGAGGCGATGGCGGACGCGGTGGAGAAGGCGGCGGGCGACGCCGAGGTACTGAAGCCCGAGATGGCAGCTAGCGGGGCACTGCTTGCGGCCGAACAGGAGCAGACCATCGCTGGCTACATCGCGCTGGCCGAAGCCGGCCCTGCCCGGTTGCTCGAGACCGCGGCGGATTCGGTTCGGGCAGCTCAGGCGGCTCGCTCGATCTCGGACTATGAGGCAGTTTCGCACGTCGCGGCGACGGTGCCGAAGCTGCGCGCGATGCGTGAGTATGTGGAGGGCACGCGGCTCGGCGTCAGCGCTGACGCCGACTTGGCGCGAGATCGCGAGATCGCAGGACTCCAGACCGACTGCCACCTGCTGAGTGTCGAACTTGGGCCGCGAGTGCTCGCCGCTGCCCGAAGCAGCCTGGATGCGCTTGAGGCGCGATTCGAAAAATTCCGTTTCAGATACGCGCGGCAGTACCGCATGGCACATGCGAAGAGCCAGCACGAGATGGGCCGAGTCGCTGCCGCCTTGAACGACGCGCAACGCTACTGCGAGGCGCTGCGGCGGCTGAATGCGATGAGCGCGCTCGGTCCGCCCCAAGGGGAGAGCCTATCGGGCGAACTCGCCGCACTTGCGCGAAAGGTTGTGCACTGCGGCTTGAAGGGAGATCCCAAGCCGGAGAGGAATCCGATATGCGCACGATGCGGGTACGTGCTCGGCGCTGATTCACCGCAAGCCGAGCTATCCGAACTGTTCGAACGCATCCGCGGGACGCTTCAGGCGAAGCTTGCCGCTCTCTCGCAAAGCGCGATCGCGCGGCTCATACGCGAACACGACCGCACGCGGCGGCTCGAAGGCTTCCTGAAGATTACGCAGGCCGCACAAACCGATGCGCTGGTGCGGGTGCTCGACGAGAAGCTCGCGCGCTATCTCGCGCAGTTGCTCGACGAAAACCTGGCGGCGCAAAACGCCGGACAGATCGGCCTTGTCGAGCCCATCGACGCGCCGAGACTCAAGACCCTCGCGCGGACACCTGCTTCCACGCCCCGAGTCGGTGTCGGCCCTAAACGGTCACGCCAGCGCGACGACAACTAGGAAAGCGTTCTCTCTAAGCGACGAGAGGCTTCTGAGGAGGCGCGTCAACTGACCTTCTGGCGCCTGCGCGGACGGCCCGGAGGAAACGCGCTCGCGCGCCTGCGGCGCGGCTTCACATTCATGCGGTCGAGCAGACGGAAGTAACCGTCGCGCGCGATTTCGAGCGCCCACAGAAGACCAAGCCCCACAGTCGCCCCGATGCCCCACATCACTCCCTTGAAGTGATCACCAACCGTGAGGCGCTCAAGAGACGGCGCGGTCAGTCGGGGCCGTTCGGCAGTTTCAGGCATCACGCGCCTAAAGTTATGGAGCGAAGCGCCGGTATGCAAGGCGCTTCGCTCCTGTCAGTTCAGCGTCGTGTGACGTCGTGTCGCAACGCCGCGCGATCGTAACGGCCGCTCAGGGAGGTGGCGGCGGCAGCGAACCTGCGCCGGGCATCGGCGGTGGCGCCTCGCCGCCCACGCCTTCAGCGACCGGTACCGCACCTTCAGCCGGAGCTGCGCCCGGTTCGCCCTGCGGAGCACCCGGAAGCGGCAACGTGATCGTGACGTCGTCGAAACGAGCCTGCGAATCGGCATGCGCCCATAATCCGATTCGGCCTTTGGCGATCTTTGGGTCGGTGATCTCGAACGCCAGCTTGTCGCTAGAGTAGCACGTGAATCGCCCGCCCTGCGCGACGACCTTCATCTTGTACCAGACGCCGGTGTCGGTCGGGACAACTGTCTGCTTCAAAACGTCAGGATGCCCATCCTTGACGCGCACCATCGTGTAGAAGTCGCTCGGGCAACCCGCAGAGAGGAGGTAGTAGTTGTTCTCATCGACGTAACGGAAGAGCACGCCGCCCGAACAGTTCAGCCGCCCGCCCGCAGTCTTGAACATCAGCTCGAGCGTGAAGTTGCTGTACTCCCTCGGATCGGTCACAACCGTCATCGGGTAGTACTCCATCATGTAGAGGAGCGAGGAAATCAGCCGGCCCGGCGGCAACCCGTATGCGTTGGGTTGGCTCGGTGCGGAACGATCGGGGATCACTTGCCAATCAGCGAGCAGCGCCTTCCACCCAGCGGCGACGGTGTGAGGCTTGTCCCGGTCGAAGTTCCACCTGATCACTTCGGGAGTCGGCGTTGGCGTGGGCGTGGGCGTTTCGGTGGGCGTCGGTGTCGCCTTCTTTCTCCGCTGCGAATGAGCCGGCGGGCTCGTCAGGAAGAGGGTCGCGACCACCGCAATCACCGCCACTGCTGCTACGCGGCGCCAAGGACTGGCAATCATCATCGCTCCTTTATTCTGTCTGGCGACAACCGCCGCGCGCTCGGCGGGCCTAATTGGGGAACAATCGCGCGCGAGTTTCGCCAATCGCAGCCCGTCATGTCAAGCAAGCGTCGCACAGGTACGCGATCGAGACCGAGGCTCCGGTTGGAGACGCGTGTGATCGTGGCGTTCGTGTCCTGGCGGGCGAAGTCGCGACCGTCTGCCCACGTCCGTTGACTTCAACACCTTCGCCGATTCCCCTTCGCAATTTATTCGCTTTTGGACGCGATCGCATGCGGTGGGTTTTCTCCACACCGCAACACTCATTTTCTTGACTATGGTGGAGCCGAGTGGGATGTTGTGGGACGCTGATGGGAGGAACCGGGTGTTCAGCGGCCGATTTGACCACGCGATTGACGACAAGGGGCGCGTCAGCATCCCCGCGCATTTTCGCGAGGTGCTGCAGCGCGACGGTCACGATCGCCTCTACATCACCAACTTCATCTATACCACGGAGCGCTGCCTCGCGCTGTATCCACCAAATCAGTGGGACGAACTCATCGGGCGCATCAAGCAGCGCGGCGCATTCGAACCGAAGCTTCAGACCTTCGAAACTTTTTTCGTCGGCGGCGCGCACGAAGTGCAAGTGGACAAAGCCGGCCGCGTACTCATACCTCCGCGGCTTCGCGAGTGGGCCGGTCTGGAGCGCGACGTGACGTTGTCCGCGCGCAACGATCATTTTCAATTGTGGGATCGCACGGTGCTCGCGCGGGTGTTGAAGGCGGCCGAGGAACAACTGAAGGATCCGGAGTTTTTCGAGAAGCTGAACTTGTAGGGCGCGATGAGTCTGGTGGCGGCATTCGAGGCGGAAATTTCCGACCGGCTGCACGAGCCGGTGATGGTGGCCGAGGTGGCGGCGCTGCTATCGGCTCACGCGCCCATCTTGTTTGTTGACGCGACGGTTGGAACGGGCGGCCACGCCGCTGCGGTGCTGCGCGCAACCGGCGCACGCATGCTGGGGCTCGACCGCGATGCCGACGCGCTCGCCGTAGCGGCGGAGCGGCTTGCCGAATTCGGCGATCGCGTGACGCTTCGCCAGGCCAACTTCACGGAGTTGGACGACGCGATGGCCGACTGCGGATTCTCACATGCCGATGCGATTCTCGCCGACCTGGGCATGTCGAGTTTTGCGCTCGACGATCCGCAGCGCGGATTCAGCTTTCGCCACGACGGTCCGCTCGACATGCGAATGGATCGCCGCGACACGGTGCGCGCGTACGACATCGTGCATGAAGAGAGCGAACAGGAACTCGCTCGCATCCTGCACGACTACGGCGACGAGCGCGCGTCGCGCAGGATTGCGCGCATGATTGTCGATGCGCGAGGGCGAGGTGCAATCGAGACGACCGGCGAATTGCGCGCGATTGTCGAGCGCGCTCTCGGAGCGCACCGGCGCGGAGCCGTCAGCCCGGCGACACGCACCTTCCAGGCACTACGCATCGCGGTCAACCGCGAGGTCGAGTGCCTCGCGGCATTCTTGACGCGCGGCCCTGCCTTGCTCGCGCCACGCGGCCGGATGGCGGTCATCGCGTATCACTCGCTTGAGGATCGCCCGGTGAAGGAGCGATTTCGCGAGCTCGGCCGTGGTACGCAATACACACTGCTGACGCCCAAAGCGATCAAGGCGTGCGGCGCAGAGATATTGCGCAATCCGCGCGCTCGCAGCGCGCGCTTAAGGTGTATCGAGAGGACGGCGCAGTGAACACGCGCCCGCAGCCATCGCGACAACCGTCGAAGCTCGTTTCAACCTTGCTGGTAGCCGCACTCGCCGCGGTCGGGTTCGCGACAGTGCTGGTGCGGCTCGAGATCACGCGCGAGGGCTACCGTATCGGCGAACTCCGGCGCGAGATTTCACAACTTGAAAACGACAGCCAGCGCCTCAAGCTCGAGTTTGCGCAGTTGAGCGCGCATTCGCGCCTGCGCGAACTTGCACCGCGCTACGGCCTTCGCCCGGCCAGCCGCGGGCAGGTGGTGACGCCGCGATGAACCTCGCGTTCAAACAGCGCCGCGAGCGTGTGGGTTTCGTGACGCTCGCAATCGGCATTCTCTTCGCACTCGCGGTGATGCGCCTCGGAGCGCTGGTCACGTTTGACGGCGCACGTCTGGGCGCTCTCGCGCGCAACGAACATACCGGGGAGACCGAGCTGGCGGCGATGCGCGGGCCGATTGTCGATCGCAAGGGTGAGGCGCTCGCACTCACCGCCGAGACCCGCTCCGTCTATGCGCGTCCCAAACGCCTGCTCGCGAACACCACGCGCACCGAGCGCGCGAAGCTCGCGGCGGTGCTGGGCGTTTCCTCCGACCAGCTCGAGACCAGGCTTCGCAAGCGGTCGCCGTTCATCTGGCTGGCGCGGCAGCTCGCTCCCGGGCGCGCGCAGGCGGCCGAGGCGCTCGGTCTCGAGGGGGTCGGCGCGCTTGGTGAGTACAAACGGTTTTACCCGGAGAGCAACCTGGCCGCCGGTGTGGTTGGGCTGGCGGGGTTGGACGGCCAGGGGCTCTCCGGGGTTGAGTTGCAATACGATCAGATGATTCGCGGCGAGCCGGTGCGCCTCGACTTTTACCAGGACGCACTGGGCAATCCGATTCTCGACAGTCCGCTGGCGCTGCGCGGGCCGGTGCCCGGCGGACAGCTCGAACTCACCATCGATTCGGCGATCCAGTCACTCGCCGAGGCCGAGCTTTGGCAGCAAGTGCGAACGACCAACGCGAAGCGGGGCTCCGCGATCGTTCTTGATCCATTCAGCGGCGAACTGCTGGCGATGGCGAACGTCGACACCGAGGCAGCTACGCCGCGCGATCGGCTCAAGAACTTTGCGGTGCAGGACGCGTTCGAACCGGGCTCCACCTTCAAGGGCATCGTCGGCGCGATCGCGCTCGCTGACGGCGCGATTTCGTCAACCGATCAGATTTACTGCGAAGACGGCGCATACAAGCTCGGCCGGCGCGTCATCCATGATCACTCGCGGCATGGCATGCTCGATCTCGCCGGCATCATCCAAGTCTCGTCGAACATCGGCGCTGCGAAGATTGCGCTTAGACTCGGTTCGGACAAACTGTATCGCGGCCTGACTGCATTCGGATTTGGGCGCAAGACCGGTATTGATCTTCCCGGCGAGGCGCCCGGCCTGGTGCGCAAGCCCGAGACCTGGCGCACTATCGAACTCGCCAATCACGGCTTCGGCCACGGCATCGCGGTCACGCCGATTCAGCTTGCGGTTGGGTATGCCACGATCGCCAACGGTGGACTGGTCGTGCGTCCGTACGCGGTGCGCACTGTTTACGACTCGCGCGGACGCGTCGTACTGTCGCATCGGCCCCAGGTGCTTGGCCGCGCGATTTCACCCGAGGTCGCGCACACCATGAACACGCTCTTGCGAGGCGTCGTCGAAGCTCCGGAAGGCACCGGCAGCCGCGCGCGCGTCGATGGGTTCGTCGTCGCGGGCAAGACCGGCACTGCACAAATGATCGATCCCGGGACCGGCAACTATTACCAGAGCCGCCACGTGTCGTCGTTCGTTGGCTTTGTCCCGGCCGACGATCCGCGGCTGGTAATCCTGGTCTCGCTGTTCGATGTCGGGCGCGGCAGATTCGGAGGCTTGGTCGCCGCGCCGGTCTTCAGCCGCATCGCTACCGCCGCTTTGCGCGAACTCGAGATTTACCCGGCCGAGCAGCAGTATGATCTCGCGACCATGTTGCCGACCGGACCGATCGTTGCGGTCTCCGCAAAATCGCGCGAGACGGCGGCGCCAGCGGATGCCGAATTGTCCGGCCGT
This sequence comes from uncultured Binatia bacterium (SeqCode), assembly GCA_964429575.1. Lineage (GTDB taxonomy): Bacteria > Desulfobacterota > Binatia > Binatales > Binataceae > CAYSCX01. The sequence continues at coordinate 1,748 of CAYSCX010000065.1, read as the reverse complement.
GTACCTGACTTTACGGGATTGAGTCTGCGGCGCGCGTTCGAACTCGCGCGTCACGCCGCGCTCAACCTCGAAGTGGAAGGCGAAGGCTACGTCGTCGCGCAGGACCCCGAATCCGGAGCGCCACGAAGCCATCCTACCGTTCGGTTGGCGCTTTCGCCGAATGTGCGCGCGCCGAATCGCGATAGCGACACTGAGGGTTTTCACGTTGCGTCGTTCGTAGCACCCGCGAGCGGAGCGCCGTGAAGCTCCGGGAGCTTCTATCCAGCGGGGATGTGCGGCGGATTGTGGGTGACGAAGAGGTGGAGATCACGGGCCTCAGCTACGACTCGCGACGGGTCGAACCGGGCAACCTCTTCTTTTCGCTCGCGCGCGACGACGGTGCGCGGCGCGGGCACCTTGAAGATGCATTGGGCCGTGGGGCGCGCGCGGTGGTGGTGCGCGGTGGGGATGTGGAAGCGCGCCCTGCGGTTACCCTTGTCGAGTGCGACCGGCCGCGTCTGCTGATGGGCGCGGCCGCGTCGCGCTTCTACGCGGCGCCGTCACAGCGCGTCGATCTTGTCGGCGTCACCGGCACCAGCGGCAAGACCACCACGACCTACTTGCTCGCATCGATCTTCGAGGCCGCCGGGCGCTCATGCGGAATCATCGGAACGATCGGAACATTCGTACGCGGCCGCAAGATTTACAGCGGACTCACGACGCCCGAAGCGCTCGACCTCGAGCGCGCGTTGGCCGGGATGGAGCGTGCGGGCGTCAAGTGCGCGGCTGCCGAGGTTTCATCGATCGGCCTCGCGGAACATCGCGTTGACGAATTGAACTTCCGCGCCGCGCTTTTCACCAACCTCGGGCGCGACCATCTCGATTATCACCAGACGCTGGAAAACTACTTCGACGCGAAGCTGCGGCTGTTCACCGAAATCCTTCCCAGCAGTTGTCATCGCGACGCGTTCGCGGTGGCGCGCGGTGACGATCCGCATGGGCGGCGAGTCCTCGACGCGGTCCGCGGCCGCAAAGTGAGTTTTGGACTCGCGCGCGGTCTCGATGTTTATCCCGAAAAGTTCACCGCGGACCTCTCGGGCATCCGCGCGGCGGTTTTCGCATTCGGAAGAAAATTTGAAATCACCTCGCCTCTGATCGGCGAGTTCAACCTGCTCAATATTTTGGGCGCCTCTGCTCTGTCGGTGGCCCTTGGTGTCGATGTGGCGGCGGTTGCGGATGGGGTGCGGCGATGCTCTGGGGCCCCCGGCAGGCTGGAGGCGGTGCCGGTTCGCTCGGATATCACGGTGCTGGTGGACTACGCGCACAAGCCCGACGCACTCGAGGCAGTGTTGACCATGTTGCGCGGGCTGGCGAAGGGGCGCGTGATTTGCGTCTTCGGATGCGGCGGTGACCGCGACCGCGGCAAGCGTCCATTGATGGGCGAAATCGCGGGGCGCCTCGCCGACGTGGCAGTACTGACCTCCGACAATCCGCGCACCGAGGATCCGCTCAGGATCATCGACGATGTCGAGCAAGGGTTGATGCAAGCGGGGCTTGCGCGCCGCGACTCTTCTGCGCACGGTGCGCGCGGCTACCTGGTCGAGCCCGACCGGCGTTGCGCAATTGCGATCGCGCTTCGCGCGGCCGCTTCGGGCGACATTGTAGTTATCGCGGGCAAGGGCCACGAAGACTACCAGATAGTCGGAAAGCAAATTCTGAAGTTCGACGACCGCGCAATAGTGCGCGAGATTGCGGCGGAGCTTGGCCAA
>CAYSCX010000064.1:0-9443 GCA_964429575.1 uncultured Binatia bacterium (SeqCode) | reverse complement strand
CTTGAGCACCAGTTCACGAAGTTGCCAAGCCTCGATGTATGCGTCGAGCATCGTCAGGTCTCGCCGGTCGCGCCCTAGCAGGCGGTTGAAAAAGTCATTTTCAACCGCCTGCTCCCTCTCTCTCCTCTCCCCCGCAGGGGGAGAAGATAATGAAGGCAGCCAGTCTTCACGCAGGGTGTTGAGCACGCCTGCGCATCCGCCACGCCATGTTCTGGGTTTCTCAACACCCTGCTAGAGCGCGCTGCAAACGTAGCGCGACGTTACCCGATGGCGCGTCAGGCCGGCAAGCAAACGATTCGCACGGCGCCTCGTCGCTAGCCGAGGGGTGCGGAAGGCGGCGCCGGTCCCAACAACGCGACCACCGACGGCGCCCACGATCTGATCGAAGGTCATTGAAGCGATCACCCTCCTCTACCTCATCCCATTGCATCTCTTCGCTTGTCGAGACGGCGCGCTATAATTGAGAACGAGACGTCGTGGCGTCGAGCGCTCGATGGACCGCACTGGAATAACGCGGCGAACCGCTGCTCTGTGCGCGGCCTTTGCGATTGGCGCGATCTTGATTGCGTCATCGACAAATTCCGCGCTCGCGCAGGAAGACGACTGGAAAGTCGTCAACCGCAAGACCAACTACGACAAGTCTCAGGAACCCGGAGCCAGCGCCGCGCCACAGGCGAAAGACGAGATCATCACCGCATGCGGAATGAAGGCGCGCGCGCCGCAACCCCAATACGCCGGGATGGTGGCGCAGATCAACGATGTTTGGAACGTGAACTTCCCGGTTTACGAGTCGGTGCGGGTGAAGTCCGTGTTCGCGCAGCCGGGCGGCTGCATTTTCTACAGCCCGGCGTTCATTGAGGCGCTGGTCGGAACCTGGATGAATGTGAGTGACGACGGCGCGCGCACTCCGCTCGTGTATGCCATTTTCGCGCACGAGGTTGGCCACGTCTATCACGGCGATTTCGACTGGCGCCGCGATCGCGTCTCCGCCAAGACCAAGGAACTCGGCGCGGATCAGTTCGCCGGTTACACGCTCGCGCGTCTGAACATGCGGCTCGATCCCGACGATATCACCAAGTACTACCAATTGGTCGGCGATGACTTCGTCGGCACTGTCTCCGATCATGGTACCGGCAAGGAACGCACCGCCGCGTTCATGGACGGCTGGCGGCGCGGACGTGCGGGGGTGCCAGAGCAATCGGCGCGGCCCGCGGGCGGCCTCGGCACCGACTATCTGCCCGAGTAGCGGGGCGCTCACCCGCACTGGGCGCGCGTTCGGCGCTTGCGCGTTTGTAAGTTCGGCATTGCGCGCCGATAATCGAAAATTGGCGGCGATTCGATGACTGCAACCTCGATCAAGCACGCGATCGCGCGTGAGCACGCGCAAATAGACCTCGCACCGCCTGCAATCGAGGCGGACGGTCTCGAATACAGTTACACGGGCCGGCGCGCGCTGGCCGGTGTGAGCTTCTCGGTCGCGCGCGGCGAGATGTTCGGGTTCCTCGGACCCAACGGCAGCGGCAAGACGACGCTTTTCCGCGTGCTCTCGACGCTGCTCCCGGTACAGGGCGGCGTCGCGCGAGTTTTGGGGCGCGATCTCGCGCGCGAGACGCGCGAGGTGCGACGCCGCGTCGGCGTCGTGTTCCAGTATCCAAGCGTCGATCTTAAACTCACCGTCCGCGAAAATCTGGTGCATCACGGCCACCTGTACAAAATCTCGGGCGCCGAACTCCGCGAGCGCACCGCGGCGATGCTCGATCTCGTGGGCCTGGTGGCGCGAGCGGCGGAGCTGGTCGAGACACTCTCCGGCGGGCTTCGCAGACGCGTCGAACTCGCCAAGGCCCTGCTCCACCGCCCCGAACTGTTGCTGCTCGACGAACCGACGACCGGGCTCGATCCGTCGGCACGGCGCGAGTTCTTGAATCACCTGGACGAACTCAGGCGGCGCGACGGTACCACGGTAGTGCTGACAACCCATCACACCGACGAGGCGGAGCGTTGCGAGCGCGTCGCGATTCTCGACGACGGCCGTTTGGTCGCGTCCGCGCCGCCGCAGGAGCTGAAGGCCGGTCTCGGCGGAGATGTGCTGGTGCTGAAGACCGGCGCGCCCGAGGCGGTTCAACGCCGGCTGGAGCGAGAACTCAGACTGAAAAGCCGAATCGTCGATGGCACCGTCCGCATCGAGCGGCCGCGCGCTCACGAGATTGTACGCGAGGTCGTCGATACGCTGGGCAGCGACATTCACTCACTCGAGTTCGGGCGGCCGACGCTGGAGGACGTGTTCGTGCATCTGACCGGCCGGCGCTTCGTCGCGACCGAGCGGCCGGGAGCGGCGCCGCCATGATCGCGCTGCAGGCCGGCACGCTGTGCTCGCGCGAGATCGTCCGATTCGTCCGGCAACGCAGCCGCGTCACCGGCGCGCTGCTGCAACCTCTCGTTTTCTGGCTGCTGCTCGGAGCGGGGCTGGGTGCGTCGTTCAAGCCGAGCGGCATGCCGGGCCACGTCACCTATGCGCAATACTTCTACCCCGGCACCATCGTGCTGGTCCTGTTGTTCAGCGCGATTTTTTCAACCATCTCGACGGTCGAAGATCGCAAGACCGGATTTTTGCAGGGCGTGCTGGTGGCGCCGATTTCCCGCAACACGATCGTGCTTGGCCAGGCGCTCGGCGGAGCGGTGCTCGCGCTCGTTCAAGGCGCCATCTTTCTCGCGCTCGCACCGCTGGCTGGAATCCCGCTGAGTTTCGCTGCGGCGATAATCACGATCGCGCTCATGGCGATAGTCGCATTCGCGCTGACGAACATCGGGCTGGCGATCGCGTGGCGCATCGATTCGACGCAGGGCTTCCACGCGATCATGAACCTGATTCTGCTACCAATGTGGATGCTCTCGGGCGCGTTCTTTCCACTCACTGGTGCGCCGGTGTGGTTGGAGTGGGCGATGCGTCTCAACCCGCTCACCTACGCGATGAGCGCGATCCGTCAGTCGCTATACCTGGCGGAGCCGGCCCTCGCCGGACCCACGCCCGAGTTCGGACGCTCCGTACTCATCGCGATTGCATTCGCGGTATTTGCCTACCTGCTCGCAACGCGCACCGCCCGCCACGCGGTGGTGGCGTAGAGAAACCGGCGGGGGAGATCAGCCGCGCGCGGAGTTGCACGCCTCCCAGGCGGCGTCGGCGAGTGCGGGGACGCGTTCCTTGTGTCCGGCGAAGATCGGATCGTCAGTCTGTCCGCGCAGGTAGCGCGCGTAGCTTCCCTCGCAAATTATCGCGAGCTTGAAGAGCGCAATGGCCTGGTAGAAGCCGAACTGTCGCATCACGCGGCCGGTCTGCACCTCGTAGCGCTCGATCATTTCACGCCGCGCCAAGTACCCCGGCTCGACAGGCATGCCCGCTGCGGCACCTTGGCGTTGCGCGCCGTCTTCCGAATCCGGCCAGTACGAGAGCATCCATCCGAAGTCCGCAAGCGGATCGCCGATGGTGGACATTTCCCAATCGAACACCGCGATGATCGCCGGAGGCGGCTCGGGATTGAACATCACGTTGTCGAGCTTGTAGTCGCCGTGAACGATGGTCGCCGCGGGCGATTCCGGAATGTGAGCATTCAACCAGCCGCGCACTTTCTCCATCACGGGCAGCGGCCGAGTATGGGGAATCGTACGCTCCAACTGATCGACCCAGCGCCTCAACTGTCTTTCGAGGTATCCGTCGGGACGCCCGAACCCCTCGAGCCCCACCGCGCGCCAATCGACATCCTGTAGCGCAACCAGCACATCGACGACTTGCTCGCTGACGCGCTTGCGAAGCTGGTGCGTCGCGGCGAAGCTCTTGCCGTCGGCGCGAATCACCTGACCCCGCATGTACTCCATCAGGTAGAACGGCGCGCCGATGTACGACGGATCGTCGCACGCCGCGTACACGCGCGGCAGCGGCACGGGTGTTTGTTGTAGCGCCTTCAGCACCCGATACTCGCGCATCACATCATGCGCGGTCGGCAGCAGCGGGCCGCGCGGCGGACGGCGCAGCGCCCAATGCTGGTCCTCGAAGTGAACCAGGTGCACCTCGTTCGAATGGCCCAACGAGATGTTCTCGGTCCGCATGCCAGCGGGATCGCCTAGATTGCGCTCCGCAAAGAAGCGCATGAGTCCCTCGAGGTTGACGGTCGCCGACGGTCCGGTCTTCTCCTGCGTGTCGGTGCTCATCTGGTCGCGCGAATCCCTTCTGCTTGGCGGCCGTCTCAGGAGAACCGCACGTACTCGAATTCCAGCGGTTGGCCGTTGACCCCGCGCGCGGGCGGCGCGATCCAGCCTGACATCTTCCCCGGCTCATGCACCGGCTTCAAAAGAGCGGCGACGCGTCTGCGGTCGTCCTCGCTCGGCAGCCACTCGCCGCGTCGCAACGCGAGTTCATCGTGGGAGATGATTTGGCCGGCCGGATCGGTCGGCGTCGCCACGTACACCCCGATCTTGCGGTTGAAGCCTCGCGCCGGAAGGCCAAGGCGCGCATCGACGCCCCGCTTTTCCAACTCCGCGTTCCAACGCTTGAGCGCCCGCTCGCAGTCCTCGACGTACGCGTCGCGCAGCAGCGCGTTCATCGCGCGACGCAGCGGGATGCGCTCGACGGAGCCGTCGGGCCGCTTGAATTCGTATTCACCTTCGAGCGCGCGATGGTCGGGATGGAGGTTGCCGGCACTCTCGCGGTAGCGCGCCTTCAGCCCGGCGGCAAAGTAGTTGGCTGCGTTGCTGGAGTCCTCACTGCCAAACAGATCGAGGCTTTCCGAGTACCAGAGGTTCACGTACTTCTGAAGCACCGCGAGCGGGACTGCGCCAAGGTCGAAGATGTCGTCGCGTCCCGCTGACTTCATCAACTCGGCGCTTCGTTGCGCGACGCGTTGAATCCCGGTCTCGCCGACGAACATGTGAAACGCCTCCTCGGTGAGCATGAAGCGGGTGGTGCGCGCGAGCGGATCGAATCCGCTCTCGGCGAGCGCTGCGAGCTGATACTTGCCGTCGCGATCGGTAAACATGCAGAAGCAGAAGAAGTCGAGCCAGTCGCGCACCGGCGCGTTGAATGCGTTGAGCAGGCGTGGATGGTCGGCGTGTCCGCTGCGGCGCGTGATCAGCTCTTCAGCCTCCTCGCGGCCGTCGCGCCCGAAGAATCGCTGCAACAGGTACACCATCGCCCACAGGTGTCGCGCTTCCTCGACATTGACCTGGAACAGGTTGCGCAGATCGTAGAGTGACGGCGCGGTTGCTCCCAAGTGCCGCTGCTGTTCGACCGACGCAGGTTCAGTGTCGCCCTGCGTTACGATGATGCGTCGCAGCTCCTTGCGATACTCACCGGGCAGTGTCTGCCACGGTTGATCTTCGACATGGTCGCCAAATCCGATCCGGCGTTTGTTGGGCGGCGCGAGAAAGATTCCCCACCGATAGTCGGGCATGCGAACGTATCCGTAATTCGCCCACCCGTCGGCCGACGCACTGATCGCGGTGCGCAGATACACCTGCGAGGTGCCGAATCCCTCCGGCCCCATCTCGCGCCACCACTGGAGGAAGCGTGGATGCCAGGTCGCGAGCGCGCGGCTCAATTGGCGGTCGTGGCCGAGATCGACGTTGTTGGGAATCTCAGCGCTCATGTCCTTCTCCAGTCGAATTGCGGGCTCTGCGGCTGTCCGTAGAGCCGCAACGCGCCGCGCTCGCCGACCGCATTCGGACGTTGGAAGATCCAGTTCTGCCACGCCGAAAGGCGCCCGAAGATTTTCGTCTCCATCGTCTCCGGCCCGGCGAACCGCAGGCTCGCCTCCATGCCAGTCAGCGCATCGGGCGAGAGCGACCGGCGCTCATCGATCGCGATTCGAAGCTCGTCATCCCAGTCTAGTTCGTCAGGAGCAGAGGTCACCAGTCCCGCCGCGCGCGCAGCATCTGCGTCAAATCGCGCGCGATCGAGTGCATGCCTGACCTTCCCGGGATCGTCGAGAAAGCGCGTCGCAAGACGGCTCAATCCGTTGCCCATCGGGAGCACGCCCGCGTTGGCCGGACCGGTCGCGATCGACGCATCGACTCCCGATTTCATGTATATGCGGTCCGAGGCGAGCGCGAGTTCGAGCAGGAACCCACCGGAACACGAGCCTTCGTCCACAATCGCGAAGAAACTCTTCGCGGTCACGTCCATCCGCTTAAGCACGCGCCGGAGCAGCAGCAACGTCTCGCGCGCAAACCACTGCAAGCGATTCTCGACAAGCGCGCGGTCGTAGGTGAGCACGCGGTCGAGATCACCCTGGCACTTGACCAGCACGAGCCCGGTCTCCGGGTGGTTGAAGCGCAAGCGGCAGAGCGCGTCATCGATTTCACGAAACAGCCTGAGGGGGTAGTAATCCGCGCTCGCCTCGGGTGCGCCGTTCGCGGGTTTGTCCGGTCCCCCGATGATCATCTCAGCGATGCGCCGTTCGTGATCGAGTCGCAGCGCAAGGTGGCGGTAGCGGACCTCGTCGGCGGTCTCTGAGGGAGCCAGCGCGTCGAGCGTCACGCCCGCGGGCGATTCTCCACTCGGAGCGCGTGCGCCCGCGAGCTTGCGCATCCGCTCCGCGACTTCTTCGCTGAATCGCGACCGCGGTATTACCGCATCGACCAGCCCCCACTCACGCGCTCGTTCTCCACGCACGCCCTCCGCCAGCGTAACGAACACGTCGGCGAGATCGCGCCGCACTTTGCGCTTGTCGGTCAGCCGCACCAGACCGCCGGTGCCGGGCAACACGCCGAGGAACGGTATCTCAGGCAGGCTTACCGCCGAACGGCGGTCATCGACCAGCCAAATCTCGTCGCACGCGAGCGCGAGTTCGTAGCCGCCGCCGCTGGTGACGCCGTTGAGCACCGCAATGTAGCGCTGGCCGCTCTCGGCGCTCGCCTCTTCGATCGCGAGGCGCGTCTCGTTGGTGTACTTGCAAAAGTTGACCTTGAAGCTGTGATCCGACGACGCGAGCATGAAGATGTTCGCGCCCGCCGAAAACAGCCCCTCCGTTGCGCTGGTCAACGCGACCACCGCGACTTCCGGATGTTCGAACCTTAGCCGGTTTACCGCGTCGGCAAGCTCGATATCGACGCCGAGATCATAGGAATTCAGTTTAAGCGCGTAGCCGGGGCGTACGCCGCCGCCCTCATCGACCTTCAGCGCGATGCGTGCGCACGCGCCTTCGGTCTCGAGCCGCAGATGGCGGTACTGCGATGGATGGGTCTCGAAACGAATCGGGTCCATCGCGACGGATTATAGCCGCGATCGGCCCGGATGTCTCGCCGCGGCGAGCAAGCCGCGAGAGCGAAACGAATGTTCAGAACGATGCGTCAGCCAAGGCTGAAAGTCGAAGCGTCGCGCACTCCGCGATTCCGCTATCGGCGGGTCGCGTAATGCATCGCCTGCGGATGCATGTATCGGTCATCGAGCGCGCGCTCGTTCATCTTTCCAGCCATCAGCAGGAACAGCGTAAAGACCAACAGGCCGGCCGCCATGACAATGAGCCAAGCAGCGCCTTCGCTCCGGTCGACGCCGAGCGTGTCCTCGAAGAAAGTCATGTGCCTGGCCATGACGAAGCGCAGATCGGCGAGCATGTCACCGGCGGCTTTCGCCTCGGTACGCACAACCCGTTCGATCGCATCGCGGTTGACGAATCCGCCCACGACGCCGACCGCTCGATCCACCAGGTTCTGCGACGGCATATCGCGACCTTCCATTCCGTCAGTCAGCACCACCATCCCGCTCTGTACGTTGGCCGCGACTGGCGACGCGACGCTTGTCGCATTGGGCGAGGCCGGTTTGGCCACCGGCGTCATCGGAGCCACCGCACTTCCATCTCGATTGAAGAGCGCCATCACCGAGTCGTATGCCTGCTCCTGAACGCCCGAGTCCGCAGGCGCATTAGTCGCTGCGGCAACCGGCGGGGCCACCCGACGGCTTGGGTCGGGCGCATAAAGTACGATCGCGGTAGCATTCGGCAATTGGCCAACGAAGTCAAAGCGGTGCCGGTCCGTTACCAGAAGGACGATAAGGAGCAGCCCGGCGCCAAGACAAGCAAAGCGGGCCAACTCACGGCGAGGGTCGTCCGGCGCGGCAACCCGCGGTGCGCGAGAGGGAAAGCGGTCGTACGGTCTGATGCGTTGAAAGAACTCGCGGTTGGTCATCGCTATTCGCCTCAATGTGGCGGCGCCGCCTGCCAAGGGTTCTGTCCCCCTCTCCCGACTGGCAGACGGCTGCCGCCTGCTACCGCCCCATCTTCAACTCTTCCCAAGCGGTACCCTACAAGTTGTAGGAAAACCTGTCAAGCCCGCTTTTCGAACGGTCCCCCGACGCGCCGACAGGCGCTGCGGGGCGGGCAATGACTTGCGGCGTCCGCGCACAGGACGTTACAAGTGGGCGCGTGACCGCTCCTGGCACCGCTGTCGCGTCCGCATCCGGCGCCGCCCGCGCCGCGCGTTCGGTTCCGCGTGCGCTGCTGTCGCTGATGCGCCCCCATCAGTGGATCAAGAACGGGCTGCTCCTTGCGGCGCTGGTCTTCAGCCGCCGCCTGTTTCATCCCGCCGATGTAACGCTCGCGCTCGCTGGTCTCGTCGCGTTCTGTGCGCTATCGAGCGCGACCTACGTCCTCAACGACATCGTGGATCGCGAGGCGGATCGGCAAAATCCTGAGAAGTGCGACCGGCCGCTTGCGTGCGGCGAGGTCAGCCTCAACCTCGCGATCGCACTCGCCGCAGTGCTGGCCGCCGCGGCGCTTCTGTTGAGCGTCGCGCTCGGAGCCGCATTCCTCGCCGTCGCAGGAATTTACGTCGGCCTGCAGTTCGCCTACTCGTTATGGGCGAAGCAGATCGTCGTGCTCGACGTCATCGCAGTCGCGGTCGGCTTTGTACTGCGCGCGTACGCCGGAGGCGCGGCGATCGGCGCGCCGGTATCGCCCTGGCTCGTATTCATCACGTTCGTGCTGGCGCTGTTTCTGGTGCTTGCGCGCCGCCGCCACGAATTGGCCACCCTGGGCGACGCCGCCGCGGCCCATCGCGGCGCACTGGGGTCGTACAGCGTTCGACTGGTCGATCAGATGATCACGATTACCGCCGGCGCGACGCTGGTGAGCTACATGATCTACACCGCGTCCGGCGAGATTGAGGCAAAACTCGGCACGCAGAACTTGTACCTCACCGTCCCCTTGGTCGCATTCGGAATCCTGCGCTACCTGTATTTGATCGAACAGTACAACGAAGGCGCAGATCCGGCGCATCTGCTGCTCAAGGACCGGCCGCTCGGACTGGCGGTCCTGTTGTGGATCGCAGCTGACGTGTTGCTGCTTTACTTCTAGTGCCGTTCCAACTTATTGGTCCTAGCGCCGACCGCGTGAAAGCCTCAGCGACCCGGCCAGACACCGTTGCGCCCTTGTCGTTCGAAATAGTTGGAACGGCACTAG
>CAYSCX010000063.1:4929-9509 GCA_964429575.1 uncultured Binatia bacterium (SeqCode) | reverse complement strand
AAGCCCGATCCTTCGCCCATGGCTCAGGACAAGTCTTTCCCGCAGGGTGTTGAGCACGCCTGCGCCTCCGCCGCGCCATGTTCTGAGTTTCTCAACACCCTGCTAACGCGCCGACGAGGTCACATCGTTTTGCCAGCGAACCGTTCTTCCGAAAGAAAAGCAACAATTACCAGCGGCAGGGACTATTACCGCGCCGGAGGCGTCACGTAGAACGCTTCGGGCGCGGGGCGATATACACGGATGAGCCATAGGGGGCGGCGGAGATTATTCGGGCCCGGCGCCGGACGCGCCATCGCGAGCCAGCGACGGTACACTTCGTGTCCCTTGTTCGTGTCGACGAACACATCGCCGTAGCGATCGTCGGTAGCCGGTCTTTCCACGCGCACTTTTTGATGCCAGCAATGCTGGCCGCTGATCGGATCGGGTTGCACCGGGAATGTCAGATTCTGATGGACGCCCGCATCGCGCCACCACACGCGTTTCGAATCGGGATCAGCGCTCTCAAACGGCCTGACGCCGTGCACCTGACGCATCATCCATTTGCCCGACTCGATCTGCTTGAAATCAACCAGCGCACTGGACCATCGCTCGCCGCCCGAGTCCTCCTGAAGACGCCAGCGTCCCAAGTGGTGTGAACAGGCGATTACGCCGGGCCTGATTCCCTCCGTCACCCAGACTTTGTCGACGAAGTAACCGATCTCGGTGTGAACCTTGAGCAGGTCACCGGTTCCGACTCCGAGCCGTTGCGCATCATGCGGATGAAGCCACAGAGGGTTGGAATGTGAGATTTCGTACAGCCACTTCGCATTGCCGGAGCGCGTGTGAATCAGCGTCGGCAGGCGGAAGGTCGGCAGCAACAGCATCTCGCCTTTCGCGCTGTCGATGTTCGACCAGTGCACATGGCTTCGGATGTAGCCCGGAAGCGTGTATTCGGGCCATTTCCATTCCTTGAGGGTCCGCGAGTAGAACTCAAGCTTGCGCGAAGGGGTGGGGAATCCTTCGTGCACCCTGCCATCGATGCTCACGCCCACCGGCGTCCCGTTGCGGGAGACGACCTTTGATACCGGGTCGGTAACCGCATCGGCGAGCCGCGCTGATTCAAGAGGCCGGTCGTGGAGCCGATAGACGCCGTCCTCGACGAGGAACGCACCGTACTTGCGCATGTACTCGAGCGGCGTAAGTCTCTCGTTGGCGGCAGCCTCGGGAAGGCCGGGCACGCTGTTCTCAAAAATCCAGCGGTAGTACTCGTCAAGCGTGAGCTTGCGGCCGGCCAGGTAGGGCGATTCGAAATACTTGCGAATTCCGAGCGAGCCATCCGGATCGATCCGCCAGGAAAGTTCGATCCAGAATTCGTCCTCCTCCCAAACTTCACCGAGACCCACCTCGCGATGCGCCTGGTAGGTGAAGTCGAATTTCTTCCCCTGTTTCTCCAATGCGACTCTCAGCACAGGCTGGCGAAATCCGATCCACCGCGCGGCCTGCGTTTCCTGGCTCATCAGGTCGTGGCGTTCCGAGGCATGGCCCATGGGAAGCACGTAGTCAGCGAACCAAGCGGTCTCGCTCCAGGTGGGTGTCAGACACGCATGCCGCTCGACTTTGCTCTCATCGGTGAGCATTTCGAGCCAGCTCGTCCCGTCCGGGTTGGTCCAGACCGGGTTGTAGACGCGCGTGAAATAGACCGCGAGCTTGCCGCGTCCCTCTTTGAGGAAGTGCGGCAACAGAAAACTCATCTCGAAGAACGCGAGCGGGTACTCGCGCGGCCACATCAGCTCATTCCAGACCTTGGCCGGCGGAGGCATCAGCGGTGGCGCCGGAACGAACTTGTTGGCTGAATTGGGTGCGGTGCCTCCCGGAGCGCCAACCGCTCCCATCAGAACCACCAGCAGTTCGAGCGCTCTGGCGACCTGCCACCCGCCGAGGTTCCCCGCGGCGGCATTGCGCCATACATGCGTGGCGAGCGCCGACCCGGCGCGGCCGATCTCACGCGCGACCTCGACAATTGCTTGCGCCGACGCACCCGATTCGCGCGCCGCGAACTCGGGAGTGAAATCGGCGTAGACTTCCTTGAGCAGCCTTAGGAAAGAGTCGAAGTCCTGCGGCTTGTCCGGGTGCTCCTCGCGAAGAAATTCCTCCCAGTTCACCCAGCGCCGGATAAATTCGCGATCATAGAGGTTTTCCTTCAGTATCACGTGACACATCGCCAGCAGCACCGCGGCTTCGGTGCCCGGCCATGTCGACATCCAGTAGTCCGCTTTCGAGGCGGTGTTGGAGAGCCGGGTGTCGATCACACAGATTTTCGCGCCACGCGCCTTGCCGTCGATGATCCGCTGAGCGTGCGGATTGAAGTAATGCCCGGTCTCCAGATGCGAACTCAGCAAGAGAATGAAGCGAGCGTTGGCGTGGTCCGGAGACGGGCGGTCCGCGCCATGCCACAGCGCGTAGCCGGTGCGCGCTCCGGCTGAACACACATTGGTATGACTGTTGTGGCCGTCGATTCCCCACGCATGGAGAATCCGCTGGTTATAGACCAGCTCATGACCGGGACGGCCGACGTGGTAGACGATCTCGTTGCGCCGGTCCTCGGTGAGCGCCTTGCGGATTCTTTCCGCAAGATCGTCGAGCACCTCGTCCCAGCTCACGCGCTCCCATTTGCCTTCGCCGCGCTTTCCGGCCCGCCTAAGCGGGTACAAGATGCGCTCGGGGTCGGTGACCTGGTTGAGAGTCGCGGGCCCCTTGGCACAGTTGCGGCCGCGGCTTCCCGGATGGGCGGGATTGCCTTCGAATTTCTGGATCTTCAGACTCTGCCGGTCGACGTAGGCGAGAAGGCCGCACCCCGCTTCGCAGTTGAAGCAAATCGTCGGGATGAGGTTGTAACGGCGTTCAACCTTGCGCGGCCAGTGCGCCGGATCGTATTCGGTCCAGTCGTCCCATCTTTCGGGCGGCGGAAAGCTGGCAAGACCTCCGGTCGGAGCATCGAGATCCTGCGCCGCCGGATTGAGCGGCTTGAGCTGGTCGTCCATTGGATATGGCTCAACTGAGGGCTGGCGCCTGACCTGCCTTCAGCCACAAGTCTTCGAAAACCACCACGCCCGCCAACGCGAGCACGGAACCTGCGACACGCGCCGGCGCTCCCAGCGCCGTAGCATCTGCGATAAGCACAAGCGCAATCGGGATTAGCATTCCCGCAACCACCGCGCCCGCCCAGAACCGCCAGCTCAGTGCCCCTCGAGTCATTAGTTCAACCGCGTACTTCACATCCTCGTTGATCGCCGGAAGCGCGAACTCGGCCATGATCATCGCGAGCCAGACTCCCAGCGAAATCGCGAGCACCCGGCCAAGCACCGGAAGCAGGGAAGCGCCGCCGGGAACCAGCGCGGCCATGATGCTTAAGGAAGCCGCTCCTGCGACCGCAGCTTGCAGCAACAGATGCCAGAAGAAGAGCGGACTCTGCCAGAGTTCGCGGCCCTTGGCCTGCGCGAACAGAAAGGCGGAGTAGCAGGCACACGCAACTGCAACCGTCGCAGTGGTGTACGCGAGAACCTTCGGAACTCCTCCGCCTACGTATCCGCTCACCAGCCACAAAAACGCCAGTGCTCCATATAGTCCAAGGATGTACGCCCCGATCACGACCCATGAGCCGGGATTCGGCTTGGTCAGCAGATAGAAACACCGAAGCGGTCGCTTGAGATCGATGATCAGCAAAAGCGCGGTGAGCACCGCAAACATGAGCGCCACGGCCGCAGCAACAGTCGATAGGACCGGGGCGCCGGCATCGTAGCCAAGCGCGATCAGGAGAGCGGCGATCAGCAGCACTCCCGCGGCGATTGACTTGGTCCAGAGGTAAGCCGCAATCTTCCAGCCCCAGGGCGCGGGATGATCGACGTCGTAGACCACGCGGCTCTGCTCCGAGCTGTGCGATGAGCCGACACCGGAAGCGCCCGCGTAGAAAACATCATCATGCGGCTTCTCCGCCCACAGGTGCGACTGCTGCGGCGCCATCGCACTTGGGTTAAGCAGGTCGGCGTCGATGCCCACGTAAAAGAGTTTCGGTTGGGTTCCTTTGTGCGGCTTTCGGCTGCTGACGTCGCGGGTCGCCACGATGCGGCTCACCGCGCTCTTGGGATCGTCAAGGTCGCCGGTAATAATTGCCTGCGTCGGGCATACGATCACGCAGGCAGGTTCAAGCTCCAGCTCAACCCGGTGTGCGCAAAAGTTGCACTTTGCCGCAGTATCGGTGCTGGGGTCCATATAGATCGCATCGTACGGGCATGCCTGCATGCACGATTTACAGCCGATGCATCGCGAACCGTCAAAATCAACGATGCCGTCGTCGCGGCGGAATAACGCGGTGGTCGGACATATCTCGATGCACGGCGCGTTGTCGCAGTGGTTGCAGCGCATCACGCCGAAGTGGCGGGTCGTATCCGGAAACGAGCCCTTCTCGATGTACTTCACCCAGGTGCGGAAGACGCCGAGGGGAACGTTGTGCTCCTCCTTGCACGCGACCGTGCAAGCATGGCAGCCAATGCATCGGTCCTGGTCAATCACGAACCCGTAGCGCATGAAATGCTCCGCTTCTC
>CAYSCX010000063.1:0-4829 GCA_964429575.1 uncultured Binatia bacterium (SeqCode) | reverse complement strand
AGTTCCTCCCAGCCCAGATACGAGGTGAAGCTGTTCTCGTTGAAGAAGAGCACCGGTCCGTTGCAGATGAAGATATACTCAGTGTCTTCAAGCGCGGTGGTAGCTCCATGCACCATGCCGTTGGCTTCGTACACATAATCGCCGGCGTTAAGGATGCCGGTGCGGATTTGTAACTTGCCCGAAATTACGAACGTATGGGCGGCACTCAAATGCTTGTGCGGCGGCGCGGAGTAGCCTTTGAGCCATCGGAATAGGACTGCCCACGTTCCGGTTTCCGAACCGGTCCACAGGATCTTCATGAAGGCTCGTTTGGGATCGTCTCCCGATGGAATCCAATCCATCTCCGAGGCTTTGGCGAACGAATCCATTACTTCGCTGTTGATCGGTCTGATTTCCTGCGGTAGCGGCATGATCTTCTCCTTTCCCCGCAATCCCTTTTAGTTTGGATCCTTCAATGACTCCACGCGACCGGCCCGCGCGCGATCTGCTCTTAAAATTTACCGAGCCCTCTCAGTATGCTCGTATCCGAATCCCATGATTCAGCCGAGACCCCAGCGGCTTGGCCGAGGATTATTTCTTAACACCTCCAATGCGGGAGAGGTAGCGTCGGAGACGTTGCGTTGCTCGCGGCCGATGGTTTCAGTGTGAACTCGTGTCATTCCGATCTGGCCGGAATCGGGATCCCGAATTCCAGCGTTGTAGCGAACACCGCATCACGAGACTCAGGGCGTTTGCGGCGGCGGGGGCCAGGCATCAGCTGCTTGCTCGATGCCGCCGCATGACTTTCCTTGAGCAGGTTGGCGACTTCGTCCCAGTCGACTGCCCCGTCGAGCCTGGCTGCTGCGATCGGACTTGCGCGACGATCGCCTTGACGGGCGAGTCGTGCGCGGCCATGAAGCTCACGGGCCCTTGATTGGGCCGACTGCTACCCGTACAGTGAGGCGTAGCCAATAGTGGCTCAAAGCGCGCGTCGGATTCCGCGACGCCATATTAAACCAACCAGAACCAACCGTTCGGCCTCACCGCCTAACTTGAATCCGCTGGCTCTGAAAATGGAGTTCGTTTGTCTTTTTCTGCACTCGCCCTTTCACCCGAAACACTACGCTCGGTCCGCGACCGCGGACATCACCAGCCAACCGCGATTCAATCAGGCGCGATCCCGGTAGCCCTGGCCGGACGCGATCTTGTCGCTACTGCCGAGACCGGCAGCGGCAAGACGGCCGCCTTTCTGCTGCCGATGCTCGACCGCCTTCATGGCAGCCGAACCAGCGGCGTGAGCGCCCTTATCCTGGCGCCGACGCGCGAACTGGCGGCTCAAATCGCCCGCGAGTTTGATCTGCTTTCGCGCAACACCCGCCTGCGCGCAGCGGTCATCGTGGGCGGCGAATCAATGACCCGGCAGGTGGACGCGCTGCGCAGCGGCGCACAGGTCGTGGTCGCCTGTCCCGGACGCCTCATCGACCATGTCGAGCGCGGCACGGTCAAGCTCGATCGAATCGAGTTTGTCGTCATCGATGAAGCCGACCGGCTGTTAGACATGGGCTTCCTGCCGCAATTGCGTCGCATCCTGCGGATGGTCCCGAAACAACGCCAGACCTTGATGTTCTCGGCCACGATGGGCGCGGGCGTAGAAATGGTCGCACGCGAGTTCCTGCGTGATCCGGCGCGGGTGAATGTTGGAGAGGTTTGCGCTCCGCCAGCCAGCATCCGGCAGGCCATCTATCCGGTAACGCTGGAGAACAAGGGTCCGATGCTGCTGGAGCTCCTCAAGAGCGGCGAGGTGGACAGCGCGATCGTGTTCACGCGCACCAAGAGCCGCGCTGATCGCGTGGCGAAAATGCTGGTGCGCAACCGAATCCGAGCCGTAGCGATTCATGGCGACCGGTCTCAGCAGCAACGCAACGCAGCGCTGGCGGGATTCCGCAAGCGCGCTTACCAGGTCCTGGTCGCCACGGATGTCGCCGCTCGCGGACTCGACATTCCGGACGTTTCCCACATCATTAACTTTGACCTGCCCGACGCATCGGAGACCTATATCCATCGCATCGGCAGAACGGCCAGAATGGGTAAAGCCGGCGAGGCTCTGAGCCTGGTAACTCCGCAGGAGCGGCTTTCACTGGGAGAAATCGAACGAATGCTGGGCAAGAAACTGGAGCGCGCAACGGTCGCGGGATTTGACGCGCCCCAGATCGTGGCTCGCAAGCCGGTTACGATCTTTCGCTCATCGGCGATGCGCCGCCGTCCCTCGCGCAACCACGTGCGCACTCACTGATTCTCAATCTGGCGAAAAACTGATCGCGGTCGTCGAGAGGTAAGCGGTTTGGCAAACGCCCAACAATTGGTCCGGCCTTCGGATTCGCTGATAAGCCCAGCGTCGGAGTGGCCGTGGTGGCGCACCACCAGGCAGGATCGCGGGATTCTCCCCTGGTTTATTCTCATACACGCAACTGCCGTAGTGGGCCTGATCCTGTTTCCTCTGCCAGACTGGCGTGTCCTTTTGGCTGCCGTAAGCCTGAGTTGGATCGGCGGACTCGGTACGACGATATGCTACCACCGGTCGCTCGCTCATCGGGCTCTGCGGCTCGATCCGTGGATATCCGGGGTGCTCACATTTTTCGCGATTCTTAACGGCTCGGGATCGCCAACCACTTGGGTGGCCAGTCATCGCGTCCATCACGCCCATGCCGACACTGCCGAGGATCTCTCGAGTCCGGTGTGGCGCGGGTTCTGGTGGGCTCATCTGCGATGGTTGTGGCAGGCGGAGTCGCCTTCGGTTGCACTCGTCTGCCCCGATCTTGACCGACCCTTATATCGGTTCTGGCGGCCCCTGCAGCCACCTATTCTCGCGTTGTCATTTTTTGGCGGATTGTATTTCGGCCTTTGCGCCTTCTTCTGGCTGGGAGCGATCCGGTTGGTCTTCTCACTCCACGCGCAGTGTTTCGTCAACAGCGTATGCCATAGTCAGCCCGACACTCCGGTTGGCGAGGATTCCAGCCGCAATGTGCGCTGGCTCGGCTTGATGCACTTCTTCCAGGGTGAAAACTGGCATCGCAACCATCACGCGCGCCCGGCTGGGGCGCGGTTGGGACAGACATGGCGGCAACCGGACGTGGGCTACGCCGTGATTTGCATCTTCGAAAGGATGGGGCTTGCCAGCAACGTGCGGCGCTCACGGACCCCCGGCTCGGCGTCATAACCGAGAGACCGCGCCTGCGGGTGGTCCCCAAGCGCGGCAGACGCTGAAAAGCGCCACCGGCTCGCAGTAATCGACCATCGCGGGATCAGGGTTTCTTGCCAGCTTCGACCGGACCGCCCGCGGCCTTCCACGCGGTGAAGCCGCCGCCCATGTGGCATACCGGCTCGAGACCCATGTGCTTGAGTGCCTGCGCTGCCAGCGCAGATCTTCCTCCGCCCGCTCAAAAGAAGAGGAACTTCTTGCCGGAACTAAAGATTTCCCTGTAGTACGGACTCTCCGGATCGACCCAAAATTCGAGCATCCCGCGCGGCGCGTGGAACGCCCCCGGAATCCGGCCGTCGCGGTCAAGTTCGCGAATGTCGCGGATGTCCACGAACACTACGGCGGCGTCATCCTTGAGTTTCAAAGCGTCCTCGGCGCTGACCGTCTCGACCTCCGCGTTCGCCTCCGCGAGCAATTCCTTGACGCCCTTCTTCAGCTTTAGCGCCATAGATACTCCTTCGGATCATTCCCTAGCGCGCGCGCGCAATCGTCGCCGCTCAACTCGCAAACGGTTAAATCGTATCCGACACCCCCAGGATGAAAAGCGGCTCCATCGCGTAATGCGCGACGTCGGCTTCCAACTCGGCGCGCGCAGGCTGCTTCGGCGCGTCACTGGCCGCATCGAGAACATCGCGCAGGATGGTCGTGTCGCTCGAGGTATTGAGGAATAGCCCGGGCCGGCTCAGCACGAAGTGGACCGCTCTGCGGAGCGCGTCGCGATCGCGGAGCGGCTCGTACCAGCTGAATTTCCGCTGGTCGCCGTTCTGCCATCGCCGCCGTGCAGCCGACTTGATGGTCTGGGTTGCCACGCCTCGGTCACCGCACAGTTTCAGCAACGCTTCGACATCGGTGGCATACTGGCCGATCGACATCATGGTGAAATTGTAGGGAAGCAGCACGGAGTCGAAGGCGAACCGCTCGAGGCTCTGCCGATGCATCGCAGCGACACGCGTGCCGTGACCGGTCACTCCGATGAACCGCACCAACCCCTGCGAACGCGCCTCCACCAGCGCTTCCAGCGCGCCGTGCGGGCCAACGGCCGTCTCCCAGTCCTCTTCCTCGACGAGATTGTGCAGCTGAATCAGATCCACGTGATCGACGCACAGCCGCTCTAGCGATCGATGAAGACTGTCCCGCGCGCCCTGATAAGTACGATCGCCGGTCTTGGTGGCGAGGAAGAAGCGCTTGCGGTGCTCCCGCATCCATGGACCGATCCTCAACTCCGATTCTCCATAAGATGCGGCCGTGTCGATGTGGTTGATGCCGTATTCGATCAGGATGTCGAGCACCTGATCGGCTTTCTCCTGCTTCGTTGCGCCCAATGCGGCGGCGCCGAAGATTACGCGCGTGCTCTGATGGCCGGTTCTTCCGAACGGGCTCTTCTCGATCACCTTGCACCTCGACGGCTCGCGGGAGCCAGCTAGATTACTTAGCGCAATGCCGACTCACTAGCAGGGTGTTGAGAAAAGCCTGGCATACCGAATTGGCATCGACCTTATTCTCAACGCCCTGCGTGAAAACTGGCTGCCATCGTTGTCTTCTCCCCCTCCGGGGGAGACGCGAGAGAGGGAGCAGGATGTTGAAAATGCCT
>CAYSCX010000062.1:0-9579 GCA_964429575.1 uncultured Binatia bacterium (SeqCode) | reverse complement strand
GGCCCCGAGAACGCCATGCACATCTCTTCGCTGATCAGCCGCATCGGCGCATCGATCGGTTCGCCGCCGCGCTCGCCCACCTTGAAGCTCCGCTTTGCGTCTTTCTCGCGGTTGTGATCGACCACGAACCCTGCGCGCGTCTGCTCTGGAAGCAGGAAGCTCTGATGCGTGCGGCTGCGCGACGCGACGCTGCCCGCCGCGTTCGTCACAATGACTTCGTTCACCACGTACTCGCGATCGCGCTTCTGATAACGATCGATGATCACAGACCGTGTCGTGACCCGCTCGCCGACCATCACCGGCGCGAACAACTCCCACTCCTGGCGCGCGTGCAGGTTGCCGTAGATGTTCGGCAGGTACCACGCGAGCGTGCGATAGACCGCCGAGTGGACGACCAACGCGGGCGCAACCGGCGCGCCGAGCGGGGAGCTGTCGCGGTACCACGGATTGTCGTCGCCGGTTCCGGCGATGTACGCCGCGACGCGGTCCGGGTCGATGTCGTAGGTCTCGCCGCCGTAGTCGCGGCCGACGTGAACTTCATTGGGATCGAATATCTGTTTCGCCATCGCGTTGCCCGGCGTCCTCAACTCTTGATCTTGGGTTTCAACCGCTCATTGAACTTCGCCGCGTCGATCACCGCGCGTCGATGCACTCCCGATCCGATCTGCTCGGTCTCATCGAACGCGCGCACCGCCAGCTCGAGCCTGCGGCCCTCGCACTTGGTTACTTCGGCCTCGGCGCGCACGCGATGTCCCGGCGGCGTCGCCGCGGCGTGCTGCACATCGATCGCCATCCCGACCGAACTCTCGCCCGCATCGAGATACGGGCGCACCGCATCCATCGCGGCAAGTTCCATCATCGCGATCATCGTCGGCGTGGACATCACGGCGGCGAGCGCGGGGTCGAGCTTGCTTGCAAGGTCTTCGGCGGCGACGGTCTTGGTAAACGTCCCCTTCGCCCCGACCGGCACCGGCTTCATCGCTTCACCTGTCCGGCGCCCTCGCGCCGAAGTTCCATATCGTCGAGCTTCTTTATCACCCACGCGATGCGGTCATTGCCCCAAAACGGCTCGCGATCGACGATGAACATCGGCACGCCGAAGACGCCGTCGCGTTCGCCTTCATCGAAGGCCGCCTTGAGTTCGCGTGGACCGTCCGACCGCGAGTACTCGCGAAATGCGTTGGCGTCGAGTCCGTACTCGCCCATGACCTTCGCGAGCGCATCGAAGTTCTCAATGTCCAGTTCCCGCTTGAAGAAAAGCTCGAACACTTTGCGCGCATAGTCGCGCAAGCGCCGCTGGCGATCGGCGAACAGGCCGCTCATCAGCGCGAGGTTTGAGTCGAAGAGCTTTTGCGGCCCGCGCACGACGAGCCCACGTTCATTCGCGAAGCGCCGCGCGTCCGCGTACATGTAGCGCACCTTGCGCCACGAACGCTCGTCGCGCTCCTCGAGCGTGCCGCCCATCGCTTTGAAGTCGAAGGCGTGCGGAATGAATCGGAGCTTGATGCGATGCGTCCGCTCCAGCGCGAGCGCCGGATCGTAGGCGAGATAGGTGAACGGGCTTTTGAAGTCGTAGTAGAACTTGACGGGTTCGAGCGACTCAGCCATGACAACTCTGCCCTCACCGATATCGCAAATCGCATCGGCGAAAAAGCGAGCAGGCGCAATCCGCGAGGCTACCGCCCACCCGCATTGCGGCGCAGATAGTCGAGAATCTGGGCACGTTCACCGGCCTTGAGTGGCGCCACGCCAGCTTGAGCCATGCGCACGTCCATCGCCTCCGCCTGCTTTTCCCACATCGGCGCAGTACGCGCCCGAGGGTCGTACGCGGCGTGGCACTGACCGCAGCGCTTCACGTACAGCTCGGCGGCCGCGCTCTGATGTTCGGGCAGCGGCTCGCGCCTGCACGCGGAGAGAAACACCGCGAGAGCAACGAGAACCAATGATGCGGCGAGCGCGCGGTGGCAAATGATGCTAGCGCGATCGGCCATCAGGGATGCGCGCGTTGGGAATTCGGCGTCGGATCTGTTCACGCAGCGCGATGATCAGCGCGCGACGGTCGTCGTCCGCGAGCGCAACCTTTCTCTCGGAATCGGGACGCATCCAGACCGGGCCGTGCCGTAGCGCGTCGCTTTCGTAGCGCGGGAAGATGTGCCAGTGGACATGCGGTTCCTGATTGCCGAGGCATTCGTAATTGAGCTTCCACGGATTCGTCACCGCGGCAATCGCTTCGGCGACCTTGACGACTTCATCGAACAGTCCGTGCGCGTCATCCACACGCATGCGGAACAGTTCGGTCTCGTGGACCTTGGCGAACAGAATGCAGTACCCGCGGTAGAACTGCGCATCGGCTAGAATTGCGAAGCTGCAAGGAAGCTCGGCGATGTAATCTGCGGCCTTGCCGTCGCGGATGCGCTCGATGATCGCGCAGATTCCGCACGGCCGCTCTGCGCGCGCGTCACTCATCGGCGCCCACCAGCGGCACGTGCACCAGGTTGATGCGCGCGCCCTTGAGCAGCTCCTTGACGGTGTGAAGCTTGTACGGCGCGCCGAAAAACACGGTTCGAATGCCGGTATTGACGAGCACCTTCATGCAATGGATGCACGGCGTGTGCGTGACGTAGATGTCCGCGTCGCGGATCGCCGCGCCGTTGCGCGCGGCTTGCGTGATCGCGTTAATCTCCGCGTGAATCGTGCGGAAACAGTTTTGCTCGACCTCACCGTCGGGGTTGGTTGATTCGTAGATGAGGCAACCGGCCTCGGTGCAGTGCGGCAGTCCCGCCGGCGAGCCGTTGTAGCCGGTCGCCAGAATCGAGCGGTCGCGCACGATCACCGCGCCGACCTTCGCGCGCAAGCAGGTCGAGCGTTCGGCGACCTCGCGCGTGATCGTCATGAAGTACTGGTCCCACGACGGGCGCTTGGGTGCGCGCGCGGGTTTCACTGCCTTGGCGCAACGGCTCACGCAAACGCTCTTGGCGCGCTCGCCTGGTCAGGCGCCAACACGCCTGACGCTCGGTGCTGAAGGTGCAAGGGCGGGCGCGTCGTAGCGGACGTCGTAGGTTTCGCCCGGTTGCTCCGGCGTCTCCGCCGACGGCGGCACGAAAGAAATCGGCACTGGGCTGAAGGTCAGCAAGAACAGCGCGACAGTCATCCACGCGGCGAGACGCCGGGGCAGATCAAGCGGAGTGTCCGCGTCGATGGTGGCCGGGTGGCCGATGCCCAGCGCGACGAGCAGAATTGCCCAGAGCATCCAGCCTCCCCAGAATTCGCGCCCCAGGAGCGCCGGGACGAGAGCGAGTCCAACACACGCGACGATCAGAGTACGCGAGATGAACCGGTGCCAGCGGCCGCCGAACAGCGCGTAGGTGACGTGACCGCCATCGAGTTGTCCGACCGGCAGGAGATTGAGCGTCGTTACGAACAGGCCGATCCAGCCTGCGAACGCGATCGGATGGAGCATCACGCTCACTGAATTCGGATCGACGCCCAGTACCACGCGCGAAATAACCCAGAAGAGAACCGAGTCGCCAAGTTGCAGTCCACCGGCGGTTGGGTCTAGCGGATGCACCTCGGAGAGCAGCAGCCCGATTATCACCGCGGCCACCGCTGGAAAGAATCCGAACCAGGGACCTGCGGCGCCGATGTCGAACATCGTGCGGCGCGTCCGCGGCTGCGACCTCATCCTGATGAACGCGCCGAAAGTGCCGACGATGAACAGCGATGGGAACGGCGCGGGAATGAAGTAGGGCAGGGTGACGTCCACGCCGTTTCGCCGCGCAAACAGGTAATGCCCCATCTCATGCGACAGCAGTATCGCGAGCAGCGGCAGCGAAAACGTCAACCCCTTCGCGAGTTCGGCAATTGAATTGAACGGATGGCCAAGCGCAAGCGTCGCGCCCGCCATGTAGGCGCCCGCCATCGTGGTTGTCAGCAGCGTCAGAGCGAACAGGACGAGATTCACGCGCGGGACTCGCGCCGGCGCGGCGGCGAACGCACCAGCCTGCGCATGCGCCGCCGAGTAGCGCGGAATATCCGTCAGGACCGCCGGGGCGTCCTTGTGCAATGTCTGATCGTCCATGCCTCTATTTGCCGCGCGCGCTCAGAAGCAGTTGAGTGCCCGGACCTGCGGAGAAACGCTCATCCGCGCGCCCATCGCGCACCGCGACCTCGAGAAGGTTGAAACTTCCAACGATAGCCAGTGGAGCACTCCGCACCGCGTCGCCGTACGCGCCCCTTAGCGTGATCGGCGCGCTCCGTCCGATCCTAACGGAAAGCTTTTTCGCTGCAAAGCGAGAACGGAGTCTCGCGACCGTTTCCGCGTCGATGTTGCTGACCAGATTACCGAATCCATCCACGTAGAGAATCTCGCCGCGCACTTCGCTGCCCCGCGACGACGGAGCCGGGAGCGTCAGCGGCTGGATTCGCGCGATCGACGGGCCGAGCTCGCTGAGCCGCGCGCCGCGCCACAGATGCGCCGCGGCGGGTGCAAAGATGTCCCGGCCGTGGAACGTTGCGCCGACAGTCGCGAGACGGTGGCGTTTCGACGTGATCTCCACCGCGCGCGCGACGCCGGCGCGCTCGACGGCCAGCCACAGCACTCCGTTGTCGGGACCGACCCATCGCGCGCCGCGCTGCGTCTCGACCGCGATTGCACGCCGCGGCGTCCCAACGCCGGGATCGACCACCGCGAGAAAAACCGTGCGCGGCGGAAAGAACGGGGCAGACTCACGAAGCGCGATCGCGCCCGCGATTACCGACTGCGGCGGCACGCCGTGGCTGATATCGATTAGCGGCGCGTCCGGCGCGATCGACGCGATCACGCCCTTCATCGTGCCGGCGTAATGGTCGCGGTAGCCGAAGTCGCTCAATAGCGCGATCGGCGCGCGGATCCGTGAGCGTGCAGGCATACTCGCCCTAGCGCCGCGCGAGCTCCTCGCGCACCGCCGCCGCCAGCAGCGGGAACATCAGTTCGTGATGGCCGGTCAGCACGATGCCGCGTCCGCCGGTCGCGGTCGGCCGCTCGACTACGTTCACACGCGGCCGATACTGGCGGATGAAATCCATGTCGGCACTCGTGAAGTTCGATGCTTTGCGCCCGAGGTTGCGCGCGAGGTTGAGCGCCTTCAGGAACACTTCGGGCATGATCACCGCCGATCCCAGATTCACCACCACGCCCCGCGAAAGTTGCGCGACCACTGCGGCGAGCCGGTGAAAGTCCTTCATCGTCGCGCGCCCGATTGCGGCGCCGTCGGCCGACGGATGCATATGAATAATGTCGGCGCCGAGCGCGACGTGCACCGTCGCCGGTGCGCCGGCGCGCCACGCGGTCGCGAAGATGCTCAGGTCGCGATGCTTGCAGCGCGCCTTCCAAATTTCGCGCCCCACCACCTCGCCGAGTCCCTTGCCTTCGGCGGCGGCGAGTTGGGCCGCGCGATTCAGGAATGCGCCGGTCTCCTCGGCCATCCCGAAGCTGCCGTCGGCAAGTCCTTCGCCGACATCCTCGGAGGTGCGGCCCGCATAGGCGAGTTCGAAGTCGTGGATGATCGCGGCGCCGTTGGTCGCGATGGCGCTCAAGATGCGGTCGCGGATGAGTCCGCAGATGATCGGGCTGAGGCCGACCTTGAGCGGGTGCGCGCCGCTGAGCAGAAGAAACGGCCGGCCCGCGCGATGCGCGCGTGCGATGGCGCGCGCGAGCACTCGCAAGTCTCTCGCGGCCAGGAAGTCGGGAAGCGAGTCGAAGAAGCGGCGCATCGATGCGCCCGCCGGCACCGGCGTCGCGAACTGGCCGCTATCGACAAGCCGCGAGAGTTGCTTGAGCGGCCGGGTTCGTGCGCGCCGCGGATCGAGACGGCGAAATTTCACGCGGGTGTCGCGATGCGAGCGGGCGTCGGCGGAATTTGATTCACGGCGGATAAAGCTACCCGATGGAGTCGGGCGCGCCAACTGCGACGTCGGCGGCGTCGCGGACAAGTTCAATTGACAGTCCGTGGAGGCGGCCCTAGAGTCGATGACGGGCGGGCGTAATTCAGCGGTAGAATGCCAGCTTCCCAAGCTGGACGTCACGGGTTCGATTCCCGTCGCCCGCTCCACCTGATCGACCGCCAGTGTCGCCGTTTTTCTCGGCTTCACGCGTCGCGCGGGCGCGCTCTGACCTCGAGCAAATGGCGATCCATTTCCTTGGACTCCTGCGTCTGATCAGTGCGATGCGGTTCCGTGCAAACCGAGGTGAGACGTGAAAGGGAGTTGCTCTGAATCTTCAGGCGTGCCAGCGTGAATTTCCCGATGAGCATAGAGACTGTTTTCCGCGAACTTGGGGCTGCGCTGGTTCCAGAAGTCGCGAGGTACCGAGCCCGACTTCACGAGCTGAAAATCTCGACCAAAGTAGACGGCACGTTGCTCAGCGAGGCAGATACTCACGTTCAGCGGACGATCTTGACGATCATCAAGGACTATGACCCTGATGCGGGCATAATCGCTGAAGAGGCTCACGAATTTCCCGCTAGAGCATCTCTGGCGGGCTGGACTTGGGTCGTTGACCCGATCGACGGCACGAAAGAGTTTATCGATCATCAAAGGACAGAATTCTGCACAGCAGTCTGCGCCCTCTACGACCGCCAGCCTGTCGCGGCACTCGTTATCGCATACGAGCTCGGGATCGGCGGCACCCCGCTCGTCATCCAAGCCTATCGAGACAAATCGCGCGTGCTTCTGAACGGTGATGATGCTCCGCTGAGAGAACCGCCCGAAGCTGGTCAGCCGCGAAACTTGTCTGTCACTCGGAGTGCTGGCACGGAACAACCGTTCGTCGAGCGAAGGGCGATCGAGTACGGATGTCGCGTTAAGATCGTGGCCACTTCCCAGACCCTTGACCTCGTGAGGCTCGCGCTAAATCTTTCGGAGCACAGTGAGCAACGCTTGGATTCATTCGACTTGTTTTTCCGTTTGGACCAAAAGCTATGGGATGGCCTTCCAGGTCTCTGGATCGCGACGCTGGCTGGCTGGGAGGCTGTGAACATTCAGGGCGAACCGCTCTTGCCGTTGAGAACGGACCATACGGGCGGATCGCCGAGCTTTCAGAGCACTCTGGTTGCTTCGCGCTCTCATCGGGAGTGGTTTCAGTCGATTTTTTCGAAGAGCGCGTTGCAATATGGCGGATAGTTCTGCTTGGGGGAGGACCAACAATGAAAGCGGACATCGACCTTACGTCGTTGTTTGGCTTGGCGCAGGCGCTCGAAACCGACCAACCCTCGGTCTGGGCTAGGAGGAGTTACTATGACGTGTCGTTGACGCTCCTCCTAGCCGATGGCGCACGGGTTCCGGCGCCACGTTCGGCGAAGAGGAGCAGCAGGGGAATTGTCTATCCGATTCAGGATGCCCTTGCGTCTTCCGAATTCGACCCCCAGCACGTGAATAGCGCCCGAAAAGCATACGTCAACCAGGCGAAGGACGATTGCGAGGCAATCGCGGAGAAACTTCAGAGACTGAAACAGGCTCCCGAATACATCCCGTGGATTGAGTGGCACGTTCGAAATGAGTGGAAAGAACACGTTGAAAACTTCGAAGATCGCTTCGTAGAACACGAACACATTCCGGCCATTTCCGCGATATTGAGGCTCCGCGCGAAGGAAGTGCTCGAAGCCGATAGACAATTGGTCGAGCTGGCGAAAAATCCGCACCTTCTCTCCAAGACTCACGATTCAATTTTGGATGTTTCAACGGCTGATGCGGCTGTTCGAGGGTTTTACTACGACGAGCTATCTCGTTTGTCGGGGAACCGTAAGATTTTGCTTCATCCTGTCAGGCGCAGGATCCTGAAAGGCGGAAAAGGAGCGATAAAATTCGGTGTGGATGACGTGGCCCGCAACTTGGTGGTCATCATTGGAAATTCAGCGTTCGAGAACCGGTTCAGAGGGAAAGACGAAACGATAGGCTTCTGGACTGAAGCGCTGAAGAAGTGTCGTCGCCGCTACCCGGAGCAGAGACGCGAGGGGAGAGACCCGCGTGACACTGCCGTAGCAATTGCCAAGGAAGCGGGTATTGTCCGTCATTTTCATTGGGCTCGGCCGTGGATCAAATCTATGGATATCGCGGCGGGATACGTGACTGAGTTCGTGATTGATCGTCATTATCCTGGAAACGAGGGGATTGGCTTTGGACTGGCAGCCGCCGCCTTTGAGATCGTCGACGAGTGCGCCACCTTTGGCGTACACTGCATAGAAAAATCGAATTGGGCGGTCAGTCGACTAGCGACGAGTGGTCGGCTTTTTTCATTCGAAGAGGCCGCGATGCTCGACTAACGAGAACTGCTTTGGTTAGCCTGACCCGGAAGTTGAGCGCCCGCTTTCCGGCGTAGTTCAGGCCATTTGGTGGGAAATTGGGGAGCGGGCCACCAGGGTTTCCCCCCCCTCGATGCCAGCTTCCCAAGCTGGACGTCACGGGTTCGATTCCCGTCGCCCGCTCCAGGGGCCAGTTTTCATCGGCCGGTATTGAGGCGCGCGTCGCTGATGCGCAGGCGCGCGCGAGTTCGAGACCAAACCTCTTAACGCTGGAATGGGAGGAACCACATTGCAAGTCGGATTCGGAATCTTCGACCATCTCGAACGGCGCGAGGTTCCGCTAGAGCAGTTGTACGAAGATCGCCTGCAGTTGTTGCAGGCGGCGGACGACGCGGGAATCTACTGCTACCACCTGGCCGAGCATCATTCGACGCCGCTCGGATGCGCACCGTCGCCGAGCGTTTTTCTTGCCGCGGTCGCGGCACGTACGCGCAGGATTCATTTCGGACCGCTGGTCTATCTGCTGCCGCTCTACAATCCGCTGAGATTGGTCGAGGAGATCTGCATGCTCGATCAATTGAGCGGGGGACGCCTCGAGGTAGGAGTAGGGCGCGGAATCTCGCCCTTCGAGTTGGCGCACTTCAACGTCAATTTCCTCGAGTCACGCGAGCTGTTCGAGGAGGCGCTCGAGGTGATCGTTGCGGGACTGCGCGAACGCAAGCTCGTGCACAAGGG
Source organism: uncultured Binatia bacterium (SeqCode) (assembly GCA_964429575.1). Classification (GTDB taxonomy): domain Bacteria; phylum Desulfobacterota; class Binatia; order Binatales; family Binataceae; genus CAYSCX01. The sequence continues at coordinate 568 of CAYSCX010000062.1, read as the reverse complement.
CGCGCACTATCGTTTCGCCGGCGCGCCGATCGAGCTGCGGCCCAAGCAGGAGCCCAATCCTCCATTCTGGTACGGGGCCTCCACGCCCGAGGGTCTCGCGTATGCGGCACGCCGTGGCATGCAGGTAGTTACCGGCGGACCGAACGGAATCGTGCAAGCTTCTCATCAGGTCTATCGCGAGCAGCGCGAGAAGTATCGGGCGAGCCCCGACAACCTCAACCCGCAGATAAAGACGCCGCTGTTCGGCGCGTTGCGCCACTGCTACCTCGCGGAAACCGACCGGGAGGCGGAAGAGGTCGCCCGGCCGGCATACAAAGTTTTCTACCACAACATCACCAAGCTCTGGCGCGATTTCGGAGTGGTGCCGACGATCTTCACTGATGATCTCGATCGCGCAAGCAGCCATGACGCAGCGATCGTCGGCTCACCTGCGACGGTGCGCGACAGGATTTCAGTTTACCTTGAGCAGACCGGTTGCAACTACCTGGTTCTGTCGTTCGCGTGGGGCAGCTTGAGCGGCGAGCAATCGCGACGCTCGCTGGATTTGTTTGCGTCGCGCGTGATGCCG
>CAYSCX010000061.1:0-9750 GCA_964429575.1 uncultured Binatia bacterium (SeqCode) | reverse complement strand
CAAAAATGATCAGGCCGCAGATTCATAAAATGAACCTGCGGCCTGATTTGTTGCGCTACTCTCCGCGCTCCGGCGCTATTGCGTCGGTGCGATTTCCACGCGGCGGTTCTGCGCGCGTCCTTCGGGCGTGTCATTGGCCGCCACGAAGTTCGTCTTGCCGAATCCGCGCGGAATCATCCGGCTTTCCGCAACGCCCTTACCGGCCAGGTACGACACAGCCGAGGCCGAGCGCCGCTGCGACAGACTGAGGTTGTACTCCTCGGATCCGATCGCATCGCAGTATCCGTCCACGTAAACCGTCGTCTCCGGGCTCGCCTTCAGTTGGTCGCCCACCTCATCCAGGATGACCGCGTCACCCGGGCGGACGTTCGACTTGTCGAAGTCGAAGTGCACGCCACGGAGCACCAGCTTCTCCTTCTTAGGAGCGGGAGGAGGAGGCGGTGGAGGAGGTGGTGGAGGAGGCGGCGGTGGAGGCGGTGGCGGCGGCGGCTGGATGACCGGGTCGCACACATAGTGACCCAGCAACGCTCCGAAAGCACCACCAACGAAAGCACCACCAAGGCCACCAGCGATGCGGTATTCTTCGGGGACTCTCTTACCGCTCACTTGGTTCGCGATTACGATGCCCGCGGCCGCGCCGAGACCGGCGCCAAGCGCGCCGCCAACCGCGCCACAGCCACCCCACTCGCGTGGCTGTCCGAGCTGGCTCTGCACCTCTTGGAGTTGTGCGCATCCGCCGATGGTGGTTCCCAAGAAGGCGGCGCCAACCACTGCGGTTATGCTTTTCAGCACCCCTGACCTTCGTCTCATTAGCTCCTCCTCACCCGTGTCCGAGCGCCCGCGGTCCCGTAAAACCCCCGCCTAGATTGATGCTGCCCAAGGGCAGGCCCGGTTTGACGCAGAATAATAGTTGCAAGGTTCCCCCGAATGCAACCGGCCCGGCACAGAAATGCCAATGCCTGCGCCCGATCGTTTTGGGGCTGACTGATACCTACTGGGCCGGCACCGCGGGCGTCGGTGCACCACCGCCTGCTCAGCTTCCCGCGAGCATTCTGGATTGCGCGCAACCGTTTCCGTTCGTGGAGAGACTTGGCAGTGGTACACTCGACCCCGCGATGCTTTCACTCGCGCGCGGCAAAGAGGGCACTTTCAAGCTGGTTTCGAGCTACGCGCCGCAGGGCGACCAGCCGGCGGCGATCGATTCGCTGGTCAGGAACATCACCGACAACGTCCCGCACCAGGTGCTGCTCGGCGTCACCGGGTCGGGCAAGACGTTTACGATGGCGAACGTGGTCGCGCGTGTGAACCGGCCCACGCTCGTGATCGCGCCCAACAAGACTCTGGCCGCGCAGCTCTACAACGAATTCAAGAGTCTGTTTCCGGAAAACGCGATTCGTTACTTCGTCTCGTACTACGACTACTACCAGCCCGAGGCGTACGTACCTTCGACCGACACGTACATCGAAAAGGACTCGAGCATCAACGACGAGATCGACAAGCTGCGCCACTCCGCGACCAAGGCGCTGCTCGAGCGCAACGACGTGCTGATCGTCGCCAGCGTGTCGTGCATCTACGGACTCGGCGAGCCTGAAGTGTATTTCGAGATGCTGGTGTTCCTCGAAGAGGGACAGACCATCGATCGTGATCGCGTACTGCGCAAGCTGGTGGACATCCAGTACCAGCGCAACGAGTACGATTTTCACCGCGGGTCGTTTCGCGTGCGCGGCGACACCGTCGAGGTGTTCCCGGCCTACGAAGAGAACCGGGCGGTGCGCGTCGAGTTCTTCGGCGACCAAGTCGAGGCGCTCTACGAAATCGATGCGTTGCGCGGGAAGGTCGTCCGCAAGCTACAGAGCGTCGCAATTTATCCGGCGTCGCACTACGTCACGACTTCCGATCGGATGGAGAAGGCCGTCAGCGCAATCCGCGCGGAGCTTCGCGACAGGCTCGAGTCGTTCCGCTCGGAAAACCGGCTGCTGGAGGCGCAGCGGCTCGAACAGCGTACCATGTACGACCTCGAGCTGTTGGCCGAGATGGGCTTTTGTCCCGGAATCGAAAATTACTCGCGACACCTGACCGGCCGCTCGCCGGGAGAGCCGCCGCCGACGCTGCTCGATTACTTTCCGAAGGACTCGCTGTTCTTCGTGGACGAAAGCCATGTCACCGTCCCGCAACTCGGCGCCATGTACCGCGGAGATCGGTCGCGCAAGCAGACGCTGGTCGATTTCGGCTTCCGGCTTCCGTCGGCGCTCGACAATCGCCCGCTGAACTTCGAGGAGTGGGAAGGGCACGCGCGGCAGGCAGTTTACGTTTCCGCGACCCCCGGCGATTACGAGCTGGAGAAGTCGGGCGGCCTGGTCGTCGAACAGCTCATCCGCCCGACGGGCCTCGTCGATCCAGAGGTCGAGGTGCGCAAGGCGGGCACGCAGGTCGATGACCTGCTGGAGGAAATCCGCAAGCGTGCCGAGGCCGGTGAGCGCGTCCTCGTCACTTGTCTAACCAAGAAAATGGCCGAGGACCTCACCGACTACTACCACGACCTCGGCGTCCGCGTGCGCTACCTGCACTCCGACATCGAGACCATCGAGCGCGTCGAGATAATCAGGGCGCTTCGCAAGGGCGACTTCGACGTGCTGGTCGGAATCAATTTGCTACGCGAGGGACTCGACCTCCCGGAGGTGTCGCTGGTCGCGATCCTCGATGCGGACAAAGAGGGCTTCCTCCGCGCCGCGCGATCGCTGATCCAGACCATCGGACGCGCGGCGCGCAATCTGAACGGGCGCGTCATCATGTATGCCGACGTGATGACCGGCTCGATGCGCCGGGCGATCGATGAGACCGATCGGCGCCGCGAGAAGCAGGTTGTTTACAACCAAGCGCACGGCATCACGCCGAAATCGATCAGTAAGGCGATCGACGCGTCATTGGTTGAAATGTACTCGCCCGAATGGGCGGTGGTGCCGGAGATCGATGATCCGGACACGGCGGCGCTCGACGGCGACAACGCCTTGCCGGTGCACGCGCTCGAGGATCGCATCTCGCAGTTGCGTCGCGAAATGATGGACGCGGCGGAGCAGCTCGATTACGAAGGCGCAGCGACCTTGCGGGATCGCATCAAGAAGCTCGAGCGGCGCGTCTTCGGCATGGACAAGCCGAAACCCGATACGCAAAAGGCACCGCCGGGTTCAGCCCGCACGTACGCGAGCGAGAACGTGCGCGGTCGGCTGGAGCGCCACAAGATCAAGGACGTCGGCGACTCGGCTCCGCTGGCGCGGCGTACGCGCGGGCGCCGCGGCGCCGGGGCCGCGACGGGCGCGAAGGGCGGGTCGCCGGTGCAACGCCGGCTCAAGATCATTCCGGATCGGCAGGACTAGCTGGGAGGCAATTCAAATGAACCTGGTCTTCGCACTTGCGGCGGTGGTACTTGCGGCGGCAACTGATGCACCCGCCGGGTGGAATCTCGACACGTTCCGCAAGCAATCGACGCTCGAGTTCTACACCGTCGATGCGAACGGTGAAGGAAACTGGGCGACGGTGTGGGTCGTCGTGATCGACGGCGCGCCGTATCTGCGCCTCGGCTCGCGCGCCATGGCGCGAATCGAAAACAACGCGACCAAGCCCATCGTCAAGGTCCGGATCGCGGGTCAGGAATTCGATCACGTCAAGGCTGAGCCGGCGCCGGACATGGTCGAGCGTGTCGCCGCCGCGATGGGCGACAAGTACACCACAGACCTCTTCGTCAGGTACGCGTCGCACCCGCTGACTGTGCGTTTGGTACCCGTAGCCGCACCCGCGAAGTGAGGTGGGCGCATCACAATGCGCCTTTCTTTGCTTTCCCGTGTGCTCGTAGGGGCGGTTCGCGAACCGCCCTATGGCCTCCGCTCCCACGACGGTCCGGCGAAGCCGGTCTGCGGCAGCACAGCCAGTTGCTGGCGCCGCCCGCCGGGCAGCGCGGCTGCCAACAGAAACACTCACCCGCGACGACGGAGCGACCCCCGAGGGTCGTTCGGCAGGCGTGGTAGAAAGGCCGAAACGAGATTCAGGCTGTCTTACCGAAAATAGAACTAGCCGCGCTCACGATCGATCGACCGGTTGCGAGGACCCGACTCAGTGGGGACGCCGCCGCTTCGCTAACCGGCCTAATCTCCGGCCCTTGCGCTTCACTGCGAGCCAGTTGCGCCTGAGCAAGGGGGACGCCGATACCCTGCCGCTCGAACGGGATCGCATTGGCCGAGAAATCGGGGGCAACAGCGCTGCGCAACGCGCTGGTCGGTCGCGCCTGGCCGATCTGCGCTCCCTGCGAGTTTTCGCCGAGCCGGACGTCACTTCTCAAACCCGCCGAACCGAGCGTCGAACCCGCCGACCCAAACGTGAAAACACAATCGAGAGGGTGTTGAGGACCTAGCATGCGACCCACCTTATCCCATGTCGAGGATGCTTGTCAAAAGCCTCAGTAGAGGCAGGATGACCCGGTGGTCCTCGTCGGAAAGGTCCTGTCGCGCCTGCTCGGTGAGGGGCTCGCGGATACCAATCCTGATCACCCCCAAGGGGGCAGTAGTCGCCGACTCGAAACCAAGCTCAATCGGTAGCGCCAGCAGCGCCTCTTCGTCCTCAAGAAGCCCCGCCTCCGTGGCTCGGGCCTTGTCGGCCAGACGGATCGCGCCACCAGAGACGCCCCAGAACGCTTGACCCAAAGCCGTGCTGTAACCATCTAGCGGGACCGTTAAATTCGGCTGGATATGTCCTGGAGCGATTTCAGGTTCGCTGTGTGCCACTCTGTCGGCCGATTTTCCATCACCGGATGCGATGTACAATGACAGCCGGGCTGAGCGCGCAATGCCTTTGGAGCCCCAGCACGTTCGGAACTCGCCTAACGCTTTCTCCCCCTTTCGGTCAGCAGCCACCCGAAAAGTGTCGACCCGCGGATTCCGTGGCGCGGTGACGGGCCGCCACGCCAGCGCGTACAACCAGTTCTCGCGCGGATACGGCAGCCTAAACGAATAGTGTCCGCCCGCCCGGGCCTCCACAAGACCCCGCAGGACTCCTGCTTCAGCCTCGCGTTCACTTAGGTCCTCGTCGTACACCTTGAGCTGTACGGGATCTCGGGGTTCAAAGCCGCTCGGAAGAACAACGACGAGTTCGGCTGACGCCAATGCGCCCGCCGTGCTGATCGCCGTGAATTCAAGGCCCTCTGTACGCAGTATCCCTGGTGCCGGTGCTTGACCCCGGAAGGCGTCCATCTCTTGGGCGGTAAGAAGAGCACCTGCTTTCCAGACGTACGAAAACTCGGCTTTAACCGGTTGGTTTACGAAACTTTCTCCCACTTGCACGTCAAAAGCCCACCGGTTCGGTCTATTCCTGTCCCGTATTGCTTCAGGTTTGAGTTCTCCGGAATAGCCATCCGACCGGGTCAGCGTCAGACGAGCGTCCCTGGGCCGTCCTGTGCTGTTCTCAACGCTTAAGGGAAAACGCTGATCCTTGAGAAGCCTGTTTGTGAACAACCAACTCACGCGGATATCTCGCTGTCGTGTAAATTCGACGTGTTTCACGACGCGGCTGTTCAGCGCCGACGTAACAGGCGAAGAACTGCGAAGCAGGCGAATCCTTCGACCGTCAAAAGCGTCAAAGAGAGGAACCTCCGCGGTGACCTTCCAATCCTGATCATCCCAGCGAAGCGTACGCAGTCTCGCGGACCGGTCGGGTGCCAAGAGAATAGCGTTGAATGATGCATCATTGATGTTGCATCCACGCGTATGGTGGTTGCCCGTCGCTGATCCTGCGCCGACCACCAGAATCTCACCGCGACTTCCTTCGAGCGTGCCGTATCGCGCCCAGTGCGGAGCATGATCATGACCGTGAAGCACTAAGTCGATTCGAGCGCGCGCGAGGCACTCCAAGAATGATCCGGCGTTGACGAGACAGGTGGCGTTCGCAAGGTCCGTCAAATTCCCATGCCGACTCTCCTCGAGCTGCCTTACGGACTGCAGGTGGTGATGGACTAATAGGATCCCAATATCCCAACTGGTTCCTTGATCCGCGACAAGACTCCTCACCTTTTTAAAAATTTCCCGAGGGACATATCCTCGCGCGGCAAAATCAGCCCGAATGCTTGAGTCGACACCAATCAATCCGAGCGTCCACGGCGAGCGAGTTCCGAGTGTGGGTTTCGTCGCCTGCTCACATGACAGCACCTTCGGTCCAAAAACGTGGTCGAAGAGGGCGTGTGTATCTCCGCGCCAGGTAATCTTGGACCAGGTTTGACTTACAATTCCTTTGAGATGCCGATCGTGGTTCCCCGCGCAGACAAAGTATGGCACCGCCAAATCGTCAAGACTCCGCTTCGCCTTCTCGTAGAGAATTTGCTTCGGCCAATCGACGATATCGCCCGTCACGAGAATTAGCTGGGGACGAACTTGGTCTCGGAGACACTCGGCCAACTTCTCCCAGCTGAGCTCATAGTTCGTGCTGCCAAAATGCAGGTCGCTAATGTGTGCGATGATGACTTCGCCGTTGGTCGGCGCCGTCCATTCGGGCATGTTCTTCCCCCCTTTGTACGAGCCCTCTATCCTTTGAGACTCCGATATCTACAACCTCAATGACTCTATGCCTAGCTCTGCATTCGCCGCCAAACCAATTCTCCAGGGCGTCGAAGAATGAGCGATTACGCTTGTTGCCACCTCGCTATCTCCGCTCCCACGACGGGCCCGCGAAGCCGGTCTGCGGCAGGATGCCCTGTGCCAGCTGGCGCCGCCCGCCGGGCGTCGCCATGCCACCCGCGGTCAGTGCGCCATCGACCACCATCGCCTGGCCCGACACCCATTCCGCCTCGTCGCTGGCCAGGAACAGCGCCATGTTCGCGATGTCGTCGGGGCCGCCCGCGCGCGGAATCGGCTGCATCGCGGCGAGCAACTGCTGGCCGGCCTCATACCCGCCCGGGAGATTGTTGTAGATGAGCGGCGTGTTGATGCCGCCGGGGCAGATGCAGTTGACGCGAATGCGATCGGGGCCAAGTTCGATCGCGGCGGAGCGCGTGAGATTCACCACCGCGGCCTTGGCTGCGCAGTAGGCATGGAGTCCCGCCGCACCGCGCAGTCCGGCGACCGACGCCGTCGAAATGATCGAGCCGCCGCCCGCCTTGCGCATCTCCGGGATCGCGTACTTCATCCCGAGGAACACGCCGCGCAGCAGCACCGCCATCGACTTGTCCCAGTTCTCGACCGTGATGTCCTCGAGCGGCCCGACTGCGCCGCCCAGGCCGGCGTTGTTGTAAATGATATTGAGCTTCCCGAATTCTTTGACCGCGCGCGCGACCGCCGCCTTGACCTGCGCCTCGTCGGTGACGTCGGTCTTTTGGAAGACCGCCTTGCCACCCGCGTCGATGCATTCGTGCATCGCCTGCGCGCCCATTTCTTCGTTGAGATCGGCGATCACGATCGCCGCGCCTTCGCGTGCGAACCTGACCGCGGTCCCGCGGCCCATGCCGCTGCCCGCGCCGGTGATCACCGCAACTTTGTTATCGAGTCGTCCCATGGCTGTTTCCTCGCATGAAGTTTGGCGCGCGGCACTGCGCGCAGCGTGACGCATAGCAACTAACGCCGGTTAGGGACAAACGCGCAGCAATGGGCGGGCGGCGGATTCGCGGTGATATAGTCGTCGCGATGGCGAGGCGGGCATCAGCGGGCGAGCGGGCGGCAAAGGCGGCGCTACGCGGCGCCGAAGGAATCGCGCATAAGCCGATCGGTCCGAGCTACGACTCGTTGGTCGAGTACCCGGCTGATTCGCCTGTCGAGTACGCAGCGAACGCGTCGGCCGACACCGCCGGCGATCCAATCGCGCGAAAGCTCGACACGGTAGCAGCCGAACCCGGCGTGTATCTGCTCAAAGATCGCGCGGGCAAGGTGCTGTACGTCGGCAAGGCGAAGTCGCTGCGCGCGCGAGTGCGCGCCTACTTCCGCGACGGTGGCGACGGACGCTTCCAGATGCGCTTCCTGATGCGCAAGGTGACGAACGTCGACACCCTGGTCACCGCGAGCGAGAAAGAAGCGCTCATTCTGGAAAACAATCTCATCAAACAGTACAAGCCGCGCTACAACATCCGGCTCAAGGACGACAAGTCGTACCTTTCCGCGAAGATCACCAACCACGCGTGGCCGCGCATCACGGTGACGCGCCGGATCGTCAAGGATGGCGGTCGTTACATCGGACCGTTCGGATCGGCCGATGGGTTGCGCGAGACAATCGACGTCATCCGCAAAGTGTTTCCGCTGCGCACCTGCAACGACGCGGTGTTTCGCAACCGCGCGCGGCCGTGCCTCGAATATCAGATCAAGAGGTGTCTGGGACCGTGCGTGCTCGAGGTCGATCGCGAAGAATATGGCCGCCACCTGCATGCGGCGGAGCTGCTGCTGGAAGGGAAGAATCTCGAATTGCTCCACGTGATGCGCGACCAGATGAAGGCGCGCGCGTCGCGGCTGGAGTTCGAGGAGGCCGCGCGCATTCGAGATCGCGTTCGCGCAATAGAGAAGACCGTCGAGCGGCAGACCGTGCTTCATCATTGGGGCGGCGACCAGGACGTGTTCGGGCTTTACCGCGAAGGCGGCTTCATCGAGGCGATCGTTCTGGTCGTGCGCAGCGGAAAGCTCACCACGACACATGGCTGGAGCTTCCAGGACGTCGAACTGCCCGACGCGGACATAATCGGCGGCCTGCTGACGCAGTATTACGCCGGGCCGCGCACGCCGCCCGACGACGTGATCGTGCCGGTCGATCTGGAAGACGCCGCGGTGCGCGCCGAGCTGCTTACGGAGCGGCGCGGGCGCAAGGTCGAGGTGTTCCGTCCGCAGCGCGGCGAAAAAGTGCGGCTGGTCGAGATGGCGATGGAGAACGCGAAGCAGGGTTTCGCGTCGCGGCGCGACAACGAAAAGACTCGCGAGAAGATGCTCGATGAGCTGCGCACGCGGCTCAACCTGCGCAACACGCCCAAGCGAATCGAGTGCTACGACATCTCGAACCTGCAAGGCACGATGGTGGTTGGCTCGCAGGTGACGTTCGACGAAGGCGAGCCGCGCAAAGAGCTGTACCGGCGCTACCGCATCCGCAGCGTCGAGGGTCAGGACGACTTCGCGAGCCTTTACGAAATTCTGAAGCGGCGGAGCGAACGCGCGGTGCGCGATAACGAGTTCCCGGACTTGTGGGTCATCGATGGCGGCAAGGGGCAACTGAATGTCGCGCTGGAAGTGCTGCGGGAGATGAAGCTGGCGGAGCAAATCGAGTGCGTTTCGCTCGCGAAGCAGCACGTGCTCAATAATCGGCGCCAACGCGAGGTCGCGAAGTCGGACGAGCGCGTGTTCCTGCCCAACCGCAAAGATCCGATCGTGCTGCCGAAGAATTCGACCGCGCTGTTTTTGCTGGTGCGGATCAGGGACGAGGCGCACCGTTTCGCGATCACTTACAACCGCGAGTTGCGCCGGCGCGCGCGCATGCGATCGGTGCTTGACGACATCGAAGGCATCGGTCCGAAGCGGCGTCGCGCGTTGCTAAGCCACTTCGGCAGTCTCAAGCGCATTCGCGAGGCGACGGTCGACGAGATCGCGGAGGTGAAGGGATTCAATCGCGAGCTTGCGACAGAGATTCGGCGGCATCTTGATGCGATGGCATCGCTGTTCGAGCGCGAGGAAACGGCGACCGATGTCGAGGCCGCCAGCGAGGGAGCATGACGCCGCGCGGTTCAGATGAGGCTCGCGGCCGGCT
>CAYSCX010000060.1:0-10079 GCA_964429575.1 uncultured Binatia bacterium (SeqCode) | reverse complement strand
TCGCCGCGCTGCTCGCCGTCTTCTCCACCTGGGGTTGCTCCGGCGGAGACGAGCAACCGCCGTCTGCGGCGGCGCAAGCGCAGCGTGAGACGAAGTCTGCCGCGGGTCTTGGCGCCTTGCCGCAGATCGTCCATCTGCCGCCACAGCTTCTCGCCGAGGTTCAGATCAAAATCGAAGCGGTCGGGTTCGAATCGCTGCCGACGACCGTCGAGCTAACCGGCGAGATCACTCCCGACCCGGATCTATCCGCCCGCGTGGCTGCCCGCGCACGCGGACGAATCGTCGAGATGCACTTCAAGGAGGGCGATCGGGTCAAGCGCGGCGCGCTGCTTGCGGTTATCAGTTCATCCGAGGTGGCCGATGCGCGCGCGGCAGTGACCTCGCTAAATGCGCGTGCCAAAGCCGCGCGCGCGAACGCCGATCGGCTGAAACGCCTGGGCGACAAGGGGCTCGCCTCCGCCCAGGAGGTCGCGACTGCCGCTGCCGATGCCAACGCACTCCAGGCCGACGAAGCCGCGGCGCGCCAGCGTCTGAGCGTCTTCGGCATCGATCCAATGCGTTCCGGCGTGGAGTCGTCGAGGCTCGAACTGCGCGCGCCGATCGACGGCTACGTGCTCAAGCGCGATGGCGTGACTGGTCAGGCGGTCGAATCCGGGCATGAGATCGCATCGATCGCGAGCTTCGATCGCGCATTCTTTCTCGGCCGGTTGTTCGAGAAGGATCTCGCTCACGTCGAGCCAGGCGCCGGCGCCGATGTTCGGCTTAATGCGTATCCGCGCGTTGTCTTTGAGGGCAAAGTTGACAGTATCGGCCGTCAAATCGACCCGCAGACGAGGACCGTACTCGCCCGAATTGCGGTTCAGGATCAAGACTCACGGCTCAAGGCAGGGCTGTTCGGCGTCGCCCGGGTGGTAACCAGGGCGCCCGCGGGCTCGCAGCCTCGGATCGTCGTACCGGCGGACGCGGTCACACGGGTTGGCGGGCGCGACATCGTATTTGTTGAGCGCCGCATCGGTGAGTTCGAGGTCCACCAAGTGATCTTGGCACGAACTTCCAGCGGAAAGGTGGAGGTGCTGAGCGGACTGAAGCGCGGCGAGCGCGTGGCCGTGTCGGGCGTCTTCGCGCTCAAGAGCACCCTGCTCAAGGGCACCTTCGGCGAGGAGGAAGACTGAGGTGAGAATACTCAGCGCAGTCGTCCGTTGGTCGTTGCACAACCGCCCGATCGTGCTGGTCGGACTCGCCATCTTCTGCATTCTTGGGCTTGACGCCGCACAGCGCCTGCCCATCGACGCGGTACCCGACCTGACCAATATACAGGTTCAAATCATCACCTCCGCTCCGGCGCTCTCGCCCGTTGAGATCGAGCAGTACGTCACGGTTCCCGTTGAGCGTGCGATGTCGGGCGTTCCCAACGTCACCGAGATTCGCTCGCTTTCCAAGTATGGAATGTCGGTCGTGACAGTCGTCTTCACCGACGAAACCGAAATCTACCGTGCACGCCAACTGGTGGCCGAGCGGATCCGCGAAGCGTCCGACGCGATTCCACCCGCCTACGGGCGCTCGCAGATCGGACCGATCACCAGCGGCTTGGGAGAGATCTACCAGTTCGTGGTGCGAGGCAAAGGCAGCTCGCTGATGGAGCTTGAGGAACTGCTGGATTGGTACATCGCGCCGCAGCTTCGCACCGTCCCCGGAATTGTCGAGGCGAACAGCTTCGGTGGCCTCAACCGTCAATACCAGGTGATCCTCGACCCCGCCCGCCTGCAGGCAGCAGCCCTGTCCGTCGAGGATGTCGCGCACGCGCTCGAGCTGTCCAATGCCAATGCCGGCGGCGGCTACATCGAACACGCTCGCGAACAGTACGTGGTGGGCACCAACGGACTCGTCCGCAGCCTCGATGACCTTCGCAAAGTCGTGGTCAGGGCCAGCCCGCAAGGAATTCCAATCACCGTCGGAGATCTCGGCGAGGTGCAATTTGGCCCTGAACTCCGGCGCGGATCGGCGTCGATGGATGGCAAGGGCGAGGTCGCCCTCGGCGTCGCGATGATGTTGCTGGGAGAGAACTCGCGCACCGTAACCGAGCAAGTGGAAAGGAAGGTTGCGGAGATCCAAAAGACTCTTCCCCAAGGCGTTACCATCGAGCCCTTCTACGTACGCTCCGAGCTGGTCGATCGGACCATCGGCACTGCGGCGAGAAACCTGGCCGAGGGCGCGGCGCTGGTCATCTTCGTGTTGCTCATCTTGCTTGGCGATTTGCGCGCCGGGCTGGTCGTGGCGACCACCATCCCGCTTTCGATGCTGTTCGCCATCCTGATGATGAACACCACTGGAATCTCGGGAAACCTGATGAGCCTCGGCGCGATCGACTTCGGTCTGATCGTCGATGCGGCGGTCATCATAGTCGAGAACGCGGTCCGGCGGCTGGCAGAGTCCAGAAGCGAAAACGGTGCGCCGCTCAGCTCGCAGCAGCGCATTGATGTCGTTCACAACGCCACCATCGAGGTGAGCAGCGCGAGCGTGTTCGGTCAGGTAATAATCGGGATCGTTTACCTGCCAATCCTCGCCTTGGGCGGGATGGAGGGCAAACTCTTCCACCCCATGGCGGTGACGGTGCTGTTCGCGATCCTCGGCGCGTTCATCGCATCGCTGACGGTCGTCCCGGTCCTGACAAGTTACCTGGTGACGCCGCGCGAGAAGGAGACCGAAACCCGGTTGATGAGGCGGGCGCACGCGGCTTATGCACCCATCCTCGATTGGGTGATGCACCGTCGCTGGCTCATGATCTGGATCGGCCTCTTGCTGTTCGCGAGCGCAACCGCGCTCTTTGGGCGGCTTGGCGCTGAGTTTATGCCCCGGCTCGACGAGGGCGATTTGGTGCTCGAAGTCAGACGGCTCCCCGGAATTGCGCTGAGCGAGTCGGTCGCCACCGATCGCCGAATTCAACAAGCATTGCTCAGCGTGCCAGAAGTTGTGCACGCGGTGAGCAAGACCGGAGCGCCCGAACTTGCTACCGACCCGATGGGCATCGAGCAAACCGACGTGTACGTGAAGATTAAACCTCGCGAGCAATGGCGCAACGGACTTACCAAGCCCGCTCTCATCGAAGAGGTCCACGACAAGGTAACCCGCGCCGTTCCTGAGGCGGCGTTTGGCGTCTCGCAGCCCATCGAGATGCGCACCAATGAGCTGGTCGCGGGCAGCCGGGCGGACGTCGCGATTGCGATTTACGGCCCGGAACTCGACAAGCTCCAGTCGCTTGCGGGGACCATCGGCGAAGCGCTCAGAGGCGTCGCCGGCGTCACGGATATCAGAATCGAGCAAGGCGCTGGTCTCATCTACCTCAGAATTACGCCCGATCGCGCGCGATTGGCGCGCTACGGATTGACCGTTGACGACGTCAACGTGCTTACCGAGAGCATTGCGGTCGGGCGAGCTGCGGGAATGGTCTTTGAAGGTGACCGCCGGTTCGCGCTGGTAGTCAAGATCGCGAACGACTTCCGCCCCGATCTCGAATCCATCCGCGCGCTGCCACTGCGTTCGCAAACTGGCCAGATCGTTCCGTTGGGCGACGTGGCGGAGATAACCATCGGGGAAGGCCCCGCGCTGATCAACCGCAGCCAGTTGTTCCGGCGCCGCCTGGTGGAATTCAACGTGCGTGGCCGCGACCTCGTGTCAACGGTCAAAGAGGCACAGACGGTGGTGGCGGCGCGGGTCAATCTACCCTCTGGCTATCGCATCGAATGGGGCGGTCTGTATGAGCATTACATTTCGGCACGCCAACGCCTGATGGTCGTGGTGCCGCTGGTGCTTGGACTGATTCTGTTCGTGCTTTGGATGGCGTTTAGCGCGGTGAAGCCGGCGCTGCTGATATTCCTGAACGTACCGTTTGCGATCGTCGGCGGCGTCTTCGCGCTCTACCTGCGCGACCTTCCGTTCAGCATCTCCGCCGGCGTCGGCTTCATTGCGCTGTTCGGCGTGGCCGTTCTGAACGGATTGGTACTCGTTTCATTCTCTCGGCAGTTGGAGGCGCGCGGTATTTCACCCACCGAGGCAATCCGCCGGGCAGCGCAAATCAGACTGCGCCCGGTCCTGATGACAGCCCTGGTGGCGTCGCTCGGCTTCGTGCCGATGGCACTGTCCACCGCTCCCGGAGCCGAAGTCCAGCGGCCACTCGCCACCGTCGTAATCGGCGGCCTGATTACCGCAACCGCGCTTACGCTGCTGTTGTTTCCCGCCGCCTACTCGCTGGCCAGTCGTAACGTTCCGGCCGGCCACGACGCACGCGAGGCGGCTGGCTCCGGGAGCGCGGATTGACGCACGCTCGATCAACGCACTCTTCGTTGCGCACCCAACGGCCGCCGCAGCATGCACGCCAGCGTGCCGCGCGCCGGTGTTAAATTGACACTCATATCTGCGTTCGATAGGTCTTAGCCGCCCGACTGAGTCACCCACACTGTGGCCGATTCCACCAAGACTTCGTCCGAATCCGACGCGAACGATCAACGCATCGAAGAGCTTTCGCGCGAACTCGCCGATCGATTGCGCGCGATGCCCAACCGCGACGAGATGACCGACTATGCGGTAAGCCTGCTGCGCGAAAGCAACGAGGAGGCCGGCCAGCAGGATCAGATTCGCGCGAGCATCGACAAGGCCGCGAAGAACGATCCGTTCAATCCAATCGCATTCGGCATTCCGCTCTTTGTGGTCGGCGCCGTGCTCGCCTCCACCGGCATCCTTGCGGCCCCGGGCCTCGGCATCATCGCGATCGCGGTTCTGATGGTCGTCTACGGTCTCGGCGTGTCGCTATTGCGGGGCATTCGCAGTCGCGACTGACGGCGGGACGATGCGGCGCTCATCGAAGCAACATTGAGCAGCGGGGGGCTGCGACATGTTTGGAATGGTCAATCGCCTACTCTCATGGCTGGCCGAATCCACGGATGCACTCGGTTGGATGTTCAAGTTGTTCACCCGAATACTGCCGGTTCCACGCACCATTGTTCGCGGCGTTCCAATCCGAACCGTTATTCCGCTCAACCAGTACGGCGTTTTTGCGGAGATCAGGAATTGAGAGAACAGAGAGCCGGAAACTCTGGATTGGATTGACGCTTTCGCAAGGGATGCCATTTTTTTGACATCGGAGCGAACTTTGGCAACGAAACCCTTTACGCTGCCCTCAAGAGGGGCGGGCCCAAGAAGATAGTCTGTTTTGACGTTGATCTTCTTGCCAGCTTCAATTTGGCGCTAAATCTACAGATTAACAAAGTGGAGAAGGTCGAACAGTATCACTTGGCGGTTTCGGATAGGTCCGGAGTAATCTCCGTAGCCGAGCACACGAATTACGCCTGCGTACCCGGGCGTCCCCAGTACGATAAGGTGGCGCACAAAACGTGGGCCATCTCCATCGACGATTTTGTAGAGATGACCGGTGACTACCCGAACTACGTCAAGATCGATGTCGATGGTCACGAGGAACAGGTAATCCAGGGGATGCGCGGGACGTTGAGCAGCGAGTTGTTAAAATCGGTTCTCGTGGAGGTGGATCAACGAACGCAGGAGGCTGTCACACGGGCGCTGCAAGCTTCAGGGTTCAAAAAGTACCAGTCCGCGGAGCATCGAAGCGGCGACAGGTGTGGCACGTGGAATCTCATATTCTCGAGAGTCTGCTAGGCGCGGCCGCTCTCCCAAGTTTGCCAGTTCACTGGCGCGGCACTGGATCCGCACAGGGCGCCGGGATGGTGCGCTGGGCGGTGGTGGCAGGGGGTTTCGAGAGCTTCAATTCCGCGGGAGCCAGTGGACGTCAGAAAGGTGCTGAAAGCGATAAAAAGAGATCGACGCTCCCGCTTCAGCAACGGCCGCGGCGACATTCCGCACGGAGCTGTGCAAGCACTGAGAGGTAATCGCGATCATGCTCATTTCGCAAGCCCGCTTCTGCGCTGAGCGCGCTAGCGGAGCGAATCAATGAAGAGTGAGCGCGCACCTGACCTCAGGTGAATATCCAGTGAGACTGCGAAATTTTTGCGATCTGATACGATTCAAGGAGATTTCTTGCTTCGACCGGCATTATTCCGTCCGCAAATTCCAGGATCAAGTGTGGGTGGCCGCGTTCGAAAAGACGACGCCCGCCCCTGAGCACGTCACACTCGACTCCCTCGACATCGATCTTGATCACATCCGGCGGTCCCAGTTCTTGGGCGAGAGCGTCCAGCGTCCGGCAGTGGACCGTCACGCCATTGCCATCGCCCTCTGTCCGCCGCAGAGTCCACATGAGCGTCGATAGATGGGAGTGCATCACCGAGTCTGCGTCTGATGCCGCAAGCGCAATTTCGTGAACGCTGATGTTACGTACATCGTTGAGCGCGATGTTCCTGCGAAATCGCTCGGCGTTTTGTGGTACCGGCTCAAAGGCATGGACGTGGCCGGTCAGTCCCAATATGCGACTCGCAATTAGACTGAAGAATCCAATATGTGCGCCCACATCCCAGAAGGTCAGGCCTGGCCGCAACATTTCGCACAGGGCATCTTGCACGACCAGTTCATGCATCCCGGTCCAATAAAACTTCTCGCTGCGAGGATTGATGAGCAGGCGGCGACCGCGCCCGGCCCCCGCCACGACGGTAATCTCCGTGATTCCGTCGGGCAGCAGCGGATTTATTGTCGCACGGATGGCTGCTTTCAGGCGCGGCAGTGCCTCTAGAGTTTTGATTCCTCGCGCAGGTATCAAATTCAACCCGCGGACTACGATCGAGTGCACGACTAGGATCGCGTCGCAGGAGATGTGCCAGCGCGTCCGCCCGCATGAGCTGCGATAGCGCATCGCGGACGAAGCTTGAGGCATCTAGAGGCATCTAATCGACAATACGCGGGACGGGACATGGCGCTCGTTACTTGACCGCTGGACGGCCTGCCTCGCAGTCGGCCAGCAACACTAGTTGGCACCGGGGCGGTGAAACTTGGGACTCAGAGCAATCACGCGGAAGTAGCCGCCGTCGTAGGGCCGAAGCGTATGCGCATCGAACACGCTGAAATCGTTTTCGCGTAGAAAAGCAAGGCACTCGGCGGCGCGCGCGGCTCCATCGATGAACACCGCGGCGACTCGACGCGCCGCGAACAATCGGCGCGCGCCGTGCAGCACCTCCAGCTCATGGCCCTCTACATCGACCTTGATAAGAATTCGATCGCCTTCGATCTCACACGAATCCAGTCGCGTGCATCGCACGCTGCAATGCGGCGATTGCTCCTGAAAAGTTCCGCCGCCCACCACACCGAAGACGCCGGAATCAGCGCCGTCGCCCATGAGAAGCGTCCCTTCATGATCGGAGAGTGCAATATTCATAGTGATGACGTTCTTGCCTTGTAGTGTCTTTTGGAGCCGCCCAAACGTTTCTGGATTGGCCTCGAACGCGTACAACCTGATGCTTGGATCGAAGTTGCGTACCGGGAGGAGCAACGCCGTGAAGGCGCCCACGTTCGCGCCGCAATCAACGAAGGTCGAGCAACGCGCGAGCACGTAAGAGAGCCGAAAAAGTGTCGGGACTTCGTCGCGCAAGAAAACCCGCCGCTGTTGCGAACGACTTGTCGCCCAATATCCGACTTCGCGCCGACGATTGATGAACACCATCGCGCCGAGCAGTTCGATCCACTCGTTGCGGTTACGAACAGCGACGCGCAAAAGCGCACGTCGCACGCGCGGCCGTTTCAACACGAACCGCCATGCGAGATAGGACGCGACCCGGTTGCGGTACATCGAGACTCATCCACTCGCATCGGTCGTGCCGGACTGAAACGCCGGTGGCGTGAGATTTAACGTAAATTCGCGAGTCCACCGCCAAACTCTCGTCAGGGTCGGCAAGAATGCGGCGCAGTTTCGATGATGGGAAGCTGTCGCGTACCGTCGATATCGAAGGTCGACGCGCAGAGCCCGCAGAATCGAATCAGAAGCGTCCTCTGCCTGATGACCGCGATTTCCCGCGCAACTTCCGCAGCCGATTGTAGAAGTGGTATCCTCGCCAACCGATAACGATGAGCAGGGCTTGTTGCGCGGCGGCGCGGGAATTAGGTAGCCTTACCAACGGAAGCTCCTGAAAACTTTGCAAGTGCGCGGACTTTTTCCGCAATCGATCAATTTGAGCAGCTCCGTCGCGAGCGCCGACTGGAGTAGGGTCGGTTAAATGGCCAAGTTCGACTGGGACGAAATCAAACGCCAGATAACCGAGTCTGCGGTCTGGCAGTCGATCTTCCGTCACGGATACGAGGACACGCCTCGCAACCGGATCCTGATGGTGTCCGGCAACGTGTGGCTGCATCTGCATCCATCAAAGGTTCAGAAGCACACCACGCGGCTGCGCTTCACCTGGTGCATGGGCGGCATTACGTTTCTCCTCTTTCTCGTCACGGTCGTCACCGGCGTGTATCTGATGTTCTACTATCGGCCGACCGCCGAGTACGCGTACGCCGACATGAAGTACCTGGAGTTCGACATGCCGTTCGGCATGTTGATGCGCAACATGCATCGATGGGCCGCGCACGGGATGGTAATCGCGGTGTGGCTGCACATGTTCCGCGTGTTCATGACCGGGTCGTACAAACCACCGCGCGAGTTCAACTGGGCGGTCGGCGTCATCCTGCTGGTGCTCACACTGCTGCTCTCGTTCACTGGGTATCTGCTGCCGTGGGATCAGCTTTCGATCTGGGCGGTGACGGTCGGCTCCAACATGGGCCGCGCGACTCCGCTGCTTGGCAATGAAGGTCCGTTCCACGAATTCGTCGGCGTCAACCCGGTTTACGACGTGCGCGCGTTGCTTTTCGGCGGCGGAGAAATCGGTCCGCACACGCTGCTCCGCTTCTACATCCTCCACTGCATCTTCTTTCCGTTGCTCGCCAGCGTTTTCATGGCGGTGCATTTCTGGCGGATTCGGCGCGATGGCATGTCGGGACCGCTGTAGGCGCGCGGATAACCATGGGCGATCTGTTCACTTGGTTTCTGCATCAGGGCATCGTCCGCGTGCTCTCGGTTCCCATCTTGATCGGGCTCCTGATCTGGCTGATGTGGGTACTCGCTTCACCAACTCCTGGGCAAGAGAATGATGACGCGCAGGCCCATCGATCATAATCGCGCTCGCACGCGCGCATGACGGCGATCGATAGGACGAACTATGGCGAGCCGCGACGGTAACGATTCAGGAATCGGCGGCGCACCGATGATGCGCGCGGCCGGCGCTGGCGCGCCTTCAGCGGGCGGCGCTGCGCGCGCACCGTCTGGCGCCGTCGGCGCCAAGCGCATCGAGGTGCCCATCAAGAAGGCCGGATTGGGCATCGAGGACAAGCTGCACACCTGGCCGTTCCTGGTACGCAATGAGTTCTTGGTCGCGGTCGCGGTCACCGTCGTGCTGACGATCTGGTCGCTGACTCTCGACGCGCCGCTCGAGGAACCCGCAAACCCCACTCGCACGCCGAATCCGTCGAAGGCGCCCTGGTACTTCCTCGGCCTTCAGGAAATGCTCGTATTCTTCGATCCTTGGTACGCGGGCGTCGTGCTGCCGAGTTTGATCATCGTCGGACTGATGATGATCCCGTACCTCGACATCAACCCTCGCGGGAACGGCTACTACACCTTCCGCGAGCGCAAGTACGAGATTTTGAGTTTTTTCCTGGGGTTCCACATCCTGTGGGTCTCGTTCATCATCATCGGCACCTTCTTCCGTGGGCCGGGATGGAACTGGTTCTGGCCGGGCGAGGTGTGGGATCCGCATCTGGTCGAAGCGCTTGCTAACGTTGACTTGCCGTATCTGTTGGGCTTCCGCGACTACGTGGCGTCCGCGATCTTTGGTCTGGGAGTAATCGGCGGGTATTACGTGGCCGGATTCGCTGCGTTCTATTGGTTCGTCAAGCACAAGCGCGCGAACGATCCGTGGTCGGCGTTTCCCGGCGGCGGGCCCGAACTGCTCCAGAAATGGGGACCGGTGCGCTTTGGCGCCACCGCGTTTCTGTTTCTTTCGATGCTCGCGGTCTTCATCAAGATGGCGCTGCGTCACGCATTCAACATCAAGTACATCCTGGTGACTCCCTGGATTAACGTCTAG
>CAYSCX010000059.1:0-10286 GCA_964429575.1 uncultured Binatia bacterium (SeqCode) | reverse complement strand
GGCCGGGCAAGTCCGCCTGGGAGTCTCGCAGAACAATCTCGCGGTTCGAGTCCATTGGGCGCGACGAGTACGGTGCGGCTCGAGGGCGCGGCAAGTTGCCGGCTGGGCGAACGACGCGACACTAGTCATTCCATCAGTTACGCAACCCCTAACAAGATTGACAGGAGAGCAAACTCATGACGGCAGTAACGATCCACTCTAACGGTCGCTTCTTCCTCTTGGCGGGGACTCCAGTGCTCGCCCTTCTTCTGGGGGTGCTCGGTCCGACCGCTGCGCGGGCGTCGGTCAGTAGTGCCACGGCGCTGCACTCGCGAGGTTCATTACGGGCGATCCCAAACAGCCGTCGAGTGGCCACTGGCGATCGTCTCCTGCTCGTCGCAATGGAGGGCGAAGGCGAGATGGGTGGCATGGGCGCGGGAAGCACGGGCGCACCGTCACCTGCGGCTCAAGCAAGCCCCGGAGCAGCTAGTCCATCGCCGATGCACCCTCACAGCCCAGAGATGGAACAGATGATGCGAAAGCACATGGGCGGTACGGCGGGCACTTCTACGCCTGCCGCGACGCCGTCACCGGGTGCTCGTAGTGGCGGCTCGATGCGCCACGGGAAGGGCATGAGGTCGGGCGAGATGGGCGGCAGCATGAGTGGCGGAATGGAAGAAGGAAGCATGAGCGGACCAAGCGGTGCCGGCTCCATGAAGGGCAACATGGGCGAGGGCATGGGAAGTGGAGGAGGTCAAATGGGCGGTGAAATGGGAGGCGCTATGGGTAGTGGCCACCCAAGCGCAAGTCCTGCTCCGTCGCCTGGCGCGTCGCCAGCACCTGATACCGGCGGGTTGATGCAAGACATGTGAGCAGGCTTGAAGCTCGCGGCGGAGATATGGCGGACCCGGCGTGAATGCACCAGATGGCGTGGCCGCGCCGTGGAGAACTGTACTGGGAAGCGATGGAAGCAAGCATCGGCGTCCTTACTGGCTACCTAATCGCGGCTATCGAGGCGGCGGCCGGATTGGTGGTTGGCATCGCTGCGGTCCAGGCGCTGGCGGGATCGATCGCAAGCCTGCTGAGGCGCGCCACGCAATTGGACGCACGCGAGGAAGTCCGCCTTCGGTTTGTGAAGTGGCTTGCCCTCGCGATCGACTTCGAGCTTGCGGCGGACATCCTGCGCACGACGATGAGCAGAAGCTGGAACGATATCGCGCAATTGGCGGCGATCATCGTGATCAGAACAACTCTGAACTATTTCCTCACTCAGGAAACGGAACGGGCGGTCAAGCCCGCAGGAGGATGAAGCGCTATGCAGGTGCTCGCGGCGACGAACGAAATATGAAGCTCAAGATCGGCGTCATGGGCTCGGCGACTGGAGAGATGACGTCGCACAGCCTTACTGGTGCATTTGAACTCGGCAAAGCGGTGGCGGAAGCCGACTGCCATCTCATCACGGGAGGCTGCCCGGGGCTGCCGCTGGAAGCTGCGCGTGGCGCAAAGAGCGTCGGCGGACTTGTGATCGGAATCTCGCCGGGCCTTAGCGTCGATGAACACGTCCGGAAGTATCAGTCGCCGACCGAGTTCCACGATGTGCTGGTCTTCACTGGCAGCGGACTGATGGGTCGCGAGGTGGTGAACATACGATCGTCGGACATCGTGGTGTTCGCGGGTGGCAGCAGCGGAACACTTGGCGAACTTGCAATCGCGTACGACGAGGGCAAGCTCATCGGCGTACTGCGCGGCACCGGAGGAATCAGCGATATTGCGGAGAACATTCTCGCCGCGTGCAAAAAGGAGACTGGGGCGCGTGTCGTGTACGACATTGATCCCAAGCGGCTCGTGACCAATCTGGTCGCGGTATACCGCACGGTTCACTACCGCAAGCCCTCGTGCTTCTGCGAGGAGAAGGCCGGCGCGAAAACTGAACCCGACTCGACGTCCGGTGTGGGCGGATAGTGATCCAGCGAGTTGAAGAGTGACTGAACCGCGTGCCAAACCGTGTCGCTCTGTGCGGCCCAAAGGGCCAGGCCGCAGACTCGCGCCGCAACGCCGCGAGTGTCGCCGCTTCGGTCTGTGCCTCGCTGCAGTTGTCGTCATGGTTGCGATGCTCGGCTTCAATCTTGGCCGCGTATTCGCCGACGAACACTCTGGCCATCACGGTGGCAGCGAGAGCGGCGGCAGTCGGGGCGAAGAAATGGGCGGCACAACGAGCGGCGAGATGGGCGGGATGATGGGCGAACACGGAGGTTCGCGGTACAAGCCGCTCTTCCCGTCGCTCATGTCGATGCCGAGCGTGACGCCGGAGCAGCGAGCGCAAGTCGAGCAATCGGCGCGTCAGAGAATGGAGGCTGGTTCTTCGCTGATGTCGCAGGGACTCGCACAGATGTCCTCAGCGACCGCTTCCAACGATTTCGCCGCAATGCAGGAAGCGTCGGAATTGATCAGCCGAGGGTTGGACCAGTACCAAAGCGGGCTTGCCGCAAGCCGCGCTCTCGCGGAGGGAAAAGCGCCGCGCGATGTGGCATTGAGCTGGTTCAAGCAACAGATGAGTCTCGCGCCGCCGGTCGGCAGCGCTAGTGAAGTGCGAATCCTCGGGCTCCCGCTCATCCACTTTTTCTCGATGGCGCTGTTAATCGCCTTCGCCGCCGCGATGATCTGGCTATACTTCCTCCGAATGCATCGTGCGCAGGAGCTGCTGCGCCTAACCCACCCGCCGCCTGTTGTTCCCCCCGCCGGCGGCCCTGCGCCTGCCGACGTTGGTGGCACCCAAGCAGGCCAACTTGGCCCAGCTCCTCCTCCGTCCGCGAGACAAGCGGCGCCGACAGGACCGCCCAGCGTCGCCATTTCAAAGCCTCCGAGCGAGGCGATTACGTCCGTGTCGGCCTCGAAGACGCCACGCTGGTCCGGCAAGCTCAAGGTCTTGAGAACGTTCGATGAGACGCCGGAGGTGCGCACGTTTCGGTTGGGAGATCCGGGTAGTGGTCAGATTCCTTTTACTTACTTGCCGGGGCAATTCCTCGATCTGACCGTCTCGATCGACGGCAGATTGGCAAAGAGATCGTATTCAATTTCGTCATCGCCAACTGAGCGCGATTACGTAGAAATCACCGTCAAGCGAGAGCCACTTGGCGTCGTCTCGGGCTACCTACACGACCAGGTAAGAGAAGGATCTGAACTTAGTATCACAGCGCCGGCGGGGAGATTCACGTTCACCGGCACCGAAGCCGATAGCATCGTCTTGATCGGCGGCGGTGTCGGCATCACGCCGCTCATGAGCGTCATTCGCTACCTGACCGCGCGCGGTTGGCGCGGCGATATATGGCTTCTCTACTGCTTTCGGGAGCCCAGAGATTTCATCTTTCGACAAGAGATCGAGTATCTCCAGTCGCGCCACCCCAACCTGACAGTCGTGGTGAGCGCGACCCGACGCGGTCAGGCTCCGTGGGTCGGGTTGACCGGCAGATTCACCAAGGAAATCATCGCGCAGGCAGTCCCCGGCATCGTGTCTCGGCGCATCCATCTCTGCGGGCCGCCGCCGATGATGGACGCATTCAAGGGGATACTCACCGAGCTGGGCGTATCGAAGAATCAGATCCGCACAGAGGGGTTCGGGACCGAGCAGAGGAATCCCGAAGTTGTCGGCGCGCGCGCGGTTCCGGTCTTTAGTCCCGCAGCCGCGCGCGTGAACGGCGTCGCGGTCCATGCGCCAACGGTTCTGTTCTCGCTCTCCAAGAAGAGCGCAACAATTCCGCTCGGGAAGTCGGTGCTCGAGGCGTCAGAAGACGTCGGCGTCAACCTCGACTTTTCATGCCGTGTCGGAACCTGCGGCACCTGTACGGTAAAGCTTGTCTCAGGCAGGGTCACCATGGAGGTGGAAGAAGGACTCGATCCGCAAGATAAGCAGCTAGGCTACATCCTGGCCTGTCAGGCCAAATCCAACGTCGATCTGGTGGTCGAGGCGTGACCGGTGAAGGAACGCGAGCGAGTCATCGTCTCGGGGTTGGTCGTCCTGATGCTCTGGCTCTGGCTCGGGTTCCTGGTGCATCAGTCGCCGCGGTTTCCCGGCAGCTTCTGGGGAGGTGTCTTGGGCGTCGCAGGCGCGACCCTGATGATGGCGCCGCTGCTCTACAGTTTCATCAAGCGCATCGAGCCGCTGAAGCAAGTGGTGACCAAACGCGTGGCGATGCGGGTCCTGCTGAAGTGGCATATCTACGCTGGCATCCTGGGTCCGATTCTGGCGTTGCTGCACACGGGCCACAAGTTCGACAGCGTACTGGGGATCGCGTTGACCGCGATGATGCTGATCGTTGTGGTCAGCGGGTTCACTGGACGTTACCTGATGTCGCAGATCTCCGAAGAAATACGAGAGAAGCAGAGTCTCTTGGACGGCCTAATGGCTGCGTACCGCCGGACGACCGACCAGGTCGCGCTCTGTCCGCATCCGGCTGGAGCAGGTCACGTCTCCGCTGGATTCTTTCGGCCGTTCTATCAAGCCTTGTTCGTGCGTCAGACTGCGATGGCGAGCGAGTGCGCAGCACGGTGCTACCAGGCATACCAACTCGCAGAGTCCATTTCTGATGTTGAGTATGCGATCAAGAACTTCGATCTTTTTAAGAAATTGTTTTCGCGCTGGTTGAAGCTGCACATTGTGCTGTCGGCCATTCTATACATCCTGCTCGCCTTGCATATTTGGGGAGCAATCTACTTCGGAATCCGATGGTTCGATTGACGTAGGAATGTGGAAGTGGAGCACATTCGGCTTTGCGATTCTCATCGCGGTCGTTCTCGGGGCGATCCTGCACTCTTCCGAGTTGATGCAGGCGACAGCCTGGCAACGGCTCGACAGCCCCGGTCCACTCTCATCCGCGCACGTTATTCTCGCCGACAACTGCGCGGGCTGCCACACTCCGGTCAAGGGAATTGACGCGGTGAAGTGCATCGGCTGCCACGCGAATGACCGCGCTCTGCTCCAGCGCCAGCCGAGTGCGTTTCACGCGAACATTCAAGCTTGCAGCCCCTGCCACTTGGAACACCTGGGCGCCGACCGCAGGCCGATCGCAATGGACCACATCGCGTTGGCGAGAATCGGTCTGCGCGCGCTACGCGCCGGAGGTTCGGAATCGGAACGGCGCGCCAAGTCGCTCGCCGCGTGGGTCCGATCGCGTGATACGGTGGAAAGTATTGGCGAGAATCCCCAGATCACTGCGGTTGAGAGTACGTTGAACTGCGTGAATTGCCACGCAACGAAGGATCGCCACTGGGGGTTATTCGGGCAAGACTGTGCCTCGTGTCATGCAACGTCACAGTGGACGATTTCTGCATTCGTCCATCCATCGCCGCGCTCAACCGATTGCGCTCAATGTCACAAACCACCTCCCAGTCACTTCATGGGGCACTTCGCAATGGTCTCGCGGCGCGTCGCAGGGCAGCCTGACGCAACCGTTGAGGATTGTTACGTGTGTCACCAGACGACTGTCTGGAACGACATCAAGGTCGTTGGGCTCTACAAGCATCATTAAGAGGATGGAACGGCGGTGCACATTCGACCAAGGGCAGGCGGGTCGCGATGACATCACATTGGGCGAGTTCCCGAGCGGCTGCAGTGGCTGACCGCGCGGCGCGAGGCTAGCGCGATGAACACTACTCGGGGTATATCGCGCTACCTGCTGATCCTTGTGGTTGCCACATCAGTGGCGCTTCAAGTCCGTCTTGAATGCCGTTCGAGCGAAGCGCACCACTCGCATGCGCATTACTGTTCATTCGAGCATTCGACCGTGTCCTGCCATGTTCGCTCGACCGACGTCGCACATGACACCAATCGTTGTGACGCGTCCGCTTGTGGCGCGGGCTTGGGCTGTGCGCTGCCCGAGAGCCAGCCGAAATCATCAGCAGCCAACCTTCATTTGACAGGTGATACAGCTACGAGACTTCGCATCGTTGTCGCATCTCAGCGATCTGTTCTAGACGCTGCGTTGGAGCGCGGGCACGGGCCGCCCAATGGACGCCCGCTCTTCATCACGCTCCATACCTTGCTCATCTGAGCCTCTCTCTGCGCAGCACGCCTGCGCGGCGTGCTGACCAAGGGCTCGGCGCGTCACGTCCGCAGGCGGAGACGAGCTGCGGCGCGCGAAAATCGCTGCATCATCGTACGAAAAGAGTGTTTGGAGGGATGTGCAATGAACTGGGAAGCAATTCGACGAACGCGGAGGCAGGTGCTAGGCGGCGGGATACTCGGTGCCGCTGCCCTTCTCGGTTGGCGGAGCATCGCTGCCGCGCAAAGTGAGACCCACCGCGGAATGGAAACGCCGATCACGCCATCGCCGACGGGTGAGAGTTCCAGCGAGGGAACCGCGGGTGATGCGCCGGTTCGGGTCATTACACCCGATGTGCCCAAGCTGCCGTGGCGAATGGACAACGGCGTCAAGGTCTTTCGCCTCAATCCAGAGGTCGTCAAGCGCGAGGTCTTACCCGGCTGGACATTTGACCTGTGGGGCTACAACGGCAGTGTTCCCGGACCAACCGTCGAGGTCAACGAAGGCGATCGCGTGCGATTCATCGTCGAGAACCGACTGCCCGAAGACACGACGATCCATTGGCACGGCCTCGAGATTCCGATCGAAATGGACGGCGTTCCGGTAATCAGCCAGAAACCAATCAAGCCGGGAGGCAGGTTCGTCTACGAGTTTACGCTCAACCAGAACGGCACCTTCTTCTATCACTCGCACGGCGCAATGCAGGAAATGATCGGGATGATCGGCCTGTTCATCATCCATCCGAAGAAGTCCTACACGCCAAAGGTGGACAAGGACTTCGGGATGATCATTCAGGAGTTTTCCGTCCTGCCGAACAATACTGTGCCAAATAGCATGTCAATGGAATTCAACTGGCTAACCATCAACGGCAAGTCGGGTCCGGCGACAACTCCAATGCTGGTTCGACTCGGCGAACGCGTGCGACTGCGAATAGTCAATTTGGGGATGGATCACCATCCAATCCACCTACACGGAAACACATGGTGGGTCACCGGCACCGAGGGCGGCCGGATCCCGCAGAGCGCGTGGATACCCGGAAACACCATCCTCGTCGGCGTGGCGGAGGCGCGCGAACTTGAGTTCGAGGCGAAGTACGAAGGTGACTGGATGCTTCACTGTCACCTCCCTCACCACATGATGAATCACATGTCGTCGATGATTGGACCGACATCAGAAAAGCGCGGCGGAATGCCGGCGGGTATGGGCATGGAGGAAGGAATGGGCATCATCCGCCGTGGTCCGGCCACAGCCGCTGAGAACGGCCCAAGCATCGGGCGGGCGATGGGTGTGGGCTCGACCGCCGAAAACGCGACCTCGAACCATCTCGGCGTGCACCCAGGCCAGAGTGGTTCGGCCAAGCTCGTGCCCGGCTTCCCGCAGGACATGTTCATGCCCCGCGACAAAGAAGTCGCGAAGCCTGCCACATACGGGTTGCCAACGAATTGGAGCGGCGCCGTTGAGGGCATGATGACGCTGGTCCGAGTACTCAAACCGGAGCTGTACGACAAGATCGTCGCGATGGAAAAGCGCGGCAGGCGGACCTCCTCAACCGCAGGTTCGGAGCCGCCACCGCACCGCCACGGCGACTAAGCGCTTCGACCACAACCAACGAGGAGAAGTACATGAGCCCTCGATTAATCACAGCTTTCGTTTTCGCTCTCGTGTTGAGTTTTCTTGTCGGGGATCGCGCCTTAGCGCAGTCCCAAGGAACTGCTGAATCGCACGCCACGCACACCGGCGCTCCGATGGAATACGGCGCTCCTGCGCCCGAGGTCCAAGAATCGTCAACAGCGCTGCGTGGAGATCCTCTCGGCCTGGAGCAGCTGCAGAGATTGGCAGTCGAGGCCAACCCTACCTTGGTTCAAGCTCGCGCTTTGGTCGATGCGGCGGAGGGTCGGCGCGTACAGGCCGGGCTCTACCCAAACCCAGATATCGGCTACAGCACCGAAAGCGCGTCACCAAACACTCGCGGCGGCGAGCAGGGCTTCATCATCGGACAGACGATTGTCACCGCGAACAAGCTGGGCCTGAGCCAAAACATCGCCGCGAGAGAAAAGGACCAGGCTCAAATCGAGGCCGAGATACAGGTGCGCCGCGTTCTCACCAACGTGGCGATTCTCTACTACGAAGCTCTCGCTGCGCGGAAGATCGTCGAAACGCGGACCGAGTTGGCCAAGATCGCGGACGAGGCGGTCGAAATTACGCGCGGACTTAAGAATGTCGGGCAAGCCGACGAGCCTGATCTCCTTCAAGCGCAGGTCGAAGCCAAGGCCCAATTTATCGCTGTGCAACAGGCCCGCAACCAGGAGATGCGGGTCTGGCGTGAGATCGCTGCTCTCACCGGACAACCCGAACTTGGTCCGCGCCCGCTGGCGGGCACATTTGATGACGCGATACCCGAACTCGACAAGGAAGACGCGCTGAAAGTGATCATGGACGAGAGTCCCGAGGTGCGCCTAGCCGAGGTCGTAGTTGAGAGAGCCAAAGCGGCTCTGGCTCGAGCACGCGTCGAACCCATCCCGAATATAAATTTCATCGGCGGGATGCGGACCAACTTCTCGCGCCAGGACAACGGCTCGATCGTGGGTCCGACCGCGATTGCTGAGATTGCGGTCGTGATCCCGTTGTTCGATCGCAACCAAGGGAACGTCTCCGCGGCGCGGGCAGACATTATACGCGCGCAACACGAGGTCCGGCGAACCAGACTCGGGCTGCAGGCTCGCTTCGCGCCCGTGTTCGCCGACTACGCCACTGCAAAGACCGCGGCGCACGAATACCGATCCGAAATATTGCCGCAAACGCAGCGCGCCTACGAACTTTACCTACGCCGCTACCGGCAAATGGCGGCTGCGTATCCGCAAGTGCTGATCGCACAACGCACCATGTTCCAATCTCGTGAAATGCACATCGCCGCGCTGCGGAGCGTCTGGCAATCAGCGGCATTGCTACGCGGCTTGCTCCTCACGGACGGTCTTGCCGCACCGGCTCTGCATTTCCCAATCGAGACCGTTCCCGCGATGCAGCCACTTAGGTTGCTACCGGCAGGATGATCGCGGCACGAATTGTGTTCGATAGTCAGATCAACAGCGGTGTAAGGGCGAACCGTTAAGGAATTTCAATGGGTATATCGGCAACGCGCGTTGCTCTTCGCAGGGTGCTATTGCTAGTCAGATACGGCCTCGTTCTCCTACTCTTGAGCGTGATCATCTTGCCTTGGCTCGATTGGAGCGCCGCGGGGAAGCCCGGCGTGATCGAACGATCGCTTGCACAGTATGTTGTCAGCAAATGGATCCGCGCGAACGCCGAGACCGAAACCAACCCAATGCCCGGAACCCTCGACAACCTCTTGAGCGGACAGAAATCGTACAACGATCACTGCGCAGGCTGTCACGGTTTTGATGGCAGCGGTGAGAACCGTTTCGAGGCCGACTTCTACCCGCCCGTGCCGAAACTGACGGGAGACATTCAGCAGCTGTCCGACGCGGAGATTTACTTCATCATTGCGAACGGAGTCCGCTACACAGGCATGCCGGGATTCGGAGCCCACCACTCGGCGGATGACATTTGGCGCACGGTGCTTTGGATGCGCCGCCTCGCCAAACTGACTCCCGCCGAACGGGCAGCGCTTGAGGCGCAGCAGAAGGAGGAGATCGAGGAGCACAAAGAAACGATGGAACGCAAACCCCAAGAGTCGCCTTCGGCTCCGCGCCACCACGGCCGCGAATCTGACTGAAAGAACGATACATCGAGACCGCGGCCCGTGCGAGGTAGCCGTTGAAGCCGCGCGCCACGCCTATGTCAACAGCGAGAATATGACGTGTTGACTGTGAGTCGTAGCTTGTCGTGTCGGGCGCCACGAGGTCCGCTGTCACCTCGGCGAATCGCACCTCGCACGCGTTGTGGACGACACTGTTGAGGGTGTTGCGGCGGTGCAGCGCGGAGCGAATGTATTCTCTTCCGCGAGACGGACAGGACTATCTTGTACGCCAAACCGGGAAACGTGCGCGCAGATTTCGGCCGTATTATTCGCACAAGACTGAGCTCCTGAAGGACTGGCTGCGCGGCGCGAAACGAGCAATGTGTGTGTGTCACAGGGGTTCCAATTCGGCGCCCCAAGGAGGACCACACATGAGCTTTGAGGCCGAACTAGTCGCCGCAAGTCGCACCGGGAAACGATCATGACGAGGCTGGCTCCGGCTCTGAACCGGGAAGCACTCACCGCGGAAATCGCGGGGCTGTCGAAGCTCGATAATGACGAACTCCGCGAGC
>CAYSCX010000058.1:0-11522 GCA_964429575.1 uncultured Binatia bacterium (SeqCode) | reverse complement strand
CTGTCACCGAGCATCCGACCGCAGCCTGGCTCTCGCGCCAGGTAACCGAAGCGTTTCCGTGGGACACGGTGCCCCGGTATTTGCTGCGCGACCGTGACGCATCGTATGGCTCGGACTTCCGCAGCCGGGTCGAAGCTATGGGCGTCACGGAAGTCATCACGGCGCCGCGTTCACCCTGGCAGAACGCATACGTCGAGCGCGTGATCGGTTCGATTCGCCGCGAGTGTTTGGATCACATCGTGATCTTCAACGAGCGCCATCTGCGCCGCGTCTTGTCGTCGTATGTCGACTATTACCAACGCACTCGCACGCATCTCTCGCTCGGCAAGGATTGCCCGGATCCGCGCCCAATCCGGCCTCGCAGGGTCGGAAGAGTCGTCGCCATCCCGAAAGTCGGCGGCCTGCATCACCGCTACGAACGTCTCGCCGCCTGATTCGCACCCGCTCCAGCGAATTGCTTGATGCGCGCCGGCCGGCACGCGTCGTCTCAGGATCTCTGAGTCGGTGGCTTTTCGATCTCGATCAGCGGCAGATTGTTTTGAAATTCAGATTTTAGGTCGTCTCTCTTGAACGCTTCAATTCCATAGCAAACCGCACTGCCGCTTAGATTCCGGTTCAGATGGAATTTCTAGTAGGGACAGCAGGCCAATGTGGTCGAGTCTTAACCCTTGGAGAAACTCATTAGCGCATAGCGAAGCCCGCCCTCGATGAGCCCCTGCCGCATGAGCGCGTGTACCCGAAGTGATTCTTGGAACTTCGCGGTCTCAGAGCAGCTTAGCCCCTTCTCTCGCGCCTCAGCGCGAATGAGTGACAGCGTCATCGTCCAGAAGTACTCCGTGTGGCGCGAAATGTCCTCGACCAACTCTTCTCGCAGCCCTACCTCACTCGCTGCAGCGAGATACTCAGCAATCGTGCCGATTTGCGCGCACCAATGGCGATTAAACGGCTCCTGATATTCAGATCGCTCAAGGAAACAATCGGCGACAAAGACGTGGCCACCGGAGCGTAATAGAGCGGCCAGGCGGTGGAACCACGCCTTGCGTGAGAAATGGCAAGAGCTGTCCATCGCTACCGCGGCGTCGAAGCGTCTTTCGCCTGGTACCTCCACTGCATCGCACAGTAGTGGCTGCACCCGTGATTCGACTCCAGCTTGCGCGGCAAATCGCATGACCCAATCCACATGATTCGGAACGCAGGTCACCGCCGTGACCTGCGCTCCGAACTCCTGTGCCCAGAAGATTGCTCCACCGCCAAGCCCGCAGCCAACATCGAGTACCTCTCCGCACAGAGTAGACCGCGCGTGCCACATTTCGGCCGCATGCTGTAGCATCCGCTCTTGTGCGGCAATGAGGCTCTTGCGCAGCTCCTCCGTCGTCGATGCGCTGCGTGGTTGCGGCTCGTCGACGAGTCCTGTGTGGTAATGGACGCGCGGTCCGGGACCATACCTTTGTAAGATGGCCTGAGTCTTGCCATCGTAGTAGGAGATGAGTTCGTGCGTGGACACCTACAAGCTCACGACGCCTTGTCAGGATCAGCTCGATCCTCTTGAACCGGTCGTCGAGCTGTTCGACGTTGCCCGCGCGGGCGCGACAGACGCTGCCAACGATCAAGGGCTCCAGGGTCGCGCTCTACGACAACCTGCCTTACGGACGATATCAGTACTCGATTATGCAAAAGAATTGCAGACTCTCTCGGAGAGTTTATCGCGACCGAAGTACGGATCAGTTTGCGGCCGCTCGTATCCAGGACGACTAGGTTGTCCCAACGACTTGCTAGTGCGACGGGGACCCCCATAAAGTCCGGATGCGCCACTTACCGTCGTTCTTTTCCTTCTGGAAGATGAAGACAAACTGAATCGGAAGTTTCTTCTGCAATTCCTTGTCCAACCAGTCGCCGACGCCGTTCACAACCGCAAACGTGTCTTTGACGTCGACATCCACGCTAGTCGGCGTAAAGCTCACCTGGCTTTTGTAGCGTTCGTCGTATTGGCAACAATCGCCGGCATGACACAGGAGGCTTTTGTAGCGTTCGTCAAAATCCTTCTGGACATCGACTTTCCCGACAATCGGCATCGGTTTTTTGGCCTTTACCAGAATTACATCGTCGCGAAAAACCTCCCTCAAGTTCCCCTTTGCGTTGAACAAATCGACCGCCTTGTCGAAGGCGGATAGCACCTCATGCAACGGAGTGTGTGACATGGTTCCCTCCATTCTCCTTGCGTTACGCAATACGC
Source organism: uncultured Binatia bacterium (SeqCode) (assembly GCA_964429575.1). Classification (GTDB taxonomy): domain Bacteria; phylum Desulfobacterota; class Binatia; order Binatales; family Binataceae; genus CAYSCX01. Next base: position 9,289 of record CAYSCX010000058.1, on the reverse strand, counting down.
ATCAATTCCAAGTGCAGAGACACGGGTCTCCCCTTCTTACTTGCTACGACCGTCGATGGACCACCGCCGACCGTTGTGGAACATTTGCGAGCACGAGTTTGTTGAACGGGCTTCTCATATCACCATGATTCTTCGATGAGCATCTTAGCTTCCTTTAAATCTGCGGTGTCAAACCCCTCTGTGAACCTGCCGTAGACCTCGGCCAGCATTTGCCGCGCATCTGCGCTCCTGCCCTGTGTTTGCCGCAAGCGGTGCAGGCTCATCGCGGCGCGGAGCTCCAAGGACTTCGCGCTTTGGTCGCGGGCGATAGCAAGGGCCCGAAGGAAACACGTCTCAGCTTCCGCTTGGTCTTGAGGCTCTCGACTTCGCTTGAGCGTCAGCTCCCCTTTGAGTCGACACAGTTCCGCCTCCCAGAAGCGCTCCTCGGAAGCGCTCACCGCTGCCTGCGCCTCAATCAACACTTTCAGACCTTCTTCGATCTGTCCTGCGCTACAATACGCGTCAGCCAACAGCCCAAGAAAATATGGCACCATGACTTCCGCACCTGTGGCCCGGAATGCGCTCAGAGCCTCCTTCATTTGCGCAATTCCCTCCGCTACTTGTTCCCGTTGAGTCAATGCCCAGCCTCGCAGTAAACAACCCCAAGCTGTCCAGTATGCAAACTGTTGCTCGGTGGAGAGTCGGATCGCTGACTCCGCCCGCTCTACGGTCGCTTGCGCGTCCCGCCGAAGCTGGTGGACCATGGCGCCAAAGTCGAGCGCTGCAACCAAGCTATATGGGTGGGAAATTTCGTTGGCCCATCTGAGAGCTTCGTCGTATTTCTTCAGGGCCCGCTCCGGATAGCCGCGTATCCATATCGTCCACGCCGCTTGGGCGAGGCAGACTACCCTGGCGTCCTGTCCATAGCGAAAGGGCATCGAGGCGTGCCGCTCTGGATTGTAATGGACAATCGACTGCTCCAAGTGCTCCAGCCCGGATTCAGACTGTGGAAGTGCCGTCAGCGTGATCCCAAGCGCATGGTGTGCCTCCAGAAGGAGATCTGGATCTTGGGCACTCTGCGCCAACCGCAAGCACTGCTCCGCCAACTCTCGTGCCGTTTTGTGCTGGGCCCGCGCAGTATAGAAAACCCAAAGTCCCCATAGCACTGGAAAAAGCTGAGGGCTGTCACCCGCCTGCTGACATAGCGTCCGCGCCCGGGTATAGACCTTCTCCACCTCGGGGGACGCAAAACCCTTAGTGGCTATCAGCGGAGTTCCAACGACGATTTGCAGCATGAGTTCTTGTTGAGCGCGCTCGGGAGTGTCCGGCAAGGTTTGGACCATCTCCAGCGCTCTGGTGAAATGACTGATTGCTTGCAGGTTCGCCGAGCGTTGGACGGCTTTGTCGCCCGCCAGTTGCAAGTACCGGATGGTTCTGCCGGGATCGGCGGCTGCGCCCGCCTGCCAGAGGTGATGTGCAAGATCATCGGCGTGGTCTTCCAGCGCATCGGCATAGAGGCGCTCGATCGCGTCGGCCACGTTGAGATGGAGGCGTTGGCGTCGCGGTGCCGACAGCCCGGTGACCACCGCCTGGCGAATCAGCTCGTGGGAAAAGTTGAATCGCGCCTCGGGATATTGAAGGCTTGAGGAAATCAACCCGGCCCCTTCCGCTTCCTCGACGGAATCCAGGAGCGAATCCGTATCGGCTCGAGTTGCCGCTTCGAGAAGTTCGAAAGTGAACGAGCGTCCAATTACCGCCGCGGCAGCAAGCGTCTTCTGCGTAGGGTCGCTGAGCCGCGCCAATTGCCGCCCGATGACCAGCCGCAAGCTTTGCGGCACGTCGAGGTCGCCAAGCTTAAGGTCGCGGCGAAACTCTCCTGCCGAGTCGGTGAGCTTGCCCTGCTCGACCAAATGGAGGAACAGCTCTTCGACGAAAAACGGATTACCTTCGGTGTGGGAATGGAAGAGATTCACCACTGCTTCGGGCGGCTCTCGCCCACTGAGAGCCCGTAACATCCCTGCGACCGCGCTCTGTGGTAGGCCGCCAAGTGTGATCCGCTCGACGAGATGGAGTCGAATTAGATCGTCGCGGGTCTTCGCCAATGGATGAGCTGAGTGGAGCTCGAAGTCGCGATAGGTGCCGACGATCAGCACCGGAATCTTCGATACCAACGGTGCAAGGTAGCTCAGCAGCGACAGCGTTCCCTCGTCGGCCCAATGCAAATCGTCGAGCAAAAGGAGCACCGGCGTGTTCCGCGCCGTCCGGGCCAAAAGCTCCGCGACCGCATTAAACAGGATTCGGCGCGATTGCTCAGGCGAAAGCTCCAGCGGCGGCGGAATCTTGGGAAATATCCGCCGAAGCTGCGGCAGTAGCCGCGCCATCTCGGCCGCATCCTTGCCGAGCGCCTCGCGGAACGCCGCGAGGCTTGGCGCTTGCGCGAGCGCCGCTTCCAGGATCTCTACGAACGGGATGAACGGGACCGAATCCTCCCGATCATAACAATTGCCCACGTACGTCAGGGCGTCCCTCTGCGAGGCTTCGGCGGCGATTTCGGCCGCAATTCGCGTCTTGCCGACTCCGGCAGGTCCACCAATCATCACCACGCTTCCCTCGCCACTGACTGCCCGCTCGAGGAAGCGGCGGAGCGTGGCGCGCTCCGCTTCCCGCCCGACGAACGCGGTTCCATCCGTAAACGCTCGAATGAAGCTGCGCCCGCGCCGGAACAAGACGGGCGCCGTGGCTTCGTCTTCGCCGGAAGCCTCCCGGTGACCTTCGACCGAGAATTGCCAGGATACGGGCGCGTGACGATCCGGGGCATAGGAGCAGAATGAACCCGTCCTGATCGTGCGCTCGAGCAGTTGCCCGAGCGAGGCGTCTCGCTCGGAGATTTTCTGCAGCGCGCCCTTGATCGCGCGGCTCGCATTGAGACGCGCCCGCTCGGCGGCGGATCCCGCACGCCGGTCGCGTCCGCCGAGTCCTACGCCCCGTGTGAGCTCGCGTGCCAGGAATTCAATCTCCGATTCGACCTCTTCTGCGCGCGCGTGATTGCCGCGTTCGCGCTGGTCCTCCAGTTCCTCCCTCAGTTCGAGGAGCTTTCGTTTGTAGTCTTGCTTCGCCTGCGCATCCAGTAGCTCTCCCGCATCGCCGGTCAATCCGGGCCGGATGGTGACGCCCACAGGCAACGAACTTTCACGTGTTTCAACGCTCGCGCGCTCGGATGTCGTACCCGCGCCCGGCCCGCTCAAGAGATCGAGAGCATGAAATTCGTCGCCAGGATGTTGCAGGAGGCGCTCAATGTAGCTGAGGCCTTTGACGTCTTTGAGCGGGAAACTGGAACCGCCGTAGCCGAGCGTCCAATACTCGCCACTACGAGCGAATACCCCCGTCTGCGCGGCCGGGCTGCCGCGCGATGCCGATTCGGTCTGATGCTCGGCGGAGCCGCGCTCCCTCTCTGTCAACGACGCTCCTTCGCGAACGGGGAGGGCGCTACCGAAGGCTGGACTCGAAGGTTTCGGCGGCGCTGCGGGTACGATGCCGCCCTGTGCGCTGCTGCGACGCGACGCTACCACCCGAGCGCACTAGTGTAAATCCGCTCACTCAGCGGCGCTTCGTCGATCTCGCCCGCACAACTCTTCGTTCCCAGCAATCTCCTGCGGCTGCGGTCACGCTTGGGCATCCCGGTTCACTCCAAGTGAACCAGAGGTTCAGCCCGGTCTAACGCCTTTCCTTACAGAACTCGAACGGAGAGGAGGTAACGGAACATGGCTTCGACGATTACTGATGCGCGAGTCATCGCGACTGAGGGGACCATCCAGCAGCCGGAGGTGTCAGAGGGTATGCGCTCGGCTCGCAACTGCTTGCTGAATGAGATGCCGGGACTGGCGGCCGCGATTGTCACGTTGGCCTACATCGTGCACTCGTTCGCCCGCCTCGCGTTTTGACCCGCGCGACGAACCACGGGGGACTCCGCCGACTGCGGAGTCCCCTGCAACAACCCGTGAACATCGGGGATAAGACAATGGAAGGCAAGCAAACTGTTTTATCGTGGCGCAAGGTTCTACCGGCCGGATTGGCCGCGCTCGTACTTGCTGCGGCCGCCGGCACGTCGCGCGCACAGGTCAATCCGGGTGACACCATCGCGGCTGGCAACGTGAGCGCAGTGCGAGATCTCGTCTCACCGGGCGTTTACTGGAAGCTGACGCAGGGCCTCGGCATGAAGATCGCCCCGACCAAACGGATCGACTGGCCGCCGCCCTACAAGGAAGCGACCGAAAGGTGGTCTGGTCAGGTGCGGCTTGCGACAGACAATCGGAGCCTGGTCGGATACGCAGCCGGACTCCCGTTTCCGTCCATCGACGCGAACGATCGCGATGTCGCGACCAAGATCATATGGAACAGCGTGTTCCGCCCGATGATGGGCGACGATTACGATCTCCGCTACTACGTGTGCGACACCGCGTACTCGGGTCGCGGCGGGAAAGCGGAGCCGGTCGATCATTTCGAGATCGGCCACTATGCTGGCTACAACCTCGTCGGCCGCACCGAGGTGCAACCACTGCCAATCGATCCCGACTTCCGTGACTCCGGGCGGTCGTGGCTATTCGCGCTCTACCCGGTGCTCGCCCCCCCGCAGCATCGAGGCGTTGGCTTCATCCGTTATCGGTATGCTGATGCGAACAAGGTGGACGACGGCTGGGGTTGGAGCGCGGGCACGCGCCGCGTTCGTCGGCTCAGTCAGTCGATGTTCTCCTCGGGTGACACGTCAAATACAGCCGCATTTTCCTGGGATCCCGATCATTGCTCGGGCTTCAACGCCAAGACTGAACTCTACGACTACCGTTTCATCGGCCAAAAACAGATGCTTGCGTCCGTAAACGGGGATCATCCTGCCGAGATTCGACCTTCAGCTGACGGCGTTGGAAGCTCGCCCATCGACGGTTGGCAGCTGCGCCAACTCTACGTCGTGGAGGCGAGCCCTCGCGGTAACTTGGCTGAGTTCGGCGCGATCGAATCGAAGACCGTGATCTACGTGGACGCCGAGATGTGGTTCGAGCCCTACATCGACAGCTATGACCGCATGGGGCAACTCTTCAAGAACCGCATCTACTGGTTCAGCCACTGTGATCGCGCAGTACCCGACGCTCGCGTGGCGATCTACCCTTTCAGACGTCTGTTCTTGGCAGGCGCGCTGTCAACCGACGTGCAGTCCGGTCGCTCCGCGATGTGCTATCTGCCCGGACTTGAGACCCAGGAGCGCGAATGCTGGTACATCAACATGGGCGCGGTCGACAAGAACTTCTTCACGACCGCCGCGATGGTCAACGCGGCGCGTTAATCCTTCTGCCGCGACCGGTTCGCGAGGCGGCGGCGGTTACCCAACCGCCGCCGCGCACATACGGTCGGCCAAGCTGCGCCTTCATCGATTACGAGGAACTCGATGCCCTCGGCTTGATTGAGCAGGAAGGTCCGCCAGGTCGGTGAAGATGCACCGGGTCTTCGCACCATCTACTTGGCGACTGTCGCTTGGCTGATCTCAATACCGAGCTTGAGCATCTCACCGTGGATCCGAGGCGCACCCCAGATTCGGTTGGCGCTGCTCATCTCACGAATTAGCTCACAAACTTCGCGATCTGCCGACGGTCGTCTGGATCTTGAACGCCAACGCCAATAGAGGCGAAAACGCCGCCGGTGCCATTGTACGACGGTGGTCGGCTTGACCAACACCATCGCGATAGACAGCGCGGCCATAATCGGTAGAGCCAGACCCAGAGCAAACGATTGATCGGCGAGAGCCGCGGACGGCCGGGCCGCCGGCGACGAAGAACGTCTATCTGATGACGCAGGGCGACGGCCTCCGGTTCCAGATCCGCACGGGAATGGAACCGGCCCACGATCAAGGAAGAAATCGCCTAAATAAGTGTGACCATGTCGGACACTAGGCGGGAAGATCCGGGATCTCTGGCTCGTTTCTCGCGTTTTGAGTTTTGAGTGTTGACGGGCGAGCGGCCTTATCCGCCGCCGCTCACGCTGCCGTCGGATTTGACGCCGCGTTGAACGTTGCGGCATTCCCAGCGCTCAGGTGCGCCTGCGGGTGATCACGGTCGCGCCACCATGACATCCCGAGTCGGAGTCAGCCATCGTTCGGCTAACCTCAAATGCCGTCGCGCGACCCATCGGCTCGCTTCGCTCTCCGGCGCTCGCGGCCGATGGTATTCTCACGATAGATAAGCGCTTAATCAGTCCTGATCCTCTTTGCCTTCCTCGACGTGAAACATGTGCAGAAAGCGATGAATCAGCGGCGCGAGCAGGAGCCCCGCGACGCCCACGATCGCGAGTCCGCTGTAAAGGGCGTAGAACGAGGCGAACAATTTTCCTGCGTTCGATCTGATTGGATCGACCGGACCCATACCGCCCAGGATCATCGAGGCGTTGAGCAGAGCATCGATCCACGGCAGGCCGTCAAAAAAATGATACCCGCACACCCCGATTGCTAGAGAGCCCAGTACGACGGCGCCTGCCAAAGTGCTCCAGCGGACGATACGCCAGCGGAAGAGTTCAGCGGAAAGAAGCGGTTGGTGCCGTCGTTCGAAGGACATCGCGATAGATTCAGTACTATTGTTTCTGACTTACTCTCATGTCCGCAGCTGCTTAGTCGATCTGTGACTACCAAGAATCCCGAAGGCGAGAAAGGGTCTAGAGTTTTCGCCGCTTCGGAATTTTTCAGTAGGCTCAGGCAAACGATCAAGAAAGAGATCGCTGCGATTCGTGCGAGCATCGGCGTGACGCTACGGCGGCTAACGCCAAAACTCTAGCTTTTTCCTCGCAACTGGGGAGTAACGGTCGCGACCGTGTCGGCCCAATGCGCCGCCGGCGCGCAAGTGATATCTGTTTCGCTGGCGAGTTGCACGAGCGCTTAATGGGCCGCCTTGAGTAGCGAAGAATCGCGATTGTGGTGGCCCGCGGCCGTTGCGACCGCCCAGTTTGATCGATCGGAATCCGATGGTTTCTTCCGAAGCAGGGCGAATACAACGCTAGTCGCACGTTCGCCGATGTCTACGTGGCCGGTCGCATCTCTCGTACCATTGGATTGTTTGATAAAGCTGGCGCAGGCGCCATTGTGGCAGCGTGGCGCGGCGTGCGTGGAATCGTCGCGCGAGAATCGTCCCACAGCAAGAGTGGTAGTGAAGATGCCGCCCTGTGCCTCCTCAAAACTTAATCCAGCAAAAGGAGAGGCGAATGGTGCATCTGTCACTGGAGGGCCATGATGCGGCCGGACGGATCGCGTCGCTGACTGATTCCCCTTGTCAGGATAGAGCATAGGCGGCGCGATGAATCCCGGCGCAACTATGCACTGGATTTCGTCACGCCATCTACGATCCATTACGACTGACACGGCGGACTCATCGGCGACACGGCGAACCGTCCGGTCGACGATTATGACTCTCCCGGATCGGCTGAACTATACGCGTTCCCGTTCGCGTGGATTAGGTTTTGAAAAGGCACAACAGGCGCGCGGCGGAGACCAGAGCGCGGTTGAGCGCTCGAAAACCGAACAGCGGTTGGCCGAGGAACTTTCGGGTCGCGCGTTCGGCGAGGCCAGCCCGCGGTGGCGCGAATGCGGCTTCATCAACGAATCGAAACTTGCACTCTCCGCAAGCCGAGCGCTCCTGGAGCGCTTCGAGGAAGTGGGCGCTCGCCGGCAGATATGCGCTGGTTTCGAAGTAGAGAATCCGGATCATCTGGACGCCATCGCCTCAGACTGCGACTTACCTGGGGCGGCGTGCGCGAGCTCCAGCGCCGCGCGCAGTACCGGATCGAATACGTGCTCATAGTTGAACCGCGTCTCGAACGCGCGGCGCGCCGCCATACTCATCTCGCTGTATCGGCGTCGATCGGTCAGCACAAACTCGATCGCGCGAGCGATCGAATGCGCATCGCTGGGATCCGCGTATGCCACCCACGTCTCGGCCGCTAGGAATTCGCGGTAGCTCGCCCGATCAGGCACGACCACCGGCAGGCCGAGCGCAGCGTACTCGAAGAGCTTGTTAGTAGCGGATCCACTGAACTCCCAGTTTCGATGCACAGGCTTGTAGAGGCACAGGCCAAGCGCCATGTCACTCGCCTGGTCGACGAGCCGCGCGTGCTCAACAAATCCCGTCAATGAGAGCCGTTGCCGCGTGCCAGATGCGTCGGCCGTGCGTGCGAGCTCGACCACAAATTCAGGATCGGCATTGCCAACTATCTCGAGGCTCACGTTCGGAGGCACAAACGCGAGGGCGCGAACAGCCTCCCGGTGTCCGTTGTCTTCGCCAACCGCTCCGAGGTAGAGCGCCTTCTTTGCCGCCCATCGATGGTCGATCATCCTTGCGACATCGTAGCCGTCGGGAGTGAAACGAAGCGTTGAGCAGTTTGGCACAATCAATGGCGAACGATGGTCGGCGGCAGCGCCCATCCAGATTTCGGCACGACGCCGCTCGGGGAAAACCATCAGATTCGCAGCGGCGGTTTCGCGCAGGGCGCGACGGATTACCCAAGTTTGCAGAGAGCGCAATGGCAAAGCGTCGATTTCAGGCAATTCGTGGAGCTGAAAAATTACAGGCGTCGTCCGGATCCGCCGTGCGCTGAGCGCCGCACAGAACGCGTGCGAATCGTGCGCGTAGATTACGGCAGGGCGGACTCGCGCGATGGCGCGCCGAACTGCCGCCATGAAGCCACGCAGCTCCAGGATCTTGCTGATTGCATTTGCCGCGCGCCTCTGGTTTTCCGAATCGCCGGCTCCAATCCGTTCGATTGAGACGCCAAACGGCCATTGCGCGACCCGTTCACCGACGTTTCTGCACACCACCTCGACTTGGAAGTATTCACTGAGAATTGAGACGGCGTTTCGGGTGGGAGGATAGTAGTCGGGATTCGCGTACAAGACGAGCAATAACGACGGCTTCGCGTCCACCGTCGGCGAGTCTAGTGCGCCACTGGGACGTGGCATCATCAAGTTGTTGGAGTCAGTCACGACGATAGCTCCTGTCGCGCAGCGCGATCCAACGGGAAAACCGGCTTCCATGCGACCATCGGGAAGCATGCCTGGGGCTGGATCAGCATATGGCACCGGCGCTTGCAAACCTGAATCGGAAGCAAGTACATGCGACGCTGAACGCAGGCAAACAAAGCTGCCTGCGGCTACGCTACCGACAAGCAAGCAAGGACGAGAACGCATTCCGAAACGCGAGCATGCCGGGAAGGCCGCGGCGGTGAATCACAAAACTCTAGTCTTTTCGCGACGTTCGGAGTTCTCAGTAGGCACAACCTCCGC
>CAYSCX010000057.1:0-12411 GCA_964429575.1 uncultured Binatia bacterium (SeqCode) | reverse complement strand
GAGTGGCTCGGACTCGAGCGCCTCGGCGCATCCGCGGAGCACGTGGGGGGGATGGTGGTGCGGTCGGTGCAGATCCGCAAGGTGTTGAAGACCATCGCGCGGCTGAGCCCCCACAAATCCACCGTCCTGATCTATGGGGAGTCGGGGACCGGCAAGGAGTTGGTCGCCCGCGCGCTGCACACCCTGGGTCCGGTGCCCAACGGCCCCTTCGTCACCTTCAACTGCTCCAACCTGGTCGAGTCGCTGGCCGAGTCCCAGCTGTTCGGCCACGTCAAAGGCGCCTTCACCGACGCCCGCGAAGAATCGCTCGGCTACTTCCGCTCCGCCAGCGGCGGCACCCTGTTCCTGGACGAGATAGGCGAGCTGCCGCTCAAGCTGCAGCCCAAGCTGTTGCGCGCGGTGGAGACCCACGAGGTGCAGGCGGTAGGTTCGGCGCAAAGCTACAAGGTGGACATCCGGCTGGTGGCGGCCACCAACCGGGACTTGCGCGCGATGGTCAAGGCGGGGCAGTTCCGCGACGACCTGTACTTCCGGCTCACTGCCGCGGCCATCTACGTACCGCCGCTTAGGGAGCGGCGCGAGTCGATCGCGGCGTTCGTGGCGCATTTCATCGAGCACTACAACCGGCTGTTCGGCAAGTCGGTGCAGTATGTGTCGCGCGCGGCGCTGGAGTTGCTGGTGGCCTATTCGTGGCCGGGCAACGTGCGCGAGCTGGCCCACGCCATCGAGAGCGCCGTCATCCTCACCGACTCCGACCGCATCTCCCCAGACGACCTCCCGGAACATGTCGTGGCGAACGACGACGAGGGAACATTCGAGGTTGCAAATGATCTCGGCGACGATCTGCTTGCGGATGAGCCAAACGGAAACGGCGCTCGCGATTCGCAGCCCTATTCACTCGACTCCGTCATCAAGCAAGCATCGAAGCTAGCGCTGTTGCGGGCGCTTCGCGCGACCGACGGCAATTGCCACCGCGCCGCGGAGCTGCTCGGAGTGTCGCGCTACACCGTGTACCGCATGCTGAGCCGCTATGGGCTTTCGGACGCGCGCGCGTGGCGGAAGTCGCGGGCGCAGAAAGCCTGACGTTCGCCGGATCGCCGACGCGCATTCAAAACTCCGCGCTGCGGTGGTCAGGATAATTATGCGGCGCTGCCCCCGCTGAGGGCACGCGCCAGACGGGTCGGCAGAAACGTCCGCACCAGCCTCAGGTAGTTACGAATGCGCAGCGGATCAACGCGCAACGCACGCAGCATCGCGCGCCTGGCCAGACTCTTCTCGCCGTCCGCCAGCGCCTGCAGCGCGATATAGGCGAAGATCGTGCGAGGCGCGCGTTCCCGCGCGACGACGTGAGGCGCTCCCGACACGCCGTAGCGCGCTTGCACCATTTGGCAGAAAACCCGACCCGCAGCCTCCTGCCCTCCCCCGCGTTTTAGAGGATCGGGGAAAAGTGCGAACCGCCATACGGCGAGCGGTTCCGCAACATGGCGAAAGTGACCCTGCTCGCGCAGCAGCAGCCACAGATAGACATCCTCGAAGGCGGTGAGTTGCTCGGGGAAGCCGCCGACTCGCTCATATGCGGAGCGTCGAATGAGTGCGCCGCTCGGAAGGATGGGCCAGAGCTTCTCGAGCATGTCATTGAGTGACGGCGCGTCGGAGCTGCCGCCGACCAGAGTGCGATACTCGCGGCCCTCGCTGTCCGCCATCACGAGGTCGCAATACGCGAGCACGCACGCGGGATCGCGGTCCAATTGTTCCACCATGCGCGCAAGCATTTGCGGGCGCCACCAGTCGTCGGCATCAAGGAATGCGAGGTACTCGGCGGTCGAGCCTCGCACGCCCGCATTGCGCGCGGCGGATGGCCCACGGTTGCGCTGCCGGATCACGCGCAGCCGCCCGTCGTAGCGGGCCAGCACGTCAGCACTGTGGTCGGTCGATCCGTCATCGACAGCGATTAGTTCATAGTCGAGGCAGGATTGGTTGAGAACGCTGTCAATCGCGTGCGAGGCCGTCCGCTCGGCATTGAAAACTGGCACGACTACTGAGACGCGGGGCACGGTGGTTCTGCCGGTCTACGCGATCGCCCGCCCGGGCATGTGTTGGTTAGGTTGCCGGTGACGCCCGAATTTCCAGCGCGAAAGGTCGCGGCCGATTAACGTCTCGAACGCCTCGACTTCGTTCCGGAAGTGATCGCGCAGGCGCGCTTCGACTTCCGGAGCCATCGCGGCGAACTCTTCGCCGCCGCCGAAACACCATCGCCAGATGCCAAGGCGGTCGAGCGCAGCGATAGTGCGGCGCCATTTGTGTTCGCGCATCCAGTCGCGCGCGTTTCGCGCATTTTGCGCGATGCGCCGGCTGCGCGGTGCGACGTCGACCGTGTTGATCCTTTTTTGCGCCGCCGGTACCTGCGCCAGTGGTATCGCGGGAATATCGATGAACGAGCAAACGCGATCGAGGTACGCCTGCGGATCCGATTCGAGGTCGTCGTAGAGAAGCACGAGGACGCGGTCGGCCCCGAAGCGCTGCTGCCACGCGCGCAAGTGATGGACGTAGCGGCTCGACTCCCGAATCACGTCGTTGCGCGCGACGGTCTGCTCGAAGCCCACCCTCGTCCACGCATCACGGCGCATCGTCCGATAGGAGGAATATGCACGCTCGGTTGGGTCACGGAAGGTGCAAATTATGCGACAGCCGGGGATGTCTCGCGCGATTCGATCGCGCGCCTGGGCGACGCCGAAATAGTTGGGATCGATTTCACCAGTGGGGATTTCTGCGCGCGCGTCCGCGAAATACTCGCGGTACCAATCAATGCCTTTGCCGTAGTGACGCGTGAAGAAGTCAGTCTCTTTGGCGCCGCGAGGAAGGTTTACGCGGCCGCGCAAAACCGAATCGAGCCAGCTGGTGCCGGTGCGCTGCGGCCCAACCGCGATGAAGTCCGGCAGACGAGCTCGGACCGGCCGCCTCATCTTCGCCGTACGCGCCGCCTCAATTGGCCGGCTACCTCCGCCGTCATGCACGCAACCGCGCCGCGTTGACCGGCGCTATAGCTTGGTTCGCCTCGCGCGCAGCCGAGCGTCCGAACTTCCAGCTTGTCAGGTCACGTCCGACGATTTCTTCGAGCGCCTCGACCTCCGGCCTGAACAGCGCGCGCAGGCGCGCGTCAACCTCGGGCGAGAGCGGTGCGAACTCTTCGCCACGTCCGAAGCACCAACGCCAGACCCCAAGACGTTCGAGCATGCGGATCATGGAGAACGCATCGTGCTCGCGCAGCCATTGTCGAAAATGCCGCGCGTTTTGCGCGAGCTTCGGATTCTTCGGCGCGCGCTCGATTGTGTTGCGCGCCGCGCGCGGCAGAGCGATCGCCTGGACGTCGATTCGCGCGACTCCGATAAAATCGCACACCGAATCAGCGAACACCTGCTGGTCGGCGCGCAGGTCGTCATAGAAGAACACCGAAACACATTCGTCGCCGAAGCGCGCGAGCCAACGTCTCAGATGGAATGCGTAGCGGCTTTCGCCGCGGATTTGCGCATGCTGCGCCACGCACTCCTCAAGGTCCAACTTCGTCCACTGCGCGCGCCGCAACAGTTTGTAATGCGAGTACGCGCGATCAACCGGATCACGCAGCGTACAGATGATCCGGCATTGCGGATTAACCTCATGGAGGCGGCGGTCCGACTCGGCATGCGCGAAATAGGACGGCGAGAACTCGCCGATGGGCCGTGTAGCGTCGCAATGCCGAAACTGGTGGTCGTACCAGTCGAAACCGCGGCCGTGGTTTCGACTGAAGAAGTCGGTTTCCTTGAAATCGCATGGCATCCACGCGCGATTCGCGAGCAGTTGGTGCAGCCAAGTCGTACCGGTCCGGGCAGGGCCGATCCCCACGAAGTCAGGTGCGAGGTGACCCGATAGAGGCGCCATCAGCAATCCAGTTTCCTAGCAGGCTGTTGAGGACGAAGTCGATGCCATTGAGGACTCCGAGACTTGTCTCAACACCCTGCCAGGCGACGCCCGCGGAGCGGAGCCGGTGCGGGCACGTTGCGGCGGTGTCAACGCACCTTACCAGCTTGGTTCCGCACCTCCAAGATGACCTGCGACTAGCTCGATATCAGAGCAACGATCGGCTTGGATTCGCGGTGGCGGTGTTGTCAGTGCGCGAAACTTTCCATCGCGATAAGTCACGGCCGATGAGCTGCTCCAGCGACTCTAACTCGGGACGAAATCGAGCGCGCACGCGCGCGTCAACGTCGGGCGCAAGCGGGGCGTACGGCTCACCGCCTTCGAAACAGAAACGCCACACGCCAGCCTTGTCCAGAAGGTCGATGACTGAAAAAGCGCGGCGCTCCTCCAGCCAGAAGAGAACGTGACGCGCGTTTTGGGCGAGCTTGCGGTTGCGGGGCGCGCGCTCGGCAGTGTTGCGGCCGTCGTCGCTGACGTTCACGCGGGCGAGGTCGATACGCTCGGTGCCGATGAAATCAGTGATCGGATCGAGAAAACCCTGCGGATCGGCCTGAAGATCATCGTACAAGGTCACCAGCACACGCTCGCGACCGAACTGGTTGAACCAACGGGAGAGATGGTGCGCGTAGCGGTTCGCGTCGGCGGGCTGTCGATGATGGTCGAGCGCCTGCTCGAAGTCGAGCCGCGTCCATACGTAGCGGCGCATCAGCCGCCAATACGAGTAGGCGCGATCGACCGGGTCGCGCAGCGTACAAATGATCTTCGCGCCGGGCATGTGTTGCGCGATTCGCTGGGGGGCATTTGGCGCCGCAAAGTACGGACAGATCTCCGCGACCGGCCGGTCGCCAGGGCAGCGGCGAAAATGGCGCGCATACCACTCGATGCCGTTTGAGTAGTTACGGTTGAAGAATCCGGTCTCCTTCACTTTGTACGGCAGACACACGTGAGGCGCGAGCACCTGGTGAAGCCAGGTGGTGCCCGTGCGCGCGGGACCAATCCCGATCAAGTCGGGGAGCGTGAGACCGTTTACCAAGGCCATGGGCGAAGGTTAGCGGCGGAAGTCGATACCAGTCGAGCAGGTGACGACCGGCGCTAGGCGGAGCTCGCGAGCCGCGGCTTGCGTTCAACTCCTCGGGGCGCTTTCCATGCGGACAGGTCGCGGCCGATCAGTTTCTCGAGATGATCGATCTCATCGCGGAATCGCGCGCGCACGCGCATCTCGACGTCCGGCGACAGCGGCGTGAACTCCTCACCGCGACCAAAACAAAACTCCCACGCGCCCGACCGCTCGAGGAGATTGAGAGTGCGATAGGCGCGTCGCGACTTGAGACTGGTCAGCAGGTGACGCGCGTTCTGCGCGAGCTTGCGGCTCTTGGGCGCACGCTCGACCGTGTTCACATTTGAAAGCAGGCTCTGCGATTTTCTCAGCTCGACGCGCGCAATGCCGATAAACTTCGCAATGTCGTCCAGATAGCGCTGAGGATCCGCCTGGAGATCCTCGTACAGTTGAATCAGAAAACTCTCGCGGCCAAATCGCTCGAACCAATTTGCGAGATGGGTACCATAGCGCGTCGTTTCGACGATCTGCGGGTTGCGCGCGAGCGCCTCTTCGAACGTGCCGCGCGCCCACGCATAGCGCCTCATCAACTTGTAATGCGAGTAAGTGCGCTCGACCGGGTCGCGAAACGTGACCAGGAAGCGGCACTTGGGAATGTGCGCGTAGATGCGCTGGCGTGCCGGTGCGTATCCGAAGTACGGACAAACCTCGCCGATGTGCTCCATATCCGTGCAGTGGCGAAAGTGACTGAGGTACCAATCGATGCCATTTGCGTAGTAGGTGGTGAAGAACTCTGTCTCCTTCACGCGCGCCGGGAGTCCGGTGTGGCCTTCGAGAATGTCGTGAAGCCAAGTTGTGCCGGTGCGACCGGGCCCGATGCCGAGGAAATCCGGAAGTCGCGCCGAATCGCTCATCGACGAGGCGCCGCCGCGCGCAAGTCGTCACGCGATATCGTGGTGGCGCTCGCGCGCTCCCATCGCGCGACTTTCCAGGAAGTCAGATCGCGCCCAACCAACCTTTCCAGCCGCTCGACGTCCACGCGGAACCGCTCACGAAGCTGTTCCTCAACATCGACCGCAAGCGGTCCGTAGGGTTCGCCGCCGCCGAAGCAGACCGCCCAGACACCGGCGCGTTCGAGCGCGCCGAGCGTCCGTTCGGCACGGCGGTCGCGCAGCCAGTTGCGAAGCTTGCGGCCCTGGCGTGCGAGCTTGGCGCTGCGTGGTGCGCGTTCGAACGTGTGCACCGCCTCGCGAGGGATCGGCGTGCCGTCGAGATCGATACGTCCGATACCGATGAACCTGCTAATGCCATCGAGGTAGCGCTGCGGATCATCGCGCAAGTCGTCATAGAACGCGACGAGCACGCGATCGCGTCCGAATGCGTCGAACCACCGGGGCAAGTGCTCGCCGTAATAGCTACCCGCGGCGAGCGTGCGGTCGCGCTCCAGGGTTTCGATGAGTCCGCGGTCGGTGAAGGCGTACCGGCGCATCATCTTATAATGAGAATACACGCGTTCGACCGGGTCGCGCGCGGTAACGATGATTTTGCATTCCGGCAGGTGGCGCTTGATCCGCGCGGTTGCCTCTGCGGACGAGAAATACCCGCAGATTTCCCCGATTGGTTTGGCGCCGCCGCATTTTCGAAAGTGCGCGGCGTACCAGTCGATTCCGCGATCGTAGTGGCGGTTGAAAAAGTGCGTTTCCTTCACG
This sequence comes from uncultured Binatia bacterium (SeqCode), assembly GCA_964429575.1. GTDB lineage: Bacteria > Desulfobacterota > Binatia > Binatales > Binataceae > CAYSCX01. The sequence goes on along the minus strand of CAYSCX010000057.1, from coordinate 5,688 downwards.
CCGTAAGGAAGACACACATGCGGCCGCAGCACTTCGTCGAGCCAGGTGGTGCCGGTCCGTCCGGGGCCGACTGCGATGAAGTTGGGAAGTAGCGGGGACGCCGACGCAGTCATCGCGAATTGCTTCTCTCCCCGCCCCAGCGCAAGCGCCCTCTACTCACGAAGGCCGTCCGCAATTCCCGACGCTGGAGCGTCGAGGATTTCACGGATGCGCAGCGAGGCTACCATTTCTCCCAAACTGTTTCCAAGACGGGTGGCACGACGCGCAGGCAAATCATTTTCACCGCGGCCGCTGCTTTGCCTGCTGCGCTCGGCGTGCGGCGCGGTTATCATTGACGCGTCGGGACGCGATTGCTACGTCGCTTCCCTGGTGCGCCGCAGGTGCGGTGCTACTCATGGAGGAGGAGCAGCGAAGGCAGCGGCGGCCGCACATGAGCGCACAAACCAATCAGCGAACCAAAGCGTCGCAAAATGCCGATGCGCGCCTCGACCCGATCCAGGCGCGCGAGTACAAATTGCTGCTCAACCAGGAGCGCTTCCGAGACCATCACGCGCTTCACAAATTTTGGAAGCTCGCACACCACGCCGCGGGGAACGTCGGAATCGAGATCGGAAAATTTGAAGATATTCCCGAACCGCGAATTCGCGACGTCGAATTCTTCGACACGCCGGATTGCAAGCTTTACGAGAACGGTTTCATCCTGCGCCGGCGCGGCGAATACAGGCACGGCATCCCGCAGTCGAGTTATGAGGTAGTGCTGAAGTTCCGCCACCCGGACCGGGCGGTTGCGGCAAAGACCGACGTGCGGCCCCTGCTGCCGTGCAACCACGTAATCAGGTTCAAGGAGGAGATCCTGCCGCCGCACGATGACGCTATCGGGATGCGCCGGATCTATTCGCACAACTGCGAGTTGGACACGCCGCACGAAAGTCTGTTGCGGCAATTCCACACGGCCGAGCAGGTTTTCCCGGTACTGCAACACATCGGCGCCAACTCGAAAGTGGCGCTCGTGCAGGTTCATGGCGCGGTAATCGAAGAGCGCCTTCACCAAATCTGCGAGCTTGATTTCGGCGGCAAGCTGAGCGCCAAGGCGACCGTCGCGGTATGGCGGGTGCGCACCGCAGAGCACCCGATGGTCGCGGAGCTTTCATTCCAGCTCAAGTTCGATCGGCTCGAGGAGGTCCATCGGAAGCCCTTGGAGCGCTCCGAACTTTTCTACACGGGACTTCAATCGGCGGCGTCCGACTGGATTCAGCGCGGAACCACCAAGACCGCATTAGTTTATGGACTCGGGCACGCAGCCGTCCGCCACAACGAGTGAGGGCGGCACGGGCCCGCCGCGCGTAAGCCTCGGCGCGATCTTTCAGGTCTTCCTGATGGCGGGCGCCGTAAGCTTCGGCGGCGGGGTGGTCGCATACCTGCGCGAGTACCTGGTAAGCGCGCGCGGCTGGCTCGACGACGAGCAGTTCCTCGCCGCGCTGGAAATCGGCGAGACGCTGCCGGGCGTCAATGCGCTCAACATCGCGGTCATCGTCGGCGACAATCTTCGCGGCGTCGCCGGCGCGACAGTCGCGGCGCTGGCGCTCATGCTCCCCGGCAGCGCGGTCGTGATGACGCTCGCGGTGCTGTGGGAGTCGCAGCGCCACAATCCGCTGGTGACGGCGTTTCTGCTCGGCATCGCCGCGTCCGCGGTAGGTTTGCTCTCGGCGGTTTCGCTGCAGGTCGGCCGCCACCAGTTCACGCGAATGCCGGACGTGGCGATTGTCGTTGCGACGTTTTTGCTGGTCAGCATCCTCCACGTCTCGCTGGTGCCCGTACTGTTGATCATTGGGCCGCTGGGAATCTGGCTTTACCGGCCCGGGCAGTCCCGCACCCGCGAACTCTCCTTGCCGCAACCATTCCATCGGTGGAAGCGCCACGCGCATTACCGCCGCTGAGGGAATCGACCAGTGCCGAGACTGTTCCACATGCTCTGGGTGTTCGCGCTCCTCTCGCTCCTCGCGGTCGGGGGCGGTACTGCGGTGCTGCCGGAGATGCAGAATCTGACGGTTCACTACTTCGGCTGGCTCAGCGACGACAGCTTCCGCGACTTGTACAGCCTCGGGCAGGTGGCGCCTGGGCCAAACATGCTGATGGTGCTTGCGATGGGCTACCGGCTCGCGGGAGCCGCCGGAGCGGTGGTCGCGGGGGTGGGGTTCTTCCTGCCCGACTGCGTGCTTACCCTCGCGGTCAACCGGCTCTGGAACCGGGTGGGCGAGTCGCCGTGGCGGCTTGCGGTGCAGCGCGGACTCGCGCCGCTTGCGATTGGGTTGATGGTATCGGGCACCTTCGCGATCGCGCGGCTTTCGATTGTTGATTTCGTCGCGGCGGGAATCGCGACCGGAGTGTTTGCGATCTTGATGTGGCGCCACGTCAACGCCGGTGTGCTTGTACTGACCGGCGGCGCGATTTATTTGTTGGCGAGCCTGTAAAAGAAAGCGGGCGGCGGATTGCACCGCCGCCCGCGTCCAAACCAGCGTACTGAAGGATCGCCTACATGCCTGTCTGCGCCCCTCTCACCATCGCATCAACAGTGAAGAACTGCTTATCCACCGCGCCCATGTTGATGTACCAGCACTCGCGCTCGGGCGTCTCAAGACCCGGCAGATAGCACATAGTAACCATCGATGATTGTACGTCAGTCGATGCGGCGCCCACCACGAAGGAACGCTTGAAGGGGTAGATCGCAACCTTCGCGTCAGGCACCGGCCGGTCGCGATTAGCGAGCCAGTAGATGTGGTTGCGCCACAGCTCGCCGCGCCGGTCGTAGGTGTCGATGTACGGCTCGAACCACAGCTCGGAGTCCATGTAGATGAGAGTCTTCGAATCGAGCGCCTCCCCGATCACCTCGCGTCGCGGCAGCGCCTCAACAATGTACATATGGCGAAGTTCCCAATTTTCGGGGCATGAGCTTCCGCCGCCGTCAGTCGCGCAACGAACCGCCGGCGAATGCTCGACCCGCGGCGCTGCGAGCATCTGTTTCTCACCGACGAAACGGTAATTGTACTGCTCGGTCTTCGGATTGAAGCCGGAGTAGTGGTCCGGGTCCCAAGTCTGCGCGCCGGTCGCCGTGCTCATGATGGACTCGTTGAGGCGGCGTATTCGACGCGACTCAGGAAGCCATGTCCAGGTGTCGTCGCCGCGCTTTGGATCGGCGTACCGGAAACGAATGAAGCCCGCGCCTCGCTCGGTAGCAGGTGCAAGTATTGGATACAGCGCGAACAACCAGAGTCGGCCGGTCTGCTTGAAGTCCGGGTCGGTGGGCATGGGCTCGACCTCAGTGCGTCCCACGAGATCATAGCCAGCGTAGTGCCCCACTTGCCCATAGACGATCTCTCGGAACGGCACGTTGAGCCCTGTGTAGATGCTGTCGCAGTCGAAGAAGCGCAGGTCGTAATCGTCGCTGGTGATCGGGCGGAAGACGTTATTCCAAATGATTTTGACCGCGACGTGCGGGTCATTCGGATCGATGAGCGGGAACGGCTGGCCCGCAACGTACCCGATCACGGTGCGGTGATCTTCGCTAAGCCGGACCTGCCCAGAGTATTTTTCGGTCGCCTCCTTGTACGGCGGCGGCCAATCGATGCGTCCAGTCGGTACGATCTTCATCTGCATGCCGCGTTGGACCTTGTAGAAGACCCCGGGCGACACGAGGTCCTGCACCTTGTGGCTGGTCTCTGCGGTGATAAGGTCACCCGGCTTGACTTGGGCGTTCCCCGGCGCGCTCGCGACCATCAACAGCATGGCGATCGTCAACGCGGTGATAGCGGTCCGTCTAAACCCGAAGTGTCTCGTACCCATACTTGCTCCCCGGTTGAAGTTCTTTGATCCCCAATTAGCTGCCCGAATCCGCCAAAATACAACGGCTTCGGACTCCCGCCATCGTCACGGCATATTAGGCGGACTGCCTATACATTTTCAACACTTCTACTCCTCGAATAGTTCCCGCTCGATGCGGAAATCATCGACGAAGCCGAAATTACGGCGCTCCGGGCGAAGAGAATTGGCTGTGAACGCGTGCGCTCGGGAATCGGCTTGAAAAAATGAGAGCCGCGGGACCAGTCGGTCCCGCGGCGTTCACGACACTTGCCCTTCTGTTCGAGGCGCCTATCTGCTGCCGGTCTGTGCCGCCCGCACCATCGAGTCAGTGGAGAAGAACGTCTTGTCCACCGCGCCCATGTTGATGTACCAGCATTCGCGCTCGGGCACCTCGAGCCCCGGCAGATAGCACATGGTTGACATCGACGACTGGACATCCGTCGAGACCGCGCCCACCACGAACGAACGCTTGAAGGGGTAGATCGCAACCTTCGCGTCAGGCACTGGCCGGTCGCGATTAGCGAGCCAATAGATGTGATTGCGCCACAACTCGCCGCGCTGGTCATAGGTGTCGATGTACGGCTCGAACCACAGCTCGGAGTCCATGTAGATCAGCGTCTTCGAATCGAGCGCTCCGCCGATGACTTCGCGTCGTGGCAGCGCCTCGACGATATAAATGTGGCGCAGCTCCCAGACTTCCGGGCACGTGCTTCCGCCGCCGTCGGACGGGCAACGGAACACGGGCGAATGCTCCGCGCGCGTTGAAGCGAGCATCTGCTTCTCACCCACGAAACGGTAATTGTACTGCTCGGTCTTCGCATTGAATCCGGAGTAGTGGTCCGGATCCCAAGTCTGCGGTCCCGTCGCCGAGCTCATGATCGACTCATTGAGACGCCGAATTCGCCGCGACTCGGGCAGGTATGTCCAGGTATCGTCCCCGCGGTTAGGATCGGCGTAGCGGTAGCGGATAAACCCGATGCCCCGCCATGTAGCTGGTGCAAGAATTGGATAAAGGCCGAACATCCAGAGTCGGCCGCTGTTCTTGAAATCCGGGTCGGTCGGCATCGGCTCGACCTCGGTGCGCCCCACCAGGCTGTAGCCCGCGTAGTGCCCCACCTGCCCATAAATGATCTGGTGGAAGGGCTTATTGTATCCGGCGTAAACGCTGTCGCAGTCGTAGAAGCGAAGGTCGTAGTCGTCGGTCGTGATCGGGCGGAACACGTTGTTCCACATGATCTTGGTCGCGACCAGCGGATCGTTGGGATCTATGAGCGGAAACGGCTGGCCCGCGACGTAACCGACGAGGCTGCGATGATCCTCACTCAACCGCACCTGCCCCGAATACTTCTCGGTCGCCTCCTTGTACGGCGGTGGCCAGTCGACGCGCCCGGTGGGGATGATTTTCATCGTCATCCCGTGCACGACCTTGTAGTACACGCCCGGTGAGACAAGGTCCTTAACCTTTGCCGCGTTCTCCGGCGTGATGACGTCGCCGGGCTTGACCTGCGCGCGCGCCGGAGCGGTCGAAAAAACCAGCGCGAAAATCAGCGCGAATAGCGCTGCCCCTGTCCTCAAGACATCCGTCTCTCGCATATTTTACCCCGTCGCGTGTGTTCCCCGTCCGCTGGTCAGAGCATTAAGAGTCCCCGCTCGTGCCGCCCGCACCCATGCTTCTTCGAGTGATTAGGCTTGCTAACGTTGAAAGTCAACTGGAATACTTCGCAACCACTTTGCGGATGGAAGATCGAACCGAATGATTGCTGGCGCCGAAAAAAAATCGCGGCGTTCCGAAGAACGCCGCGATTCGTGCAGGTGATCCGCTACCGCTAG
>CAYSCX010000056.1:0-12645 GCA_964429575.1 uncultured Binatia bacterium (SeqCode) | reverse complement strand
AACAACCCGATGAACGCGGGCAGGGCGGCTTCCAAGCCCGCCAGCTGCGAAGCGCTCGCGATTAGGTTTTGAAGACCCAGCAAGGGCTCGAACGTCGTGACGTAGTACTTGTCTGGTGCGCGTACGAGGTGCGCGCCGGCATAGATGATCGAACTCACGACGAGCGCCCGAGTGGCCGCGAGTTCGCGTTGCATCCCGCCGAGCAGGATCGCCCTGAAGAAGGATTCCTCGATCAGAGCGACTGTCACCGCGCTCAGGAGCCACTTCGGGAGATCCGCGGCGATGCCCGCCCAGTCTGGCGGGCGGCCTCCTCCTGCGAGCACCGCGAGTAAGAGCAGCAGCGCCATCGCTGCGATCCCCACCGCGGTGCCGCGCAATCCTGAAGCGAGCTTGCGCCGCGGACCGTCGAAGCCGCTGCGCAGCAGGGCGCCGAGGCCGAGTTGGCGCGCGAACACTACAAGCGCAACCGCAATGGAGCCCATCACCACGCGGTCGAAGATTCGCGGGAACGAATATCGGAAGCCCGCCGCTGCGACCACCCACGCCGCGGCCGGCGCGAGCACCACGGTGGCCACGATCGCCGCGACGATCGCGAGTGCCAACCTCAATGTGAACCGCATCGGAGATTCGCCGCGCGTCAGACGACACGGCGTTCGACCGTACGCGATTGCGCGCGACACGCGCAAGCAGCGATGATTGATCTCTGCGCGGCACAGGCGCGCCGACGGCCATCGGAGGACGCCTCATGGAGCTGGAATTGAAGGATCGCGTCGCGATCGTGACCGGTGCGAGCAAGGGAATCGGCAAGGCGATTGCGCTGGAATTCGCGCGCGAAGGTTGCCATGTCGCGATCTGTGCGCGCGGCGTCGAAGAACTCGAACGCGTACGCGACCTGATACTTGAGCGGGGCGTGCAATGCCTCGCGATAAAGGCGGACACCACCGTACCGGACGACATCGCGCGGTTCGTGCGCGAAGTCGAACGCCGCTTCGGGCGGCTCGACATTCTCGTCAACAACGCGGGGGGTGCGATGCCGGGCGCGTTCGGCGCGGTCACCGATGAAGGCTTGTTGCACGACTACCAGGTCAAGGTGCTCGCCCAAGTGCGATTCGTTCGCGCGACCGTGCACCTGCTCGAGAAGAGTACCGGTGCGCGCGTGATCAATATCAATGCGATACCTGGGCGCGTGGTTGCACCGGCGCTGTTCGCGACCACGGTTCACCGCGCCGCGTGCTTCGCGCTGCGCAAGACTCTAGCCGTCGAATTGGGCCCGAAAAAAATCCTCGTCAACTCCGTCAACATCGGCTCGGTGCTGAGCGCGCAGTGGGAGAACATCCGCGACCGTATGGCGCCTGGGATGCCGATGGATGAGTTCGTGAAGCAGCGGGCAAGCCGCGGAATCCCGCTCGGACGAATCGGAATGCCCGACGAAGTCTCGGGGCTCGTCGCGTTTCTCGCGTCGGATCGCGCGAGCTTCATCACGGGTGCGTCAATCGACGTGGGCGGCGGTTTCGGCGCTCACGTCTAGAGTTGTGCGCGGTGAGCGCCGCCAATCGCCGCGGTTCAGCAGATATACGTTTGTGGGATTGCCGGAAGCGCCGATTTGACGGTCGTAACGCTCGCCGATCTTCTCGGCGACGCGAATCGATTTTTGGTTGTCGGGGCGGATGAGACTGATGACGTGATCGACGTTGAGCTTCTCGAATGCGTAGCGGATCGACTCGCGCGCCGCCTCCGGCGCGTAACCCTTGCCCCACCGCGAGCGCGCGATCGTCCAAATCACCTCGAGGCCGGGCCAGCCGTCCGGGTACCAAAGCCCCACCCGTCCGACGAACTCGCCCGATGATTTCTCTTCGACCGCCCACACGCCGTAGCCGCGCAGTTCCCAGTGGCCTATGAAGCTCGCCATCTGCCGCCAGGTGTCGTTGCGCTCCATGGGCTTACCGTCGCCCAAGTACTTCATCACCATCGGGTCGGCGTTGATCGCCGCAAACGCGTCGAGGTCGCGCTCGTAAAATGATCGCAGGATCAGCCGTTCAGTTTCGATTACTGGAACGCCGTGCATGAGACTCTCAAATGTGATGCTTCAGCTTTCGCTTGCGCGTCTCAATCGCGTGCAACAGACTGTCGATGATAGCTTGGACAAGGCGCGCGCGAGAACATGCGCGTTGCGGGACGATTCAAACGGGGGCAGATGAATCCGGAGGTTTTTCGCGAGTACGACATCCGTGGTGTGGTCGAGCGCGATTTCGACGATGAGTTCGTGGTCGATCTCGGCCGCGCATATGCCACCATTTTGCATCGCGCCGGCAAGAAGACGATTACGCTCGGCCGTGACTGCCGATTGTCCTCGGACGCGCTGCGGGATCGCCTGCTCGACGGATTGCTCCCTGCGGGAATCAGCGTCATCGATATCGGCGTGGTGCCCACCCCGTTGCTCTACTTTTCGGTGCTGCACTGGAAGATGGACGGCGGCGCGATGATCACCGGAAGCCACAACGCTGCGGAGTACAACGGCTTCAAGCTCGGCGTCGGGCCCACGACGATCTTCGGCGCGGAGATTCAGGAGGTACGGCGGATCATTGAACGCCGCGACTACGTCGCCGTTGGATCTAAAGGCACCCTCACGCCGCGCGCGGTGGTCCCCGACTACGACGCCTACATACTCAAGCAATTCAAGCACATGCCGGGACTCAAGGTAGCGGTGGATGCCGGAAACGGATGCGGCGGCATAGTCGCGGTGCCGCTGATGCACAAGCTTGGCCTTGACGTGACTGAACTTTACATTGAGATGGATGGCCGCTTCCCGAATCATCATCCCGATCCGACCGTCGAGGAGAACATGCGCGATCTGATCGCCGCGGTGAAGAATAATCACGCGCAAGTCGGAATCGCCTACGACGGCGACGCGGACCGCATCGGCGCCGTGGATGAAAACGGGCGCATCGTGTGGGGCGACGAGCTGATGGTGGTTTATTCGCGGGCGATATTGAAGGAACGTCCCGGCGCAGCGATCATCGGCGAGGTCAAATGCTCGCAGCGTATGTACGACGATATCGCGCGCCACGGCGGACGGCCCATCATGTGGAAAACCGGTCACTCGCTCATCAAGAGCAAGCTCAAAGAGGAGCACGCGGCCCTGGCGGGCGAGATGAGCGGGCACATGTTCTTCGCCGACCGCTACTACGGTTTCGACGATGCCATCTACGCGAGCTTGCGGCTGGTCGAGATCATAAGCCGCGAGGGCCGCGGGCTCGCCGCACTTCTCGCCGACCTGCCCAAGAGCCACGTCACTCCCGAAATTCGGCTCGACTGTCCGGACGATCGCAAATTCGATGTCGTGCGGCGCGCCACCGATTATTTTCGCGGGCGCTACGACGTGATTGATATCGATGGCGTGCGGGTGAAGTTTCCCGACGGATGGGGGCTCGTGCGCGCGTCGAACACGCAGCCGGCGCTGGTGCTGCGTTTTGAAGCGAACAATCCCGCGCGCCTTGCCGAAATTCGCGCGATGTTCGAATCTAAGCTCAAAGAGTTCGGCGCGATCTGAGCGAGTTCACCAATGTCGCGCGCCAAGCCCGCCGGCCAGGCCGCCGCGCTGATCATCGCGGGCGGGCGCGGCACGCGCTTTTGGCCTGAAACCCGCGGCGACAGGCCCAAGCCGCTCTTCTCGCTCAACGGACGCACCACGCTGCTCGCCGACACAATCGCGCGGATTCAACCTCTCATCGCCACACAGAGAATCTTCGTGCTCGCCGCTGCGGTGCATCAGCGCGCGTTTGCTCGTGCGCTGCGCGGCCTGATTCCGCCGCGCAACTTGATCCTCGAGCCCGACGGGCGCGGGACCGCGGTCGCGATTGCGTACGGCGCATCCGCGATCAAGAGCCGCCTCGGTGATTGTATTGTCACGGTATTTCCGGCAGACCACTTCATCGAACCCGCTTCGGGCTTCAGACGAACAATCGCCGATGCGATCGCGCTCGCGCGAAGCCACGACGCGTTGGTCGTGGTCGGAGTTGCGCCGGCGCGCGCCGAGACCGGTTACGGATATCAGCAAATTGGCGCGAGGGTCGGACGCGGGTTTCGAGTCACGCGGTTTGTGGAGAAGCCGCCACGCGCGACGGCCGCGCGGATGGTTCGTTCGCGGCGCTATCTGTGGAACGCCGGGATTTTCGTGATGTCCACGCGCACGCTCGAAGCCGAATTGACAGCGCGCGCCCCGGCGTTGGCGCGAGCTGTGCGCGAGTTCAACAAAAGATCGAAGCGCGAGCTTGCACGCTTGTATCGGCGCCTCAAGTTCGACGCATTCGACCGCGCAGTGGTCGAGAAAAGTTCAAACGTCCTGGGCGTTCGCGCCGGGTTTCGATGGTTCGACGTCGGTTCCTGGGATGGCCTGTGGGATGCTCTGCGCGGACGATCGAGCAACGTGCTGCGGGGCAACGTGCTCGCGCTCAACTCGAATGGGGTGCTCGCGCGCGCATCGAAGCGATTGATGGTCGTACTTGGCGCGCAGGACCTTGTGATCGTCGACAGCGACGATGCGCTGTTGGTGGCGAGCCGGCAGAGCTCGCAAGATGTCCGGCGAGTAATCGCGGAGCTGGAGCGGCGCGGGCGCGGTCGATACCTTTGACGCGCGCCGTCTAATCCAAGGCTTGCGGGTCGCAGAGAAGCGCGAGCTTTCGCAACTCGCCTTCGTTCTCGTCGTCTTCCAGAGCTAACCCGAGAAGTTGAGCCGAAAGCTCAGGATCGCTTCCCTCCCACTCGGCAGCGGCGCGATGCAGGCCGGCATCGAGTTCGCCAAGAATCTCAAGGTCGGTGCTCAGGCGCTCCCAGTTGTTGGCGCCTTCGCGACGCGGCTTCGGCGGACGCGCCCACCTGCCGCGCTGCTGAAGGATTCGCGCGAGAGTGCGCGCGTGAGACGCTTCCTTTCCCGCAAGCGCCTCGGCCCCTGCCTTTAAGTTGGAGTACGCGCAGGCGGCGCCGTGGCGAGTCAGCCGCGCGGCCAGGTCTTCATTTTTCCCCGCGAGCACTGCCAGGTCGTCGAGTAGATGCGTATCGGGACTGAATGCCTGTCTGAGCCGCTCGAAAAATCCCATCGCCGCCGACATTACTTCTCCGTCTCGAACCGCGCCGTCACTTCACGGCCGATTTCAGTTTCGTGCCGGCATTAGCTATCGGCATCGCGGGCGCTCGTGTCAAGGCGTCCCCGCGGAATCGGACGCGGCGCGGCGTCCATTCGCATCGCCCATGAGCAACTTCATCAGCGACGACTCGCGCTTGAAGAAGCCCTGGGTGTGAAAAGACTCCTCGAGTCCCAGCAGCGCGTAGTCGAAGTAGTGACCGAGTTCATGCAGGACAGTGCGGAGGAAGGTTCGCGGTTTCACGACGTCGTGGCGTTTCGCGGTCTTCATCCAGAGCACGATGTGTCCCGGCGCGCCGCGACGGTCGGGTTCGTAGTAAATGCCGTGAAGCTCGCCGCGTGCGTTATGCGGCCGGACGCCGCGAACCTCAATCGGCGCCGCTGCGACGCGATACAGGCTGCATAGCTCATGCGCGAGCGCGCGAACCGCGTTGCCGACCTGCGCGAGCGAGCCACTTTCAAGCGCGCTCTCCAGCGCCGAAGCCATTGCTCGTGCCGCCGCGCTCGGACTTGGCGCGTAGCTCTCGATGGCTTCGCTCTTGAGATAGGTGCGCTGCGCGTGTGGGGGAAGCCGGTAGAAGTATTGCGGCAATTCACGCCGTCCGGGCTCCGTTGGCATCATCGCCACCGCCTGCTCCTGCGCGAACGGCGGCACGCCGCTTTGCCGCCGCCCATTCGCTCTCCTATCATCATAGTGACGGACCGGCGCGATCGCCACGCCCATGGAACTCAAGGCAATCGAAATATCGAAACCCGCCGACTCCAACGTGATCATCGGCCAGTCACATTTCATCAAGACCGTCGAGGACATCTACGAAGCCGTCGTGCAGGCGGTCCCCGGGGTGAAATTCGGCGTGGCGTTTTGCGAGGCATCCGGTCCGTGTCTCATCCGGCACACCGGCACTGACGCATCGCTTGAGGATGCCGCGGTCGAATCCGCGCAGGCGATCGGTGCGGGCCACGTATTCGTGGTGATGCTCGGCAACGCGTTTCCGATCAACGTGCTCAACCAGATCAAGTCGATTAGCGAAGTGTGCACGGTCTTTTGCGCGACGGCCAATCCGGTGCGCGTGATCGTCGCCGAGGAGGGCGGCGCGCGCGGCGTCATCGGAGTGATTGACGGTAGCGCGCCTGAGGGCGTCGAGGGCGACAAGGAGCGCGCCGAGCGTCACGCGATGCTAAGGAGATTCGGCTACAAGCAATGACGGGCCTTTCGTAGCGCGGGCAATATGGCGAAGGCGGCAGCGGGCGCAGAAAGGGGGAGGCGGCGCAAGCGCAAGCGGCTGCGCGACGTGCGCATCCGCGGCTTCAAACTTTCGCACATCGGAGCGGCGGCGTTTCTATTCGTCGCATTCGCGGTCGGCTTCTATGGCGCCGGACTCTATTCGGAAATCTCGGCGCTGATTGAGCAACGACGCGGCGCCCTGACTTCGGCGGTGTACTCGGCGCCGACGGTCATCCGAATTGGCGACGATCTCGATCGCCTCAAGCTCGCCGATCGGCTCAACCATCTAAGCTACGCACAGACCACGGCGGCGCAGCGCCCCGGCGAGTATTCATGGTCGAAGGGCACAGTCACTCTGTACACGCGCGCGTTCAAGGTCGGCGCGCGTGAGTACCCGGCGTCGATCGCGCGAATTTCACTCAAGGGCGATCGCGTGACCGGCATCGCTGATGCATTCGGAGTCGCGCGCAAGACTGCGACGCTCGAGCCCGAGGTGATCGGCCGGTTGCTGGAGGGCACGCCCGCGGAACGAGTCGAGGTGCAGCTGCGCGACGTTCCGCCGTACCTGACGAACGGGTTACTCGCGGTCGAGGACAACTGGTTCTACTACCACCCGGGCTTCAACCCGGTTCGCATAATCGCGGCGGCGGTACAAAACATTCGCCAGCGGCGGCTTGCGCAGGGCGCCAGCACGATCACGCAGCAGCTCGCGCGCACCTTCATGGATCGGCGCGAGCGTACCTTCAGCCGCAAGTTCAAGGAGCTCGCGGTCGCGCTGGTGCTCGAGCTGCGGCTCACCAAGAACGAGATTCTCGAACGCTACGTCAACGACGTCGCGATGGGCGACTACGGCGGTACGCCGGTGGCGGGTCTGCCGCTCGCAGCGCGTTATCTGTTCAACAAGGACCTCGCCAAGGTGACGCCCGAAGAGGCCGCAGTGCTGATCGGAATGGTCCGTGCGCCGACGCTCTACGATCCGCGCCGCAATGCCGCGCGCAGCCAGTCGCGCCGCGACATCGTGCTGCACGTCATGCGCGAGTCGGGCGTGATTGACGAGGCGACCCATGCCGCGGCGCTTCGCAAGCCGGTTGCGGTGGCCAAGGCGCCGGGACTTCGCCGCGCGCCGTACTTCACCGATTTTGTCACCAGCTTTGTGGCGCACATTGCGGGATTCGACGGAAATCTTCGCGGCGTAAAGGTTTACACGACGCTCGACGTGGAAGCGCAGGCGTCCGCGCACGACGCGATCGTCGCGAATCTTGCGCGGCTCGAGCGCGATCGTCGCAGCCTAAAGCGCGATGCGGCTCGCGGGCCGCTCCAGTCCGCGCTGGTCGCGCTTGATGCCGAGGACGGCGCGATTCGCGCAATGATCGGCGGGCGGGATTATGCGCAAAGCCAATTCAATCGCGCCGCCCTCGCGCACCGCCAGCCCGGCTCCGCATTCAAGCCGATCACCTACGTCACAGCGCTCGACCCGGAGCGCGCACCGTTTCAACCCGCGCTCACGCTCGCGTCGGTGCTTCCAGACCGGCCCATAACGATCGGCGCGTGGACGCCGGTCAACTACGACGGCATCTACAAGGGTGATGTCACCGTCGCCGAAGCGATCATCGAATCGCGCAACGTGCCTGCGGCGTACGTCGGCAGTCTCGTGCACGCGTCGAACATCGTGAACACGGCGCACGACCTGGGCATCCACGATCACCTTGCGCCGTATCCGCCGATCGCGATCGGCGCGGGCGAAGTGACGCTGCTCGATCTCGCGTCGGCATACCAGGTCTTTGCGAGCGGTGGAGTCGCGTCGCCGCCGTACGCGGTCGAGGCGGTGGTGGACGGCCGCGGCCGCGTCATCTACACGCATCGCGATGAATCGCGCCAGGTGCTGCGCCCGCCGGTCGCGTACGTAATGACGGGCGTGCTCGAAGCCGTGATGAAGTATGGAACCGGCGCCGGCGCGCAATTGATGGGCGTGAACTTTCCGGCCGCCGGAAAAACCGGCACCACGAACGACTACCGCGACGCGTACTTTGTCGGTTACACGCCCGACGTCGTGTGCGCGGTGTGGGTCGGCTTCGATCAACCGCGCGACACCGGACTCACCGGTGCACAGGCTGCGCTGCCCGCCTGGGCGCGCTTCATGACCGAGGTCGAGCCGGCGACGGCGCACGACTTTCCAGAACCGATCGGAATCGAGATGGCGAACATCGATCCGTTCACCGGCGGGCTCGCGACTCCGGGATGCCCGCGCGCAATCTCGCTGCCGTTTCTGGTTGGTAGCGCGCCGACTCAGATGTGCCCGCTGCACGGCGGCGGCATGTACGCGTCGGCGCCCACCGCACCGGTGAGCGTCTCTGCCGAGGCTCCGCCGGCCGCCGCGGCGCCGGTAGCGCAACCCGTGGCGGCGCCTACGCCGTCATCGTCGGACATGTTCGGCGCCCTGGGCCGCTTCGTCGATTCGTTGTTGGGGAGGTGAAACTCGCGCGCGCGCAAGTCGAAGGGTGTTGACAAATCCCTGAAACAGACCAATCAGACCAAGCGCTGGTCCAAATCCTGCCTGCTTGAAAGATGACTTGCTCTCGCCGGTTCCCCTTCCCTTTAGGCCTGCCCTGAGCGAAGTCGAACGGGGAAGGGGTCAGGGGTTAGGTCGGCGGTGTCGATGCCCTCGGTGAACCAGCGGTAGATTTCGGCGAGCATCGCGTGCGCCTCGTCGCGCTTGCCCGCGACGAGGTACGGAGGTCCAATCCCGTCACTTCCCGGTATGATCGATGACCCCAGTCCCTTTCAACCGGAACCTATAGACGAACTCGTCATCGCCAAGAATCCTCAACGAGCCAATCTTCGCTCCCGGAGTTTCCGGACAGAAATCGACACTCCATCTGCACCCCACGCCGGGCCTAAGCAACGCGCCGCACTCTTCAACAGAGAACGGCTCCTCAGTCCCTGTGTAGCCCCAAGTGAACGATCCAGTCTCCCCGGGTTCGAACCCGCGGCCACTGATCCTCAACTCAATTGCAATCGACCGATCTCCGCGGTTGACCAGCTCCAGGGTCTTCCCTCCGCAGGCACCCACAGTCACCTTCCCGCACCAAAGCTCGGCCTGGTTGGACAGCGGTTTGGCCCGGTCGTCAACATCGGTTACGGTCAGCGTGGCGGCGTACACGCCAGCCGCTCCCAGCGCCGTGCACAAGACCACGCTGGCGACAATTTCTATTCCTCTTAGCATGGCTCAACGCACGGCTATTCTGCCGCCTTCGCTCCCTCTCTCGCGTCTCCCTCTCTCGTGTCTCCGGGGGAGAAGATTAGGAAGGCGGCCATCTTTCGCGCAGGGTGTTGAAGCCAGAGTCGGGACTGTTTTCGAATTCGAGGCCTTTCTCAACACCGTGCCAGGGTTCCACGGGCGCGTCACTCCTTCGATTCCTCATCGCTTGCGCCGGTTTCGGCCTCTTCCTCGACCAGCGCGTCGGCAGCAAACGGCTCGCGCGCGCCATCGGCGAGCCGTCGCGCCACGATGATGAACGCCGAGTGCGCGACCATCCGATGCAGCGGGCGCACGCTCAGTCCCTTCACCTGCCAATGACGAAGCAACGTCTCGAATGATTCGACTTCGCCAAAGCCGGAGTGCGCCTGAATCGCGTCAACGGTTTCCTTGAGTTGCAGCGCGGTCGGAACGTAGCAGACCAACACGCCACCGGGACGGAGCGCGCGCGCTACGACCTTGAGGGCCAGCCACGGCTCT
The DNA here is from genome assembly GCA_964429575.1 of uncultured Binatia bacterium (SeqCode). Lineage (GTDB taxonomy): Bacteria > Desulfobacterota > Binatia > Binatales > Binataceae > CAYSCX01. Next base: position 2,544 of record CAYSCX010000056.1, on the reverse strand, counting down.
GAAAGATCGAGGAAGAGGCGGTCGGCGCCGGTTTCGTCGAATCCTTGGAAGAGGTCGCGTACCTTTAGCTCCCAGTTGGGCGCGTCACCGTGGAAGTCGCGCACATTTCGGCGCGCCGCGTTCGCCATGTCTTCGCGCACTTCGTACGAAATGAGGCGGCCCTGCGGTCCGACCGCGCGGAGCAACGCGAGCGTGAAGGCGCCGGCGCCGACGCCACCCTCGATGACCGTCGCGCCGGGAAAAACGTCACCCCAAATCAGCAGTGGTCCGGTGTCTTTTGGATAGATCACTTGCGCCGCGCGCGGCAGATGCGGAATCAGGTCCGCGTAAGTGGGGCGAAGGACCAGGAAAGTTTCGCCGGTGCTGAACTTGACGCGCGAACCTTCGCTCAGACCAATCACCTCGTCGGCGCCGAGTTCGCCGCGGATGAGCAGCTTCTGGCCGCGGCGCAGGAGCTTCAAGTACCTGCGTCCCTTGCGATCGATGAACAGGACCGCGTCATTCTCTGCGAGCGTCTGATTCAAGCTGGTTCAACGCATAAACGCATCGCCGCTTGCGCGCAACCGCGCTAGAGTGAGCCAGATTGCAGGTGGCGGCCTAACAGGAGACGGTGGCGTTCATATTCTTTCTGCCGGGTCGAATTAGATATAGGTGAGATCATGCTGAGGGCTGGTCTGCTGGCCGTGATCGCTGTGGTTGCGCTGTCGATACCACCGCAGATTGTCCTCGCCGATGTGTTAGACGGCGGCGAATACACGCCGGAGGTTCCGGTCGAGGCCGAGCTTACGGACGGCGCTGCACCGGTGGCTGCCCCGCCGCCTCCGGACGCTGAAGTTTTACGGGCGCAGAACGCGCTGGATGTTTTTGCCGATCAGTCGCAGGTCCGAGACCTAGTCGCGGAGAAGCTGATCGATGAACTAGGACTTCACTACCCCGATTCACGAGAGGCGGCATTCAATGTCTATGTCGAGCGTGGGACAGATGCTCACGGCGTCTGGTACGTCGACGTTGTGAAGAGCCGGCTTCCCAGCTCGTTCGAGGGGTTTCCCGTCAATTTCATCAAGTCTGGAGGTCCGTAGCGCAGCAACGACTTGAGCGGCGGTGTCATCGCTATACCTAGGCGCGGTGTCGACGACGCTGGGCAGACGAAGCCGAAGTAGGAAGGCACCGTCGCGGTCCGGTGCGGCGGCGGCCGGCTTGATCGCAGTCGAGCTGGGGCGGCGACGGTAACGCGCACCCGGCCATCATCCAAAAGGCATTCAAGGGCCTTCTTTGAGTCGCTCGCGCCGCGCGAAGCTGGCTCGCCGCGGCTCGATCATTGCGCGCAACCGCGCTGCGCCGCGGCTATTGACTACGCGCTAGGGCGCGCCTTACGCTGACACTTCACGCGCCCGGGCGGCAGACTGATCGTCGACCGGGTCGTTTTGCATCCTCGGCGCCGCGCGCGCCGCCAATCACGAATCTACAAGTCGAGTCTAATCGGAAATGGCGGAGAAGAAGGCAAGGACTGCCGAAAAAGGCGGCGTCGCTCAGCACAAGCATCTGTGCCCCAAGTGCGGAGCGGACAGCAAAGTTACGATGTTCGCGGGTCACGGCCGCAAGGGCTTCTTCCTGGTGTGCGAGAAGGCGTGCGGCGTCGTCGGCCGCATGCGCTGAGAGCGGACGGTAACCGCCCATGGCACGATCGCGCAAGCGTAAATCCAGCAAACGAGAGCGCTACGCAAGCTTCGCCGACTTCTCCGATGAGACCGAGGAGGATGCGGATCTTCCAAAAGACGAAGCGGGCAGACGCAAGATCAAGCGCCAGTACCTCGATCTACTGGGCATCCGCATCGAAAAGCTCCGCGGACGAATCCTCAACCGCGAGCGCATCAACAAGACCATCGAGGGCATCTACTTCATCTGCTCGCAGTGCATGAAAGTGTGCCACTCGCTTGATGACGGGCTGGTCGAGGATCCCACCAACCAGCACAACATTTGCGGTGCGTGCAGCAAGCCCGAACCGGCCGTGCGGCGCGCGTCGCGATCGAAGGCTGGAGCCCGCCCCGCACGAAGCAAGCGAACTGCGCGCCGAGCCAAAGCGGGCGCGCGCTGAGACGCGCGCAGGCAGCGTCCCGCACGAACCGGTCCAAGCGCAGAGCCCGCGATGTCACTTCAGTTCATTCCGCCCAACCTGAACATCGACTTCGTCGGAAAGCGCTACATCTTCGTGACGCTTTCCACACTCATCAACCTCGCCGCGATAATCCTGCTGTTCAGCGTCGGACTTAACTACGGAGTTGACTTCGTCGGGGGCAGCGTCGTGCAGATCGAGTTTTCGAAGCCGACCAATGCACAGAGCATTCGCGCCGCGTTGAGCCCACTCAACCTGGGTGAGGCGACTGTGCAGGACTTTGGCGGGACGGGTTCCAACTCGTTCCTGGTGAGGCTGCCGAAGGTTGCTCACATGGAAAGCCTTGGCGCGTCGATCGAGTCCCGGCTCGCGCAGGCTTATGGAGCGGGCGTGGCGAACGTGGTGAGGGTGGAGTCGGTGGGCGCGAAGGT
>CAYSCX010000055.1:0-12770 GCA_964429575.1 uncultured Binatia bacterium (SeqCode) | reverse complement strand
CTCGCGTTGAATGTCTGGACACTGATTGCGCTCCAGTCCCTTGTCAAGGCGCGACTGGTAGGAGCCTTCGCTCGATTCATGCACTATGATCTTGCGCGTGACGACCCCGATTCCGCAGAACCTGTGCGAGCTTTCGCTCGGCGATGCTGCCGGCGCGGTCGGCGGCCACCTTCTCGGTACCCGCGCGACCCGGGTGCGCGGCATCTCGATCGATACTCGCCTGCTTGCGCCCGGCGCGCTGTTCGTCGCGCTCAAGGGCGCGGCGAGCGATGGTCACGACTACCTCCGCGATGCGTCCACGCGCGGCGCAGCAGGCGCCGTCGTCGAGCGCGGACGTCATTACGCGATGCTCTCGTGCATCGAGGTCGATGACACACTCGTCGCGCTCGGTGCGCTCGCCCGGTTCCACAGCCGCCGCACGCGCAGCATTCGCGCGCTTCCGCTGCTCGCGATCGGCGGCGCCGCCGGAAAAACCACCACCAAGGAATTTGCCGCCGCCGCCGCGCGCGCGCTGTTCGGCTCCGTGCTCGCAACCCCCGGCAACCTCAACAATCGCATCGGCGTCCCGATGACTCTGCTCTCGCTCGCCGATGATCACCGCGCCGCGGTCATCGAATGCGGCACCAACTTGCGCGGCGAGATTCCCGCGCTCGCGAAAATCGTGGAGCCCGACGTCGCGATGGTGCTCAACGTCGATGTGGAACACAGCGAGGGCCTCGGCAGCCTCGACCAGATCGCCGATGAGGAGTGCGCGCTGTTTTCGACCGCGCGGCGCGCCGTGGCCGCCTGCGCCGACGAGCCGCTGGTGCTCGCGCGCGTCCCCGGGAATCTTCAACTGGTCACGTTCGGCGCGTCGGACCGCGCCGGCGTGCGTGTAGTCAAGCGCCGCGTGATCGACGCGACGCGCTCCCGTGTGACGCTCGAACTCGCGCGAACGCTGGTGGCGGCCACCACCTCTGCGACGCTCGAATTCGACGTCGCCATTCCCGGCGCCGCTACCGCCATCAATTGCGCCGCCGCCGTCGCAGGCGTCGCCGCGATGCGCTCCGCGCCGCTCACTCGCACCGAACTCGATTCAATTGGCGCGGCCCTCTCTAAGGTCGAGCCCGTCGAGGGCCGCCTCGCGACTTTCAAACTCGCCGGCCTCACCGTCATCGATGACAGTTACAACGCAAACCCCCGCTCGGTCCGCTCCTCGCTCGCCGCCGCGCGCGAACTCGCCGACTCAATCTGCGCGCGCCTCGTGGTTGCGCTCGGCGACATGCTGGAACTCGGGCCGCTTGCGAAGTCCGCGCACCTCGACGCCCTGCGCGACGTCTTCGCGACGCGCCCCGCTGCGTTCGTCGCAGTCGGCCCCGAATTTCTCGAGGCGGTCCGCTCGCTCGACTCTTTGCTGATGCCGCGGCCGCTCTCCGCCGCCGACTCCGATGCCGCCGCGCGCCTCGTCCGCGACCTCGTCCGCCCCGGCGACGTGCTACTGGTCAAAGGCTCGCGCGGCCTGCGCATGGAGCGCATCATCGCCGCCCTCCGCACTTCCTTCCCATAGTCCCCCTTCCCATATTTCCGCTTCCCACTGTCCCCCTTCCCTTTAGGGAAGGGGTCAGGGGTTAGGTTCCCTCTTCCGTAGGGGCGCACGGCTGTGCGCCCTTCTTCTCAACGACCCTCGACCAACGGGAGCGGCCATTCAGCCAACCTTCGACTCCCCGTTATCGGGAGTCGCGGCTCGCGACCACCACCCCGATCAACGGGAGCGGTTCCTCGCCGATGCCTCTCCTCATGTTATCGGGACTCGCGGCTCGCGACCCGCCCCCCCGATGGACGCCACCGCCGCACGCCGCTACAACTTCCGCCCATGACCCCGAGCACGCGCGAACCCGCCTGCCTCCTCGCCGCCGGCCTCGTCGCGCTGATCATTTCGCGCATCGGCGCCTACGACTCGTTCACCTGGTTCCTCGAGGTCCTCCCCATCTTCATCGCCGCCCCAATTCTCATCGCGACATACTCGCGCTTCCGCTTCACGCCGCTCGTCTATCGCCTCATCTTCATCCATGCACTCATTCTGATGATCGGCGGGCACTACACCTACGCACGCGTGCCGATGGGCGCCTGGATGCAGGATCTGTTCGGTTTCGCGCGCAACGACTACGACCGCATCGGCCATTTCGCGCAAGGATTCATCCCCGCCATCGTCGTCCGCGAAATCCTGCTGCGCCAGACTCCGCTGCGCCGCGCAGGGTGGCTCTTCGTGCTGGTCGTGTCGGTGGGTCTGGCGGCTAGTGCGTTCTGGGAATTTCTTGAATGGTGGTCGGCGCTGGCGCTCGGCGAATCATCCAGCGCCTTCCTCGGCACTCAGGGCGATCCGTGGGACACGCAAAGCGACCTGTTCATGTGCTTCATCGGTTCGATCGCGTCGCTGCTGATCTTCTCACGCCTCCACGACCGCCAACTTTCTTCGTTCTCCGTTACCCCTTCCTGATTCTCCGTTCCGCGCTGCCACTCCGAGCGTCGCGACGAATCCCGATTCGTGTCCTGCGCCCTCCTCACGTCTCCCTCTTACCGTAGGGGCGCATTGCGATGCGCCCTTCTTCGCTCTGCCGCTGTCATTCAGAGCGAAGTCCGCGTAGCGAAGAATCCCGACGATTTTCTACTCGCCACTCTTACCCCTCTCCCTGTGTTCATTGGGAGAGGGTGTGGGTGAGGGTCGATTCTGCTGCCTGATTTCTCCTGCCTGATTTCTGCTGCCTGATTTCTGCTGTCTGATCTCTGCTGTCCCCGCCTTCCCTCGTTCACCGCTCCCCTCCTACGTCTTCACAATCTCCGCAAACCTCCGCAAACTCGCCCGATCCCCGATCGCAACCAAGTGATCCCCCGCGCGCACCTCGCTCTTCGGATCCGGTATCAGCGCGATCGGATCGTCCCCCCTCTTCAGCGCCACTATCCGCAGCCGCGGCGTATCCCGTTCGATTGCCTCAATTCCCCGCCCGACCAGCGGACTGTCCGCGCCGACTCTGATCTCTTCCAAATCCACTTCGTCGCCGCGCCCCGGCATCGCCAACTCCAGGAAGTCCACCACCGACGGCCTCAGAATCGTCTCCGCGATCCGATGTCCTCCGCGCTGGTACGCGGACACCACCTGGTTCGCCCCCGCCAGCCTCAGCCGCCTCATACCGCCATCCGACTCCGCGCGCGCGTGAATCCCGACCTTCTGACTCTTCTCGCGCGCGCTCAGCGTGATGTACACGTTGTCCGCATCCGACCCGGTCGCCGCGACTATCGCGCGCGCCGTCTGCACTCCCGCCTCCTCCAGCACTTCATCTTCGAGCGCGGACCCGACCAGGTGCGGCACTCCCATCCGATCCAGCTCCGCGCCCTTCGACGTATCCGGATCGATCACCACGCACGGCACCGAATGCCGCAGCAGCTCCTCGACCACCACTCGCCCGAATCGTCCGAACCCGCACACGATCACATGCGCGCTTAGATTGTGGATCTTGCGTTGCATTGCGGTTGCTCCCAGGGCGTCCCGAAGCGTTCCCTCGAACACCATCTGGCCCATTAACGCGAACAGGTAGAGCGCACTACCGACCCCCGTCACGATCAATCCCACCGTGAACATGCGCCCCGCCTCGCTGAGCGGACGCACCTCCGAAAAACCCACCGTGGAGAGCGTGATGACGGTCATGTAAACCGCATCGGTGAGCCGGTAGTCCTCGATCAGCATGTAGCCGGCCGAGCCCGCTGCGGTGAGAATCAGGAGCCCCGCGATGGCGGCGGCAAACTTTCGACCCGGGTTGCTCAGCATCACGCGCTCTTGCGCTGCGGCGTGCCGGACTCCGAGCGATTCATCGCCGCGACCCTGCGTGCCTTTCAGCGCGCGCCACTCTGCCCGAAAAACGCCCGCGCCATTATGCCATTACTCGCCGCCGCCCGCCCGATCCGTCCGTCTGCTCGTCCCCTCTCCCCTTCTCGTAGGGACGCACGCCTGCCCTGAGCGTAGTCGAATGGGGCTGTGCGCCCTTCTCCTCAACGGCCCCGACCAACGGGAACGATCTGTCAGCGCTCATTCCACTTCATGCCATTGGGAGTCGCGGCTCGCGCCCCTCTCCGAGGGGAGACCTTTGCATAACTGGCTCGGTGCGCTGCGAGGCGCACATCCCCTATCGAATCCGCTCACTATCGCTCAAGTACACCCGCGCCCCCTTCCCATGTTCTCTGGTTCCCCTTCCCTTTAGGGAAGGGGGCCCAAGCGTTGTTCTGCACACGATTGACTTCCACACGAACGGCAGACGCCCCACGTTGCGAAAGACCGGGCGCACGAATCCCGCCTTCTCCAGCATTGCCGACAGCGATCGCTTCGAAAAGAACTTGATGTGACCGCCCTCCCAGGCAACCGAGAAATGAGCATCCCACTTGTTTGTAAACGCTATCAGGAGGTTTTTGAGGTAGCCGTGATAGGGAGTGCTCAGGATGATGGCGCCTCCAGGCTTCAGAGTCTTCGCCATGTTCTCGAGAAACTCGGTCGGCGAGTAGAGATGCTCGATCACCTCGGCCGCAATTACTACATCGAAGCCGCCGGGCGGGCGCACCGGGATCAAATCATCGCAGATCGATAGCGCCTCAAAACGCACGCCGGGGTTCAGTTCGCGTGCGAACGCCACCTCATCCCCTGACACGTCGACGCCAATCACATCGTGGCCAAGGCCTGCCAGCAGCCGCGTCAGACGCCCGCGCCCACATCCCGCATCTAGGATCGAAAGTTTTCCCGCTGGCAACAGCGAGCTGACCGCGGGCCAGACATAGACGTGATGACACACCTCATCGGAACGCTGTGGCCCCGGCGCGCTTCTCTCGGCCGTCACTCACATGACGACTAGCACCGACGCAACCCCCGCGACAACGAATTGATCGTCTCAGAATTCCTCCAACACTGCCCGACACGTCGCGCCGCCCCAGTCCGGATCGGCCGCCGCCCCCGGGCGTCCTCACGAAGCGCTCCAGCATCTGCTTCGACGCAGGCACCCTCCCCATGATCCGCGTCTCGCTGCGCGCTACCATCAAGCCGGTCGCCGTTGGCGGGCGCGCCGCCAGTTCTGCAGTGAAGTTATATGAGACTGCTCAAACCAAGCCTCTTTTGGATCGCCGCTGCCGCCGTCATCGCCAACGGCTTGTACTTCATCTGGTCGCACCGCTTCCTTCCGATGACCGACTATCCCGACCACCTATACCAGGGCGTGTTGTTTCAAAAGTGGATGCTCGGAACACTTCCCGCCGACTACTTCCTCAAACCCTATCCGGTTCCCTACGCGCTCGTCACCGCGACGCTCGGCACGCTCGCGCTCGCCTTTCCGCCCGAAGTTGCCGGCAAGATTCTCCTGAGCGCCCTCGTGATCGCCTTCCCGCTCGCCTCCACCTACCTCCTCAAGTCGCTCAACCCGCGCGAGGACGACCCGCTTCTCTTCGTTCCCCTCGTATTCGTCCTCAACTGCTACTTCCTTTGGGGCGAGCTCTCCTACGTTCTGGGGCTCGTCCTGCTCTTCTTGTATTGCGGCCGCCTGTTGCGAAACCTCGCGACTCTCCCGCAACTCCGCCTCACTACCGTCGCTCTTTTCCTCATTCTGCTCTACTTCACCCACGGATTCGTCTGGGGAGTCGCGCTGCTCGTGACCGGCGTCCTAATCGTCATCGAGCGCCGCCTGACCCTGCTGCCGCGCTTCGCACTCGCCGCCGCGCCCGGGTTCCTGCTCGCCGCGTGGTACCTCCTCGCGCGGCTTGCCTCCGGTCAAATCATCGCTCCGTGGCAGTTCTGGACCTTCAATCCCTACGCCGGGCGTTTTGTCGCCGCCTTCGCGCCATTCCCCGAGTTTCGCCCGTGGATCTCCGCCGACCTTCCGTACATGTCCTGGGCCGCGATTGTGAACCTGCTCTCATGCGTCGCGATCGGCGCGATCTGGCTCCTGTGCGTGGCCCTCTGGTGGCGCGGCCGTCGCGATTACTCCTCGGTGCTCGCCGCCGCGCTCGTCTGCCTTGCCACGACCGTCGCAGGCGGTTTCGCGGTCGCCGACTTCATTTCGCCCGGCGAGCGCTTTTTCTACCCTGCTCTCTGGATCGCGCTCTGCTGGCTCCGCGCTGTGTTGCCCGCGCAGCGCTCACAGACCGCAGCCGCGGCCGTCCGCGCCACGCTCTGCGCACTCCTGCTGGCCCAAGCCGTCTACATCGACGTCATCGGCGGACACGCCGCAAACGGTCTCGCCACGATGTACACCCAGCTCCGTGACGCGACCACCCCCGAGCAGTTCTGCGCGACCTACCGCGGCTACAACGATCAGAGCCATGCGCCGCCCGGCCGCACCGGGCTAACCCGCTTCTTCACCAACATTCCCTCGGCAGAGCGGCTTCCCTACTACCTATTCCTCGAACGCGACAAGCCCGTACCGCTCTTCAAGGTCGGTATCTTCGACTATCACGGCCCGCCAAACGACCGTGAGCTTTGCCCGTAAACCCTCTGATTCACCGAGCCATGTCCGCGCTCCACGTTACCCGCCACCCTAGTACTCCTCGACCGCCGGGTGATCGGCGGCCGCCTCACGCGTAGTATCCGAGCGCAATGCGCCAATCCCATACCGTCGCGAATCCAGCCGCTTCTCGAAGCGAGTGGGCGGCCGTCGCAGTGATGACCGATCCGCTGCCGCAAGCAGACGCGACAGCCGCAGAGAGCATTTACTTGTGACGCAGACTCCAAGAAACTCGTGCAGGCAGGGTGCCGAGCGTTGATGTCGTGAGCGCACCGCTGTATTCTCAGAGTCCAACAATGCGTGTGATTCCCCTTGATGCTGACTGGCATCGAATTCTGACTTCGTCAGCGCCGGGTTCGTTCTCGCTCACGCGCCAGTTCGCGATGCTTGGCGGCCTTGGCGCGCTGATTATTCTCCTGAACCTCAACGCGCCCGCGCAGCTCACCGCGGCCCAGCGTCTGCTGGCATCCGCAATCATCGCACTGGCTGCTGTGCCGGTCTGGCTCTGGCGTTCCGGAATCGACCGGAGTATCCCGTTTCTCCCGTTTATCGCAATTGTTTTTGCTGGCTATTATGCAGTTCCTATGTTTTTCGTCAAACGCCTCACGATTGGGCTCGTGCCGAAAGCGCTACCGGATGAATTAGTCTCTTCAGCACTTGCTCTCGCACTGTTCGGCTGTGTCTGCATATTCTGTGGCTACTATTCTCCGCTGCAAGGGTTGTTGGATTCCTTCATTCCTAAAGTGAAGATGCGGTGGCAGGACGTCGAAGGGGTCCGAAATTGGGCTCTCGCATTCAGCGCCATCGGTATTGCCGCATGGTTCCTTCTTCCTGGCGAAGAAGTCCCCGTAGCAATCACGCAACTCGAGAGTTTCGCGAAGGACTTCTGGATTCTCGGAATTTTGATTCTGTTTGCGCTACAGCTCACCGGTTCGCTCGGGATCGCGTCGAAGTTCCTGTTGTGGGGCGTTTTGGTACCGTTGCGCTTCATCGCCGGCCTGCTGACAGGACTGAGCGGTCAAGCGTTTGTCGTAGTTTTCGTGGTAGTATTCCTCTATTCGTCCATGCGTCGAAGGATCCCGTGGAGCTGGCTTCTCGTCGGGGCGCTCGTCGCGGTGGCGGTCCGGCCAGTCCAATTGCACTACCGCATGCTGACCTGGGGCGGCAGCCGTTTTCCGCCGCAGACGATCATGCAGAAATTCTCCGCCTACGCGGACATTTCATCGGATGTCTTCGCGCAAGGACCGCGTCTTCGCGAATTTGCGATGGAGATTGCTGCGCAGCGAGCATGGCTAATCCCGACGCTTGTGGAGGTCATGCGAGACACGCCTGATCACGTGCCTTACTGGTACGGTCACTCGTACGCCCCGCTACTGTACAAGCCCATTCCGAGATTCTTGTGGGCTGCGAAGCCGGAGGAGGAAACCGGTCAGACGTTCGGTCGCCGCTACGGATTGCTCGGGCCCGCCAGCTATGAAACGTCATACAATTTCCCGCAGCTTGTCGAAGCATATGCGAACTTCGGCCTTCCCGGAGTAGCCGTCGTGATGTTCCTGTTGGGCGTGGCGTACCGGATGCTTCTTCGGATCTTCGTACATCCACGGATGGGCTTTGGCGCCGTCATTGCTGGCGTCTACCTAGCGGCGAGCCTGTTTGACATCGGATCGGCCACTTCACTCGTCCTCGGCGGCATCCCTTGGACACTGGCGTTTCTTGCGCTGATTAACGTCGCAATTACTCTGTCACCGTTAGGTCGTTATCCAGCAAGCGTGCGCAGCGCCGAAGGCCTACCTGATATCACGAAGGATCACGTCTAACAGGGAGTTGAGAAACCCAGAACATGGCGTCGCGGATGCGCAGGCGTGCTCAACACCCTGCCGGAAAGTTGGCTTCCTACCTAATCTTCTCCCCCATCGGGGGAGACGAGAGAGAGGGAGCAGGCTGTTGAAAATGATTTCTTCAACAGCCTGCTAGGAACTTTTGATGACTGGGATGAGCTTCTCCGCTGGCGTGCGCGGGGTTCCACCAACAGCGATCCTGCGCAAGCCCGCTCTCACTCCCACTGCTAGTACTTCTCCACCACCGCACGGTACGTCGCCCCGCTCCCGCCATCCGGATCCGCCGCCGCCCCCGACAACTGACACACTCTGAATGTCACTTGGTCTGCCGCATTCACGAAACAGCCATGCTGCTGCGCGCCCTGCAGGTTCACACTCATCGATGCGCTGCACACATTGCCTAGCGCCACGCCGGTCAGCGTCTGCGCCGCCGAGTCAACGCATCCTGGCACCGCCCCAGGCGCGGCGAGATTCAATGCGAACGTTGAGGAAGACCTTTTGAGTAATGTCGCGCCCCCGCCTACCTGTTGACCGGCGTTCGCATTAACTATCGTGTCGAATTGCCAGTCAACGCCGGACGGACATGCGCCACTGAACTTGGCTATTCCATCGGTCCCGCCGCCCTTCTCCATTTGCAGGATGTGACCGCACGGCCCTCCGGGTGAAATTTCCAAGCCGGTGCCCGGTGCACTCGCGTTACGTTTGAATGTAAGGCCACTCGTGACGGTCAGCGAGTCGATGTTATTCAGAATCGTTGTATCCCTGAGCGTCTTAAACTCGTTGCCGGTGCTCGTCATCCCACGATTCATCACTCCTTGGATGCTGGCGCCTACGCCGTTGGTCACCGTGATTGCGCCAGACGCATCATCGTTTCCGATCACGACCATGCGGGTCGCCGCGTTGTTCATGTTCAGCGCGCTCATTCCATGCCGCACGTTGATTAGCGTGCAGGCGATGCAGTCGAGGTTCCACGTGCCTAGTGCGCCCTCGCAAAGTTGTGTATCCACCATTCGGAGGCTAAACGTCGTGGACTTGAAATTCACGCAAGTCGGCTGTGCGCCTCCGATTGAGAACTGCGAGCCAATAATCTCAACCGCCATGAAGTTGCCGCCTGCCGCAGCGGCATCCACATTCAGGAAGGACGCACCAGCTTCTGCGTGCACGCCGATAAGTTCTATGTTGTGTGTGTAGGTGCCCGCACCCACGTCGAGCAGGTAGTTTCCCGCGCTGGAGTTCGCGCCCAGAACTGTGCCTGTGACCGTCGCATTGCCACCCTGAAAATAGAGTCCGGCGCGCCCACCGCTGATTATTCCGCCATTGATCGTGTTCTGGAGTGTGTTGAGGTGCAGGAAGCCGATGCCCGCCTCAATCGTTCCCACGGTCCAGATATCCCTGAGAACCTGCTCGGAGTTGTTCTGATCCCATCCGTTCGCGGCGGTGAATGCTATGCCGAAGGTAAGATTGTTCCCGCTGCCGTTGTATCCGAGCATGAGATCGCGAAATGCGCCTGAGCCTACATTGCAGCACGGCAACGCGGGATTATTGATATGCGACTCGACGCCTGCGAGCAGCGGCACCGCGCCGTTTATCGTCATATCGCGCATCTGCGGATGCCACGCATTGAAGAATTTGACCGCAGAAAGTCCGGCTAGAGGCGCGAGACCTTTCAGTTCCGTGTTGTAGGCACCCGCACCAGCGATGAGCAGGTTGCCCGTGCCGCCTCCAGCCGATCCGCTCGTAACCGACGACGAGAGCACGTAGGTGCCGGTCGGGATGAATACTGCGGGTGGTTTCAAGTTCGACACCGCCAGCGCCGCAGTGACCGCTTGCTTAATCACGTAGCCATCGTCGTGATAAACGCTCTCGCTAGTGACTGTGGTTGTCGCGTTGTCGGCGAGGGTGAGCGTCGTTCCGCTGACGGCTGTGATGCGCGTGATCAACGATTGCTTACGCGCCGCGCCCGCTGCGGTTGTCGGCAGATCAGGCCCGCCCGTGAGCGCCACCTGCCCGTAGTCACGAAACACGATCTGAGTGTTGCCGCCGCCGCCGTTGACTGTGTTCGGCCATACCGCAATCAGCGTAGTGCCACGGTAGACTGCGTACGAGGCTGCCCCGGTTGCAGGCGTCCACTTGAGCGTGTTGTAGCGGGCGTCGTAGTTGAGCGTCGCGTTGTTCGAGACGTTCGATGATGCCGCCGACGCTGCCGTGGAACCGCCCGATCCGTCGAGTGCCGCGATCTTGTAGTTGTAGGTGGTCGTGCAGGCCGCATCGCAGGTCGCCGTAGGCGTCGGTGCGGTGGGTGTGGTCAGCGAGGTCGCAGCGCCAGCGCCGCCGACGTAAATTCCCTGCCCAACCGCGAATGAGGTAGCCGACGCAACGGTCAGCGTCGGAGTGGCTATAGCGATGGAGCCGGTCGTGTTGGTCGTGCTGCCTGAAATTGCGCCGTAGGCCTTGACGTTCAGCACGCCGTTGACCGAGAACTGTGATATGGTGTTGGAGCCATTCGTCGCTCCCGTGTCCGTCACGTCGCCGAACTTCGCGCCCGCCTGCGCGAATGCCAATGCATCGCCCGCCGCCGCGCCCGCCCCGACTCCCGTCAGCTTCTGCCCGCTCGCGCCCAGCCCCGCCAGCACCGCTCCGCTCTGCCCGTAACTCAATGCCTCGCCGCTCGCTCCCGCCGCCGCGACGTTCGTCAGCTTTCGACCCGCCACATTGAGGTCCGCCTCGAGCGGCCCTTCCGCACATCGCCAGGCGGCGCGTGCTCCCATCGCCCACGCGCCCGCCCCGCCCGTCGCGCACGGATTGACCCGCTTGCAGTCGGTGCAAAAGAACACCATCCCGTCCACCACTGGCGGCAGGCTCGCCAGCGGCAGTCTCACCACCGCGGGCGCGATCGTCGCCGCGCCGGAAAACCGATCGTTGATCGCTCGGCGAAACAGCAACCCCGCGCCGGGTCCCGAGAAGTTTGGAATCGGTTGGTACGCGCCGGCCGGAGGATTGTTGGGCGGTTGCACTTGCGCGATCGCGCCCGCCGAAAAAAACATTACGATGGCGCCCGCCGCCGCCGCCCCAACCAGCCGTGAACTGCCTGCATGAAACTTCTTCATGATTCCTCTCTGTGCGCGCCGCCATCCGATCGCTTTCACCGCCTCAGAAGCCAATCGCCAACCACGAAAACCCGTTCGACCGTTCGTTGGTGTTGCCCAGCGTGGTCCCGCCCGGAACGTCCAGTACAAACGTCGCGCCCGTTTTCGAGTAGCTGATTACCGCCGCCGCGACGTTGAACCCGCTGGTCGATTCATACACGTTCGTGGCCAGCGGCGGCGCAAGTATCGCGTTGGGAAATGCCAGCGGCCATGTCACGTTCAGCGTTACATCGTTGGGAATCTTCTGCGCGCTCAGCGCGTAGTACCCCCACTCGATGATCGCCGTCACCGCCCCGCGCGTCACGTCGGTTAGCGGAATCTTGAGGTAGCCGTTGGCCTGCAGCGAGCCGACGAACTTCGCCGCGAACGCCTGCAATACGCCGATCGCCGCGATGTTGTTGTCCTGGCGCTGCTTGAGCAGCGCGGTGCGGTTCGCGAGCTGTTGATGCGGCTGGTTTGAGATCCCCAATCCGCCAAAGCTCGCGCCGTCCGCCGCCCCCTCGACCCGATCCGTCGCCCCGATCTGGTAGACCTCATTGGCCGCGAACCCTGGTATATCAATTAGAGTACTCATTGTCGTCTCACTTGCACCTCACTTCCTCCATCGTGTATCCATCACTTCTCCCGTAGGGGCGCACGGCTTTGTGCCCTTTTCTGTCCCCTTGCCCTGAGCCTGTCGAAGGGTCGCCGGTCGCCGGCCTCCGAGCACGGTGCGCGCCGCAACTTCACCGACCAACGGGAGCGGTTCCTCCCCGATGCCTCACTTCCTGTTATTGGGAGGCGCGGCGCGCGACCTCTTCCGTAGGGGCGCACGGCTGTGCGCCCCCTTTTCCCTTCCCCTCTCCCTAGAACGTCAGCGTCCACGACCCGGTAATACTCATCGAAGCGCCGAAACTGATTGGCGCGATCGACTTCCTTGCCAGCAGAGGCGCCGGCGACACGCTCCCCGGCAGCGCCACCGACGTCCGGTCCGCAAACAGTCCCAGCTCCTGAATGGTTATCCCCTGTGCGCCGACGTCGGTCGCGTCGAGACTCCAGTTGAACGTCACACTCCCGGTGCCGTCCTGCGAATGGCTACCCAGCGCCTTGTAGTATGCCGCGGCGGTGAGCACGCTGTCCGTCACCGACGGCGCCGCCCCCGATGAACCGAAACCAATCGCCGATGCGAACTCGCCCGCGGAGTCGCCGCCGAGCAGCTTCGCAAGCGCCGGCCGTCCGCCATTGACGAACAGATTCTCGCCTTCGACTACTAATACCAGCCGTCCGCGCTCGAA
>CAYSCX010000054.1:0-12938 GCA_964429575.1 uncultured Binatia bacterium (SeqCode) | reverse complement strand
CGGGACCGCGGCTGACGGTTTCGCGCTATTCCAGCGAAAGGTATCCTGCGAGCACAGATGGCTGAATCAGAACCATATTCACCGCTGCCGCCATGGCAGCGCACCGATTATTGCGGCGCACTTCGCGCAAGTGACGCGGGCCGCGACGTCGCGCTGTGGGGATGGGTTCAAACCCGGCGCGATCACGGCCGCCTGATCTTCATCGATCTTCGCGACCGCGAAGGCATCCTCCAACTCGTCTTCAATCCCGAGTTGCACGCCGAGCCGCACAAGGTCGCGGACAAGGCGCGATCGGAATACTACATGGCGGTGCGCGGCAAAGTTGTGCGGCGCTCGGAAGGCACCATCAACGTGGAGCTGCCGACCGGAGAGATCGAAATCGCGGTCGATGAGGCGCGCGTGCTCAATCCGTCGGCGCCACCGCCGTTTCCGCTTGGTCCCGGCGAGAACGCGGCCGAGGAGGTGCGGCTCAAATATCGCTACCTCGATTTGCGCCGCCCCGAGATGCAGCGGAACCTGAGGCTGCGCCACCTGGCTTTACAGGGCGCCCGCGAGTTTCTCGATCGCAACGGGTTCGTGGACATCGAGACGCCGATTCTCTGGCGAGCAACGCCCGAGGGCGCGCGCGACTACCTGGTGCCGAGCCGCGTCAATCCCGGAAAGTTTTACGCGCTGCCGCAGTCGCCGCAGCTCCTCAAGCAACTACTGATGATCGGCGGATTCGATCGCTACTACCAGATCGCGCGCTGTTTCCGCGACGAGGATCTGCGCGCCAATCGCCAGCCGGAATTCAGCCAGATCGATATCGAGATGACCTGCCCAAGGCCCGATGATGTGATGGCGGTGGGCGAGGGCCTGCTCGCCGCGATGTGGCAGCGGGCGCTCGGCGTCGAGGTCAAGACGCCGTTTCCGCGGCTTACGTACACTGACGCGCAGGAGCGCTTTGGAAGCGACAAGCCCGACATGCGCTTCGGAATGGAATTGTGCAATCTCAGTGCAGCGTTCGCGGGCACCGCGTTCAAGGTGTTCGCCGAACTTCTGGCGCGCGGCGAATGCGTGTACGGAATCCGCGTTGCCGGCGAGCACCAACTCTCGCGGCGCGAACTTGATGAGATAACTGAATCGTTGCGCTCTCGTCTCGGACTTGGGCTTGCGTGGGCGAAGATCGCCGACGGCGCATGGCAGGGTCCGGTGGCGAAATACCTGGGCGATGGCGAACGCCAGCGAGCGGCGACGGTGGCGAGCCTGGCCGCTGGCGATACGATACTGATGATCGCGGGCGCGCCCCAGGTCGCACGTCCGGGGTTGGGTGATTTGAGAATTCAGTTGGGCGAAAAGTTCGGCCTACGGGCGAAAAATGAGCTGAAGTTCGTCTGGATCACAGATTTCCCCCTGTTCGAGTACAGCGCGCAGGAGCGCCGATTGGTATCGGTGAATCATCCTTTCACCGCGCCGCACCCTGACGACCTCGGCCTGCTCGATGTGGAACCGCTCAAATCGCGCGCGCTCGCATACGACGCTGTATTGAACGGCGAGGAACTTGGCAGCGGCTCGATCCGTATCCACAAGCCGGAGCTTCAGCTTAAGATATTCGCGTTGCTGGGTATCGAGCGCGACCAGGCGATGGAAAAGTTTGGCTTTCTGATCGACGCGCTCGGCTATGGCGCGCCGCCGCACGGCGGAATCGCGTTCGGCGTGGATCGCAATATGATGATGATCTGTGGCACCGATTCCTTGCGCGACGTGATGGCTTTTCCGAAGACTCAGAAGGCGGTCGATCCGATGAGCGGGGCGCCATCGGAAGTGCAGGCGCGTCAGCTCCGGGAGTTATCGATCAAGGTGACGCAATGAAAACCAGCCGGATTTGGATTGTAGCAATTCTCGCGATCACCATTGCGGCGGGACTCGCCGGATGCACCGCGATTATCGGTCACACCGCGGAGGAGGTCAGAGACTCCGCGAAACTGATGCTCCCGACGCCCAACCTCGATACGAAGTCGGTGCGATCGATTAAAACTATTGCGATCAATCGAGTCGCGGTGATGCCGCTGATCGCGACGGGGCCGCAGGACGGCGATCCGCTCGCGCCGGGCGCATCCGACTCGGTTACCGCGGAGCTGTACAGTCAGGTCGCGATCGCGGGCGGATGGGAAGTGGTACCGCAGGAGGATGTGCTCGCCGCGATGCAGAAGCTTCCGCCGACCACGGTAAGCAATCTCGACCAGAATGCGCTCGCGCTCGGTCGCGCGGTCTCGGCCGACGGCCTCCTCTACGGAGCCGTGGACCGTTACGTTGAGCGCGTCGGACTTGACTACGGCGCGGCGTCGCCGGCGGCGGTATCTTTTCGCCTCAAGTTCGTCGATCTCGCAAGCAAGCAGGTGGTGTGGACCGCCCAGTTCGCAAAGTCGCAAAAGGCGCTCTCGCAAAACCTGTTCGACCTGGTCAACTTCGTACAGGTGTCGGGTCGATGGGTTCGCGCGCATGAGATCGCGTTGCAGGGAGTGCAGCAGGCGGTCGCGAACCTCCACGGCAACTTGAACCTTCAGGAAAACGTCAAGCGTTTCGAGACCGGCACTTACGGGCAGATCAAGTCGGGATCCAAACGTTTCGACACCGGCCCCGCCGGAGTGTACTGAACGACTCGAGCATCGCGCTCATTCCCAGGGCGAGTGCGGCTTCACCTTGAGTGCGCCCGCGACAGCCGGATGCACGACGCGGCCGTCGTAGGTGTTGAGCCCATGGCGGATTGCACTGCTATCGCGTCCAGCCGCGATTACACCGTGGTCCGCAATCTCCAGCGCGAAGGTCAGGGTCGCATTGGTCAGAGCGTAAGTTGAGGTGTGCGGCACCATCGCCGGCATGTTGGTCACGCAGTAGTGAACGACTCCATTGCGCACGTACGTTGGCCGCGCGTGTGTGGTGGGCCTCGACGTTTCCGAAACGCCGCCCTGATCGATTGATAGATCGACGATCGCCGCGCCGCGTTTCATCTTCGCGACCAGCCGCGCCGGGATAAGCCTAGGCGTGCGCGCGCCCGCGACCAATACCGAACCGATTACGAGGTCCGCTTGCATGACCTCCTCTTCAATCGACGCGCGGTTCGACATCACGGTGATCACCCGTCCTTCAAGCAGGTCGTTCAGATAGCGCAGGCGCGTCGGGTTGATGTCGAGAATGGTCACGTCGGCGCCGATGCCGGCGGCGACGCGGCACGCATTGAGACCGGCGATACCGCCGCCAAGGACCGCGATCTTTCCCGGCCGGACGCCCGGAGCGCCGCTAAGGAGGACTCCGCGTCCGCCGGTCCGCGCCTGCAAACACCAGGCGCCCGCTTGAATCGCGAGCCGCCCGGCAACCTCGCTCATCGGTGCGAGCAACGGGAGGCTCGAGTCCTCGAGCTGGACGGTCTCATATCCAAGCGCCGTGACGCGCCGGCGAAGAAGTTCGCGCGCCAGGCGCAGGTCGGCGGCGAGATGCAGATAGGTAAAGAGAATCACCCGGGGGCGAAGCAGCGGATATTCCGACGGCTGCGGCTCCTTGACCTTGAGCATCATGCCGGCGCGTCGCCACACTGATGCGGCCGACTTGACGACTTGCGCGCCCGCCGCCCGGTACTGTTGATCGCTGAAGCCGCTGCCGGTTCCCGCGCCGCTCTGAACGATCACGCGATGTCCATGGCGGCGGAGTGCGGCAGCGCCCGGCGGTGTCAGCGATACTCTTTGTTCATCGGATTTAATTTCGGTCGGAACGCCGACAATCATGCGACCTGTTCCTCCTGATTCGCCTGCACCGCGCGGGGAGTCCGATGCCTCGGTTCAATTCCATCAGCGAGCAATGTTGCGCCACCTGACGCAAATGCCAGCGCGGCGTTCAAGTCAAGGGGCGGATTCCGCCGACAGTCGATCTCAAATGCGTTTCGGAACTTGACAAGCATCGGGGTCACGCGCTTGATGAAATTCAGGCTGCAGTTGCGGATCGGTGCGCAGCAATGACGGCGCGCGCGGTCCGGAGCGGCGAGTGCGTGTCGGGGAGGAGTCATGGAGATTCCACCGGGGCTCAAGTACTCGAAAGAACACGAATGGGTGGCGGCCGAGGAATCGGTCGCGACCGTCGGAATTACCGATCACGCGCAAGACCAGTTGGGCGAGATCGTGTACATCGAGCTGCCCGCGGTCGGAGAAAAGATCAGCAAGGACGATCCGTTCGGCGTGGTCGAATCGGTCAAGGCCGTGTCGGACATCTACGCGCCGGTAAGCGGCACCGTGGTGGAAGTCAACGAAGACCTGCCCGAGAGTCCCGGCACAGTGAACGAAGATCCCTACGGCGACGGCTGGCTCATCAAGGTGCGGATCTCCGATCCGGCCGACCTCGAAGATCTGATGGACGGCGACGAGTACGCGGAGCTGATCGCCCGCGAGAAGGAGTAGCCGCCTTCAGCCAGCCCGCGCACCGTCCTGCGCGGGAGGCATCGCCTTGATCACCGCAATCCGCAGGTTCCGCGCTCCCGCGGGCGGATCGGTGAAAACCACCAGGAATCGCGACTCGGCGCCGGGCGCGACCACGAAATTCTTCTGCGGTTCGAGGCGCTGGAGAAAATCGATCTCGCGCGGTGTCATCTCCGCCAGCATCTTGTCCGACAGGTTGATGCCGCAGTAGGTGGCGCGGCCCGCCAGCACGCGTTCGGTATCGTCGAGCAGACCGGCCGCGATTTGCACGGTGTGCAACGGAGCGCCGCTCAGGTTACGGGCGACGCCGGTGATGAGCAGTGCGCGGCGTCCATCCTTGATGGTCCGATACTCGGCGTGAACGTCGAGCAATGCGACGCGCATCGCGGGAAGAATCGGCCGTTCGAAACGTGCGCCGACTCCGGGGATGTCGTTCAGCGCGCGCGCACTTGCAACCGGTTCGCCGCAGATGATGAGGCTCAACACGGCGAACAAGATTCCCAGCACCGCGAACATCGCAAGGAAACTTCCTGAGGAACGGACGGCGCCACGCTCAATCAGTGCGACAGCGTCGGGCAGGTAGGAGTGGTCGACAGCAAAGCGTGGCTGCGCAACCGGCGTTGCGGCCGCGGTGCGCGCGGCGTGGGTCGCGTGATTTACGGAAGGGGCGCGCGGTGACTTCGCGGGCTCGGTGTGCGGCGCCACGGCAGGGGAGGGCGCGTCGCCGGCGTCATCGCCGACCTTCCATTCCTCGCGCGGCATTTCGGGCGCAGCATCAGCCGGCTCGTTATCTTCGCCGAGGCTGGGCGTGGGCTCTTCGTCGCGGAAGTCGAAGGTTAGATTCTCGCCAGAAGGCGCAGCTTCACTTCCACTATCAAACGTCCGGTTCAAGAACTCGTCGGTGTCGGACTTCGGCCCCGAAGATTCGGGCGCTGACTCGGCAACGCCGTTATGGTTGGATTCTTCGGCAGGATCGCTGGCCGGCGGCGCCTCGGCGGCGGCCGACACTTGCTCAGCCGCGGGTTCGCGACGCGCAGGCTTGGGCTCGCGACGGGCGATGCGCAGCCGCGGCTTTCGCGCGGGCGGCTCGGCGCTGAACACGTGGCCGCAACGCGAACACTTGAAGGTCGGCGTGTCTTCGGGTAGAACGCGCTCGTCAATGCGGTAGCGCGTGTGACAGCTGGTACACTGGACGTCGATCATCACCGCTCCTCACCACCCCCGACGCAAAATTATCATACAGATGGACGACGCGCATCGGGGTTCCACCCGATGACACCATGCGAATCGCGCTTCTGACACGCCGCTTCGATCCGCACGGTGGCGGCACCGAGCGCGACTTGCTGGTCACTGCGAAGTGCCTGGCGCGGGGCGGTCACGACGTGCGGATTTACGCCCATGAAATGCGCGGGCAGTCCACGCTGGTTCGGGTCACGCAGCTCGGTGATTCGAGGCTTGGACGAACGATCGGCTTGGCCAGATTTGGCTTCACTGCGGCGAACATTGCGCGACGTGGCGGCGCCGACCTGGTCTTGAGTTTCGCGCGCGTGGTTGGTGCAGACGTGTTGCGCTCGGGCGGAGGCGCGCACCAAAGCTATCTGCAGGCCGCGCGGCGTTGGCGCGGCGAACGCGGCGCGCAATTAATGAAGCTCAGGCCAATCCACCGGCTGCAGGTTCTGATGGAGCGGCGCGGGTTCGCATCACCGCGCCTGCGTCTCGCTATCGCGGTTTCTGAGCTGGTTCGCGAGGACCTGATGCGCGAGTTCGGACTGCCCGCCGCAAAGGTGGTGACGCTGTATAACGGCGTTGACACTGATCGATTCAGAATGGCGCGCGGACTCACCCAGCGCGTCCAGGTGCGCGAGTCGTTGGGCATCGATCCGGGCGCCAAGGTGGTGATGTTCGTTGGCAACGGTTTCGCCCGTAAAGGTTTGGGCTTTCTCATCGACGCGTTCGCTGGCCTCAAGGGCGAGCCGCAGCTGCTGGTGGTCGGGATAGACCAATTCTTGCGCAAATATCGTCTGCGCGCCGAGACCCTCGGCATCGCGGCACGAGTTCACTTTCTTGGTGCGCGCGCCGATGTGCCGGAGTTATTTTGGGGCGCCGATGCGGTGGCATTGCCGTCGCTGTTCGAGCCGTTCGGCAACGTAGTCATGGAAGCCTTGGCCTGCGGATTGCCAGTACTCACGAGCCGGTATTGCGGCGCGAGCGAACTGCTGCCTGCCGAGATGCGCGATTTCGTTGTTCAGGATCCGGCCGATTTGGAAGAACTCGCGGCGAAGCTGGGCGCAGTGCTCGCCACGGATGCTCAGTTAGCCTCGGTCGCGCGCAACACCGCCAAAGAACACACCTGGGAGCGCTACACGGAGGAGTTGCTCGAGCTGATCACGTCTCTGGCATAGATCGGACACGGGTGGGCGCAGGCAAGCGATGCTGGCGGCCCTCAAACATTCCGCGCGCAATTTCGAGCTTGTATTCTTCGCGCACGATTCGCTTGAGGCGAGCCCGGATCGCTCGTGCGATGGCAGTCCGGGCCCACGCGACCGCGACTTTGCCCACCAAGTGTGACGTCGAATGCGCTTCGTGGACCACCCGGCACCGGCCGCGCGCGCGTGCGGTACGCAGAAAGCGCTCGCGGGCGGCGCGCTCCGGTTCGATCGCGTGATAGACCAGCGCCGTGGGCGAGTAACCGATCCTGAGTCCGGCATTGCGAAGCCGGGTGGAGAACTCGGTCTCCTCGTCGAAACCTGCCGCCCCGGGACCGAGACGTTCGTCAAATAGCCCGACACGATCGAAGGCCGATCGCCTAAACGCCATGTTTGCGCCCAGTACTCCGTGGACGTCGACTACGGTTTCTCCGTGATCGGCGTACGGCAGGTCGAGATACACCGCACGCTCACCGATCTTCTGGTACGGATCCTCTTCCGGATGGATGCGACCCTTCATCGCCGCGTACTCAGGATGCTCTCCAAAGAACTCTTCGACGGCGTCGAGATAGCCCGGCGCAACTGTCACATCGTCGTCGACCAAGACCAGCGTTTCGCCGCGTGCCAGGCCGATCGCACAGTTGACGATGCGGCATTTGCCGGGCTGCGGATCATGAAGATGTTGGAGTGGCGGGTGGCCGGGGGGCAGGGTCGACGGCGCGGCGGTGCCGTTGTCGGCGATGATGAGTTCGTCGCGGTCCGGGCGCAGTTGCGGCGCGAGGCTCGCCAGCAGTCGCGCGAGCAACGCGGGACGCGCGTGAGTAGCTACTATGACGGAGTGTTTCAAACCGCGCGCGCAAGGCGCCGGGAATCAGCGCTTGGGTTGAATTCGCGACGGCGCGGGAATAAATCCTTTGATTCGCCGGTGCGCGAGAGTGGCGGAATGGCAGACGCGCAAGGCTCAGGACCTTGTGGGCGCAAGCTCGTGGGGGTTCAAGTCCCCCCTCTCGCACCAATTCAAACCTGATCCGTCAGTTGGCAGATCAATATGCCCAAGGCGGCTTCTCTTCCTCTGATTGTGGCTTCGACGCGGGGTCGCTTGTAACCGCCCCGGCAGCCTGACCGGCTGAAATGTAGGCTGATGTATCGCTCGACCCGCCGCCACCGCTCGTGGCGCCCTTGGCGCTCGCCATCGACGCGCACCCCTGAACCTCGGCCGCGGTTACGCCCAGTGCCGACGCGATTTCGGATTCGGAACGTCCGGCCTGGGTCTGCAGCCTTACGACGTTGCAATCAGCGCGGCTCGGCAACGCCATGCCGGCGCATCCGGGAAGGGCGATGCTGATGATCAGCGCGCCAAGCGTGTATGTGAGGTTCGATTTGAGCAAACGATCGGTCATGAACTCCATCCCCTAATCGCGAGTGCCTGATTCAGCAGCACCGTAGGCCATGCGCACGATATTATCACGCTGACGCGTTTACAAGCACTGATGCGGATCGGTGAGTCCATTGTTGAGCGGCGTCGCTTGAGCAGCGTTCGTGACGCCAATATGATTCGATGCGAGGGCGCTTGGCGCCCTTTCGTGTCTAACAGCCGCGCGCGTCGCGCTCTTGAGAGCATCAGGTGGAACTGAGCAAGACATTCGACGCCAAGGCCGCCGAAGAGCGCTGGTTTCAGCTCTGGATTGATCGGGGCTACTTCAAAGCCGATCCTGCGCGGTCCGGCGAAGCCTTTTCGATCGTGATCCCGCCGCCCAATGTGACCGGGCAGCTACATCTGGGCCACGCGCTCAACGTTTCGCTTCAGGACATCATCGTGCGCACGCGGCGCATGCAGGGTTACAACACGTTGTGGCTGCCCGGCACAGACCACGCCGGTATCGCGACGCAAAACGTGGTTGAGCGCGAAATCGCCGGGGAGGGAAAGACGCGTCATACGCTTGGACGGGAGAAGTTTGTCGAGCGGATTTGGGAATGGCGGGAGCAGTACGGCAGCCGTATTTTGCTTCAATTACGGCGGCTAGGCGCGTCGTGCGACTGGAGCCGCGAGCGATTCACCCTCGACCCGGGACTCTCTCGCGCGGTCACGAAAGTCTTCGTCGATCTCTACAACCAAGGACTGATTTATCGCGACCGGCGGCTCATCAACTGGTGCCCGCGCTGCGAGACGGCGCTCTCGGATTTGGAGGTGGATCACAAGGAACGCGACGGACAGCTTTACCACATCCGGTATCCGCGCGCGGGCGGTGCGGAGCCGGTCACGATCGCGACCACCCGTCCCGAGACCATGCTGGGCGACACCGCAGTCGCAGTGCATCCCGACGACGATCGCTACAAGGCACTTGTCGGCGCGAAAGTCATCCTGCCACTCATACAGCGCGAGATTCCGATCATCGCGGATGCGGCGGTCGATCGGGAATTCGGCACGGGAGCGGTCAAGATCACGCCCGCCCATGACAGCAACGACTTCGAGATCGGTAAGCGCCACCAGCTCGAGCAGATATCTGTGATGGACAACGCCGGGCGGATGAATGAGAACGCGGGGCCGTACCGAGGGCTCTCGCGCGAGGAGTGCCGAAAACGCGTGGTCGAAGAGCTGCGGGCGGCGGGGCTGCTCGAAAAGATCGAGCCGCACCGTCACAAGGTCGGCGTTTGCTCACGGTGCGACACGGTGGTCGAGCCGATGCTATCGGAGCAGTGGTTCGTGCGCGTGAAGGACCTCGCGAACCTTTCGATGCAGGCGGTGCGCGACGGACGCACGACGTTCCACCCCAAGTTGTGGGAGAAGACGTTCTTCAACTGGATGGAGAACGTTCACGACTGGTGCATCTCGCGGCAACTGTGGTGGGGCCATCGAATTCCGGCGTACCGCTGCGAGCGTTGCAGCAAGCTGATTGTTGCGGCGGAGCGGCCTGCGAAATGCGACGAGTGCGGCGGCACCGACATCGCCCAGGACGAAGACGTGCTCGACACCTGGTTCTCATCGGGGCTGTGGCCGTTTTCGACGCTGGGGTGGCCGCAGCAGACGCCCGAACTGGCGCGCTATTACCCGACGTCGCTGCTAATCACAGCCTTCGACATCATCTTTTTCTGGGTCGCCCGGATGATGATGCTCGGGCTTTTCTGCACCGGCGAGGCGCCATTTCGCCACGTGTACATCACGCCGCTGGTGCGCGACGCGGAAGGAAAGAAAATGTCCAAGTCGCGCGGCAACGTGGTGGATCCGCTCGACTTGGTAGATCAATACGGCGCCGACGCGGTGCGGCTCACGCTCGCGCAGCTCGCGGTGCAGGGCCGCGACGTAATTCTTTCGCATGAGCGCCTGACCGCTTCACGAGCCTTTGCGAACAAGGTGTGGAACGCGGCGAGGTTCGTGTTGATGAACCTCGAAGGCGCGCCAAAGCCGATTGCTCCGGTCGCGCCGGCGAAGCTGGGCCTTGCCGAACGATGGATCTTGAGCCGGCTCGACAAGGCGATTCGTGAAGTGACGGCGGCAATCGACGGGTACGAGTTCAATCTCGCGTCCATGACGGTGTACCAGTTCATCTGGCACGAGTTCTGTGACTGGTTCATCGAGCTATCGAAGGAATCGCTGAAGGCGGGGAGCGAACCTCAAGCGGCGGCGCGCGCGGTGCTGGTGCAATCTTTCGACCGTTTGTTGCGGCTGCTGCACCCGTTCATGCCGTTTGTTTCCGAAGAGCTGTGGCAGGCGCTACGTCCCTATCTCGGCGAGCCGGGACTGAGCGAGCACCTTGCGGTGGCAAAGTTCCCGACGGCCGCGCAACGAGATCCGCTTTCGGAGGACGAAGCGCGGGCGATGACGCGATGTATCGAAACGGCCGAGGCGATCAACTCGCTGCGCGCGCTACTCGGATATCACCCGGGTGACCGCGTCGAGGCGTTCGTGCGGCCAACGGTATCCAGTGGCGGCAACGGCGCGTGGGCCGGTTTCGAGCGCGAATTCGACGATTGGAAGCACTACGCAGCGACGATGGCGAAAGCATCGCGGCTCGAAACGCTAGCTCCGGGAGCGGCCACGCCGAAGGGAGCCGTGACATCAGTGCTCGAGTGGGGCGAGGTGTGGGTGAGCGCGCCGGCGGGTTTCGATTTTGCGCGAGCGCGCGACGCGATTAAGAAGAAGCTCGCGGAGGTCGAGGGTCATCACGCGCAGCAGGTACGAAGACTTGAGAACCCCGACTTTCTTGCCAAGGCAGAGCCCGATGTGAAGGACCAGGTGGAACGGCGCGCAGGCGAACTTGAAACGCAACGCAAGTTGCTGACGGCTCAGCTTCGACTGCTCGCAGCCGAGGGCTGACCCCCTACCGTGGAACTCGTCAACCAACTTGAACTGACGAAACTGCTGCGGCGGGCGCTCGCCGAGGACATCGGACAGGGCGACATCACCACCGCCGCCACAGTTGCGCCCGCACAGCGCGGCCGCGCGCGAATCGTAGTCAAAGAGCCAGAGATGATCCTTTGCGGGGGCGAGCTGATCGAAAACGTCTTGCGGCTCACCGGCGCGGAGCCGTCTATCAAATTCCTCGCGGCGGATGGCGCGCGGCTGAAGCGCGGCGATCGAATCGCGGAAATCGACGGCGGTCTCGCGGGGCTGCTAACCGGCGAGCGGACCGCGCTTAACTTCGTGCAACTGCTTTCGGGGATCGCGACGCTTACGCGGAAGTACGTCGATGCTGTCGCGGGGACGCGCGCGCGAATCGCCGATACGCGCAAGACCCATCCGGGGCTTCGCGCGCTCGAGAAGTACGCGGTGCGCACCGGCGGCGGCGCGAACCATCGGTTCGGGCTCGACAGCGGCGTGCTGATCAAGGAGAACCACATCGCAGCGGCAGGCTCGGTGACGACGGCGATTCAGGGCGCACGCAAAATCGCGCCGCACACATTGAAGATCGAGATCGAATGCGAGACGCTCGCGCAGGTGGAGGAAGCGCTGAAGGCGGGCGCGGACGCCATCCTGCTCGACAACATGGAGCTCGGTGACGTTCGAAAAGCGCGCGCGCTCGCAGGTGAGAACGTGGTGCTGGAACTTTCGGGCGGCGTGACACTCGACACAGTGCGCGCGATTGCGGAGACGGGAGTTGACGTAATCTCGGTGGGCGCGCTGACGCATTCCGCGCGCGCGGCCGATATCAGCATGAGAATCGAAACGGTGTGAGCGCCGACGCGCCGCGCTGACGGCTCACCACGATGGCGGCCAATCCATACCAATCGATCGAACGCGGAGCGCCCGGGCGCGCCGGCTGGCGCATCCACTATTTCGAGGAGATTCCGACCACGCAGGAAGTTGCGCGCGAGCTTGCAGCGCAGGGCGCGGCCGAGGGTACCGTGGTGATCGCCGAACAGCAGACCGCGGGGCGCGGAAGGATGGGCCGCTCGTGGCATTCGCCAGCAGGCGCGGGACTCTACACTACGACCATTCTGCGGCCGGCACTTTCAATCGCGCAGGTGGCGAGAATCAGCATCATGGCGGGCGTCGCGGCGGCCGAGGCGCTCGAGACGGCCGCGCCCGGGCTGGTTGCGCTCAAGTGGCCCAACGACGTGTGGCTCAGCGGCAAGAAAGCCGGCGGCATCCTGGCCGAGGCGGTGACCGATCGCACCGGCGCGCTCACATGCGTGCTGCTGGGAATCGGAATCAACGTGAACCTGGCGGCCGCGGAGATCCCGGTTGAGCTGCGCGACAAGGCGACATCTGTCCGCGCGGTGCTGGGCCGTCCGTGCAATCGCGTGGAATTGGCGGCCGCGCTTTTTTCGAGACTCGACTCTCGCTATATGGAGGTCGTGTCGGGCGGGTTCGATTCGATTCGCGCGGCATTCGGGCAACGATTCGCACTCGCAGGCAAACGCATTGCGGTGGTGGACGGTGGCACGCGTGAGTGCGGCGTGGCGCTCGGCATCGACGAGGACGGCGCGCTGCTGCTCGACACCGAAGGGGGCGTTAGGCGCATTCTCGCCGGCGATGTTACGGTCGAGGGTGCGTATGATTGACGCGCGCCGCAGCGCCGCTCGCGTGGTGGCGCGGGCGGGAGACAGCGAGGCAGCTTGAGATAGC
>CAYSCX010000053.1:0-13566 GCA_964429575.1 uncultured Binatia bacterium (SeqCode) | reverse complement strand
ACTACGATCTGAGGAACACGCCGGCCGTAAAGTATCGAGATGATCGTGAGTATGCAGAGCATTTTCGGGAGGTCTTCGACCGGGGCGTTCGCGCGATGCTTCGCTCACGCGATGGCGTCGCGGTCGAAGTCAGTGGAGGGTTGGACTCGTCTTCGATCGCATGCGTCGCGGCGGAGATGCTTCGCGCTGGAAACGCTCCGATCGATCGGCTCGAGGCGTTCTCGTTGACCTACGATGACCCGGGATGTGACGAGCGCAGCTATGCCCAAGATGTCATTCGTCAATGCGGTCTCCCGTGGAACGAAATCTTCGGGCCGCGGATCAACTTGGATGTCCTAAGATCGGAAGTGCGCCACTATCGCGACTTCCTCGAGTATCCGAATAGTTCAGTATTCAGGAATCTCAAGGCCGCGATGGTCGACAAGGGATTCTCGGTTGCGCTGACCGGGCTCGGCGGTGATCAGTGGCTCGGAGGAAGCGAGCACTACTGCGCAGACTTGATCCTGGGCCTCCGCTTCCGCGCACTGCTTGAGCATCTTCGCACCGACCGACGCTACGGCCCGCTCGATCCGCGCAACACTCGAAAAGCCTGGATTCTCATGCGCTACGGAGTGTGGCCATTGCTCCCGCGCACCGCTCGTTCTCTCGTCCGGCGGGTCACGCGGCGCATCAACATCGCTCCATCAATCAACCGCGAGTTTGCGCGCCGCGTTCGTCTTGCGGACCGATTGCGCACCTCCACTTACGAGACGCGAGGAACAACATTTGCGCAAGCTTCCGTCCATGAATCGCTCGTGCAGCCGTGGATGGCGCACGCGCTCGAAATCCAGGATCGCGCCGGTGCGCGCTACGGCGTAGAGTACCGTCACCCTTTCTACTACCGCCCGGTGATCGAGTATTCGTTCGCCATCCCTGAAGACCAGCGATATCGACGCGACTCCACCAAGTTCATTCTGCGCGAAGCGATGCGCGGCACGCTTCCCGAATCCGTGCGCACCCGAACCACCAAGGCCGAGTTCTCCGGCGCATTCGTACGCATCTTCAACGAAGTGGGCGGCGAATCGCTGCTCGACGGACTCAAGATTGCGCAAGTAGGCTGGGTGGACGAGCTCCGCCTTAAAGCGATGGCTCGCGAGAGGCTCGCTAAATTCGGGCGTGCGAATCTTTGGCCCATCTGGGCCGCCGTATCCGTTGAACTGTGGTATCGGGCGACTTATGACGCGGGTTCGGGAGAAACTCCGTTTCGCACCTTTCCCACTTAGCAAACGCCCAATCGACGGGCTGAGCATCAGCGAACGCTTCCGACAGAAGACACATGGTTGATAGAATTTCGCCGCGTAGGTATAAATTACGATGACAGTGCGTGCAACAGCGCTAACGAGCGCCACTTGACATGCAAGCCACTTCGTGGTGGAATCGCGCCTCTCGGTTTGGCGTCCAAGGCGAAATCGAACCCTACGAAGTAATATTCGAGGTCAGAACGATGCCCAAGACGGTTGTTCACAATTCGCGTCGCGAGCTCAAAAGAGACCGCACGAAGCGCGCATACACGAGCCCGCGGCTCATCGAATACGGCAGCGTAAAGAAGCTGACCGCAGGCGTCGGCGGAACCATCTTCGATCCGGGTCACGACACTCCGAGCAAGTCAGGCCAGGGCTAAACCGGCTCTCGCTTAGAATGCGATGGCGGTTCGGTAAGACCACGCATCGCTACGGTGTTTATGGACTTGTTGTTGCCAGCGATTCTGAAATTCCCGAACTCGAGCGATTGCTCGTCTCGAATCGGCAGACTCCGGACGTCATTTTATCGCTGAATCCTTTGGAGATGGGCGTCATTCGCGACTTGACGCCCATCTTGAACTCATCACGTCCCGACGGTAGCGCTTGGCTACTTTGCTCAAAATCCCGCGGCGGCTATCTTCTCTCTTTTGCGGATCACGCCGAATTCTGGGTCGGGCGCGCGCGCGGCCAGGTGATTTGCGTTCGAACCCGAGGGGAGATCCCAGACAACACGCTTCGACACCTGCTTCTCGACCAGGCGTTCCCGTTCGTCCTCAACGTCCTTGGTAAACATCCCATCCACGCGACGGCTGTGTCAGTGCGCGGCGGTGTCTGCGCATTCATAGGTCCGGCAGGGTCGGGAAAATCCACATTGGCAGCATCGTTCTTGGCCAACGGACACAATCTATTTGCGGACGACTGCCTGCCGCTGATACAGGCGCGCGGCAAGATATTGGCGGTGCCCGCCTATCCGGGGCTTCGACTGTGGCGCGATGTCTCCGATGCGATGGGCATATCTGCTCGCACGGACGTGAAGGTGACCCACTACAGTGAGAAATCGCGGATGGTTGCGTTCAGCACTCGCTTTGCGAGCAAGCCGGCCCCTCTCGTCAGAATCTACGCTCTGGAGCGCGACGACGCCGCTTCACCGACCGCGCCGCCCTCGATCGAACCGTTGCTTGGCCGCGACGCGCTTTTGCCATTGATCCGCGCAAGCTACAGCTTCGATGTGACCGACCGTCAGGCGCTCAAACGCGATTTCGACTTCGTCGCCGCCCTCGCGACTAGCGTTCCAGTTCGCCGCCTCCGGGTGCCCCACGACCTGACCCGGCTCTCGGCCGTCCGTGAGGCAGTCCTGAGCGATCTGGACAACTGATAAACTCACTACGGGGGTGCCGGTCTGCGTGCATCCCCGCACCTCATGCCGGTAGACGCGAACCAGTCACAGTTGCTCGGGGCACTCGCGCCTGAGGCGCGGCTGGTTCTCGCGTGCGTCGCACCGCAGTCCTCGCCCGGCGCCACGGGCCAATTGTGCGCGCTCGTTGCTGACGCGCCGGACTGGGAGCTGGTCGGGCGAATCGCCAGATGGCACGGCGTTCACGCGCACGTGTTCCATCGTCTCTCCTCGATGGATGGATTGCCCGTTCCGGCCGACGCGATGGAACGAATGCGCGCCGAGCACCTCGGCCGTGCCCTCCGGAGCCTGGGTCTCGCGCGCGAGCTGGTGCGCTTGGTCCGCCTGCTCGACGACGCCGACATCTCCGCGCTCGCGTTCAAGGGTGCGGTACTGGCGATCCAGGGGTATGGCGACGTCGCGATGCGCCAGTTCATGGACCTCGACCTGCTCATTCGCCAGCGCGACCTGCCGCGCGTGGTTGAAGTGCTCTCGCGAGATGGATACCGGGCGCGCCGCTTCACGGCCGACGCGCGCGCCCACGGCTTGTTTCACACCTCCGAGGAGGAATTCACGAAGCCCAGCGGACTCGGGCTCATCGACGTGCACTGGCTCCTGTCTTCGCCGTTCTTCCCCTACGCGCCCGACGCCGAGTCATGCTTTGCGCGCGCCATCACCGTCGACCTCGACGGCACTCGCGTCGCGACGCTCGCGCCTCGAGACCTTCTGCTCTTCCTGTGTGTTCATGCCGCCAAGCACGGTTGGCCCGCGCTCAGCGCGGCCACCGACATCGCGGCCGTATCGCGGGCCTATCCAAATCTCGATTGGGACTCCGTCGATGACGAGGCCCGGCGCATCGGCTGCCGCCGGATGCTGCTGCTCGGCGTGACCCTCGCGCATCGCCTTGCCGGCGCACACATACCGGAACGGCTGCTCTCTGAGGCGCAGTCGAACCCTTCGCTCGCCCGCCTCGCGTCCGACATTACGCGCCACATGTTCGCGTCGAGCAGTGGACGCGCGACCGTCTATCAGGGATGGATCGTCCCGCTGCGGGCGATCGAGACGGCCGGCGGCCGTCTTCGCTATTGCGTGCTGCGCGGGCTGACGCCGACCGCCGAAGATCGCGAGTTTATTTCGCTGCCTGACGCGCTCACGCCGCTCTACTATCTGCTGCGCCCGATACGCCTTGCTGCGCAGCGGGGTTCGCGTCTGTTTGGCGCTGCGCGCGCGGACGCATCGCCGGCCGAGGGTGACGCGCTTCGATGAGCCGCGCGATGCGTCAGTTCATCGCCACGTTGGTTGAGGTCGCGCGGTGGAAGCTCGCGTGGAGCGTGCTGCTGATGGTCGCCTTCTCGCTGACCGAGGGTATCGGCGTCGTGCTGTTGCTGCCGACTCTGGAGGTCGCGGGACTGAACATGACGGGGCAAGGCGCGGCCGGACGCTACGCCGCCCTCCTGCGCTCAGCGCTCGCGTACGTCGGACTCCCGCCGAGCCTGCTTCTGCTGCTCTGTATCTACGTCGTCCTGCTCGCGGCGCGCACGCTGCTCGGCCGGGCGCAACACGTCGCGATGTACGGAATCGTACAAGACCTCCAACACCAGCTGCGCACGCACTTGTACTCCGCCATCTCACGCGCCGACTGGCTGTTCGTTTGCCGCAAGCGCGCGTCAGACTTAACGCATGCACTGACCGCCGAAATCGCCCGGGTCGGCGGCGGAGTTCTGTCCGCGCTGCAACTCGCCGGGGCGTTAGTGTTGAGCGCGCTGTATGTCTGCCTGGCGTTCGCGCTTTCAGCGTCGATGACCGCGCTGGTGCTGATCTGCGGCGCGATACTGACGTTCGCGATGCGGCGCAGGACCGCGAGATTTCACGAACGCGGTACCGAGATCGCTGATTCATCCGGCTCGCTCTATTCCGCCGCGACCGAGCACGTGGAAAGCCTCAAGGCCGCCAAGGCGTACGGCGCCGAACGCCGCAACTTCGCCATCTTTTCCGATCTAAGTTCCGACGCCGCACGCGCGAACATTCGCTACGTGCGCGATCAGGCGTCCGCGCAGGCGTTGTTCGAACTGGGCTCGGTGCTCATCACCGGCGCGGTATTGGTCGTGGCGGTGCGTATTCTCGACGTTCCACCGGCCTCGCTACTGATACTGCTTGCGATGTTCACGCGTCTGATGCCGCGATTCCTCTCCGGGCACCATGACTACCGCTCGATCATCAATTCGTTGCCCTCATTCGCCAACGTGATCGAACTCGAGGCCAAATGCACCGCGGCGGCGGAGCCCTCCGACGAGTTGCACGGACCCGTCGCGTTCCAGCGCGAGGTTCGGCTCGACAGCGTTGCGTTTGCATATCCGGGCGGCGGCGCGCCCGCGGTGCGCGACGTCAGTCTCGTCATTCCCGCTGGCGGCATCGTCGCGATTGTAGGTCCCTCGGGCGCGGGCAAGAGCACTGTCGTCGATCTGGTGATGGCGCTTATCACTCCCGATTCCGGATCGGTATCAGTCGATGGCGTCGTCCTGCACCGTCGACGCACGCGCGCGTGGCGCGAGCAGCTCGGCTACGTTGCGCAAGAAACGTTTCTGTTTCATGACACCATCCGCCAAAACCTCCTGTGGGCGCGCCCCGATGCATCGGATGATGATCTTTGGCGCGCGCTCGAAATGTCAGCCGCCGCTGGGTTTGTTCGCGTGCTGCCGGCAGGACTCGAGACGGTGGTAGGCGATCGTGGAATTCTGCTCTCCCAGGGGGAATGCCAACGACTCGCATTGGCCCGCGCGCTTCTGCGCCGTCCCGCGCTACTCGTCCTCGATGAGGCAACCAACAGCCTCGATAGCGACAATGAGAAGCGGATTCTTGGCGCGATTCAGCGCCTGCGCGGCGAACTCACCGTGTTACTCGTCGCGCACCGGCTTTCCACCGTGCGCTGGGCCGACCTGATTTACGTGGTCGAGCTTGGTGCGGTCGTCGAATCGGGCGCGTGGGACGATCTTTGCGGACGTCCCGACGGCCGATTCCGCGCTCTATGGGAAGCGCAAAACCTGGCTGACTGATCTCGGCGCGCGCCGCTGCGCTATGCCGACGGACGAACGTCGTTGGGCGGTGATTTCGCTTTGTCGTTCTGATTTCGCGAGTTGCCGAGCACGCGGTTGGAAATGTCCCGCCCCTTGTCCTTGAGCCGCTTGAGCAGCCGTGCCGCCCAAATGAACTCGACCGAGAGGATGCTCAGCCCGAGGAAGATCGCCACCCAGCCCGGCCCCGGCGTCACCAGCATTACCACGCCCGTCAGGAGCACGGTGCCGCCGATGACACCCACGACGAGCTTGCGCGCCTGCGTGACCGTCTTCACCACCAGCCCGTTCATATTGCCTCAGCTCTTCACTTCACTTGACCGCGCGCGATGACATTTCGCGATGCGAGAGGGGGGATTTGAACCCCCACGCCTTGCGGCACCGGATCCTAAGTCCGGCGCGTCTGCCGTTCCGCCACTCTCGCACTGGCTCAAGGGTTATGGTTTTGGGCGCGCCTCGCAAGATACGCCGCTAGCGCATTCACGTTGCGATGACGATTCCGCTCGCCCAGTTCATGCCCACGACTGTGACCTCGGCCCGCGATGAGAGTCAGGCGCGAGCAGTCCTCCGTCCGGCTTGCTCGCAGCGAACGTCCGCAATACTGCGCCGGTCCTCCGCTCGGAGCCCATCGAAAATCCGATCGTCCCGCTCGCGGCTTCGATCGCCTCGGGGGTCGGCGGAAGTGCTCGCGGCTGTGCGTCGTTCATCACCGCATCTTACCGCATCGCGCCGGCGGTTGCCGCGTTCGAGTCCGACGATTAGCTTACCATTGCGAATGTTCCCGCTCGCCCATGCGAGCGGGCAGGGGAATCACGATGGATCGCAAGCAGGATGCGTGGGTAAAGATGCCGAGCGCCGAACAGGCCGCCGGTGACGCCATCCCCGATGGCCACCCCTACGACTTCGGATATCGGCCCGCGATGGGCCGGCTCATTGGAGCACACCCTCGGCTAGCTCCTTATTTCGGCGCGCTGTTCGGTCAGATCATGTTTATCCCCGGCGCATTGTCACGCGTGGAACGCGAGATGATCGCCGGCGTCGCAGCCGCAGCACAGGATTGCCACTATTGAACGCAGTCCCACGCAGAGTTTCTGCGTGTCGAAGGTGGCGACGCGAGGTTGATCGAAGCCATCAAGCAGAAGCGTTGGCGACAACTCGAAGGTCTCTCTGAGCGCGAACGCGCACTTTGCGCAGTCGCCGAAAAACTGAGCGCGACTCCGACCCGTATGGTCGAGGACGATTGGAAACCGCTCCGCAACCTCGGATTCACTGATAAGGCGCTGCTCGAAGTCGCCCACATCGTTGGGATTTTCAACTATCTGACGCGTCTTGCCGACGGTTTCGGTCTGCGACTTGACGACGCGGTTGAGAACGCGTCGCGCACCGGCGTGGCGCTCAAACGAGCGCGATAATCCGGGTCCGAGCGCATAGCTCTCGTGCTTGGCGTTGGGCTCGTGCCGCTAGATTCGGCGATGGTGCGGGCGTCCAGAGCCTGAATCGTCAGCCCCGCTCGCCGCCTGTATCGGGGCGCCTTGGGATGATATTAGTTTTTGGACAACGCCCATGCCGTGTGAGGCGGCCGGATCAGTTGATTGCCGCGCGGCGATGGACGCACTTCGAGCTACAAATCCCAACTGAGGCAGGTTCAAATTGGCTGGAGCTCACCAGATGAAGAACTTTTGTGATCGCGTCGCCACGGCGCGCAACATCGCAGTCGGCGTCACCGCGGTTGTTGCCGTTGCGATCTTCGCTCGCGCCGCGTACGCCGACCCGAACAAGGTGGTCGCTACAGTCGGCTCGCACTCGATCACCGAGCGTGAACTCGATGAGAAAATCCGCCCGCAGATGGCCTCGCTCGATGCGCAACTTTACGAGCTAAAGCGCAACGCCATCCAGGTGCTGGCCGACGATTACCTCGTCGAGCAGGCGGCTCGGAAGGCGGCCATGAGCGTACCCGCGTATCTGAAGCGCGAACTCGACAGCAAGGGCGATACAGTTACCGAGGCGGACGCGAAGAAATACTACGACCAATACAAAGACCGCATCGGCCGTCCCTACGATCAGGTCAAGGAGCAGCTGATCGGCGCGCTCAACGGGCAGAAGATCGACCAACGCCGCCGCGAGTTGGTCGAACGCCTGCGCAAGGACCAGCCGGTCAATATCATGCTCGCGGCGCCGCGTTTCGACGTCGCCGCGACCGGGCCCAGCCGCGGCCCCGCCAACGCTCCGGTCACTATCGTCGAGTTTTCTGATTACCAGTGTCCGTTTTGCGAACGTGCCGAGAGATCGGTGAAGGAAGTGCTCGAAAAATACGGAGACAAGGTGCGTCTCGTCTATCGTGACTTCCCACTCGGCAATCACGCGAATGCGGGTGCGGCCGCGCGCGCGGCGCGCTGCGCAGGAGAGCAGGGGAAGTACTGGAACATGCACGCCGAAATCTTTGCGGACCAATCCAAGCTCTCTGCCAACGACCTGAAAGCGCTCGCGAAGAAGACCGGCGTGAACCAAAGCCAGTTTGATAAGTGCCTCGACTCCGGCAAGTACCAGGCTGAAATCCAGAAGGACTTCCAGGCCGGCCAGAATCTCGGCGTTGACGGCACCCCGACTTTCTTCATCAACGGACGCCGGCTGGTCGGCGCGCAGCCGTTCGAGAAGTTCAAAGAGGTCATCGATCAGGAATTGGCCGACAAGGGTCAGCCACTGGCGAAGGCGAACTAGCCTGGGAGGATTCTACGATGGCAACGATACCGACGCTCAAATCCGGCGCGAGCGCGGAAGACGTCATTGAGTGCCTCGCGCGTGACGGATGCGTTGTCATCCCCGGCATCCTCGATGCCGCCGCCGCGAGCGCTATTCGACGCGAACTCGATCCGCATCTCACCGAGAAATCTGAGCGGCGGGCGAACCAACTCTTCGCACTGCAGGGCACCAGCGATTTTCTGCCCGGTAACACTCGCCGCACGACCGGGCTGATCGCCAAATCGCCGACCGTACGCACGCTCGCGACGCATCCAATGATGCTCAAGATTTGCGACGCGACGCTCGGGCCGAATTGCACCTCCTATCAGCTGCATGCGACCGCGGCGTTGGTGGTCGGACCCGGCGCGACCGTCCAAGTTCTGCATCGCGAGGACGACGCGTTCTTCAAGCTACCCGACCCGCACCCGAATCTAATCGTCGCGAGCATGTGGGCGTTGACCGACTTCACCGAAGCGAACGGCGCGACGCGACTCGTTCCCGGCAGCCATCGCTGGGAGCGCCTCCGCAAGGCCGAGGCGTCCGAAGTCGCCGCGGCGGAAATGCCCGCAGGATCCGTGTTGCTCTGGATGGGCGCGACGCTTCACGGCGCCGGCGCGAACCGGACCGACGACTGGCGATTCGGCGTTTTTCTGTCGTACAGCTTGGGTTGGTTGCGTCAGGAGGAGAATCAGTATCTCTCGGTGCCGCCCGACGTCGCGCGCGAATTGCCGCAACAGCTTCAGGCGCTCGTCGGTTATCAGATGCACAACCCGGCGCTCGGCTACTCGAGCATGGGCGATCCGCGCGAGATGTTACGGCGTTAACGCCGCGCCCATAACTGCGATCCTTGCATCCGAGTCACGTTTCCTCGTAACATCAATTTGTAATCTACCAACCGGTAGGCAGCCATGGCGATCACTTTTCCATCGACCGAGTACTTCGAGGCGCTCAAGCAGCGCATGGCGACGGAGCAGGACAAGTTCCGACGCCTCGGCTTCATCGACACCACCTTCGCTGTCCGCGTCGCGCAAAACGGCCGCCCGCGCAACTTCATCCTCGAGTTCGAGGTCTTCGAGCTGAAGAACGTGCGCGAGGTTCACGAGATCGATCCCAAGCAGGTCGATTTCATTATCGAGGGCGACGCGGCCGTGTGGCGTGAGATGATCGAGAACATCCGCCGCAACGGCGAGGCCGACACCAGCCACGACATCAACACGCTCGCTCACTTCGGAGATCGCCTGCACATCAGCTACGACGATCCCGACGGCCATGACAAGCTCTACCGCTTCATGGAGTCGATTCAGGAGTTCTTCGATCTGACCAGCAAGCTCGACGTGAGTTTCAACTAGCCGGGAGACAGCCGCCATGGCGTATCTTTCAACCCACAATTTCCTCGAAGACAAAGATTTCGTCGACAAATGGCTCTACACGATGAAGTCGGGCGAGCTCGACCTGTCGTGGATGGACGCGCGCACGGAGAAGGTCAAGCCGCACGAAGCGAATCCGCGCCGCGGCCTTACCTACCGTGACCTCGACCTCGGCAGCTACGGCTTCTCGGCGCTACCCGAAAAATCCCGCGCCAACCGCTCCTACGCCCCGCGCGGCGCTGAGATTCCCGCCGGAGTGCCCGATGCGCAGCCGTGGGTTTCGCGCAAAAGCGAGCTCTGGGCCTTCAACACCGAGAGCTACTACGAAGAGGCCGTGACGCGGCAGTGGAACGCCACCACCGACATCCCGTGGGAACACCTCGAGGGCGTCGAGTTGCCCGAGTCGCAAGGCAAGGCGCTCTCGCAGTTGATGACCTTCTTGACCGAAGTCGAGATGATCGCCACCGATACGCCCGCGACGTGGCTCCCGAGGCTCAACGCCGACTTCATCGAGGTCAAGGCCTTCATCGCGTCGCAGGTGATGGACGAGGCGCGCCACACCGAGGTCTTCCGCAAGCGCGCGCTCACCACCGGATGGGGCCTCATGAAGGCGAGCCCGATCAACGAGATGGCGCTCAAGCATCTGCGCGACGCCGACTCGTTCAGTGAAATGTCCGTCGCGCTGCATCTCGTCGCCGAGGGCAACGTGCTTACGCTGTTCCGTTTCTCCGAATATCTCTCACCAACCGATGTCGACAAGAAGATCTTCCGGCTCGTGATGCAGGACGAGGCCCGGCATGTCGGCTACGGGATGCAGCACTTTAAGTATGTGCTGGAGAACTTTCCCCAGAAGCGCGAAGTCCTGCATGCGCATCTCGACGAGGCGGAGAACATCTCGTTCGCCGGCGCCGCTGCGACCGAGCTGACGGAAGCGTTCATCGTCCTCTCCGGCCGCGGGCTCAAGAAGGAGAATATCGACGAGGGCATCAAGATAACCACCAAGTTCCAGCTCATGCAGATGGCAGAGCACTTCGAGCGCCTCGACAAGTGCGGGATGCCCGAGCGCAAAGAGCGCTCCAAGCTCTACCAGATGTTTCTGGCGGGCAAGGCGGCGGCCGAGGCGGCAGGAATCAAAATCTAGAGGTTCGACGCGCCCGTGGCATATTTTGCAGACAAGGATTACTCCGAGGACCGCTCGGTCTTCGAAGCGGCCAACCAGGTGATGGCTGGTAACCTGACGCTGTTCTGGTACGACGCCAAGACCGAACGCATCAAGGGCAGGCCGCGCGATCCGCGCCGAGGCCTCACCTACGATGATCTCGATATCGGCAGCTACGGCTACAGCGCGATTCCCGAGAACGTGAGATCGAGCCAGTCGATGGCCGCGCGCGGGAGCGAGAAGTGGGGCAAGCTCCCCGACATGGGCTACGTCATCAACCGCAAGTCCGACGTCTGGTCGGACAACGTGACTGAACTCTACGAAGAGGACAAGGTGCGTCGCTGGACGCCCGCGATTGACATCCCGTGGAGCGACATCGACACGCACCCGCTCGCGCCCGACCTCGAGGCCGCCTGCGCGCAGCTCTACACCTTCCTTCAGGAATGCTCGCTCGTTTCGCTCGACTTCGCATCGCGCTGGGTGCCGCTGATCAATCAGGACTTCATTGAGCAGAAGAGCTGGATGTGCGCGCAGATGCTCGACTGGGCGCGCCTGCTCGAGGTCTTCCGCAAGCGTGCGCTCTACGGCGGCGCGGGCCTGGGGCGCGCGAGCGTCACCGCCGAGCAGGGACTCAAGGAGTGGCTGTGGGCCGACACGTTCGTCGAGGGGAGCCTCTCGATCAACCTTTCGCTCGCCGGCTTGCTGCTCGCGCTTTTCCGCCACGTCGCGGCATTCGCGCCGGCCAAGGCCGATCGCGCGATCATGGGCTTCGCGATGCAGGACGCGGCGCGCCAAGCCGCCTACGGTCTCGGCCACATCCGCTATCATTTGAAGCATCGCCCCGGCCAGATCGGCGCATTACAGGAATACGTCGATGAGACCGAGCACGTGATGCTCAGTCTGCTCTGCAGCCCGGAAGTGCTCGAACCGCTCATCATCATCTCGGGTGGCGGCCTCGAAAAAGCGCAGGTGAAAGCGGGACGCGCCGCGACCGCGCGCTTCATCAACCTCGCGGTGCGCGAGTACCTCGAGCGCCTCGATGCCGCGGGTCTTTCCGGCCGCGTCAAGCGCAGCCGCATCCCCGCGGTCATCTCGAAACTAATCGCCGCTTGACGCTGTTCGCGCGCTTTTCGACCTGCGCCAATTCCTGAAGTTCCTCGCACTCGGCGTCGGAACTGTTTGTCACCGTCGCGCGCGCTTTCGTATCGTTGCTTAGAGACCGACGTAAAGAAGCGCGAGTAGTACCGCCAATCCCACCGCCGCGAACGCCAGTGCGCCTATCCCCGCTTCCCGACGCTCAGGGCCTGTTGCCAAGGCTCGGTTGGCGGACTCATACATCACCATCACCGAGCGGCGGCCCTGCAGCCCCGATCGCGTTGGAGGCGCCTCGATGCTGCTCACGGCGAGCACGGTGATCCGATCACCGTAACGCTTCGCCCAAGCCTCGTAATCGTCCTCGGTCTCGAATGTTTTTCGATATACTCCCATTATTCTCCACCGCCTCGGCAGCGCGCCGGCGAAATTGCCGTTCGCCGTATCTCTTTTCGCAGGGCGGGAAGCGGTCGAGCTGGTCGGGGATTCGAGGGTTCGGCTGCTTCGCACCCGAGGGCGTACGTGCCCTCTAACTACACGACGGCGCCTGCCTGCGTTCAGCCTTAATCACTATGCTTGGAAGGCCGTGTGTTCAACGCAGTACCCGTCACGCCAACACTGAGTGAGTATCCGACGGCGAACTATTCACGGTCGATAAGGGTAGGAAAGGTAAAATAGTAACGAGAGCATGCACAGTACCCAGAGTCCAGCAGGGTGTTGAGAAACGCGGAACATATTGACGCGGTCCCGGCGGTGGGCTCAACACCCTGCGTGAAAGATGGCTTCCTTCCTCACCTTCTCCCCCTTTGGGGGAGACGCGAGAGAGGGAGCAGGCTGTTGAAAATGACTTTTTCAACAGCCTGCTAGGCTTCACGGCGCGATGCCCAATTGACGTGACGCCCGGCGTATTCTTCATCGCGACATGAACGGAGATCGATGAAGAGGTTCAACGCATCCGCAGCGAAGTTCAAAACGCCTGTCACCTTCGCGATCGATGCCGGCGGCACCGGCATCAAGACGCTCACCCTCGCCGCCGCCGGTAAGCCAGTGCACGAACGCCTCCGCATCGATACTCCGCGCAACGCCGCGCCCGCGAGAGTTGCCGCCATCATTCGCAAACTCGCTCGGCGGCATCAAGCTCTGGACCTCGCCGCGCTCCAAAAGCGCGCCCGACCCTTGGTCCACTGGCTGGCGCGCCGTTCGCGTGATCAGTTATTCCCCACTGCGCACTGTCTTGCCGCAGTATCAGGCCGACCTTCAAATCGTTAGAATTTCGTGCAAGCAGGAGGGGTGGCCGAGCGGTTGAAGGCACCGGTCTTGAAAACCGGCAGGGACGGAAGTCCCTCGTGGGTTCAAATCCCACCCCCTCCGCCACTGTGCTGCCGCGCACGGTTGAGTCGCGGTCGTATGCGCGGTCGGGTGCATCGCGACCACGCATCGATCACAACGGCCGCGCTACCCAGAT
>CAYSCX010000052.1:0-13625 GCA_964429575.1 uncultured Binatia bacterium (SeqCode) | reverse complement strand
GCCGCGCACGGTTGAGTCGCGGTCGTATGCGCGGTGTATGTAGAGAGACATTTATTCCGCGCGAAACGAGACACTTATTCAGATGAGGGGCAGGCCGAAGTGAGCGCAGGCGATAGCGCGGCAGCCGACGGTTGCG
Organism: uncultured Binatia bacterium (SeqCode); assembly: GCA_964429575.1. Classification (GTDB taxonomy): domain Bacteria; phylum Desulfobacterota; class Binatia; order Binatales; family Binataceae; genus CAYSCX01. The sequence goes on along the minus strand of CAYSCX010000052.1, from coordinate 13,489 downwards.
CCGCCGCCGATGCCTCTCAACGCGATTAGCACCGCTTATCCAACGGCCAGCACGGGAGGGCATCACAGCCGGTCCTTAACGGCTGCGCAATCTTCGCCGATCGAATGTTCCCGGCGAGGACATATGGAGCTGCTCGCCGCCGAGCTACCCATGCGCTCGGAGCGGGCGCCGGCCAGATGCTCATCGAAGCCGCCGCGAATGGAACGCCTTTAGCGCACGGCGGCAATCGAAAATCAAAATCCCTACCTGGGATTTTGATCGCTCCCCTTCTAATCTCGCCTGGGCATCGGCAATCAGCCGGGACGCCGGAGATGGTATAGCACCAAGCTCCTGCTACACCCGGCTTCTCGCGCAATGTCGTTGAGGGTATGGCGGCCCTTGCGGCGGTAGAGCGCCAGGATGCGCTCGCCCATCTTGCTCCGCGCGCGAGGTCGCGGCATGTCGATATACTCGCCGCCAAACGTCCGGCTCAGGCTTTCTAACGCATCCAACCCGACCGCGCGCGCGATGCGATGCGTGGCGGCCGCCCGCACCGGCACGTACAGCCGCATGCCTCCGAAGGCACCGACCATTTTTTTCGCCGCCTCGTCGCCGATCGCGCGCACAAGGGCGTCCAACATCCGCATCCGCGCACCCCACCTCCGCCAGGTAGGCCCGATCACTACCCAAAATGAGCTTACGCATCAAGCTTGTTGCGCTTCGCCGCTTCCCGCTCACGCCACGCCTTCAACCCCTCAATCACCCAGCCCATTCTACCATTGCCCAGTCTTCGACCCTGCCGCCCTCGGACAACACAATGCAGCCCACGCCGTGCCAATCGCTTGGCGAGTAGATGCCTGGCGGGGCGAGGCTAATCTCCCATCCGGCCGAGCGCAACTCGTCAAGCGTTTTCTCGTCATCGACCGTAATGATTGCCCAAAGCTCAAGGTCCGCTGGATCGGGATCGTTGAACGCCCAACACTGAAGAGCGCCATCACCGGCAAGCATGGTTAGTGTGTCGTTTAGGGCTCGATCATCGGGGTCTCCAGGGTCGCACAATGCTTCAATCAGCCAACTCTTCATCTCCTTTTTCTCCTTCGTGTGTCTTGTGCCCCGCGCTTCGCGGCCTCCCGATCACGCCACGCCTTTAGTCCCTCGATCGCTTTAGTGGCGTCCTCGGGCCCAAGCCACTTAAGCGCATCGACGCCCGTCTGCCGCTTGATGAAATTGCGCAGATGCCGCTGCGCGTCATGCTTCGCGACTACGCCCAGCTCCACCAGGTCGTGCCAAAGCGCCAAGATGAGCCGGCGCTGCGGATCATCATCATCGACCCAGGGCCAGCCCCGCGGCGACTTTGGTTTGAAGCCGAGCCGCCCGAACTCGGCGAGCAGTTCGTGACGCTCGTCTTGGTCGAGCGCGGCCGACGACCGCACCGGCGCGCTGCGATACTTTGCGCTGATGCGCTCGATTATCGCACGGTAGGTATCGTCGTCGAGCGCAAGCTGCTTCTTCGCGACGTGGATTTTCGCCAGCTCGCTCGTTCGCTGGTCATCGCCGCGCGCGGCTTTCTTGGGGTGTTTCGTGTTCAACCCTTCTCCCCGTTTCACCCGCGCCCACGCCAAGCTGTGCAAAGCCTTATGCTTGAAGCCGAGGCGCACTAACTCCGCGACCAACGCCAGCTTTTCATCCGCGTCGAGGTCCGCCACAGATAACCCGGATGGCCTGCGAGCTTTCCCGGTGATGCGCTTAACAATCGCACGAAAAGCGGCAACATCCAGGCCGAGTTGGTTCTGCGCGATATAGATCAGCGACAGCACGAGGACGAAGCTTTTTCTGGACGCAGGGATATCCGCAGCGCGCCGACTGCCGGTTTTGCCTTTAATCACGAGCTTGCTCCCGCTTCCTCGTGAGGACGCGTGTTTTGTAAGGCCGGAGCCCCCGTGCCTGAAATGTTGGCCAGTGCAAGTAGATGCGCCCGCCGAGCAGGCGCACTCCCTGCTCCGCGCCAAAGCGCCCCTCGGCGATCCGCTTACCCAAATTGTATGATTTAATGCCAAGCAGCGCGCCCGCCTCTTGCAACGTGAGATATTCTCGCGGCGGCGCAACCGCCGCGCCGCGAAGTGCGCCGACAACTTCCTCCGCGATGAGCCGCGCGAATCGGCGCGCTCCTTCTTCCGTTTCAAGCGACATCATCAGGCGTTGATCAGTTTCGCGCGCTCGCGCGCCTTCAACGCCTCCACCTCCTCCAACGCCTTCAACCCCTCCATCTTCTTTATTATTTTCATCCCTTTCATCGCTTGAATCACCTTGCGCGCGGCGTCCCGATCTAACCACTCGATCGAATCCCGACCGGTTTCGCATTTGATGAGGTGATGCAGATTATGAGCTGAGCCGCGCCGCGCGACCACGCCGAGCCGGACGAGGTCCTGCCAGAATGCAAGGATGAGCTGCCGCGATATTCCGGCAGCGATTCGGGGCGGGATGACTAGACGAGCACTCATCACAGTGGAGCTTTCACTGCGGCGACCCGCGCCCTCCGTCGACGCCGCGTCGCACCGCGACCGGTCCCGGTGTGCGCCGTGAGATAGCGGTCCAGCTCGCGTCTCAAGATGAGGTGCCGGCCGCGCCCTGAGCCAAACCGCGTGCTCGCGAGTCTCCCGGCCTTGACCTCGCGATAGATCGTGCGATAGTGCACGCCCAACATGCGCGCGACCTCTTGTATCGTATAAGCGAGCCGCTCCGGCGCGGCCTCATGCCCTACTGCGATCGTTTGTGTCGCAGTGCTCTTACTCATGCGACAATTCGAACCTCTATTTCAGTGGTATAGCCACTCTGCCGGTCGAGCCGATGGTGCGCGCGAAGAATCTGATACTTCGCGTCATAAACTCCGAAGCCACCGATTTGTACGTTGTTCCCCGCGCGGAGTTCGATCGTACCGGGCAGCACCAGGTTGCCCTGGCGGACGAATCTATTTTCTTCCTTCAGCGCACCCGCCGCCTTGAGCATCGCCTGTCCGGCGTTCTCCACGCGCATCCCCGCGAGCTTAAGCGTGTCCGCCTTCGTGGTTGGCCGTTCGGCTTCGACACGTCCGACGACGAGCCGCTTGGTGTCCGGGTTGAAGTAGGATACTTCCGCCGCGCGGTAGATTAGCCGCGTGCGGCTCTTGAAGCTGAACTTTTCGACTTCCGTACGCGAGACTTTGGAGTCCGGCGGCCGCGCTTCGAGTGCGGGCCGGGCGACGAACTCGAGCCGGCTGCCGCGGACGTGAAAATCATAATCGTGCTGGCTCGCGAGTCGTTGCAGGAAGCCCAAGTCGGTCTCGGCGTGCTGCGTGATGCGCTCGAACTTCACATCGAGTTCGTGTGGCAGGCCGAAGACGGTGTAGCCGTGGCGCGCGCCGATTTGCTCCGCGATCTCGACCAGCCGCACGCTCTCGTACGCCACGCTGCGCGACTCGCGCAGGTTCTCCGTGATGTATGCGCTAAGGCAGCGCATTCGCACCACATCCGGCGGGCCGGTCAACTCGACTTCGTCGACCCGGAAGTCGCCGGCGTTGAGCGACGTCTCGCCTTCGTAGCCGATCTGCAAGTTGGCGCGATCACCCTCAGTCGGAAACCACGGCCCCTGCCATCGGCGATCTCGATCCTCGAACTCGACTTCGAGCTCGTCAGCCAGCGCGCTTAGCTCATCGGTGTAAGTGATGGAAATTACCATTTTCGAGACGCGGTCGGTGATGTTGGTGCCCTGGTAAAACAGCGTCCAGCGCGGTGAGCGCACATGCTGCTTGCCCACGGCACCCATCACGAAAACTCCCGCCGCGAGCGCTTGTCCAATTCAGCTTCCAACAGATCCGCAAGACGCTTCGCGAGCCGCTGGTCTCCCGACTCGAACGCCTCGACGATGCGCCGCACGATCTCCTGCGCATTCGCGCCGGCACCAGCAATCGTGATCTGGTTCGTTACGTTCACGGCCTGAATGGTGATCGATGACTGCGCAACGCGAGCCCCGCTGGGAGCAAGCGCGCCGCCGCCCACCGGCCCCGCTATGAGCGGCGCCGCGATCGCCACGGATGCGGCGAGCCGCCGCATCTTCCCGATGATCGGCGCCGGCTGAATGCGCTCCGCAATGGTCTCGACCAGGCGGATGCGATTCAGAGCGTGCAGCGGCCCGATGTCCGCCGGCGAATGCCACGGCAAATAGTCCATCACGGCCTTCGCGACGCCGGCGACGCCCTTGGTCAGCGCGCCCATCCCGGACTCGATGCCGTCGATGAGCGACTGGACCAGGCCAATGCCCGCGTCGAAGGCAAGCCGCGGAAGCGATTTCAGGAACTCGCCGACCTGCCCGAGGCTCTCGAAGACACCCGAGAAGAAACCCGAGAAGCTGATACTTGCGAGCGCCTTCCACACGGCGGCGATGCTCGATCCCAGCCAGTAGAAGATCGCAACTGTCCCAGCCACCGCCGCGCTGAGAACGAGAAAGACGCCGACCGCAGACGCGCCGGCCGCCGCCACTCCGGCGAGCGCGATGCCATAGCTCCCAAGGACCAACAGTGCGCCGCCGATAGTGATAAGCACTCCGACGAGGATCAACCCGGCCGCGGTAAGCGCAGCCATGAAGGCAACGAGTTTGAGCAGTGGCGGATGCGCTGCGGCGAAATCCGAAACCCAAACGAGCATCCGCGTGAGGACTTCCAACACCGGCCGCATCACGTCGAGCACCTGCGCGCCGAACGATTCCTTGATGGCGGCGATCGTAGCCGTGAATTTTTCCCACGCGAGCGTGCCGCGCGTTCCGAGTTGCTCGACGGTCGCCGCGGTCTTCCCGACGGAGTTTTGCGAAGCTTCCATGGCGGCTTGGAAGCGGTCGAGGTTCTTGAGCAACAACGCGATCTTCGCGTACGCCTCTTCGCCAAAGGCTTCTTCAAAGCGCTCCGCTACCATCGGATTTTTGGCGATGTCGCCGAATCGGTCCTGGATTCCCTGCAGCGTCTTGAAGAGGTCAATCGAGCCGTCTTTCGTAGTGACGACGTTGAAGCCGAGCTCGCGGCTCGCCTTCGCGATCGAATTGATGGTTTGCTCGAACGCCGTACCCGCCTGGCGACCCTGAAGGCCGGCGGCGCTGAACACGGCGAGCGATGCGAGCAGCTGGTCGAGCGGCGTGCCTTTGGCGACGCCGGCCGAGACAGCTTGTTTTAAGCCCTCCTGAAGCGACTCCAGCGACGAAAATTTGAACGCCGTCTGGATTGCAGTGAGCTTGTCGCCCAATTTTTCCGCGTTGGTGGCCGCATCGAGGGACTGGTCGGAAAAGTTGAACATCAGCATCGTCAGCGTCTTCGTGACCCCGATCAGATCACTGCTGGTCGCGCGGGCGACTTTCTGCGCGACCGCCGTCGCCGCCAATGCCTGGTCATATTTCAAAAATCCCGTGAGTCCCTCGACGATCGATTCCGCAATTTCGTTTTGCGCAAAGCCGAGGGCGATTGATTGCTTGCGCACGAACTCCCTGGTCTGGCCGAGCTTTTTCTCAAGCTCCCCGACGCCGCCGAGCGCGTTGCCAATCCGCACGTAGCTGTCCTCTAACTCGGCCGAGCCCTTGGCCAGCAGGCCCAGCCCCACTGCGCCAGCGACGCCCATCGCCGTTACGATCGCGCCCGTGCGGAGCATCTGGCTGCCGGCGTCGCGCATCCCCTGGGTCGCTTCGAGCTGTTTGTTGACCCCGTTCAGCTGGCCTTGAAGCTTCTGGAGCGGCGCGGAAAACGCATCAATCGCGCGGAGTACAATGCCGAGCTCAAAAATCTTGATCGCCACTGCTCTACGCGCTCCGCAGCGCCTCCGTCTTGAGATCCTTGGCGAGCAGACGGAAACGGTCGGCCGCGCATCGCATGCTTCCTTTGCTCGGCAAGGCGCGCACCTGATTCGCGACGACGATCATAACCGCGGCGACTTCAGCCTCGCGTGCGGGCGGAAGCGTGAGCTGGCGTATGGCCCACAGCGACTCGATGATCGCCAGCAGCGGGCCGCTTTCTGCTTGAAGTGCGGCGACCAATTCATCGCACGCCCTGGTCAATATCGACGCTTCATTAGCCATCCCATCCGCCCCAGAACCCCAACGCGCACGTTTCGGCATGCCCGTGGCCGCGTTTTTGACGGCTCTCTCGCCTCCACCTCCAACCTCAAAACACAACGTGCATATTGCGCCGGTGCCCGCTGCGCCCTTTTCCGCCTTTTTCGTACCTCACCCCCATCGAGCCATCAGAATCGCAGAGGCGGGGCGGGGATGGGCGGTAACGCGCACCTTCGGATCGCGCGCCAACCCCAAGTTGCTCAGGGGCAACCTGCCGCCCAGGGCGTCGAACACGCCACGCCGCGCGGCAAACGCGGCCCCCCGCCCCAAACTCGATGAATGCAGAATCACGGCGCCGCGTGAGACGCGCCCGGCGCGTCGGCTTGGTCGAGCGCACGCTCGAGCAACGCGCCGGCGCGCGCGAGCAGGTTGAGCGCCTGCGCATCGCCCGGCGACGCGATGAACTGCTCGACCAGATCGAGCGCCATCTGCGCAATCTTGCGCGCGTCGGCATCGGCAGGAATGCCGCCATCCGCATCGAGCGCGCGGGCGGCATCTTTCATCAACCCGACGCCGCGCGCATTGAGGCTTAACGTCTTACGCGCCTGCGCTCGCATGTACTCCGTCGGCCGAATGCCGAGCTGGCTGCAAATGAAGGCTTCCTGTTTTGTCACTGTGCACCTCCGATCTTCCTCTCAGCCTGATCACCGTCGCGCGCGACGAGCGCCGCCTCGATCGCCACGGCCGCGGCGACGAGGCGGCCAAGATTTTCGTCGCCCTGATCGGGCGGCTGCTGCTCCAGAAATTCGCTCAAGCGCGCCCTCGCAAGTTTCGCGTACTCGAGCAGACGGGTTTCGCCTTCATCATCGCCTGTGGCCGTGTCGCGCGGTGCGTGCACCATCCGTGCGCGCGCGTAATCGGCGGGCGCGATACCCATCTGCGCGCAGATCGCCGCCGTGGCCGCCGAAGAAAGCCCACGGCCGGAATCCGCCGCCGAAATCGCCGGCAGATAGAGGTTTGGGTTGTTCGTGAGCCCCGCGCGCAAGATGCGCATCACGTGGCCGCTGTTTTTGTCGTGCTGAAAAACGGGAGAGAGATAACGGTATTCGCGATCGCGCAGCGCCCGCGCGCCGCGCTCCGTCCATTCACAGCGGCCCCAGATCGCGCCGTTGCGCACCTCGAACTCCCTGAGCCAGCCGGCGGCCGGCGCCGGATTCCCCTGCTGCGCGGCGAAATCGGTCGCGTGGTCGTAATCAATCGGCACACCGTCAGTCATGCGCAACTCCGCCGTCGCGCGGATTACCGTCATAGGATCCTCGAGCGTGAAGGGGCCGCGCCCGTCGCGGCAGACGAAGCGCCCGGCGGGGATGAGCTTGATCCACTGGGGTGCGATCATTTCAATCCGTCGCCTTCAAATCGCGGGAAGTTTGCATGAAAACGACTTGATTCGATGTGGAGCGGCCGACATGCTTCGCGCACTTCGCGCCGACCGAGCGTGCGTCCGGCGCTCGTTGTGACGTCGCGCTCGGTCGCCGCGACCACTTCCTCGCCAGGCTTGAGCACTCGCGGAATCAGCTCGATTTCGTTGATCACCCATCCGGCGGCAAGCAACTTGCGCCGCTCCGGCCCGTCATCGGTGATCTTCGGCGTCGCGATTGGCGCCGCCAGTGCGCGGATGCGTGCGCGGAAGTCGGCGAGCACTCGACTCACGGCTTGGTAGTCGAAGGTTTCGAGCGGCCGGCGCGCCAGCGAGACGCACTCCGAGATCGCGCGAGCCGCCTCCGCCGCGCGCTCGGCGCTCGGAAACTTTTGCGACGCTGACCAGCGCAGCGCCGCCGCAAGCTGGCCGGCCGGCGTCAGCGTCGGGTCTTCCAGCGCCGCGAGCGCCTGAGTGAGCACCTCTTCGATCGTCGGTTCCTTCGCCATCTCCCACCTCCACTCAATCGTCGAACCGTGAAATTCCGATTTCTATGCCGTCCGCGCGCCTGATGAAGATTTTCTCGCTCGTCGCGTTAACGATCGTATCACCGGGCTGCATGACTTCGCGGCACTTGCGCGCGAAATCTTCCGGCCGCCATCCGGGAATGCGCCACGCCCACGCTTTCACTTGAAGATCAACGTCGATCGGCGGCGACTCCTGGCTCGCGCCGCAGCGCCAGCACGCGCGCCGCTCCTCAAGCGTTCGCGCATAAAACGTCGCCAACCTCTGCAAACCTTCCAGCGAACGGCGCAGCGACGAGACCTCGGAGTCCACCTTGAACCGTTCGCCCAACGGGACCAGCTCGAGAAGATCGTCCAGCGCTACCTCGCCAAGGCGAACGAAAATATCCGGGAGCGCCGTGCTGGACACGTCGCGCGCCGCCCGCTCGGACGCGGTGTCAGCTTTGTGCACGCGCTTCGCCATTCGCTCTCTCGCGGTCGATGTGTGCGCCGTTCGTGTGCGTCTGCCGGTCGGTCTCGGCCGTCGCTGCGCACACACGCAGCCCCGCGGCGATGAGCGACAAGTTGCCAATGAAGGCGACTACTGTCTCGGTTTCGGGCGGCGGGCAATCATCGCCAACGCGCACCAGGTTATGCATGTGGATTTGCCGAAGCCGCAGCGTCGCTTCTTGCAGAGCCATCAGGTGCAGCAGACGGCAATCGCGATCCATCAACTGCTCGAGATCACAGTCGGCTGCGTCAACCGCGGCTGCGGACTCGTGGTAGCAGTGACCGAGCGAGGCGTGCGCAACGGCCCACTCGCTGTGGGCATAAGCAACACTCTTGTTCGTCTGACGCCCCAACACGAAGGTGAAACGGCGGCCTCTAGCGAGCTGCTCGACCACGGCCTCGCGATCGATCGCTCTCACAAGCCGTGCCGCGAGTTCCTTTGCGAGCCCCTCGATCTTCTGCGCATGTGCGCAGAGGATCGCCCGCGCACTCTCCGCTCTGGGTGAATTTCTGTTCCCGCTGATCACGTCAGGTCTCATCTCGCATCCTCCACCGTGGGTTGTGGTTTCACACCATCATTCGCCGCCTCGAATTTCACGACGTACGCGCCGAACCGATTCAGCCGCGCTTCGAGCACGCGAATTTCCGTGACCAGCTCTGCGCGGCGCGCGCGGTCGCGTGCGATCGTTTCGTTCAGATCGAGCACCACGCCGCGGCCGTCGCGACTGACCCGCGGCGGCATCGGGCCGGTATCTCGCAGCAAAACGTAGCGCCGCGCTGGACCGCCGCGCTCGGCGCGAAGATAGCCGGCGCGCGTGAGGCCGCGCACGAATTTCTCCACCCCCTTGCGCGGCACCGCGCACAGTGCGATGAGTTCGCCGGGCGTGAATCCGGTCTGCTGCATCCTCATCGCCCGCCACAACCTCGCGTGCGCCTGGCTTGGTTTTCCTGCCAGTTCACGCCGCATCGGCTTGCACCTGCTTAAGATCGCCGCGCGATTCGGCCACAACTTCCCCGGCTTCATCTGTCGCCTGCGAGCGGTCTCCGGCATCGAAAAAGTTTGTCGGGAGGTCGGCGAATTTGAGCACGCGCTTGGCGCGCCGGCGCGCGAAGGTCTCTAGCTTTTCCAGCATCGCGCAAACTAAACGCGCCGAACCGGCCGTCGATGTGTGCAATGGGCCAATTAGGTCATCTGCGATTCCAATCTCAGCGAGCCCATCGGCGAACGCTCGAACATCCTTGAGGTCGCACGCCTTGAACTCGATTCGATGTGCGACGCGGCTTGCGATCTGCGGCAGTCGCCGGATTGCCGGCGGGAGATCGTGCATGCCGATCAGCACGATCGAAGCGGTCGTGGCGTCGTGAAGCGCGCGCAGAGTCTCGGCGAGTCTCATCCGATCGCACAAGCGATCGGCTTCATCGATGAAGACGGCGCGCGGCCGGGCAAGCAGAGCGCCGCGCGCGGCGCGAAAATTAAGTTCCGCCGTTTTTTCACGGGCGGCGCCCAATTCGACCGCGAGATCGCCGAGCATCCAACGGCTTGTCCAGTCCGGGAGCGCCTCGATCCAAACTCCGTCGCTGCTCAGCGCAACGTACTTTGCGATAGTCGTTTTGCCGCTGCCGGCCGCGCCCCAAACGACCGCAAGCCCCGGCATGCCGCGCGGGCGATCGAGCAGCGCAGCCGACGCGGCGAGCAGCTTTTTTGTGTTCAGCGTCTTTATGATCCCGTCGCGCATGATTTTCAGCTTGCCGCCGCGCGGCGGTGCAACGCGCGCACTTCGGGCAACGGCGCTGCCAGCTCCTCGAATTGCAAATCGTCCTTGCTCCATTGCGCGCGCGGCATTGCGTGCAACTGCTGCCATCGCGCAACCGTCGCCGCGATTTCGGCGGATTCGTCGTATGGATTCGCCCGTGCGGCCAGCCTCGGCGCAATCGCTGCGAATTGCGCATCGACCTCGGCGCGATCGGCATGCTCGAGCGGCGGTCGTATGAGTGCCGGCCGTGCGCGCGCGATGAGTTCCTCGCCAGCCTCGCGCTCAATCACCGCCGCGAGATCGCCGCTGGTGCCGCCGTCGAAATGGAGCCGCAGCGCGCGATCGGTCGTGATCCGACGCCGGGAGCGGCGGACGACCGTTTTGAAATCGGCGACAAATTTCTTTTCGGCGGCTGTCGCGTGCAGAGCGAGCGCGCGCCGGGACGGCGCATCGAGCGCTGTCAGATCAACCCCAGTACATAATCGTCCGCCAGCGTTCGTGTACAGGTGAACCGCTTCCGGCCGTTGCGGGTCGTAAAACACGTGGACGCTTCGCGCACCGGAGATCGCGTGTTTGGTGAATGCGTCTATGTCATCAGCTTCAAGCGGAAAGAAATCGCGCCCCGCGACGCGGATTCCTTTTTTGTTGATAAAGCGCTGCGACCCGCCGCGCGGGACTTCGCAAAGCAGGAAAGCACACTGCGCCGGCGCGAGCGGTCCCCGGAGACCGGGGAATTTTTCGCGAACCTGGTCCCGCGTGAGCTCAGAAACTTCGGGATGTGATCGCGCGTTGTGCTCCGCCGCCCATGTGTCGGCGCGCTGCTGTTCCTCTTCAATCGACCGGCCAAGATTTTCTGTGCGCATCCGCAAACGTTTCGCTCGCGTGCCGCGAGGGTCGCGCTCGCGGAGTTCCTGCGCCATGGCAATCGAATGCCCGCTGAAAAGCGGGTGGACCTGGTCATAGTCCAGCGCGCGGGTTCGGTTCGTTCGCTCGACGCCGCCGCGAAAACGCGGAAAATACGGCCGCGGCGCCGGCTGCGGTTTGGTGCCGAGCCACTGCATCGGTTCACCGGAAAATGCATCGGCAAGAAAGGCGACACCGCGATCGAATCGCAGCCGCTCCGGCGGACCATATTTGATGCACCATTTTCGATAAGCCGCGCGCGCTTCGTGCGCGGTTTCGCTGCGAGCGTGATGGATCAGCACGGTCCCCGTGAACGTGTCGTACAGAACCAATTCCAGCGGACGGCTGCCATCGGCGAGCGTAAAATTCGCGCGACGGCCGTCGATCTGGACCAGCTCGTTGAAGCGCGTCAGACCCGCGCGCTGCGATCCAACCGCCCACGAGAAGCGCCCCTCGAACTTTTCAGCTGATTGCATGGCGCAAATTTCGGGCATGTGCGCGACGAAGTACGCGGTCAAAAATCGCGCGACGGCTTTTTCGATTTTCTTCGACACGGTCAACTGCGGGAAGATTTTCGCTGCGAGTCGCACGATCTGCGCGATCGTGATGCGCCGTGCGCGGGTCGGCAGATGATGCAGCGCCGCGATGCGGCGATCGAGCCAAAAACCTCTTTCTACGGCGATGGAGATGAGGAATCCGCGCAGCGTCTCATCTCGTTCGATCCATCCAGAGCCACCTGGCCGCCCGCGCCCGCGTTGCGCGCGGGCCTTTTTGGGCGTCGGTGCGCTGCCTTGCTCCGTTGCCTCGGCCCCCACCGATTGCAATCTCATCGTGAGTGCGCCACGTTCGGCGGGCGTGAGAGAATCGGTTGCCATCAGTACCCGAACTGCGAATAGTGCGGCTTTACGGCCGCAGCCAGCGAGCGCTGGCGCGACCCGCGCTCTCGATATCGCTGCGGCGACGGCACGACGCTTCCGCGACCCGAGCCGCGCAACGTCCGCGATCGAAATCAACGCGCTTGGATTCAATTCCTCCAGCAAACCGGCGGGCCGTAATCTCGGGGGCATACAGTCTAACGTGTACGGCAAATGTACACAGATGTCAACGACCTGGGGCGCGCCCTATCTCGTTGACTAGCGGCGCTCGCCCATGCCCGCGCATCGCTCTCGCAAGAAAATCGAACATTCAAAGACGCGCTTCATTCCCGCGCATCCCGAGGACGCGCAGGGACGGCCATTCTCGTGGCGCCTGCAACGCGCCATCGCTGCGTGGAAAATTGCTGACTTAGCGGAGGTGCTCGGGACCGCAAGACAAACCATATATGGCTGGCTGGCCGGTCGAAGCGAGCCCGACCTAAAGATGATCCGCGAGTTGGCCTTACAGGCCGACGTGAGAGATGAGTGGCTTGCATTCGGCACGCCGCCCAGGAAGCGCCGCGGTGAAGGAACAGGCTTGGGCGATTACGTCAAGGTTCCTCTCCTGCTTCCTGGACAAGATGACTGGCGTCGCGAAGACCCGCCAATCTGCTTCGACCGCCTCTGGCTCTCCAATGTTACGCGGCACCAGGGAGCGATGTTGGTGCGCATGCTAGACGACACGATGGAGCCGACCATTCCCCGCGACGCCCTTCTTTTGATAGGGGGCGCTTTTTCGGTCAGCGCATCCCGTGACTCTGATCTACGCGAACGGTCGTCGCCAAACCTGGCTAACGTGTCGCCACCAACCGGGATATTCGCGCTTCGAGCGGGCGGGTTCGGATATCTCATTCGCAGAGTTCACGCACGTCCAGACGGCTCGCTGATCATAAGTTCTGATAATCCTCGGTATGGACCGGAGCGCTACGAGTCGAAGCCGGGCCGCGTATTTTCCACCCTCGGCGAAGTCGTCTGGATCGGCAAGGAAGTGTGAAGTCGTCGAATGCCAGCAATCGACACCCATGTCTTGCGAATCATCGATTGGAAGCTGGCCAACCCTTTAATATCACGGCGTAATCTCACGTTGCTGGCAGTGGGACACTTAATCCGCCTGATCGTTGCCAGCAACGAAGGCTTGGCTTGTCATAGCGCACGACGACCCACTTCGGCTTAGGCGCAGCACTCGCTTGCTGGCACGTTGCTGGCAACGCACTTTGGAGCGCGGCGTGCATCGCGCCAACAGCCATGACACCCTCATCGAATCGACCTAACCCCGCGTCGAAACTACGCTTTCGCAAACCGCTATTCGTCGGCCAGCGCCGGTATTCGTCGCAATTTCCCCGTCGCCCTGTTGCCTCAAAGCCCCGCTGAATACTTGTCTCTTTACACGCGGTCGGGTGCATCGCGACCACGCATCGATCACAACGGCCGCGCTACCCAGAT